>NZ_JBIDAL010000004.1:0-40893 GCF_043202415.1 Streptomyces sp. NPDC048192
TCGTCCCGTGCGATTCGCAATCACCTGCGCAAACGCGGCATCCGGGCGGTGATCCCGGTCCCGGCAGATCAGCGTGGCCACCGGCTGCGTCGAGGCAGCCGGGGCGGCAGGCCACCGGCCTTCGACCGCGAGACCTACAAGCAGCGCAACACCGTCGAGCGGTGCATCAACCGCCTCAAGCAGTGGCGCGGCATCGCCACGCGCTACGAGAAGACGGCGACCATCTACCTGGCCGCACTCCACATCGCCGGCATCTTCCTGTGGTCCGCCCGCTGATCCAAACGAAACCCCCTAGGTCCTGTCGTCAAACTCCCGCCGTCCGACCGGAGGGCGGGCCTCGCGCCCGCTGCGAAGCAGCTGATGCATGCCGTAGGTGTGTGCTCTGGGGGTCCCCCGGCCGGAGGCTGGGGGAGGGAGTCTGACGACAGGGCCTAGATGAGCCCGTGCTCGCTCAGGTAGTCCAGCTGGGCCCGTACCGACAGCTCCGCCGCCGGCCACAGGGAGCGGTCCACGTCGGCGTAGACGTGGGCGACGACCTCGGCGGGGGTGCGGTGGCCGTCCTCGACCGCCGTCTCCACCTGGGCGAGCCGGTGGGCGCGGTGGGCGAGGTAGAACTCGACGGCGCCCTGGGCGTCCTCCAGGACCGGCCCGTGGCCCGGCAGGACCGTGTGCACGCCGTCGTCCACGGTCAGGGACCGCAGACGCCGCAGGGAGTCCAGATAGTCGCCCAGGCGGCCGTCGGGGTGCGCCACGACCGTCGTGCCGCGTCCGAGGATGGTGTCCCCGGTCAGCACGGCCCGGTCGGCCGGGAGATGGAAGCACAGCGAGTCCGCGGTGTGCCCGGGCGTCGGTACGACCCGCAGCTCCAGGCCGCCGACGGTGATGACGTCCCCGGCGGCCAGGCCCTCGTCGCCGAGGCGCAGCGCGGGATCGAGGGCACGCACGCGCGTGCCGGTCAGTTCCGCGAAGCGGGCAGCGCCCTCGGCGTGGTCGGGGTGGCCGTGGGTGAGCAGGGTCAGGGCTATGCGCCGGCCGGCCTTCTCGGCGGTGTCGACGACGGTGCGCAGATGGCCGTCGTCCAGAGGGCCCGGGTCGATCACCACGGCGAGGTCGGAGTCGGGCTCGGCGACGATCCAGGTGTTGGTGCCGTCCAGGGTCATCGGGGAGGCGTTGGGCGCGAGGACGTTCACGGCCCGTTCGGTGGCCGGGCCGGAGCGCACCTGGCCGCGCGGCTGGCCGGGCAGCGTGCTTGCTTCGGTCATGCGGGGCCTCCGCCCGTGGTCTCGGCGCCCGTCGGGGCCGTCGGGATGTGCTTGGTGAACTCGTCGTGCCCGGGCCAGGACAGGACGATCTCGCCGTCCTGGAGGCGGGCGCGGGCCAGCACCGGCGTCATGTCCCGCCCGGGGGCGGCCGCGAGCGTCTCGGCGGCGGAGGCGTACGGCAGCAGCTGGCGCAGGGTGGCGATGGTGGGCGGCATCATCAGCAGCTCGCCCTTGTCGTAGCGGGCGGCGGCCTCGGCCGGGCGGATCCACACCGTGCGGTCGGCCTCCGTGGAGGCGTTGCGGGTGCGCTGGCCCTCGGGCAGCGCGGCCACGAAGAACCAGGTGTCGTAGCGGCGGGACTCGAACTCCGGGGTGATCCAGCGGGTCCAGGCGCCCAGCAGGTCGGAGCGCAGCACAAGGCCGCGCCGGTCGAGGAACTCGGCGAAGGACACCTCGCGCGCGACCAGTGCGGCGCGGTCGGCCTCCCAGTCCCCTCCGGTGGTGTCGCCGACGACCGAGTCCGCGTCCGGCCCGGCGAGCAGCACGCCGGCCTCCTCGTACGTCTCGCGCACGGCCGCGCAGACGATGGCCTGGGCGTCCGGCTCGTCCACCCCGAGCCGCTCGGCCCACCACGCGCGCGTGGGGCCCGCCCAGCGCACCAGACGGTCGTCGTCGCGCGGGTCGACGCCGCCTCCCGGATACGCGTACGCGCCTCCGGCGAAGGCCATGGAGGCGCGTCTGCGCAGCATGTGGACCGCGGGGCCGTCCGGCGTGTCCTTCAGCAGCAGCACCGTGGCCGCACGCCGGGGGGACACCGGGGTGAGGGTGCCGGCCGCGAGCGCGCGGATGCGGTCGGGCCACTCCGGGGGGTACCACTGACCGTTCGCCATGGCCGGAGGCTATCCCGTGTAGGGCGAATGTTCGAGACCTGCCCAAGGTCAGCGGGGTTACCGGGCCAGCTCGACCTGGATCTCCACCTCGACCGGCGCGTCCAGCGGGAGCACCGCGACGCCGACGGCGCTGCGGGCGTGCACGCCCTTGTCGCCGAGGACCTCGCCGAGCAGTTCGCTGGCGCCGTTGACGACACCGGGCTGCCCGGTGAAGTCGGCCGCGGAGGCGACGAAGCCGACGACCTTCACCACGCGCGCGATGCGGTCCAGGTCGCCGGTGACGGACTTCACCGCGGCGAGCGCGTTCAGCGCGCAGATCCGGGCCAGGTCCTTGGCCTCCTCGGCGGTGACCTCGGCGCCCACCTTGCCGGTGACCGGCAGCTTGCCCTCGACCATCGGCAGCTGACCGGCGGTGTAGACGTACACGCCGGACTGCACGGCCGGCTGGTACGCGGCCAGCGGCGGCACGACCTCCGGCAGGGTCAGCCCCAGCTCGGCCAGCTTGGCCTCGACCCCGCTCATGCCTGCTTCTCCCGCTTCAGGTAGGCGACGAGCTGCTCGGGGTTGTTGGGCCCGGGCACGACCTGGACGAGCTCCCAGCCGTCCTCGCCCCAGGTGTCCAGGATCTGCTTCGTGGCGTGGACGAGCAGCGGCACGGTGGCGTATTCCCACTTCTTGGTCATGGGGCCGACTGTATCCGCTGTGGCAGGCGGGGCCGGCGGCCGACCGGCGGGGGCGTCGTCCACAGGCCGGGCGGCCGGTTGTGACCTTCGTTATCCACAGCCTCCCGCGTGAGTGTCGGGCGAACTGGTTAGTCTCGAAGACGTGAGCAGGCTCCAGGTCGTCAGCGGCAAGGGCGGGACCGGAAAGACGACGGTCGCCGCCGCACTGGCGCTGGCCCTCGCCACCGAGGGGAAGCGGACGCTTCTCGTCGAGGTCGAGGGCCGGCAGGGCATCGCCCAGCTTTTCGAGACGGAGGCGTTGCCGTACGAGGAGCGGAAGATCGCGGTGGCGCCGGGCGGCGGTGAGGTGTACGCGCTGGCCATAGACGCCGAACTGGCCCTTCTGGACTATCTGCAGATGTTCTACAAGCTCGGGGGCGCGGGCCGGGCCCTGAAGAAGCTGGGCGCGATCGACTTCGCCACCACCGTCGCGCCGGGCATCCGGGACGTCCTGCTGACCGGCAAGGCCTGCGAGGCGGTGCGCCGCAAGGACCGCTCCGGCAGGTTCGTGTACGACTACGTCGTCATGGACGCCCCGCCGACGGGCCGCATCACCCGCTTCCTGAACGTGAACGACGAGGTGGCGGGCCTGGCGAAGATCGGCCCGATACACAATCAGGCGCAGGCCGTGATGCGGGTGCTGAAGTCGCCGGAGACGGCGGTGCACCTGGTGACGCTGCTGGAGGAGATGCCGGTCCAGGAGACCGCCGACGGCATCGCGGAACTCCGCGCGGCGCGGCTGCCGGTGGGCCGGGTCATCGTGAACATGGTCCGCCCCGAGGTGTTGGACGCGGCCGACCTGGAACTCGTACGGACCGTGGAGCGTTCCTCCGTCGCACAGGCGCTCTCGGCCGCGGGGCTCGGCGGGGCCCGGCGGGGCGGGAACGCGGAGAAGCTGGTGGACCCGCTGCTGGACCAGGCGGCGGAGTACGCCGAGCGGTACGCGCTGGAGCAGGAGCAGCGCGCGGTCCTGGGCGAGCTGGGCCTGCCGCTGGGCGAACTGCCGCTGCTCGCCGAGGGCATGGACCTGGCGGGCCTGTACGAACTCGCTACCGAGCTGCGGAAGCAGGGGTTGACATGAGTCCGGACCCGGCCGAGGCATCCGAGACGGCAGTGGCGGCCGACGGGCTTCAGACGGCCCGGGGGCTCGCGAAGGCCGAGGGGTGGGACAAGCCCCAGGGTCTGTCCCCCGCGCGCGTGCTGGACGTCGATCCGCTGCTGGACGACCCGAAGACCCGGATCGTGGTGTGCTGCGGCTCGGGCGGGGTCGGCAAGACGACGACCGCCGCGGCCCTCGGACTGCGGGCGGCCGAGCGGGGCCGCAAGGTGGTCGTGCTGACCATCGACCCGGCCCGGCGGCTGGCCCAGTCGATGGGCATCGACTCCCTCGACAACGTCCCGCGCCGGGTGAAGGGCACCGAGGGCGAGGGCGAACTGCACGCCATGATGCTCGACATGAAGCGCACCTTCGACGAGGTCGTGGAGGCGCACGCGGATCCGGAGCGGGCGGCCGCGATCCTGGCGAACCCCTTCTACCAGTCGCTGTCGGCGGGCTTCGCGGGCACGCAGGAGTACATGGCGATGGAGAAGCTGGGCCAGCTGCGGGCGCGGGAGGAGTGGGACCTGATCGTCGTCGACACCCCACCGTCCCGCTCGGCGCTGGACTTCCTGGACGCGCCGAAGCGGCTGGGCTCCTTCCTGGACGGCCGGCTGATCCGCCTGCTGACCGCGCCGGCCAAGCTCGGCGGGCGCGCGGGCATGGCCTTCCTCAACGTCGGCATGTCGATGATGACCGGCACGCTCGGCAAGCTGCTCGGCGGCCAGCTGCTGAAGGACGTGCAGACGTTCGTGGCCGCGATGGACACCACCTTCGGCGGTTTCCGTACGCGCGCGGACGCCACCTACAAGCTGCTCCAGGCGCCCGGCACGGCCTTCGTGGTGGTCGCGGCGCCGGAGCGGGACGCGTTGCGGGAGGCGGCGTACTTCGTGGAGCGGCTGGCCGCGGAGAAGATGCCGCTGGTGGGCCTGGTGCTGAACCGGGTCCATGGCACCGGCGCCGGGCGGCTGTCGGCGGAGCGGGCGCTCGCCGCCGCCGAAAATCTTGAGGACCCCCGCATTGTGGATCAGGGCGGCGGGAAAGCTGGACTTCGTAACTCTCCCGACACATACGGCAGTTCGCGATCTCCCGCATCCGAGGCCGCAGCCGACGCCCCTGCTTCCGAGGAAGGCTCCCCCGCCGACACGGAGCGCCCCGTCGACCGGCTCACCGCGGGACTGCTGCGCCTGCACGCCGACCGCATGCACCTGCTCTCGCGCGAGCGGCGCACGCGTGACCGTTTCATCGCCCGCCACCCCGAGGTGGCGGTCGTGGAGGTGCCCGCGCTGCCCGGCGACGTCCACGACCTCGCGGGCCTGCGCGACATCGGCGCCCGACTGGCAGCGGGCGCGGCGGAGCCGACGGAGCTGCCGTAACGCGGCATCGGCCGACTGCCGCGGGGCGGCCCGGCGCGGGCGAAGCCGTACGCGCGACGGTCGTCGTCCACGCGCGCCGGCGGTCCTGCGTGGGGGGTGGCATGCGCGGCCGGCGTCGATGGCACGCGCGCGAGCAGGAGCCGTGTGGGGCAGCGGGCGCAGGCCGGAACCGCGCGTGGCACTGTCCGGTCAACCGGGTGCCGCAGGGCCGGTCATGGCTTCCCCAGGCGTAGGCCTGACCGGCGCTTCTCTCACCTCATGTTTTGCCGTGTTCCGGGCGGACACCGCTCGGCGCACCCGGACCCGGGTCTGCCCGGCCCCGCTGTCCGCGGCCCACGCCCGGAAGCTTCCGATCGCGCGTGCCGGGCCGGGGGGCCTGTGCCCCGGGTATGTGCCGCGGGGAACGCCCTCGGGCTCCCTCAGCTCACGGCCGCGTAGTTCTCGTACACCTCGTCGTTGTCGAGCGGCACGATGCCCGCTCCGCGCTCGTACTCCGAGCGGGCGGTCTCCAGCAGCCTGCGCCAGGAGGTCACGGTGGGCCGGCGGCGCAGCAGTGCGCGGCGCTCCCGCTCCGTCATGCCTCCCCACACGCCGAACTCGACGCGGTTGTCCAGCGCGTCGGCGAGGCACTCGGTGCGTACCGGGCATCCGGTGCACACCGCCTTGGCCCTGTTCTGCGCTGCTCCCTGAACGAACAGTTCATCCGGATCGGTAGTGCGGCAGGCAGCCTGCGCACTCCAGTCGGTAACCCAGCCCATACCGGCGCCGTCCTCTCCCGAATCGAGGCTCCCCCACGGCGGCAGCGGCATATTCACCGCCGCCAGTTGAGGACGTTACGGAAGGTGGGCACAGCGCAACACCCCCTTCGGGCCCAATCTTGAATGGCCCGAACGGACTATGGGTTAGCGGCAGATCACCCGCGGGAGTGAGCTGGCGACATACGCGACCATCCCGGCAAACCGGGACAGCTGTGGTGCGTCACAACGGGCGCCGGGTGACACACGAGGCGGATTCGGACACGCCACCCTCAGATGCCGGTCACGCCCCGTGCGAGAAAACGGGGTACGCCCGGAACGATTCGGGGTCGCCGGACGTATTGATACATGACCGCACTGCTGTGACAGTTGAGAGCAGCTTAGGCCAAGGCCTGGGCGCGTGTCCGGCGAATGGGAACGCAGACATCCCGCTTTGCCGTGCCGTGACGCGGTCGCCCTTCGGAACGCTCAGACGTACGGATTAGGCTGCCCCCATGGCAAAGAAGCGTTCGGGCAGTGGTCTGTCGCCAATGCAGCAGGCCGCCAAGTTCCTCGGTGTCAGCGTGCTCGCCGGAGCCGTGATGGCGGGCATCGCGCTGCCCGCTGCCGGTGCGCTGGGCCTTGCCGCCAAGGGGTCGGTCCAGAGCTTCGACGAGATCCCGGACACTCTCAAGAGCCCCCGGCTCAGTCAGCGCACGACCATCCTGGACAGCCAGGGCGATCAGATCGCGAGCGTCTACTCCCGCGACCGCACGGTGGTGGACCTCAAGGACATCTCGCCCTACATGCAGAAGGCGATCGTCGCGATCGAGGACGCGCGCTTCTACCAGCACGGCGCGATCGACCTCAAGGGCGTGCTGCGCGCCCTGAACAAGAACGCGCAGGAGGGCGGCGTCGCCCAGGGCGCCTCCACGCTCACCCAGCAGCTGGTGAAGAACTACTTCGTCGAGGAGGCCGGCGACGACCCGACGAAGGTCGCCGAGGCCACCCAGCAGACCCTGGGCCGCAAGATCAAGGAACTGAAGTACGCGATCCAGCTCGAGGAGAAACTCGGCAAGAAGAAGATCCTCGAGAACTACCTGAACATCACCTTCTTCGGCGAGCAGGCCTACGGCGTCGAGGCCGCCTCCCAGCGCTACTTCTCCAAGCACGCCAAGGACCTGAACCTCCAGGAAGCGGCGCTGCTGGCCGGCATAGTGCAGTCCCCGAGCCGTTACGACCCGGTCAACGACGAGGCGGAGGCCACCAGGCGGCGCAACGTCGTGCTGCAGCGGATGGCGGACCTCGGCGACGTCTCCCAGCAGGAGGCCGACCAGGCCAAGAAGCAGCCCCTCGGACTGCACCCGAGCCAGCCCAAGAACGGCTGCATCACCGCCGTCAAGGGCGCCGGCTTCTTCTGCGACTACGTCCGCGACGTCGTCCTGAACGACCCGGTCTTCGGCAAGACCAGGCAGGCCCGGGCCAAGCTGTGGAACCAGGGCGGCCTGACGATCCGCACGACGCTGGACCCGCAGGCGCAGGACTCGGTGGAAGCCTCCATCAAGCAGCACGTCTACCAGTCCGACGCCGTGGCGACGGCCGCGACCATCGTCGAGCCCGGCACCGGCAAGATCCTCGCCATGGGCCAGTCCCGGCCGTACGGCTTCGGCAAGAACGAGACGCAGATAAACCTCTCCGTCAACTCGGACATGGGCGGCGGCGCGGGCTACCAGCCCGGTTCGACGTTCAAGCCGATCGTCGCCGCGGCCGCGATCGAGGGCGGCAAGCCCGCGACGCAGAAGTACCCGTCGCCGTACGAGATGACCTACCCGAGCCCCGTGCAGGCGTGTGACGGCAAGGTCTGGCGCAACGACCCGAACAACCCGGCCAAGGTGACGAACGAGAACGAGTCCGAGCGCGGCCCGATGGGCATGAAGGAGGCGACCGCCAAGTCGGTCAACACCTACTACGTGCAGCTCATAAGCGACATCGGCATCTGCCCGGTCATCGACATGGCCAAGAAGATGGGCGTCCAGCGCGCCGACGGCCGGACCATCGCCCAGACCCCGTCCCTCGCGCTCGGCGCCCAGGAGATGTCGCCGCTGACGATGGCGAACGCGTACGCCACCTTCGCCTCGCGCGGCATGTACTGCACCCCGATCGCCATCGAGTCGATCACCCAGAGGACCGGCACCGAGGAGAAGTCCCTGGACGTGCCGCGGTCGACCTGCTCGCGCGCGATGTCGCAGAAGACGGCGGACACCGTCACCACCCTGCTCAAGGGCGTGGTCGAGGACGGCACGGGCCAGCAGGCCGGCCTCGCCGACCGCCCGAGCGCGGGCAAGACGGGCACGACGGACGAGCGCTTCGCGGCCTGGTTCGTCGGCTTCACCCCGAACATGGCCGGCGCGGTCTGGGTCGGCGACCCGCAGCACAAGCGGCACATGGTCGACATCACGATCGGCGGCGTCCCGCACGACAAGGTCTACGGCGGCGAGGTCCCCGGCCCGATCTGGCGCGACATGATGACCGGCGCGCTGAGCGGCAAGCCCGTGGAGGACTTCCACCTGGTCGACATCCCCGACGACACCAAGGACAACCACCAGGGGGATGGTCAGGGAAAAGGCCCAGGGGGGGCCAACGGGGGGACCAACGGGGACACGGGCGGGATCGGGGGACTGATCGGCGGACTGACGGACGGGGGAACGACAGCCGGCGGCACAACGGGTGACACGACCGGCGGCGCCTTCCCGAGCCCGACCATCTCCCTGCCGGGCAACTTCATCCAGGGCCAGGGCAACGGCGGGAACAAGGGCACCGGAGGGCGGTGGGGGTAACGCCTGGTGGGGGTAACCGCCTGGTGTGAGGACGACCGCCTGGTGTGAATACGGCGGCGGGCCGCACCCTCGACTCTTTGAGGGTGCGGCCCGCCGCCGTGTCCGTCCGATGCTTCTCCCGGGTCAGCCCGGCTCAGCCCTGGAGGAGCTTCTTCACCGCGGCGGCGACGCGCCCGCCCTCGGCCTGACCGGCCACCTTCGGGTTCACGATCTTCATGACGGCGCCCATGGCCCTCGGCCCCTCGGCGCCGGCTGCCTTCGCCTCTTCCACGGCCTGGGCGACGATCGCGTTCAGCTCGTCGTCGGACAGCTGCTTGGGCAGGTAGTGGGCGAGCACCTCGCCCTCCGCCTTCTCCCGCTCGGCCTGCTCGGCGCGACCGCCCTGCGCGAAGGCCTCGGCCGCCTCCCGGCGCTTCTTCGCCTCGCGAGTGATCACCTTGAGGACCTCGTCGTCGGAGAGCTCCCGCTTCTCCTTGCCCGCGACCTCCTCCTTGGTGATCGCGGCGAGCGTCAGCCGCAGCGTCGAGGAGCGGAGCTCGTCGCGCTCCTTGATCGCGGCGTTGAGGTCGTCCTGCAGCTTCGACTTGAGCGTGGTGGTCATGCCGTCGATTGTCGCAGGTGTGCCGGCGTGAACGCCCGCTGATTTAAGGGGCGCCGGCGACGGCGGGGAGCCGGCCGGTGCCGTCGTACCGCCGGGGTCTGACACGATGGAAGCATGCGCGCGCGATACGGAGTACCCCTGGGAATCATGGCGGCAGGCGCCGCCGGTCTGGCGTACGCGGCGGGCTTCGAGGCCCGCTCCTTCCGCCTCCGGCGGGTGACGGTCCCGGCCCTGCCGCCGGGCATGCGTCCGCTGCGCGTGCTCCAGGTCTCCGACATCCACATGGTGAGCGGCCAGCGCAAGAAGCAGCGGTGGCTGCAGTCGCTGGCGGGCCTGCGCCCGGACTTCGTGATCAACACGGGCGACAACCTCTCGGACCCCGAGGGCGTCCCCGAGGTCCTGGACGCGCTCGGCCCGCTGATGGAGTTCCCGGGCGCGTACGTCTTCGGCTCCAACGACTACTACGGCCCCCGACTGCGCAACCCCGCCCGCTACTTGCTGGAGAAGGCGAGCGGCCGCCACGGCCTGAACGGCAACCCGCCGGCCGTCGGCGTCGTCCACAACCCGTGGGAGGACCTGCGCGACGGCTTCGACACGGCCGGCTGGCTGAACCTGACCAACACGAGGGGCGTCCTGAAGGTCGAGGGCGTCTCGATCGAGCTGACGGGCCTGGACGACCCGCACATCAAGCGGGACCGCTACGCCAGGGTGGCGGGCGGCCCGTCGCAGACGTACGACTTCTCCATGGGCGTGGTGCACGCGCCGTACCTGCGGGTGCTGGACGCGTACACGGCGGACGGCTACCCCCTGATCCTGGCCGGCCACACCCACGGCGGCCAGCTGTGCATCCCCTTCTACGGCGCGCTGGTCACCAACTGCGACCTGGACACGGACCGCGTGAAGGGCCTGTCCACCCACACGTCGGCCGGCCACACCTCCTACCTCCACGTCTCAGCGGGCTGCGGCACCAACCGCTACACCCCGGTCCGCTTCGCCTGCCCGCCGGAGGCGACGCTGCTGACGTTGGTGGGGAGGGAGTAGGGGGAGCAGGGGCAAGACTCAGGGCGGAGGCCCACCCTGGGTCGGGGGTGTCGGAGCGCCGGGGGCCGGGGCTGCGGGGAGAGCGGGGCCGCGGCAGGGCAGCGGGCGACGGGCGGAGCCGCGGCAGGCAGCGGGCGAGGCTATGCGAGCGGGCCGCGAGGAACAGGACCGTAACCCACCCGGCCTACGCCCGATAGCCACCCCCTCCCCCCGCTCCTAGCGTGAGGGCATGACCGCCTCGATGCCGCCGATACCCCCGATACCCAGGGAAATCCCGGACCTGCCCGCGGTCCCGAGCCCGCCCGTCCTGGTGCCCTCCCCCGTCCCGGCCACGGCGGTGGTGGCGCCGATTCGCCGCCCCATGGTCGCGGTGTTCCGCCTCTTGACCGCCCTGGCAGCCGCAGCCGGCGTGGCCCTGGAACTCCTGCTGGGCGCCCCGTCCCGCATCCTGAGCTACTTCGGCATCCAGGCCGCCATCCTGCTGGCCATCGTCATGCTCATGTCGGCGTCCAGGTGTTGGCGCGCCCGCCGTCCTCTCCCCTCCTCTGTGACAGGCGCCACACTCCTCTACGTCGTGATCTCGGCGCTCGTCTACCACCTGCTCCTGGCCCGCACGACGCCCCCGTTCTCCATGACCGGCGCGACGACGGTTCCGGAGCGCTGGCACGGCTCGTGGGCGACCCTGCAGATCCTGCACACGCTGGTGCCGGTGGCGGCCGTACTGGACTGGCTGCTGTTGACCCCCGCGGCCCGCCTGCACCTGCGCCAGGCAGCCGCCTGGCTCGTCTACCCCCTGGCCTACCTGGCCTTCTACCTGATCCGAGCGGCCGTCCTCGCCCCGGCGAACCCCGCCCGCTACCTCTATCCCTTCCTGGACGCCGCCACCCACGGCTACCGCAGCACCCTGGCGAACGCCCTCCTCCTGGGCCTCGCGATGTACGCCCTGGCCGTCCTCCTCGTGGCCCTGGACCACGCCCGCCCGACCCCGGTCCGCCGCCGCGTCTAAACCGGATTTCGTCTACAGCCACCGGTGGGCTAAAGTAAACGTCGTCGCCGCGAGAGCAGCGACATCGGGGTGTAGCGCAGCTTGGCAGCGCGCTTCGTTCGGGACGAAGAGGTCGTGGGTTCAAATCCCGCCACCCCGACAGAGAAACACCAGGTCAGGTCCGGTGCTGAGAGATCAGCGCCGGGCCTGATTTGCTTTGTGGCCCCGTTTTGGGAGCCATTTGGGAGCCGACTACGGAATCCGGCTCCCGGGCGGCTCCCGCGAGCGCTGCCCCGAAGGACTCGCCACCGACGGGAGTCGAGCGTCCCACCGGCAGGGGTTTAGCCCTGCTCCGCATCACCCTCCGGTTGTCAGTGGCGGTCCCTACCCTGAGACGTGCTCGGCCGCACGTCCCCAGGAGCAACCGTGGACCACCTCTACAAAGATCTCGGAAACCTCAAGAGAGGTTCCGCAGTCATCGTCACTCTGCGCAACCAAGCCAATGTCCAGGTGATGATGCGCAGTGAGTACAACAAGTACAAGTCAGGGAGGACGTATCGATACCTGGGCGGTCGTGTCACTCGCTCTCCTCACCGGATCACCATCCCCAGCAACGGACACTGGGTCGTGGCCATCGACCTGGGTGGCTATTCCGGTCGTATCGCCGCCTCTGTCCAGGTCCAGCCGCCTCCGCGGGGTTTCCTCCCCCCGGCTCAGCAAGCACAGGGCAGCCCGGCCCGCTCCGTCGCAGTCCATGAGCCGGAGGAGCCTGCCGGGGACGTGCTCGGGGGCCAGACGTGGGACGTCTTCATCTCCCACGCGTCTGAGGACAAAGGCGCTGTTGCCCGACCCCTTCGGGACGCACTTACCAAGCTTGGCGTGACCGTCTGGCTCGACGAAGCCCAGATGCGGATCGGCCACAGCCTCCGCCGCAAGATCGATGAAGGGATCAGGGCAAGCCGATTCGGCATCGTCGTGCTCTCCGAACCGTTCTTCGCCAAAGGCTGGACCAACCACGAACTCGACGGACTCGTCACCCGCAACGTGGCTGGCGAGCAGTCGCTCCTGCCGATTTGGCACAACCTGAGTGCTGATGACGTCCGGCGCTACAGCCCCTCGCTCGCGGACAAAGTGGCTATGAGCACAAGCGAATACTCCATCGAGGAGATCGCACGGCAGATCGCTGACGTGGTTGGAGAAGAAGGCCCAGCTTGAGCCCGGGAGCACTGTCGCCGAGTCAGCCGCCAGCACACCCCCTCTAAAGTGGCATGGCCACGTTCACCGGAGAAGGGAGCACACGAGCCCCGGAGAACGGGAGGTGGCCGTCGTGTCAGATGCTAGGGACGCCAATCAAGGCGGAGTCAGTACGACAGGGGGACCGATGGCCAGGTGGAGTGGGCGGGGAGGAAGCGGCGCAGTTCGCGTGGCGTTGCGCGCGGTATTTGCCGGCGTTATGGGCAGCGTGATCGGTATTGCCGCATACTCGATCAGCCAGACCGGCGGGCAGCGGCTGTCGGCCATCGTGGGGTGTCTAATCGGCGTCGCCGCAGTCCTCGGTCTGGAGCTGTACCGCAGGTCAGCTCAGCTGACAGAAGTCCGCCTCGTCCTCCTCGGCAACGAAATGTCGTTCACCACCAAGGCGGACATGCGTCAGGCCGCGCAACGGATGTTCTTCCAAGCCGCCACCCGGGTGGCCACTCGCCCGCTGGAAGAAGGCAGCGGGAACCTGCGCGAGGCCCTGACCTCACTCAAGACGCTATTCGATCTCTATCGCGAGCCCCTGGAGGGCTACACAACCCCTCCTCCCCCTACCAAGGGGGACTCGGTGTACGAACTGGCGCTGGATATTCTCAACTTCGAGCTCGCTCCGTTCCTGGCCAAGTGGCACCCCAGCCTCAAGGACTTCGAAGACCGTCACCCCGACCAGGACGAGTCCGAGTGGCCACAGCACGCCGCGTTCCGCTTAGAGCTCAGCCAACTGCAGGAACGGCTGAAGCCGTATGTAATCGGGCTGGGAGAGATCGCCGGTATCCGTGATCCGGAGCGGCACCTACGCCCGTCAGGCCGCTACGTGCAGTCCCGACTTGTCGCTCCACGGCAGGACGGGTCGAGACCTGGGCCGCAGGAATGAGGCCCCCGGCGCAGTCGTACAGCGGACGCGGTGTCGCATGGTGACAAGGGGACGATCTTCGTGGTGCAGACGCCTCGTGGGTCGGCCCCGGACGACCAAGCGATCTACGTGCCCCCATGGCCGACCGCGCCGAGACGACGGCCTCGCGCAGGCTTCGGGGACATGACTGTGCCCTCCGGCAGGGGTCGCCGGAGGGCACAGCACTCTGTTTGCTACGACTTGGTGGGCACACGTGACATCACGCGTGTCCGCAGGAGATCACTCAGTACGCGCACTGGTGACGTGCCACTCATGACCAGGCGGGCGTCGAGTGCTGCCTCCCACTGCTCGGTCAGCCCCAGCATGAGGCGCTTGCGCATGCCTGGGGTGACGTGGGCGTAGCGTGCCGAGACCGAGCCGTCGATGTGGCCCATGCGTTCGTCCATGAGCACCTTCTCGGTTCCCAGGTCCTCCATCATCGTCCGGTGGGTGTGGCGAAGGCCGTGGGGCGTAAGTCCCTTGGCTATCGGGAGCCAGCAGGCGTCGGCCCGGTCGCTGGCACCTCGCCCCCGAGCCGGGACGCCAGGCCAAGGCTCGCCGAGCAAGGGCACCGGCCGTGGCTCCTGCGGCGCCTTTTTCGGGTACCAGCCGGAGACCGCCGGCGTGAACAGCCAGGTCGCGAAACCGTTCCTGCGCCAGTGGGCGGCATGCTCCGGCACGACGCCGCCCCGTACGAACCGGAGGTCCGCGATGGCCTGCTCGACCTTCTCTCGCGTGGCCTCGGTGACGCGTTCGGGGTGGTTGAGGACGTTGGACACCGTGCCGGTCGAAACGCCGGCACGACGGGCGACGTCGACGAGCTTCGCGCCCTGGTGACCACCCGTGCGCGCCGCACCTTGCCCTCGGAAGACGTAGGTCTTGCCGTGGCAGGGGCACGGCTTGGGCTTCGTGCGGGCGATGTGGTTGGCGACCAGCGCGGACAGCCAGTCCATCGAGTCGATGGTGCGGTAGCTGTCATCCTTCGGCGGGCAACGCACCAACTCCCCCGTGTCGAGTTCGTACAGCTGCCACTCGACGCGGACGGCTCCAGGGCGGACGAACGCGGTCTCCAGGCCGACGATCTCGCCCCAGCGCATGCCGGTGTACCCCTTGAGGACCACGGCGACGAACTCGTCGTCACGGCCCGAGAGCAGGGCGGCGCGCTCGGCGGTCAGCAGGATGCCGAGCGCGTCGGTGACCACCTTCTCCGGACCACGGTCTCGGGACCGGCCCGCGCGCTTGCCCCGTCCGCGACGCCGAGCGGCCGGGTTTGACGTGATCAAGCCCTCGTCGATCGCGTCCTCGAAGATCAGGTGGAGCGTCGAGCGCCAGGTCTTGACGCTGGACGCCGCGTAGAGGGCCTTCTCCTTCTTCTCCCACAGGTCGACGTCCGTGCGCAGGATGCCGGCGAGCGCCTTGTCCTCGAACTCGGGGAGCAGGTGCTCCTCGATGTGGCGCTTGTAGTTCTGCATGGTGGAGGCGGCCAGGTCCTGGGCCTCGTACCAGCGGTTCGCGTACTCGCCGAAGGTCTCCTGGCCGAGGGCCGGGTCGCGCCAGTCGCCGCGACGGTACTTGTTCTCGGCCTCGGCCGCTGCCCGTTGGGCCTCGTCCTTGGTGGCGAACCTGATCGCCTTGCCGTTCTCGTCGACGACCGTGTTGTGCTTGCCGGGCGCGACCTTGTACCGGCCGCGCCAGTAGTTTCCGCGCTTCTCCGCGAAACCCAAGTCCCGCTGTCCCCCTCTTCATTGTCCTCGGCTACGGCAGATGCGATCGGGTCACGCGACAGTGCTGTACTGCTGCTGTCGACGCGGCGGGCGGGCTCGCAGGCGAGTCGTCGACGCCACGGCGGGGCGGCGACGTTGCGCGGAGTCGGTCTGCGTACCGGGCTCGGAGAGCGGCTCGGTCGCCCGGGCGGCTGTCTGCGCAGGCTGTGCCGGCCGCTCCTCGTAGAGGCGGATGATCTCGGCGAGGTGCTCGGCGGTGAAGCGGTAGGCGCGGCCGACCCGGGTGTGCGGGATCAGGCGCCGTCGCGCTCGGTCCTTGACCCACCAGGACGAGCAGCCGAGGGTGTCGGCGATCTCCTCGGGGCGGTAGAGGCGGGGTGGAGGGGCGTCGGACGGCCTGTGGGGGATGGGCGCGGGCGTGGGTCGGTGCAAGGGGGCGGCTCCTGGTCGCGAGGGCGGCGGGGATGCGTGGGCGGCTCAGGTGGCGCCCGGGCCCTGGAGGAGGGCGAGGGGCGATACCTGCAGGGCTTCGGCGATGGCGACGAGGTCGTCGATATCGCATCGCCGCTTGGCGAGTTCGATGCGGGACAGCATCGTGTTGGACATAGGACGGCCCAAAGCGGTACATCGCGCGGCGAGTTGGCGCTGCCCAAGGCCGCGTTCCGTGCGGAGAATTTCGATGGTGCGAGCCGCCAGCATTCCTGCGGGTCCTATTTCCAGAGATCGTGCTGCCATGGCTCCAGTTGTAGCGTGCATTCGCCGGTTTGGTTAACCGGCGATCGTCGGCTATGTTGCGCCGCGCTCAATCGGTGAGCGAGGCGGTCGGGGTGCTACGCAAGGCCGGATCCCCGAACGGGTCCCAACACCAGAGACCCTCTCTGACGTGGGGTGTTGTGTTGTAGCTTCGCCGTGCACGGGGTGTCAACGGCTTCCGGATGTGATCCTTCCGGATCGGGACTCGGGGCAACTATTTGGTCAACCGCCGATCGTGCCCTACCGTTTTCGCACCGCCCTCGCCGATTCGATTTCCAGCGGCATTTCTGCCGTGAGAGATTGCGCCGGATAGGGCTGGACTTGCGCGCCGTGGGTGTGGCTATGTTGACGACACCCCGGAAAGCACGAGCGGCCATCAACGCTCCCGCGTCAACGGCCGTACATTCCCGCCCTTCACACCCGTCTCCGCCCCCGACCGACGGTGAACCGTGGGCACCCAGCCCACCGGCCACCGAGTGAGGACCACCCCTCTTGGCACGAATCCGCACCATCAAGCCGGAAGCCTTCGTCTCCGAGTCCCTGGCCGCAGTCTCCCTGACCGCCGAGCGCACCTTCTTCGGCCTGCTCACCCAGGCTGACGACCAGGGCCGCCACCGTGACCACGCCGCGATCATCGCCGGGCAACTGTGGGTCCTTCGCCCGGAACACACGCCCTCCGCCGTCGAGCAGGACCTCGCCCAGCTCGCCGACGCCGGGCTGATATGCCGCTACAAGGGCCCGGATGACAAGCGCTACCTGCACATCGTCACCTGGCGGCAGCATCAGAAGATCAACCGCCCCAGCGCGAGCCGCCTGCCAGCCTGCCCGCGCCACGACACGCCGGCTCGCACCGCTTCCGGTGTCGCCACGCCGACTGCGGGGGCTGGCGTCACGGAGCCCGCACCGCTGTCTCCCGGAGCCCTCCGTGAGGGCTCCGGGCAAGTACGCAACCCTGCGGTGAATCCCGCTCCGAATGGTGAACCTGCAGGTCAGGACGATTTCACGGAGTCCTCCGTGAGGAAGCAGGGAGGGCTCGGTGGGGGAGCGGTGACGCCTCACGGTCCGGATCTAGGACCTAGGATCATGGATCTAGGAGATACCCCTTCGGGGGGCGCGAGCGCACCCGCACCTCGCACCGTCTCGGCCAACCAGCTCATCGCCGAGTACGCCGCCGCTTGCACACACCGGCCACCCAAGGACGTCCTGGGCCATCTCGGCCAGCAGGTGCGCAAGCTGCTCGACGAGGGCATAGCCCCCGATCACATCCGGGCCGGACTCGGACTGCACCGCGCCAAGGGCCTGCACCCCAGCACGTTGCCGAGCCTCGTGCACGAAGCCATGAACGCGGCCCCCGCCGCGCCGGTTGTCCACAGGGCGTGGACAAACCCCGCCGATGTCGAAGCCGCCTACGGAGGTGACCTCTGACCGCCACCCTCACCCGCGAGCCCCACCGGGTCGGCCCGCTCGCCGACCGGCTCAACGGCATCCTTGCCAGTCGCGGTATCGACCTCGCCAGCGCGGCCGTCGAAGAAGGGCACGCCGAGCCCGTCACCGCGCTGGAACTCGCCGACGCCAGGATCCCCGCCCGATACCGCCGAGCCCTGGCCGACCACCCGAAGGTCACCGCCTGGGCCGACGAGATCGCCCGCGCCGGACGCCCCGGCCCCGGGGGGCCGGGCATCGCCGAAGGCCCGTCGCTGCTGATCGCCGGCCCCACGGGCACGGGCAAGACGTACCAGGCGTACGGCGCCATCCGCACCCTGCTCGCCCGTGGCGTCCGCCTGCGCTGGGAGGCGACCACCACCGCCGACTTCCACGCTCGCCTGCGTCCACGCGCCGGCCATGACGCCGAACGTGAACTGCAGACTCTGGCGCGCTGCCCGCTGCTGTTCCTGGACGACCTCGGTGCGGCCAAGACCAGCGAGTGGACCGAGGAGCTCACCTACCGGCTCATCAATCACCGGTACGAGCACATGCTCCCCACCGTCATCACCACCAACCTCCCGACGGAGCAGCTACGCGTCGCCCTCGGTGACCGCGTCGCCTCCCGCCTCGCCGAGATGACCGAGCGCGTCATCCTCAAAGGCCCCGACCGACGACGCCGCACCGCGCCCTCCGCCTGACCGGCCTCCCCACCTGCCTCGCCGCGCCGCGCGCTCTCACGCCTGGCCTGCGCCGGCCCGCGCGGCAGGACCGCTCAACGCTCCGCCGTGGTTGTCCGGCCCTCCCCGGTTCCTCTACACCTTGGAGACCCTCCTGCCTTCTCTGACCCTCGTTTCCCTGGCCACCCGGAACAGCGGCACGCCGCTCCGCCCGGACTGGGTCACCTCCCCGGTGACAACCCTGGCGCTCCTCATCTCTCTCGTGCTGCTGGGCCTGCTCGCCGGATGGCTGATTCGCCAGCAGCGCCGCCGGCCGCCCGGCAGCAAACGCTGGCGCGGGGCCGTCGCGGTGCCCGTCGCGGCCATGGCCGCGCTCGGCTGCACCGCCTACAGCGCGGACACCAGCTGGCGGTTCGCCGCCGACTACCTCGACATGGGCGGCACCGCCGAGCGCGTCGCGATGTTCGCCGCCGCCGAGCTGGCCCTGTTCGCCACCGCCCTGATGGCGCGGCAGAACCTCAACGGCCCGAAGCAAGCACCCGGCCTGCCCGGCACCCTCACCTGGGTCATTACCACCGTGCAGATCCTGCCCGCCTACGCCGAGTCCGGGCTGGTCGGCGGCACCGTGCGAGCCTTCGTCGGCCCGGTCATGGCCGCGATGCTGTGGCACCTGGCCATGGGCATCGAGCTGCGCCACCGCACCCCCGACGCCGCCTCACGCGGCCTGGCCGCCGTCCTCGTCCGCCAGGCACGCGAACGCCTGCTCGCCCGGCTCGGCATCGCCGACCAGGACGCCGATGCCGCCCGCCTCATCCGCGACCGCGCCCTGAGCGAAGCCGTCGCCCTGATCCTGCGCGCCGAGTCGATGACCGACCGCCAGCGCGGCAAGCGACGGCAACGACGCCTGACGGAACGCCTGCACGAGGCCCTGGAGCGGGCCGGCGTCGACGGCGACCCGCTCCAGGACGAGCTGCTGCTGCGCAAGCTCGCCACCCGTAAGCAGGCCCTCGGCCTCGCCTCCATCACGCTGCCGCCGCGCTGGCAGATTCCGGCCTCCATCCCTCTCCGGGAATCCGGACACAGCCGCCCGCGCTACAGCCGCCCGGCACCACTGCCGCGGGCAGAGGAAGTTGCCCGCCCACACCCATCGGACGCGGGTGACGACGAGGTGCCTCCGGCTGCCCGCCCGGAGACTGCCCGCCCGGTGCCCGGGCTGTCCGCACGGGCAGAAGCTGAAGAGAGCCCGGCGCCGACGGGCAACAGCCCGGGCAGCGTGTCGGGCAAGCGCGAACGGAAGGGGGCTGCCCGGAAGAAGCGCGACGCCGGCAAAGCCCGTGCCTCCGACGAGGTCATCCTCAAGCACGCTCGCCGCATCTACGAGGAGACCGGCAGCGTCGGCCGCGACCGGGTCGAGGACGCCCTGCGCGCCGCCGGCTACACCGTCTCCAGCGACGGCGTCGGACGAGTCGTCCGCGAGTTCAAGGCCCAGCTCAAGGCAGCAGCCGGCGATCCACTCCGCTGATCCCCGCAGCACCAGCACTCCCGACCACACCCCGACCAGAAGGCCCCATGCAGCCCCCGCACCCCGAAGACCCCATGGCCCCCGAGGAATCCCTGCCGCCCAACCCTGCCCCATCGGGAGCAAGTTGGTGCAGGAGCGGATCAGCACCGGGGGGCGCCGACCGTTGAGGATGCGACCGAGGGCGGATCGCATCCTGAGAGGGAGGAACCGCGTCCCTGCCACAGCATCGACTGCGCTCACGCTGTCCCGTCGAAGCCCCGTGTGCAGCAGCGTGAGCGTCTGCGTGATGAGAAGAAGCGTGTGCGCCAGCCCAGCTGCCGCATGAACGACGACGAGTACGTGCCCCCGATCCCGGCCGAGACCCCGGCGCCACGTACGGCGATCTGCAGCGGCTGCTCGACCAGCCGGTCATGGCCCTGCCCGAGAGCCGGCGGCCCGCCGAGCACGTGTGGCACCTGTCGGTACGCGCCGCCCCCGAGGACCCGATCCTGTCGGACGAGCAGTGGGGCGAGATAGCCCGCAGGATGGTCGCCGCAACCGGTATCGCCCCCGACGGCGACGACGCCGCCTGCCGCTGGGCGGCCGTCCGGCACGCCGACGACCACATTCACATCATCGCCACCATCGTCCGCGAGGACGGCCGCCAGGCCCGCCTCCGCCAGGACGGCAAACGCTCCCAGGCCGAAGCCCGCAAGATCGAGATCGACTACGGGCTGCGCCGCCTCCACGCCGGCGACGGCACCGCCGCCCAGCCGCCCACCAGCGCCGAACGCCACAAAGCCCAACGGGAAGACCGCAAGCGCACCGCGCGTGAGGAACTGCGTGAGACCGTGCGCCGCGCCGTCGCTGGCACCACCTCCACGGAGGAGTTCTTCGACCGTCTGGCCGCCGCCGGCCTGCTGATCCGCAAGCGCATCGCGCCCTCCGGCGACCTGCTCGGCTACAAGGTCGCCCTGCCCGACGACCGCAACGGTGAGAAGGAGCCGGTGTTCTACGCGGGCTCCACGCTCGCGCCCGATCTGTCCCTGCCCCGCATCCGTGAACGCTGGGCGCTGCCCGCGGAGGCCGCTTCGGCGGACGGCTCAGGGCCGGAGCAGCCTGTCCTGCCGGACGTGACCGGCCCCGCGTTCGCGCGGCGCCGAGCCTCCGCCGCCACCTGGCAGGCCCTCGTGATCATCGACCACGGCGATGACGGCACGGCAGCTGCCCAGATCGCCGCGACGGGAGAGATCCTGGACGCGCTCGCCAAGACCTCCGCCGCTCACACCCGCGCTGAACTCCGCGAGGCAGCCTTCGCGTTCGAGCGGGCCAGCCGTTCCCACGTGAGAGCCGCACGTGGGCATGACCGGGCCCTACGCCAGGCCGCCCGCGATCTGGTCCACAGCGGGTCAGCCCTCGGCCGAGGGGAAGATGGCGCCACCACCGCCATGCTCATAGACATGGCGTTCTTCCTCGCCATGGCCGCGGCGAACTGGCACGCGAAGAAGCACCACGGCCAGCAGGCCGCAGCCGCCCGGCAAGCCGCCGAACATCTGCGCGCCGCCTACCAGGCCGCCGCAAGTGAATCCATGGCCGCACTCGGCCAGCGAGGCCGCCGTATGGCCCCGCGTGTTCGGCAACGGCAAGCCGACCTTCTCCACCAAGTGCTGCCGGAGCTTGCCGAACGCATCCGGACAGAGGACGACTGGCCCGCCCTGGCCGCCACCCTCGACGACGCCCGGAAAGCCGGCCACGACCCGGCCGCCCTGCTGACCGAAGCCGCCCGACGGCGCGAGCTGGACACCGCGACCTCCATCAGCGACGTCCTCGTCTGGCGCCTGCGCCGCAGCGCCCACCTGCCCGCCCTACCCGAAAGCTCCCACGAGACGCCCGCCCGAGACAGTGGACGCCAGGGGCCCTCGGCGCCCAGCACGCCGCTGACGCAGGGCACTGTGAACCATTCCAGCCGCCGCCGCTGACCGGAAAGCGGCGCAACATAGCCGACGATCGCCGGTTGGGCAAAACGGCGATCCTCCGGACCATTGATGCCTCCACCCACCCAATCCCATGAGGAGCACCCGTATGCCCAAGACCCAAGCCCGACCGGAGATCGTCGTCCTGCTCTGCGACACGGACGTCGAGCGCCAGCGTGAGACCAGCAAGTGGTACCACCTCGACGGACGCCCGTTCAGCAAGGACGAGCTGAGCCTCCTCCGCAGGGCCACTCGCGCCGAGTTCGACGAGATCAGGACGCAGCACAAGCGATACGAGGACTACCGGCGCACGATGGACCAAGCTCCGGATGCCCTCGACCAGTTCCTGGCCCCGTTCTGGGAGCGACTCGACGTGAAGAGGCTCGGCAACGCCGTCGAGCTCATGAATGAGGACGAGCGAGCCGAGCTCGATCGCCTCCTCGGGCTCATCGTCGACCCAATCCGCCCCTTCACCCCCTACGCCTTCTGACCCTGGCCCCCGCGCCGATACGTACCCAACGCGCTGGTGACCGGCTCCAAAGACCGATCCGGCATCTGACACAGAGGCGTGTGCGTCCCATGCGATAGCCGGTAGGACTCGTCACGCCGAACGAAGCACCAGGCGTGGAGGCGGACCGCTCTCAACAACCTCAGACCGTGACGCACGAGGACACCGACCAGGACACAGCAGCATGAAGCCGGGCCTCCCCGAGGGGAGGCCCGGCTTCTATGCGTTGGATGGCCCTCAGCCGGCTGGAGCGCGCAGGAGCCGGTCATGGGTGCTCTCCGGCACCACCCGACGCAGCACCGGTGCGCTGGAACTGAGGGAATCGGCGAAGGCGGCGACGAGGTCGTGCGGCACGCTGGGGCCGAAGGACGCCGCCCACAGGTAGCCCGCTCCGAGCACCGGCTCCGCCCACGCCTGCCACCCGGCCAGGGCCGCCTCGTCCGCCTCAGCCACCAGCGCGAGTGGGTCGCCATCCTGGATGAGGGGCGGCACCTCGCCGAGGCGGACGTGGGAGGCGAACGTCGGGTCCACCCCTCCCGTGCCGGGCTGGTCTACGTCACGCAGCCACCCGTGCGCCGTAACCGCGTCGAGGACCACCTCGGGGCCACCGAGCGGCATGGCCGGCTGATCGCGGGCGTCGAGCGCGTCGAGGAAGGTGCCGAGGACCTCTCCCGGCACATCGGGGGTGAAGTAGGCCGACCACTGGGCGAGCGGGCTGCTCGGGTCCGAACGAGCGGACACCTGCCAGGCGATCGGCAGGTTCCCCAGGTGGAACGGCTCGTCCGGCAAGACCCACTGCGCCCACCGCAGGGAGTCGGGACTGATGTGCAGGACGGTGCTGCGCAGGACCTGTCGGTCCTCCAGCGCCTCGTCCGGCTGCTGGCGCCCGCGGACGATCGTCAGGCTCGTCCAGCCGAGGCCGGCGAGCGTATCGGCGACAGCGTCGTACAGGCGCCCGTCGTCACCGGCCAGGTGCCGTGGACCGACCCAGTACGCGGACGGGACGTTCGTCGGGCTGGGTGGGCCGATCGGGAAGTCGGGATGCAGGTACCCCTCCAAGAGTTTGGTGATTTTGATGCCGCTAGCGCGGGCGTCGAGGGCGCCCGAGGGGCTGGAGCCTCTGGCAGTCACAGCTGCTGGGACGTCTCCAGTACGCGAGCAACAGCGGCGGCGACGACATCGGCTGGCGTCTCGGTGTCGAAGGACATCTGGTAGCCGCGCACCTTGGCCGTACCGGTGACGGCGATCTTCCATCCCTCGCCGTCGGTGCCAGGGCGCCCGAGCGGGAACCATCCAAGGTAGAAGCGACCGTCCTTCGAATTGACGTGTACGTCCGCGCGGTCGTCCACGACCAGGTGGAAGTCGTCGGCGGAGAACTGATCCATCACGAGCGTGGCCTGGCCCGGGCCGAGCAGCCACTCGCGCAGCCGCAGGGCCTCGACAGTGGTGGAGAATCCGGGCCCCTGGGGCGCCGCAGTCACAGACAATCACCTCTCTGACCTGGTGCTTCGCGAGAAGGTCGTCCAGGTTCACATGCCGCTGCCGCGTTGGCCAGTCATTCGTGGATCTTCGCTGTCTGCCCCCGGCGAACTGAGACGCAGAGGGCGAGACATCGCAGTCGCACAGAGAAAGAGCGTGCGCGCGGCGGGGACAGTGCTGATAGTTGCCGCATGGATGCGATCGAGGCCGCACGCGCTGTCGTAGAGGAACATCACCCCGAAGCACGAGCCGCGTTCCTGGGCGGCAGCGTCGTGACCGGCCGCCGAACGGCCACTTCGGACCTCGACGTCGTGGTCCTGCTCCACGGCGCCCCAGCCCCCTACCGGGCGAGCCTCCAGTACGCCGACTGGCCAGTGGAGATGTTCGTTCACACCGAGGCGACGTGGCACGCCTACGTCGAAAGGGAGCTGCGCAAGCGCCGGTCACCGCTGCTGTGGATGTGTGCCGACGGGCTGCTGCTCTTCGACACCGATGGACTCGGAGCCCGCCTCGCCGCACAAGCCCGGAAGCTGACCGCCGCCGGACCACCCCCGGTGTCGTCGGAAGAGATCGACGACCGCCGCTACGCGATCACCGACCTCCTCGACGACCTCGCGGGAAGCGACGACCAGAGCGAGCGCCTGTTCATCGCGACCGAACTGGTGCGACGCACCGGTGAGCTGGCACTGGCCGTTGGCGGTTCGTGGGGTGGCGGTGGGAAGTGGCTGGCACGCCGCCTTGAGACAACCGCGCCAGGGCTCAGCACACGCCTCCACCACGGCCTACAGGAGGTACTGGACGGGAGAGTCGAGACCCTCGTGGCCGTCGTGGACGAGGTGCTCGGGCAGACCGGTGGCCGGTTGTGGTTCGGCTACAAGCGTGTCGGGGCGCCCTGAGCGATCCCGCGCTGCGGACGTCGCAACGTCTGTTCCTCCACGTGCAGATCACGCGATCGACAGCAAATCCCGAGTCTCCTCGGCGCACCCCCACGACAGCGTGACGCCAGCACCTCCGTGCCCGTAGTTGTGCACGACCACGGTGCCGTCCTCCCCCACCTCTTCCTCCACACGGACCGTGGCGCGGGTCGGTCGAGCGCCGACCCGGTGCTCCAGGACACGGGCCTGGGCGAGTCGGGGCTCGACCTCGGCACAGCGGGCGAGGATACCGGCCGCCGCCTTGTCATCGGGGGCCAGATCGCCCTCGCCGTCGATCGCAGTGCCGCCCAGGACGACGGTGTCGCCGTGAGGATAGAAGCACAGCAGATCGGGCGAAAGGCCGGTGTCCTCGGAGAAGAACTCGGTCAGCCCGGGGTTGGTGACCACGACGTGCTGGCCGCGGACGGGCCGGAGGTCAGGGTCCGGAACCAGGTCGCGTGCCCCGAGGCCCGCGCAGTTGACGATCACCGAAGCCGGACCGGCGTCCGATAGCGAGGTCAGCCGTCGCCGCTCGACCACACCCCCGGCATCGCGGAGCCGGCGCAGGAGGTAGTCGAGGTAGATGGGCATGTCGATCAGTGGCACGGTGAACCGGTAGCCCGCCGTGAACCCGGCCGGCAGTTCGGCTCGCTCGCACGGTCGGAAACCCGGCAAAGTGGTGGCCCAGTCCGGCGCGGCCTCGGCCGTGCGGGATGCCTCGATGCCACTGGTGAGCCGGACGCCCGTCGCCGGGTCCTGGGCCAGCTCTCGGAAGATCTCCAGGGACCGTTGTCCCCACTGGTCGACCTTGTCCTTCGGCTCGACCAGGTAAGGCCCCCACATCGCCCCGGCCGCCATCGACGTGACCCCCGGCACCTGCTCGGCGATCACGTGCACCGAGGCCCCGGCCTCGGCGAGAACAACGGCCGTGGTGAGCCCAGCCACCCCAGCCCCGACAACGACAACGCGCTCCCCTGCGGTCATGACCCCGACCCTAACGGCCGGGTTGCGTCGATGGGGCGCGTTGGGCGAGGGCGTCCTCCAGGGCTGGCAGGAAGCCGCGCACGTGAGGGTTGCGCTGCCGGCGGCGGAGGTCGGCGGCAAGCTGGTGGAGCAGCGCCGCGCTGCGAGGCGAGCGGACGACATCGAGGCGGTCGGCGGCGATCTGGCCGATCTCGCAGGCTGCCTCCAGGTCTCCGTGGGCGCTGTGGCCCAGGGCCAGCCAGGCTCCCTCGAACATGGCTCGGCGCTGGCTGGGGTCGCCGCGCGGGACGTCGTACGCCCCGGATCTGAGCATCTCGGTCCCTTGGGCGAGGAAGCGGCGGCTCTTCTTTCCGCTCTCCGCCTTCTGCTGTGCACGACCCATCTGGATGAGGCCGTAACCGGCCTGACAGTCCAGGTGGTTGTCGGTGAGGAAGTACATCCAGCGGGGCTCTTCTTGGCCGCCGTCCCGGCTTGCGATCAGTTCGCGGGCAGCGCCACGAGTGTGGGCGAAGTCGTTGTCACGGCCGGCGGCGGCGTACGCGTAGGCGAGCCGGGACAGGACGGACGCCCGGACGGCCAGCGGGGCGGCGTCACTCGCACGGCGGGCGGCCTCTCCGAGGGCGATGGCGTCCGCGGGGTGTCCTCGACTCGCCGCCTGGAAGGAGAGGTCGCCCAGGATGTGGGCGCACAGGGCAAGGTCGTTTACCTGATGGGCGGCCCGGAGCGCCGTGACGAAGTAGCGCTGCGCCAGTCCGTGGTCGGCCGCGTCGAAGGCCATCCAGCCGGCCAGCTGGCCGATCTCCGCGAGCGCGCGGATCAGACGGCTCGCGACAGCCGGAGAGTGACCGCCTTCGCGAATCAGCAGCCCGACAGCCCGGAACTGTGCTCCGACGTAGGGCAGATGACGTGCCCCTCCGTGCTCGTCATCGAGCAACTGGAGCATGGGAAGGTGCTGCTCGACTTGGTCCACGAGCGGATCGGTGCCGAGCGACGACGTCATTCGAGGCGTGTACTGACCGCGTCCCGCAGTGCCGTCGAGGTACTGGGCGACGATCGCGAGGAGTCCCGCGCCCGAGATCGCGAGGAACCGACGACGGTCGACAAGCCCTCCCATCACCCAGTCCTCCACGATCGCCTCCATGCCCTGCGCGGTCCAAGGCCGCGCGAGATCCGTGTCCGCCGGGACCAGCGCTGACGAGTCGCCCACACGGCCCTGCCACAGTTCGGCCACCGAGACATTCCTACCCAGCTCCTGGGAGAGCACGTAGGCGGCCATCATCGGCAACGGCGAGCGCGGCAGGGAGCCGGCGTCCCGCCAGTGGTACGGCGCCGACTCGGCCACCGTCCCTGCGCCGAAGACCCGGTTGAGCTTGCGAGCGAGCGCCTTCGGGCTCCACCCGAGTTCGTCGAGGCACCCCGCCAGTACGACGTTGGGCTCGCCTGTCTGCGGTGCCACGTGCGACCACCCTTCGCTCCAGTGGTTCGTCCATCACTTCGCGAGCCCCATGGTGATGCCCCTGGACGGACGATTCACCACCGCCGCACGGAAGTTGACCGAGTTGACCCACTGATCGGGTCCTGTCTGACCTTCCCTCTCCTGTGTTCTTGGATCCCGGCGGAGGCGCCCGTCTTCCGAGCCGACGGAGAAAGAGGTGGGCCTTGAGACAGCACACGAGCACCTCCCCAGGCCGACCGGGCGGTGTCCTGGACCGTGACGCCGGACGACCAACCTCCGCCCCCGGAGACGGGCTTGTCGCTGGAGAGGGCACGACCTCCCTGATCACGGATCTGCCGTACGGACCGGAAGCGGCCGAGGTCGCCCGGGGCGCCGTGACGCTGGCACTGCGTGGCACTGAGGCGGACGTACTTGCCGATGCCCGCCTGATCGGGTCGGAGCTCGCGACGAACGCCTTCGTCTCGGGCAGTCCGCCGTTGGTTCTGTGCGTCGACCGCAGGAGTCTGGCCAGTGGCGGCCTGGAGATCGAGATCACCGTCACCGACGGCGGCTGTTCCCGACCCGCACCCGCTTCTCCTACCGCTCCTGACGAGCAGGCCGAATCAGGACGGGGGCTGGTCATCGTCGATGCCTTGGCCGATGCCTGGTCACTGACGACTGGCGCCAACAGGTCTCGTGCCTGGTGCCGACTCACCCACAGGCCGTGCTCTTCGTCTGTCGGCGCCTGATGTCCACGCCTGCCCAAACCGTCCTTCAAGGAGGCACCACACAGTGCGCATCGACCATGCGACTTCCCCACCCTCGCCTGCGGCTGTGCCGGAGGCCGCTCGCCAGCCCAGGGTCGTCGTCGCTCTCCACGAGGGCTTCTACGGCGCGGAGTCGGGCACCGGCTTCAGCAACCGCGCCTTCCTCACGGCACTGGCCCGGCTCCTGCCGACAGGCCGCCTCTCAGTGATCACCCCGCACGTGCCCGAGACCGCGGGAGCGCACGATCAGCGGTGGGCCGGCGAGGTGCGGCAGATGCTGCGACAGGTCGCAGCCGAGGTCATCACGATCCCGGCGGTCAACGCGCCGCCGGACTCGGTCCGCGGCTCGGTTCAGCTGTGCGACCTGGCGGGCGAGGCGGCCATACGCATCGCCGCGCGGGCAGGCCGGTGCCTCCTCATCGGCCTCGACATCCCGTTCCTCGGGCTCGCCCCCTACACGTCGCCGACCACGGACCTGCTGCTCGTGCCCCGCTCCACGACCGCGCTGACGCGGCCCAAGGACGTTTCCCGCGTCCGCTGGGAGCGGGACGCCCTGCGGGCGGCGACACTCCGAGGTGCGCGCGTCGGGGCTATCTCCTCCCACATGCGAGGCCACCTCGTCGTCAACTACGCCGTCCCTCGGTCGAGCATCGTGAGCATCCCGAACGGACTGATCCGTGAGGAGATGGTCAGGCCGACCACGGCTCTGCCGCTGCCTTTCAAGGCCCGCGCCGGATTCCTTCTCGCCATGGGCCGCGCAGTCCCGACGAAAGGCTTCGAAGACCTGCTGGAGGCGTTGCGCCTGCTGAAGGAACGCGGTGTCCCCCTTCCTCACCTGCTGCTGGCTGCCGTGACCTCGGAGGAACACAAGCACCCCTCCTCGTACCAGCAGGACCTGGCGGCACACATCCGCGCGCACGATCTGGACGCGACTCTGATCACTCGCTTCACCCCCGCGATCCGTGCCTGGTTGCACAGCCCGGCCCTGCGCGCGGTCATCGTTCCCTCTCGCGAGGAGCCCTTCGGCCGGATACCCCTGGAGGCGTTCGCAGCCGGTGCGGGCCCGGTGGTCGCGACCACGGCCGGCGGCCTGGCTCAGACCGTCATCGACGGCGAGACCGGCTTCACAGCCGCACCGCAGGACCCCAGATCCCTGGCATCCGCCCTGCACCGGGCCCTGACCGTCCTGCCCCGAGAACGCGATCGACTCCGGAGCGCCGGGGCGGCCCTGGTGCGCTCCCGCCACGACTACGAGGCCAGCGTCGGTTCCGTCATGGACCGCATCGCCCCTTGGGCGATGGCGCGGTCAGCCACCGTGGAGGGCCGCGCGCGATGAACCAGCCGGTGGTGCTGATCAGCCTGGAGTCCCCGCACTCATTCTGGCGGCTGTCCTCCGAGCACGAGCGTGCGCTATCCGCCGCCTTCCCCGGCGTCGAGTTCCGCAGGGCGACCGAGGAGGCCGTGCCTCACCAGCTGGCCGACGCACACGTCTACCTCGGGTGGCGATTCGCGCCATCGTGGCTGTTCGCCGCGCCACATCTGAAGTGGATCGCTTCCCCGGCCGCCGGCACTGACCATCTGCCCGTCGCCGAGGCGCACTCCGTCGGGGTGGCCCTGACCCGCTCGTACGGCTTCCACGGCAGGCCCATGGCCGAGCACGCCATGGGCCTGGTCCTGGGCTTCTCCCGCGGGCTGTTCACCAGCCAGCGCGTCCAGCGGAACCGTGCCTGGTGGAAGGACGATCTGGCCGAGGAGTTCTTCGACCTGGCGGGGGCGACGATGACCATCGTCGGCTGCGGCAGCGTCGGACGCCACCTCGCCCAGGCCGCTCGGACCTTCGGCATGAACGTCATCGGAGTGCGCCGGACACCACCTGCGGCTTCCGAGGGCGGGATCACGTGGGTGCACACGACGGCGGTGGACCAGGCGGTGTCCGTCGCCGACGTAGTGGTCAATCTGCTGCCCGCAACCCCTGCCACGCAACGCTACTTCGACCGCAAACTCTTCTCGGCGTGCAAGCCCCGCTCTCTCTTCCTCAACCTCGGCCGCGCCGCAACCGTCGACCAGTCGGCCCTCCTGGCCTCCCTCGACACCGGTCACCTGCGCGGCGCGGCCCTGGACGTGTTCGATCCGAAACCGCTTCCCGCCCGCCATCCGCTACGGCTTCACCCCCGGGTCGTACTCACCCCGAAAAGCTCGGTGTTCTGCCACGCGTACATGGACGAGGCGGTGTCGTTCTTCGCCGACAACCTGCACCGCTATCTCTCGGGCCGGCCCCTCAACGGCCTGTCCGAGGCGCCCCCCACCCGCTCTCCGCTCGTAGGAGGCTGACCAATGCCCACCGCAGACCACGACGACCTGGCCGCCACCTTCGCCGCCGCAGGCCGCAACCACCCCTACCTGGCCTTCACCCTGAACTCGCTGTGCAACCTGGACTGCGTGTTCTGCAAGCCCCGGTGCATGCCGGACTACGGGCACAAGGACCGGCCCCTGATCGCCTCCGACTACGCGGCCATCGCCACCGAGGCCGGGGCCTGGAAGATCAGGAAGGCGCACTGCTCCGGCGGTGAACCGACCCTCCGAGCCGACATCCTCGACGTCATCGCGGGCCTCGCCGACGGCCTCGGGCCCGACGCCGCGATCGGCATGACCAGCCACGGCAACCTGCGCCGGGGGCTGAGCGTCGAACAGCTCCACGACGCCGGCCTGACCTACCTCAACCTCAGCCTCCACAGCCTCGACCCGGCGCGGTCCGCCGCGATCATGGGCGGTGGCGACCCACGCATCACCCGGAGCACCCTTGACGCCGCCCTCTCCCTCGGCCTGCGAGTGAAGATCAACTGCGTTCTTCAGCGCACCTACCTGGACGACGCCTTCGCCGTGGCCGAACTCGCCCGCGACCTGCCCGTCGCCGTCCGCCTGATCGAACTCCAGAACATCGGCCCCGCCCAGGCGCTCTTCGACACCGAGTTCATTACCGAGGCAGAGGTCCGCGACCGTCTCCACGAGTGGTTCGCGAACGCCGGCGAAGTCCCCCGGGACCAGCTGGGCGTCCGCAGCCCCGGTCAGTACCTCCGTCCCGACGGGTGGTCAGGATCGATCGGCTTCATCTCCAACTCCAGCTGCGCCACCTGCTCCGACGCCAACCGGATCAAGATCACGCCCACCGGAGTGGCGCGACCCTGCATCCTGCACAACCGCGACATCCCCCTGAAGCCCCACCTCGCCGGTGACACCCTCAGCGACGCCTTCGCTCACCTCTTCCAGGCCATGCTCGACCGCAACACCAACGACGCCTGGCAGGGCTTCCACTATGTCGACTACGACCTGCGCTGGGACCGGATGGAGCGCCCTGAAGGCACCCCGGTCCTGCCCCTGCTGCCCGTCCTCCCCACGGGGGCGGCTGGCCCCTCCTGCGCCCGCGCCTCCACCGGGGAGCGGTGATGGTCGTGGTCGACGCGCCGCCTCTCTACCAGGGACTCGGCGCTCTGTACGAAGGCGAGCTGGACGCTCACGGCGTCGGGGCTGTGATGCTCACCCACAAGTGGCAGCCGGCCGACCTGCTGGCTCCGCACTCCGACATCGACGTACGCGTCATCCTGCGCCAGGCACCTGCGGACTGGGAAGAGTGGAACCACCGCCTGGCCGCCACACACGCCACTGCGGTCGGCCGAGAGGTCTGCCACCGACGTCTCCTGGAGCACCCACCCGGCTTCGCGTTCACCATGACGGAGGCGGACGGGAGACTCGTCTCCGCGCCCGAACTCGCGACCTGGTCACTGATCAGCGGCAGCGCGCGGGACTTCCAGCGCTGGAAGTCACGGGCCCAGATGGCGCCCTGGTGCGAGGTCGATGAACGGTTCTACCGGGGAATCCTCCAGGCTCGGATGGGCGGCCGATACCAGCTGGCCGCAGACAGCACGGACAACGTGGTGGAGAACATCGCCGCGTACCGACGCCACTGCGTGGCGTGGCACTACCTCGCCCCGTGCTGGTTCGCTGCCGCCGCACTCGCCACCCGTACCCGCTGCCCCGGAAAGACGGCGGCCCTCACCCAGTGGCGGCCGGAGGGACTGGACGGATACGCCGAGCTGTTCCTCCGGCACTCAGAGAACCGCTCCGATTTCCGACCGCGGAGTCCGCGCCACCTGCTCCGCGCGGCCCATGTAGCTCTGGAGGCGGCCATGCGCCGCGTTCCTGACGGGGGCCGCCCAGACGGCCAAGGGCATGAGCACGCTCGTACTGACTGGGTGATGACGGCCGGCATGCTCCGTGTACGCGTCGCCCGCTGGCTGTACTACCTCGATCCGCCGCCCGGCGTGGCGACCGAGTACCTGATCCGGCGGGAGGCGAAGGAACTTACCTCCGCCGCACAAACCCTGACCGTGCTCGCGGCAGACGAGGCGACTGCCGCCCAGCGGCTGGCCGCCCGAATGGCGGCGCTGATCCCCACCGGACCGACCACCGCCGACACCCTCCGCGCAACCCTCACTCGCTGGCAGCAGCAGAAAACCACCGTCCAGGACTTCCTCAGCCTCACGCCCGACGACGTCCACCTCTGACCCAAGGAGACTCGCCATGACCGCGCGTGCGCCGGTGCCCCGCACCCTCAAAACGGCCAAGGTCAAGATCACCACGAAGTGCAATCGGCACTGCGACTTCTGCATCTTCGCCGACGGCGCCCAGGGCGAGAACATGTCCCTGTCGCTGTTCTCCACCATCCTGACCCGGCTGGAGACCATCCCCTTCCAGCAGCTGCACATCAACGGCGGCGAACCCACCGTGCACCGGGACTTCCCGGCACTCAGCGACGCCGCCCGCACGCGGTTGCCGGACAGGGTCATGGTCCTGGGCACGAACGCCATCACCCTGGCCCGCAACAAGCCGATCATGGAGGCGACCCTCCGCTCCTACGACCAGATCCTCATCGGCTGCGACGACGAACACGGGAACTACGACGAGGTGCACGCCGTCGTGCCCCGCCTCCGCGAAGCCGGCAAGACCGTGGTCGTCAACAGCGTCCTGGAAGGCATCAGTTCCACCCGGCTCACACAGCTCGGGACGCTGTGCGAGAAGTACGGCGCCATCCATGTCACCAACCACGTGCACCACGTCGACGTCGGCCAACCCACGAACGAGCTGCGCGGCCTCTGCGACCGCTACCTCGACCAGCACCTGATGATCGAGATGGACGGGTCCTGCTACCGCTGCTTCAACGCCATGGCGAAGGACGACAGCGAGCTCAGCATCTGGGACGAGGACTTCGCGGCCAAGGTGTTCGCGCCCCGCAGACACCACTTCCGGTTCTGCCTGCGCTGCCACGAGTACACCGACTCCGGCGCCGCACTCGTCCCCGCCCTAACCGTCTGACCGGGAGGTGCACCACCATGCCCGCAGTCCTCGGACTGAACTTCCACCACGACACGGCCGCCGCGTTAGTCGTCGACGGCCGCCTCTACGCGGCCGAAGAGGAGCGCTGGAGCGGCGTCAAGCACAACCACCCCAGCCGCAAGGGCACGCTCACAGCCTCGACCCGCGCGCTCCAGTGGTGCCTGGAGGCCGCCGGCATCGAACCGGAGGACGTGGACGCCGTCTGGGCCGCCTCCATGCGTCCCAACCCTGCGGCCGGCTGGTGGCTGGCCGAGGAGCGGGAGGAACTCGCCGCCCTCCTGCCCGCCCCGCTCGGCGAACACCTCCGCCTCCTCTCCCACCACACGGCCCACGTGCTCTCCGGCTACCTGCTCTCCGGGCACGAGCACGCCGCGGGCCTCGTCATCGACGCCGGCGGCTCCTCACTGGGCTCCGACTTCGGCCCTGGCCGGGAGCGCATCACCGGGTACGACCTGTGGCCCGATCGCATCGACCGCCTCTACCAGGGCATGCCCGCCGTCGTGCCGGGCCCGGTCGGGCCCCGGCGCGTCCACTCCTCCCTCGGGCACTTCTACCGGAACCTCGCCCGGCGGGTGATCCCGCCCGGCGACGAGCCCGAGGGCAGCATGATGGCGCTCGCGGCCTTCGGCGATCCCCAGCGCTACGGAGCACACATCCGCGAACTGGTCCGGCTCGGCGACGAGGGCGAGGTCCGCATCGACCACCCGTGGGGTTCCGCGGACGGCAGCACACCGCTGCTGCTAGATGACCGGGCCTGGACCGCCGACAACGTCGCGGAACAGCCGGAGCACAAGCGTGCCGACCTGGCCGCCGCCGTCCAGGAGGTCTTCGCCGAATCCGTCGTTCACATCGCCCGCCATCTGCAACGACTCACTCGGGCCTCAGCGTTGGTGTTCTCGGGCGGATGCGCCCTGAACTCCCACCTCAACGGCCAGCTGGCCGCCGACAGCGGCTTTGACACCCTCTTCGTCGCACCGGCCCCGCACGACGCCGGCACAGCCGTGGGCGCCGCGCTCTACGGCTGGCACTACCAACTCGGGCAGGAGCGCCTGCCGGTTCCCACCGACGCGGCCTGGGGCCCCAACCCAGGCACGCTGCCGACGGCAACGGTGCCGTCCGGCTACCACGCCTTGCCCCACCTCGGGCCCGGATTGGCACCCACAGTGGCGGCACTGCTGGCCGAGCACCGCATCGTCGGCTGGGTGCAGGGACAGCTCGAATTCGGGCCGCGTGCCCTCGGCCATCGCTCGATCCTCGCCCACCCCGGTCGCGCCGCAACGAGGGACTGGCTCAACGCGATCAAGAAGCGAGCCGCGTACCGCCCGTTCGCGCCAGCCGTCCTCGCAGAGCACGCCACGGAATGGTTCATGTCGGCCGGCGACCCCTTCATGAACCGTGTCGCCACCGTCCGCCGGTGCCGAGCCGACCGCGTCGCGGGGATCACCCACCACGACGGCACCGCCCGCGTCCAGTCCGTCGCCGCCGACCACCAGGGCCTGCGCGATCTCCTTGAGCAGTTCCGCGACCTCACCGGGCTGCCGCTGCTGCTGAACACATCCTTCAACCGCAAAGGCACCCCGATCCTGCGGACCGCTGAGCAAGCCGTGGCGGCGGCGGTGGAGCTGCGCCTCGACGCCCTCGCCGTCGGGGACACCCTGCTGCTCGCCGATCACGTCCCCGATCCCCGTGCCGCGTCCCTTCGTACGAGGTGAGGCGAATGGACCCCATCGATCTCGACCACGTCCTGACCGTGCTCGGTGCCGCCGCGTGGAGCCCGGACGAGCAGTCCCGCGCCCGCGTGGCCGCCGGCCTCGCGCTCACGGTCTACGACGGCCACACCCGCGACCAGGGCACGCCATACCTGGAGCACCCGCTGGCCGTCGTCAGGCTCTTGCGAACGGAGATCGGCGTCCGGCGCCCCGAGACCCTCCTCCTCGCCCTCCTCCATGACGCCTTGGAGGTAGCGCCCGAGTCGGAAGCACTGCTCGTCCATCACCTCGGCGGCCCTTTCACGGCCCGCCTGCGTGCCATGACGGCCGACCACCGCCTCGAACAGCGCCCCAAGTCCGTCGGCGACGAGACCCGCTGGCGCGCCAAGCAGGCCGCGCTCCCGCCCGAGGGCCTCCTCGTCCGGCTCGCCGACCGCCTGCACAACCTGCGCGACCTCGCCGCGTCCCCGAACCTCGACCGGCGCCGACGGTTCCTCCAGACCCTGGGCGATTTCCACCTCCCCCTGGCCGACGCCGCCTGCGGCCTCGACACCCATCTGGAGACCATGCACGCGCGTCTGCACGACGAGTACGTCCACCACATACAGGAGGTACGTCCGTGAAACGGGTCGTCTACTCGATGAACCCGATCGGCCGGACCGGCGGCCGGGTCTACCTACGAATTCTCCACGAGGTGACGGCCAACGACGTGGAATGGCGCACCGTCCCGGACCACAAGCGGACCTACCGGGTCCGCCGCTGGCGCAAGCTCCGCCACCTCGCCCGCCTGGCCCCTTCCATACGGGCGCTGCACGGCACCACCGGCACCTTCGTATGGGACGACCTCAGCCTGCTGCTGTTCACGCCCGAGATGCGCGCCCGCACGGTGTTCCTCCTGCACCACTACGAGCCGCTCCAACACGACTCCGCCCCCATCGAGGCCATGCTCTGGGAGCGGCTGTTCCGCGTTCTGCCGCAGTGCGCCGCCGTCGTGTGCGTCGCCCCGTACTGGGCCGACCAGCTCCGCGCCCGCGGCGTCCGCAACGTACGGGTGATCTACAACGCCTTCGACATGGCCGAAGTAGAGCAGGCACGCGGTTACGACCGGGCCGAGTGCCGCGCCGAGTTCGGCCTGCCACCCGACGTGATCGGCGTCTACGCGGGCAAAGCCGTGCACTGGAAGGGGACCGAGGAGGTCTCGGCAGCCCTGGCCGGCGTTCCCGGACTGCGGGTGATCACCAGCGGCAGCAACACCATCGGCCTCGACAGCGCGCACTACGACGTCGAGCGCGAGCGGTACCTGCGTCTGCTGCGCGCCTGTGACGTCGGTGTCTTCCTCCCGCGGATGCGGGAGGGCTGGAGCCGCTGCGCCGCCGAGGCTTTACTCCTCGGCCTGCCCTGCCTCATCCGCCCGGTGGCCGGCCTGGGCGACCTCGCCGCGCTGGCTGGCCAGCCGGCCCCGGACCTCCGCCGCCTCCCGGCACAGGTCCGGCAGCGCGCGGCGACACGCCGCACCGAGGCCAAGGCCGCGTACGAGGCCCTGGCCCGGTTCGACCTGAACTACTTCGGCGACGCCTGGGGCAACCTCCTGGCGCAGGTCGCCTGACCAGCGGCTAAGCCTGCGCGGCCAGCTTCTTGCTGGCGGCGTCCAGACGGGCCAGCACGCGGTCCCGGCCGAGCAACTCCATGGACTCGAACAGCGGGAGTCCGATCGTCCGGCCGGTGACCGCGACCCGGATGGGCGCCTGGGCCTTGCCCAGCTTCAGCCCGTGCTTCTCCCCGACGGCGAGCAGGACGGCCTTCAGGTCGTCCGCCTTCCAATCCGCGACGTCGGCCAGCTCGGCGCGGGCGTCCGACAGGATGTCGCCGGCGCCCGCCTTCATCGCCTTGTTCCACGACGCCTCGTCCTCGACCGGCTCGTCGAGGAACAGGAAGTCCACATAGCTGGTGATCTCGGAAAGCAGCGCCAGCCGGGTCTGTGCAAGGGAAGCCGCCGCCTCGAAGACGTCCTTGTCGAACGCCTCCGGCCGCCACGGCGCGTACGGGGCGACGAGCCACGGCGCGCAGGCGGCGGCGAACTGCTCCGGCGACAGGGCGCGGATGTACTCGCCGTTGAACGCCGTCAGCTTCTTCACGTCGAAGAAGGCCGGTGCGGTGTTCACGTCCTCGATCCGGAAGAGCTGCTCCAGCTCCTCGTACGGCCTGATCTCCCGGTCGTCACCCGGGCCCCAGCCGAGCAGCATGAGGTAGTTCACCAGCGCCTCGGGCAGGAAACCCTCGGCGAGGTAGTCCTCCAGTGCCACCTTGTCCCGGCGCTTGGACAGCTTCTGCCGCTTCTCATTCACGATCACCGGCAGGTGCGCCCACACGGGCGGCTTGGCACCGAGCGCCTCCCACAGCAACTGCTGCTTCGGCGTGTTCGACAGGTGCTCCTCGCCCCGGATGACCTGCGTGATTCCCTCGTCCAAGTCGTCCACGACGTTGGCGATCAGAAAGACCGGGGACCCGTCGCCACGGGCGATCACGAAGTCCTCGATCGCGCTGTTCGGGAACGCTGGCTCCCCGCGGACTAGGTCGACCACGACGGTCTCGCCCTCGTCCGGCGTCCGGAACCGCAGCGCCCGCCCCTCCTCGAAGGCCAGCCCCCGGTCCCGGCAGAACCCGTCATACCCGAGGTGCTCCGACCCCGTGCGCTCCTTCAGCTGCTCCCGGGTGCAGTCGCAGTAGTACGCCCGGCCGGCCGCGAAGAGCTGCTGAGCCGCTTCCCGGTGCCGGTCGGCGTTGTGCGACTGGAAGTAGGGCCCCTCGAAGGCCGGGTCCTCGCCATGGATGCCGATCGCCGCAAGCGCGCTGATGATGCCCTCGGTCCACTCCGGCTTGTTCCGGGCCGCGTCGGTGTCCTCGATCCGCAGGACGAACCTGCCGCCGGACTGTCGCGCCACCGCCCAGTTGTAGAGAGCGGACCGTGCACCACCGACATGGAACATGCCGGTCGGGGACGGGGCGAAACGAACGCGAACCGGGGCAGTAGACATGCGCTCCAGGGTACCGACGCGGGGCCTACGCCCCGGACCACTCGCCCTACCCCGACACCAACGTTTTTCGGCCGTCCCCGCCATGACAACACGAGGCATGCGTCCGGCGCCTCGACGACCGACTCTACGGGTGGTCGACGACGGTCAGCGCTCTGTAGCGTTGAACTTCGCATGCTGGCCGAGCGCGGCGCGCTGGACCTGGACGCGCCGGTGGCGAAGTACTGGCCGGAGTTCGCCGCGGACGGCAAGGCGGACATCCTGGTGCGCTGACTGTTGTCCCACCAGGCCGGCTTGGTCGCGCTGGATCGGCCAGTGCCGTTGGAGGAGGCGTTGGCCTGGCACCCGATGGCAGCAGCGTTGGCCGCTCAGCGCCCCCTGTGGACGCCGGGTACGGCGCACGGATACCACGGCCGGACCTGGGGCTGGCTGGTCGGTGAGGTGATCCGCCGGGTGTCCGGCCGCTCGCCGGGCCGCTTCTTCACCGACGAGATCGCGGCCCCCCTCGGGCTGGACTTCTTCATCGGATTGCCGGCAAGCGAGCGGGACCGGGTCACCCGCATGGTGTACCGGCGGCCGGACGTCGACCTCACCACCGTGCCCGCCGAGTCGCTTCCCGAGGAACTCCGCGAGCAGGTCGCTGCCTGGCGCGCCCCGGGCTCCTTCAGCAACGGGGCCTACGCGGTCACCGATCCGGCGGAGATCGACTTCGACTCCCCCGAGGTGCAGACCGCGGAACTCTCGGCCTCCAACGGCATCGGCACCGCACGCGCGCTTGCGCGCATGTACGCCGCGCTGATCGGCGAGGTGGACGGCGTGCGACTGGCCCCGGAGACCCTGGCGTCGGCGACCAGAGAGCAGGCCGGCGGGAAGGACCAGGTGATGCTGGTCCCGAGCCGCTTCAGCGCCGGATACATGCTGCCCACCGAGGCCAATCCGATGACCGGTCCGAACGCCTTCGGCCACACGGGCCGAGGCGGCTCACTCGGCTTCGCCGACCCGGAGCACGGCATCGCCTTCGGCTACGTGATGGACCACATCGTCGGAGGGACCGACGATGTGCGTGCGGCGTCGCTGGTCGACGCGGTGCGGAGATCTCTGGCGAAATCTCGTTAGCGTCTCATCGCGTCGTCGAGGACGACCGCGGCGGCATGCCCCTCGAAAACCGCCAGCCCCGGTTTCCGAGGGTAAAGGCGTCGAAATGCCGCACGACGGCTCCTTGATCGTGCGCGTTCGGCTCCTGCCGTGTGTAGGCGGTGGAAGCGGCGAGGGCCACCGTGGATTCGCCGATCTCCGTGCGCCACACCGGCGCTTGCGGTCGGGAACGCCGACCGCTTCAGGGCGCGGCCGAGCCTCGGTCGTCAGTGCCCTTCCCCCTGCCGACAGGAACATCGAGTCTCGCCGGATCTCGAGATCGGCGCGCCTCAATCTGTCGGTACCCGCCGATACTGTCGTGGTGAAGCATCGGGGGAGCGACTTCGGGGAGAGGGCCGGCTGTGGGCGGGAAGCTGCGGGTGGGGCAGGTGTATCGCTATGCGAGCGGCAAAGATCCGAAACCGGCGTTGCTCGACGGCCTCCCGAACTTCCACCACGTGACCCACTCGTCGGGTCACAAGCGCGCCCTATTGGAGGCCGGCATCAACGGGATGGCCAAGGTGGCCACCCCCGACGGCGTCCGACGCCCGGCGATCCTCATCCGGTCCAGTCCTTGGAAGGCCGGCACCGAGCAGACGCCTTGGCACGACGTCTTCGACATGGACAACGGTCACGTCCGTTACTTCGGCGACCACAAAGCCGGTTTGAGCGTCTCGCCCGGCGCCACCACCGGCAACGCCGCGCTGCTCGACGCGTTCACAGACCACCAGGGCCGCACTCCCGACGAACGGGCCGCCGCCACTCCTCTACTGCTGTTCCGCGCCGTTCCCCGGAACGGCAAGCCCAAGGGCCATGTGGCGTTCTGCGGGCTCGGCGTCATCGAGCGGACCGAGCGGTTGGTGCAATGGGGAGGCCGCGAGCACACGCCGTTCGTGAACTACGTCTACGACATCGCCCTCATCGATCTGACCTCCGAGGACGACACGGTCGATTGGGAATGGATCGAAGCCCGCAGGAACAAGGGCATGTCCCATACTCAAGCCCTCGACCTCGCGCCACGGTCATGGCGGGAGTGGGTCAAGCACGGTTCCTCGGCCCTGCCCGGACTTCGTCGCCGGGTCGCCCAGGCGCAGGTCGCCAAAGTGCGCGATCAGCGTCCGAAGCCCGGTAGCGGTGAAGCCGCGGACCTGGAAATGGTCTACAAGTACTTCGACGGCCGCAAGCACGACTTCGAGGCGTTGGCCGCCGCGGTGGCGGCCCGTGTGCTGCGTGGGGCGGGCCACGGATACGTCGAAGGCTGGCTCACACGTCGGTCGGGTGACGGCGGAGCCGATTTCGTCGGACGTCTCGACCTCGGCGGCGGAAGCGGCCTGGCGGGCACGAGTCTCGTCGTACTCGGGCAGGCGAAGTGCGTCAAACCCGACACCCTCATCAGCGCGGAGCAGATCGCCAGGGTGGTCGCCCGGCTGCGACGCGGATGGATCGGGGTCTACGTCACCACCGGCGCCTACTCCGAGTCGGCACAGACGGAGATGGTGGAGGATCAATACCCGATCGTCCTCCTCAACGGCATGCGCCTGGTCGCGGAACTGCGGAGCATGGCCAGGGACGACCACGGCGGCGACCTGGCGGCGTGCATCGAGCACGTCCTCGCCGGTCGGGAGACCGCGATCACGAACCGACGCCCCGAGGAGATCCTGCTGCAGTAGCCGTTCGCCGGGCCCCCCCCCCCCCCCCGGCCGGGGGGGGGGGGGGGGGCCCGCGGCGGGGGCGGCCCCCCCCCCCCCCCCCGGGGGGGGGGGGGGGGGGGGGGGGGGCGGTGGGGGCCGGGCG
>NZ_JBIDAL010000004.1:40901-558052 GCF_043202415.1 Streptomyces sp. NPDC048192
CGCGCCCGCCCCCCCCCCCCCGCCCCCCCGCCGCCCCCCCCCCCCGCCCCCCCCCCGCGCCCCCCCCCCCCCCCCCCCCCCCGCCGCGCCCCCCCCCGCCCCCCCCCCCCCCCCCCCCCCGGGGGGGGCCCCCCCCCGCGGCTCTCCTTCTCAGGGAAGACTCCCGAGGTCACTCGAGGGCTTACGCTCCGACCACCACGGACAGCGACTCCCGGAACACGCCTTCCAACTCCTCGTCGAGTACCTCCGCCGGCAGCGAGTCGAAGGAGATGAAGGCGTTGAGCCTGAGCACCCGCATGAGGAAATCGCGGAGTACCCGTCTCTCCGCGTCGGGCGGGATGTCGAGCGTCTGCCAGACCCGGACGATCGCCCGCACCAGATGGGGACTGCCGCCGATCGAGGTGCGTCGGGCGTAGATCTGATCGAAGGCCGACTCGTTGAGGACGGACAGCGAGGCGTAGAGGTCCTCCCTCCCGCCGTCCTCGTCGTACAGAAGGTGTGCCCGCCACCACAACCGACCGAAGACGTGGCGTGTGACGTCGGTCCCCAGCACCCGGTCACGGTGCAGATCCGCGAATCTCCACGCGGACACGTCCGGCAGGACGACGAGGGAGAGGAAGGCCCAGAGATCACCCGCGACCGCCTCCGCCGGAACGATGCCCGAGTCCCGGTGGAGGATCGTCGCCACCTCGATGTCGAAACCCGCCGCCTGCTTCCTGCCGGGCTTGGTGGGATAGCCGCGCTCGGTGGCGCGTGCGAGCACCGCCTCGCGCAGGGAGCCGAGTCTCCGCTCGGGAAGACGGGCCCCGCCGGTGGCCGCATAGAACATGGCCGGATGGGAGAGAGCCGAGCGATCACGCAGGTACTCGACCGAACGGTGCAGATACTCCTCCCGGAGGCCGGTCGCGGCCGCGGGCAGAAGACGCGGATACAGGTAGACCATCACGTCTCCTTGGAGAAGAGGCCGACGGCGTGCTGGATCTTCGCCGAGAAGAGCGCCGGATCCGTGCGACGTGTCATGCGCAGGGAGGTGAGGGACGTACCGGGGAGGAAGGTGTGCAGAAGGCCGAGCAGCGTATGACCGAGCGTGTCCGGCTCGAACCGGGACGTATCCATCAGTTCCTCGTCCGCCACGGCCCGCTCGATCATCAGGCGGACGACGTCCTGTCGGAGGGCGGATTGGATGAGCCGTTCCGCGTACGACGCCTTCTCCGCGCGGCGAAGCGCGTTGAGCACGATCGGCGTGCCGCTGTTCACGAGAAGCACGACGGCGCCCATCGTCGCCGCCTCCAGGTTCGGACCGATGTCGAGGTACCAGGGGGCTTTCTCCGGGTAGCCGGCGCTCTTGAAGTCGACCACCGCCATGGGGAACTGCGACGCGTCGCCCTGCAGCCGCACCCCGGTCCGGTGATGCCAGAGCACGGATCCCGCACGCCGGGGGCCGGTCGGATCCGGGTTGTCCAGAGCCTTCGCGAGGACCAGCTGGGTGTCGACGGACAGCAGGCCGCCGCTGTCGCGTCCGATCACGGTGAACGAAAGCTGTGCCGAGCGGGTGCCCCCGCCATGCAGTCTGATCCGGTCGGCCAGCCGTCGAAGGCCGCTGCCGGTGGAGCTCCAGATCACGGAGAGGGCGAGCTCGGCCTCGTAGGGGAGTCCCGCCGAAGCCCTGACTGCGTCGAGGTCGACATCGACCACCGTCTCGAGGGACAGGTCTCTCTGGAAGTCCCAGTCGGGTATGAAGGCGGGCAACGGCACGGCCTCCCCGTCCTCGGACTTGAGGGACCACTCGGCCATCGTCACCGATCCGACGGCCGCCCTGCGATAGGGGTAGGCGCGATGGTTCACCGATCGCCACCCCCCGTCTCCGCCACGACCGTCAACTCGGTCATGGTGTCGGGGGCCGGCCTGACGATCAGGGACCAGACCGTGCCGTCACCGCCGACCGCATGCAACGAGGACCCGTTCGTCATGGGCCCGTTCCCCGCACGCCATCCCAACACCGTGGGGATCGACGCCCCGATGGGTGGCTCCGTCTCGACACCGCGGTCGTCGCCCAACGCGACGGCGGGACGACCGTGTACGACGCAGAAACCCGCGTCGGGCAGGGTGAATCGCTGGACGAGGACGGCTTCACCGTCGACGACGTCGTGTTCGGGGGCGCCGTCGTACAGAACGCGCCGGCGACCGGAGGGGGCGCTCGATCCTCCTCTGGGACCGGGGATCCCGCCGGGTCCGGCCGTACCCGCGGATCCCCGCCCGGTACCCGCGGCCCCTCCGGGGGACGCCGTGCCCGTGGCGAAAACTGCCTCCGCGCCCTCTCCCGCCGTACCCGCCATGAGCCCCGCCATGAGTCGGCTCATCCCCGCGAGGGAGACGCCTTCGCCCGCCTCATTCGCCACCGGGGCGGGTCCGGAAACCTCCTTCATGGCGTCGCTGATTTTGCGGAGGGCGTGCTTGGCCAGGCGATGTTCGTGCCCGCTGAGTTTGTCCACCAACCAGGCGTCGTGCGACGCGGGCTCCGCGGCCGCGAAGACCCGGTCCATGCCGGCGTCGGCGCGGAAGACCGCGGCGTAGCCCCCGCTTTCCTCGAAGAAGGGGGGTCCCTCGAGGTACTTCACCACCAGCTCGACCGGTCGCATGAGGCACGTGTGGTGAAGCCGGTCACCGATACCCGCCTCCTGCGCCACCCGCGGGGGTCTTCCCTGGGGTGAGATGAACTTCCGCATACCGAGTCGGCCCAGGACGCGTCCCAGGGACTTGTGCTCGACGAGGCGATTCATGTCGTCGTAGGCCCAGACGAACGGGCGCAGGTGGGGTACCTCCGACGGCCTGGGAACGAGAACGGCCCGGCCCTCGTGACTGGCGGAGAAGCGCATGGGCGCGTTGCCCCCTTCCGGGAGCATCTTCGGCCAAAGGTTCCAGACCATCGCGTCGACGATCCACCGCATGGCCTCGGCGTCGTCGCGTTCGCCGAAGACGGGGTCGAGGATCGCGACGGAGGTCCCGGTCTCACCGTCGGGGAGGGAGGCCAGGCCGAGACTTCCGGCGACCTCGTCCGCCTCCTCCCCGACCAGCGGCTCGACGTAACCGTGCCGGACCCTTCCCCAGAAATGGCGGCCGGTGAACGTCTTCGCACCGTCGTCGCCTTCCACGGTGTAACTCTCGTGCACCGCCCACCCGATGAGTCGGGTCTCCAACCGGTCGTCCACCCGACAGCGCGTGTGCACGACCACCGTGTGCGATGCGGAGAGGAGGTGGAACACCGCCTTTCCGAAACCATAGGTGCCACCACGACCGGTGACCTTGCTCGAGCTGCCGGTCTTGCGGACGAAAGACGCGAAATCCGACTGCCCGGGAACCGCGACGTCGGCGCGGGTGGGTCCGCCCAGTCCCCTCGTCCCCGTGTCGGTCACGGTCAGGATGCGCAGGGCGGGACGTGCCAGCGAAGCCCGAAGCTTGAGGTGTCGAAGCTGGGGTGCGCCCGCGGCGAGGAGGTCGCGCCATACCGGCGCCTCGCTGGGTCCGAGGGTGCGCAGTTCCACTCGGTAGTCCACGGGGCCGTCCCCGGTCCGCGCGTCCCAGCTGTTCTGGGCCGACTCCCTCACGAGAAGCGTCAGCGGGTCGAGCTCGGTGCCGTCGAGGTTCTTCAAGGCGCCCTCGGCCGTCCCTCCGCCGCCGGGAGCGTAGGGTTCGGACGACCAACGCGGGGATTCCACGGTCATGACGTCCGCCCCATCTCGTCAAGGAAAGCGTCCACGGCCGGATCGTCCAGCATCGGCGAGTGGACGCCCGCCAGATCCACGGTGTAGCGAACGTCCAGAAGCCCGTCGGGTACCGGCTCCCTCAGGGAAGCCGCCGTGAGACGGGGAAAGGTCCCGTCGACCTCGTACCAACGTTCCTCGACGGGTGACACGCGCAGCGCGCCTTCGTCGTCCGTCCGTCCGTTCCGGTAGCCGACACGTGCCAGGCGAAGCCACAGCTCCGACTCGTCGACGCACAATCGCGCCGCCTCCGCGGCGAGCTCGCCGACGGTCCGCCCCCGCGGGGTCCGTTCGAACCGATGCCAGGCCAACACCAGACGACCGCCCTGGGGCGCCTCCAGCTGGTCGAGTCCGTGGACGTCGAAAGTCCTGCGCTCCGACGTCGTGTGGGTGCTCTTCATCTCTACGGCGTGGAGACCGTCGGAGAAGTCGTGCCGTCCGCCCTCGGGGCCGGTCCACCACCTCACGGCGCCCGGGTCCTTGTCGAGCAGGCGGAGCAGGACCGACAACTCGCCGGCGAGGCCGATCTCCTGCGCCTCGGTGAGCGTGCGGGGCACGCCGCTGAAGAGCTGGCGCCAGCGGTTCACCACCGCCAGCGTCGTGCGGTAAGGCTGCCGTCCGTCCGCCTCCAGGGCCACGAGGACGTCGGCGCACAGACCCGTGAAGACGTCGTCGAGATCCCTCCGGGTGCAGACGACGTCTGCGAAACGGCCGTAGGTCTCGTCGTCCTCCAGCGCCCGCTCCGTGACGCGGAGTGTTCCGCCGATCCTTCCGGTGGGGATCCGCCGGCGTCCCCGGAGGGGGATCAACAGGTGGCGCAACGAGTTACCGTCGGTCGCCGCGGAGACCGGCCCGTGCTCGGTGACGACGGGAAGCGGGGAAGTCCTGAGAGCGGCTCCGGGGCCGAGCGGGGTCAGGTCCAACTCGGCCCAGTGCCGATCGAGCACGCGCCGCAGATCGGCGCCCCCGCTCAACTGTCGTCCTCCTCGAAGAGCAACGACAGGTCCTCCTCATCGTCGTCCTGTACGCGGGACAGGTCGGCGCTGTAGTACTCCACCTCGCTGTCTTCCCCCCGAGGCATCGGGAAGACCAGACCGACGCCGATGACGTGGTCGACGGCGTCGAGCGGGGCACGACTCTTGCGGTTCGTCGGTGAAGGCGACAGGGCGTCGATCGGGTAGAGGGTCAACAGCGCGGTGTCCGGTGCCTGCTCACGTCTGGCGTTCTTGAGCGCCTCCTCGTTGATCTCCGTCAGCGCACCGAGGTCGAGGTCGACGCCGGCGTCGCGACGGCTCATCAGGGTCTTGATGTCGGCGGCGTCGCTCCCGCTCTCGCCTAGCTTCGCTCGGATGACGCGGTCGACGGCGAGCCCGGGGGCGAACTCGTACCGCTTGTCCGGGTCGCCGCTGAGCGGATTGCCGATGATCGCCACGTTCCAACGCTTGAGCGCGCCACCGCCCCCGGATCGCACCCGGCGCTCGACGTAGCTGCGCAACAGATCCGCGTCACACTCCAGCGACTTGCCGTGGAAGCGGTATTCGTCGAGGAAGTCCAGAACGATGTCGTAGGGCACACCTCGGAGGATGTGGCGACCCTGCGTCCCTCTGTCCTCGTGCCGGGCTCCCGCCAGTCGCAGGGAGCGGTCGACGAGATCGTGGGCGGCCTGTCGGTTGGCCTGCAACCACTCGGCGTCCCGCGTACGGAAGTAACGGGTCTGCACCCGCTGCCCTCCGTACGCCGCGCTCGCCTTGACCGCGTCCCGCATCTTGCCCGCAGCCGTGATGCGGAGCGACGGGTGGGTTCGCATGCGGACGGCGAAGGTCCTGGGCGTCTTGTCCTCGACCATGTACACATCGATGTCCCGACGCATCTCCGACTCGACGGTGGCGATGTGCCGGAACCAGTCGCGCATCCCGTCCGTCATCCAGATGCGCGGCAGGTCCGCGTACCCTTCGCGGAATCCGAACCAACGGCCCATCTGCAGCAGCGAGTCGTACGTCGTGGCGTTTCGCACGAAGTAGCTGACGGCGAGCCCTTCGAGGGTCAGGCCACGCGACAGGGTGTTGCCGCCCACGGCGATGGCGACGACCGGACCGGCCTCGTAGTCCAGTCGCTTCACGCTCTTCGAGTTGTCCAGAATGATGCGGCAGTCGTCCACCACACCGGCCAGCAACGGCAGGAGGGCGTCGAAGGGGACGGGCGTCTCTCCGAGATCCGGCTCGTTACCGGGGACGCGGGCGACCTCGGCCTCCCAAAGCCGCCTCAACTCATCGAGAAGCTCCCCGTCGGCGGTCTCGAGATACCCGGCCGTCCGCTTGCGGAACGCCTCCAAGGGCCCTTCGAAACTCTCATGGACCAGGGTGCTGACACTGGTGTGGATCAGCATCGTGGAGTGGGGCACGCCCGTTCCGCGCACCCGTCGGGCGGCGGTGACGAGCCAGAAGTACAGAACGGCCGTCCTCAAGGCACCGCTGATTTCGGGTACGAATCCCTCGATCTCATCGCGCCCCGGTCGAACGAGGGGCACCTCCTCGTCGGGGATCGTGCGGATCATGTCGTACCCGTCCGGTACTTCCTGCGGGTCCTCACCGTCCAACGCATCCCGCCCGAAGAGCACTTCGGTTCCGAAGTGCCCCCGCGGTTTCGGCAGGTTGACGACGAAGTCCTCCGGATAGAGGTCCTTGGCGGCGGGGTCGATCAACAGGTTGGCGAAGGGCGTGGCGGTGTAACCGACGTATCCCCCACGGGGGAACAGGTCGATGATCTCCCGAATCAGAGGGTTGGTGCTGCGTGAGGCGACACTCGCCTGGTCGGCCTCGTCGTCGATGATCAGTGTCGGGCAATTACGCAGGTAGTCGGGCGCCTTCTCCAACCACGCCTTGAGCTTCCGCAGTCTGGGCACGTTCTTCTTGACCACGCAGAGGACGTGCTGCTGGCTCTTGTCACCGAAGAAGGCGGCCGGGTTGCCTGCGGGAGGTTCGAAGTCTCCGACGCGTCCGGTGAGTGTGTGCCATTGGTCTATCACCGGCTCCACCAGCTGCCGCTCGAGGCGGAGCTGGGTCTGCAGCCGTAGACCGTTGTGGATGCCAGCGAGGACGATGAAGAACTTGTATCCGGCGTCCGCCGCCTTCGCGACGAGCGCAGTGAAGTTGCTGGTCTTACCCGACTGCACATACCCGACCACCAATCCCCTGGTCGAGAAGGCGCTCTCCAACGGGTGGTCGAGCATGGAGACGACCTTCGTGGACGCGGAGTCGAGGTCGCGCAGGCTGCCCTCGTTCCAGGACTGCTTCGCCAACAGACTCTTGAGGGCGGGCCAGCACCTATCGTCCTCCTGAGGACCTACATACCAGGTCTCACGGTTGTTCCGGACGACGGAACCCGGTTCCCGCTTCTCGCGGATGGCGATCGTCTCCTGCTGATGACGCTCCGCGATGCGCTTGGCGAGCTCGTCGGACATGCCGAAGAGCTTGATCGTCGCCAGCGCCTGTTCAGGCGTGTGCGTCTTGATGAGGCGCTTGAACGCCTCGTATTGATCCTCGAACTCCTGCAAGCCCCCACCCCTCGGATCCACGGCGTTCCGCGATCGGGAGATGGTCTACGGTCCGGCCGCCGCACGAAGGGCGTCGGTGCCGCGCCCCTGTCGGTCGCGGACGTCAAGTCGGCCGGGGGCGCGCCACCTCCTCACCCTCCCCAGGTGTAGAACAGCGGCTGCAGCCCCGACTTCGGTGTCCAGTGAAACAACTCTATATCCGGCCCCGCCCAGTGTTGGGGCCGGATGGGAGATGTTCCCCGCACTGGAGTCTCCGAACGTTCTGCCCATGGCTAGTCAGGCGGCGGCTGCCGTCAGCCTGCGTCGCGGTTTCCTCGGGCGGGGGGTTCTCACCGTGCTCCGCGTTTGCATGTCTCTCTGAGCAGCGAGTAGCAGCGGGGCTAGGTGTTCGGCGATGGCGCGTCCTAGCCCGACGGGCACGGCATTGCCGATCTGCCGTGCGATGTCGCTCCTGCTGCCACACCACTGGAAGGTCTCCGGGAAGCCCTGCAGCCTGGCCGCCTCGAGGTGCGTGATGGGGCGATGTAGCCAGGGGTGCAGGTAGCGACCTTTCTCTGGCTTAAAAAATTCCGTACGGATGGTGACCGATGGCTTGTCCCGGTGAAGCCGCCCCATAACGTCCGCGGAGCCGCTCGTGTGCTTCTTCCAGCAAGGCGCAAGTAGTTCGAATGGAATATCGAACCGGTTTCCACCCTCGGGAATGGACCTGTAGCGTGCCATCGAGATCGGCTTTATGCCGTTTCGACGCAGGTGTAGCTCGTCCATGGAAAAAGGGCCAGCGATTTCGCGTCCGTTCGCGGTCACGCGCCGGGAGGGGAGCTCGCGGGAGAGCTTGCGCAGCACGAGGTCGGAGATCGTCTGCCATACGGTGCTCTCGGGGCCGGTCGACGGCGCGGGGATAAGTGCGGCCTGCAGCTCCATGTCCGTCAGATCGTTGATCAGGCGGGTTGAGCCGACATCGACCCGTAGATCCTTACGGATCCCGACGGCGATCGTACGGAAGCGTCGCTGAGGCACACCGTATTCTGCAGCATTAAGGAGATCGTCATAGATTAGGTAATCGGAGAGAATGCCACCATCGCGGGTTTCTTCGAGTAGAAGGCTGAACTCCGGCGAGCTCCTGAAGGCGTCGACGTTTTCCATGACGAAGGCCATCGGCCGGACGGTCGAGACCACTTTCAAGTAATGACGCCAAAGCTGGTTGCGTGCATCGTTCGGATCCTGATTGCCAAGCCTGGAAAAGCCCTGGCAGGGAGGGCCGCCCAACACGATGTCGGCCTCAGGGAGGCCCCCGGGTCTGTCGACCCACGCCGCAATGTCTCCCTGGTGGATGTGCGCCCCGAACTTCTCGGCGAAGTTCACCGTATAGGTCGCCGCCGCTGCTCGATCAAGCTCGACAGCGGCGACGGGGCGGTACACCGTACGGCCGCCGTGTCTCGCATCCACGAAGCCCTGGGTCAGCCCGCCGCAGCCCGCGAAGAGGTCGATCGTCCTTAGCGGAGGGAGAGCGGTATCGCCGCCGGCCTCTTCTCCGGTGGCGCCGACTTCGGGTTGTGGTTGGCTCATTGGCGCACTGTAGCCGGCCAGCCGGCCCGAAGGCAATTTTGTGACTATACAGCTCCGCAACGTTTCGCGCCGGCCCTCATCAGGTCCATTCAGACGGCTCCATCCGGATACACGACCGCTTACGCTCGAGGAGTGGACCTTGGACCCCCTGCGAGCGGATCATTGGCCGGCCGCGGTGGCCGGCGGCGTAGCTCACCGGAGCGCCCACCCTCCCGTGCTTGGCGCCCGAGGGCCGGAATGACCAGAAACGACCGTGCACGTGAACAGGACCGGGCCGCTGGTGGCCACACAAAGCGGCTAGTAGGCACCGAAGTCGGCAAAGTGCCCGCCACGGTCGTGCTGGCCCCGTCCCGGAGGACGGGACGCGTCCTCGCCAGACTCGAGTGGATGAGCGCTGGACGTCGGCGTCGACACGTCCTCGGTGAGCTCGACCATGGGACCCGGAGTGCGAATCTCCGCGCTGCCTGGCGTCTAGCCGACGAAGCCGGACTCCTCGTAGAGGAAGAGACAAGAGACTCGTGGGCGTCCTCGAAGGGCACCCAGGCTTCTATGCGTTCCAACCGGGGACGCGACACCAAGCCCGAGCTAAGGCTCCGCTCCTTGCTACACCGGGAGGGGCGGCGCTTCAGGGTGAATGCCAGGCCAGTGGCCACATTGCGTCGGACCGCGGACGTGGTCTTCTCTAAGGACAAAGTCGCGGTGTTCGTGGACGGCTGTTTCTGGCACGGGTGTACCACCCATAGAAATATTCCGGCGACTAACAGGGACTTCTGGGCCCCGAAGATCGAGGGCAACAAAAACCGCGACAGGGAGACAGACAAACTTCTGGTGGAACACGGTTGGTTTGTGGTCCGAGTCTGGGAGCACACTCCGATCGACGATGCGGCGGAGCTCGTGCGACAGGGGTTGGACGAGGCGAAGGCGCACCGTGCCCCCCGTGTGCTCAGAGCAGACGTCCGTTGAGCAGGTCTTCTACGGCATCTGCCTCCCGTCGCAGCACGATCCGCCCGTCTCCCTCGCTGTAGGCGAGGAGTCGGGCGCCGGGAGCTAGACCGGCCTCTACGAGGATTCCCATGGGGAGTTCCACGGAGCCGTCCTCACGCACCACGACCTCGGCTGGTTCTCGGATCATTCCATTAGGATCGCATGCCGATCACCGATCCGTCATTCGCTGTGAAGAGCAGTCCGCATCAAACCAAGCCGCAGCTATCCAGGGGCCTAGAGCCTTACGTCACCTGGGCCGTCGGACTTCCGGGAGAACATCGTCCAGCAATCCCCTCACATCGCTTCCGCCCAGGACCAGCTGTCGATCAAGTAGTCGGTTTCCAGTCTCACAGGAGGTCTCGCTCACCAGGGAGCAGCCGTGACAGGCCGAGAGGTTCAACTGCGAGGCTCCTTGCCGGTCGCTCTCGATGCAGACCGGGTCGTTGGAACAGAAGTCCGCGTCGTCCAGGGCGGCTACCAAGAGCGGGATCAACTTCTTGGGCTCCCCAAGCCTGACGAGGCCGCCGAGGGTTCCCTGAGCGTCCCCCGCCGCGGTGTAGATCAGGATCCCGGCGGTCTTGTCCGTTCGGTCGGAGTTTGCGTAAATCCGCTCCTGTAGAGCGGCGGAGGCATAGCCGCTTGCGAACGCCAGCCGCCGGATGAGCAGGTGCGCCAACGTGTGCAGGGCGATGTACCTGGGTTCCGGCAAGTCGAGGCGGTTAGCCCAGGGGGAGTCGGCCCTACGCTCCTTGAGGATGCCGGCGCGCGCCTGCACTTCCGGTTGTGCCTCCCATTCGGCGAGCTTCCGCTCGTCGAACCGCAGGAAGATCCCCTCCCCGAACAGCTCGATCGCCGGGTAGGTGGGCCAACGCCGCTGGTCCGGACCCAAATCGGCACTGATCATCGCCGCTTCCGCGTCATGGCGCCGGAACCCTCGTAGAGCACGGACCTCCCGGACCCTGCGCACCTGCCCGATACCACTGATCTTGTCGAGCAGGCTCTGCGGTCCTGCGACGTCCTCGAGGCTTCGTCCGTCGACGACGAAGTCGCTTCCCGAGCCGTCGCGCCCACCGCCCAGCTTCTTCAGGAACGCCGCCCACTCACCGTCCTTGAGATCGAGCAGCATCTCCTCCGGCGCGGTCTCCTCCCCCGCCGCCACGGCGAGGACGCTTTCCGGCGTCACTCCGAGATCGTCGGCGATCCACTCCGCCACCTGCTCCGACAGGGGTCCGCCGTTGTCCGTCACCACTTTCTCGAAGAACACGTGCCCGCGGATCTTGTCGGCCGCTTCCGCGGACTGCGGACGTTCTTCCGGTATGTCGAGAGCCGAGATCCTCTCCGCCATGTAGTTGCCCGTGGCACCGCGCTGCACGGCGACCAACTCGTACGGGCAGGGCTTCTTGACGGAGTCCTCCGGCTCCCAGGGCTGCCGCCCCGCACAACGAATCCCGTCCCGATGCAGAGCCCCCTTCGTCACGAGTTCCGCAAGCCTGCGCTCGTTACCGCATCCGTAGCACTTCACCACCAGCGCCGCGAGACCTTCGCCACGGGTGGCCAGCTTGTGGAACCTGAGCGACTTGTAGTCACGGCAGAAGCGGACGCTGTCGTTCAGACTCGCCGCGCGTCCACGATGTGCCCATTTGAACCAGTTGACGTCCTGGGCGTGGCTGCCCTTCTCACAGACGGCGACGTACCGCATCGGCACGAGCGCGCCGCCGCACTCGCAGGTGTTGCTCCACTTCCCCTTCTTCTTCCCTGTCAGCTTCGAGAGCTTGTCGCAGCGCTCGCAGAACCGCCAAGCCGGAAAGCGCCAGTACGGCAGCGCGGGTGTGTCCTTGCCTGCGCGGCCCGCATGCTCCGGCGGTTGCCTCAGGACGCCGGCACCGAGGCGTGCCATCAGACGGTCACAGCTGATCTCATGGGCGAATCTCTTGTCCCACCAGGACGTGTCCGGCGCCATGAGCGACTCGCCTCGGACGTCGACGATCGCTCCCACACCGAGCGGCGAGATCGTCTCTGAGAGGCGCAGGTCATGCCTGATCTTCTCCACGGTGCACCTCCTCCTGCGGCTCCTGAACCTCGACCGCCACGTTGGGCTCCACGGACCTCATCGAGTCTCCGACGAGCCACCCTTCGCCGGGCTGACCGAACCTCTTCAACAGAGCTGCTTGATCTTTATTCGTACGCTGGTAGTAGAGAGGCTCGTCCGCCTCGCGTGCCTGTGCCGCCCGCCGGTCCCAGTCCCTCAGAAGACTCCACACCGCAGAGCGCGTCTCCGTCGCTTCGAGACCGTCGGCGCGCGTCACGTAGCCGAGGAACCTGTCGACGAGCCGATCAACCGCTTCGCGGATCCTGTCGTCCTGGAGGTCGAGCCGACCCGCCGCGTCCTTCGGGGCGAGTACCGCGAACGACTGCCTCAGCAGCGCCACGAGTGCGCCGGCGAGCGACCGGTCGCGTGAGGCCAACGACCACGGCGTGACGCTCGTAGGCTCCACGCTCCGATAAAGAGCCTCGTGGTAGCCGCGGAAGGTCTCGAAGTGCGACCGGTCACGGGCCCTGCTCGACCGGAACAGCGTGACGACGACGCCCTTCGTGTCTCCACGCCCGACCCGACTGGTGGCCTGGATGTACTCGGCCGTGGTCTTCGGCTGCCCCACCATGAGCATCAGCGCGAGCCTCGGAATGTCGATACCCACGGAGAGCATGTTCGACGAGAGGACCACGTCGACTGCCTCCGACGATTCGTCGGCCCTGATCCGGAGTGCACGAAGATCGTTCGGCAGCTCCTCGGCTCCGCGGCGGCTCGTCAGTTCCAGGACCTTCCCCGCCCTGATGGGTCGCAGCGGGAAGCCGAGCCTCTCGGCGCGGGGCTCCAGGCGGCCGTTGACGTCGTCGACGACCAGCGTTCCGGTACGCCCGAGCTCGCGGAGACTGTTGTGGTACATGACCAGCGTCCAGTAAGCATCCCGTGGCGCGGCAGGCGGAGTGCGAGCGGCGAGCGCCTCCGGCATCTCCACCATGGGGGTGACGGCGGCGATGACGGCCGACGGCTGCGAGACCGACTGCGGCATCAGACCGACGTAGAGACGCCCTTCTCCGCTCTCCACGGGGCGGGAGAAAAAGGTCCGGTCGTCGTCGAGTCCCGGCGGCGGGTACAGGGCGACCTTTCGCCCGTACAGTCCTTCCACCTGCTCCTCGGACGCGCGGATGGTGGCCGTCGAAGCCACGATCTTGGGGCTGGGTCCCGACCGGCTTAGCAGGAGCTGGATCACTGCGTCGAAGACGGCGACGGTGGTTCCGAGCGGCCCCGAAAGCAGGTGCAGCTCGTCCTGGATGATCAGGGACGGCTGCTTGAAGGTGGTCCCGAGACCGAGCAGCCTGCCGGCTTCCGGCTTGAACTGTAGACGTGCGAACTTGTCGACGGTGGCCAGCAGGATCGTGGGCGGTTCCTCGTACAGCACCTCGTCGACGACCGCGAGCGGAAGCTCGGCGGCGAACTCGCACGATTCATCGACGCAATGGAGTACGACGTCCGAGCCCACCAGCCGCATGCCATAGTCCTGCGGTTTGTCGCTCCTGAGTTTCGGCACCATCGGCGTCAAACACCACGGGCAGCTTTCGACCTGGAACTCGTTCGCCTCTTCCGGACGTGCGGCCTTCTGAAGACGCTTGAGCGCGTCACGCGCCTCTCCACGCGTACCGGGGGTGACTTCGTTGCCTACCCACAGGCCGATCGAGAAGGGCGCCATCCCCTTCGCCCGGCCGTCCGTGGCCCGCAGCCTCTCCATCGCGCAGACCAACGCCGCGGCCCGCTGGAATTGTTGGGAGGTCAGGAGCCGCAAGGTGTAGCGGGTGATGACGGCGGTCCCCCCACCGGCCATACCGTGGGCGAGCCGTCGACGGAAGACCTCGATCGCGGAGAGACCCAGGTACGCCTCGGTCTTACCGCCACCCGTCGGGAACCAGATGAGGTCGACGAGATCCCGATCCTCGTGCCTCTCGTCGACGGTTGAAGCCAACGATATGAGGAGAAACCCGAGTTGGAACGGGCGCCACTGCGGTTCCGGCACCTGGTCTTCCGGCTCTCCACGGTTGATCGCCCCCTGCCGCATCTGAAGGCGCATGGCGGCCATACCGAGTGAGAAAGCCGTTCGAATGTGTTGCCGTTCCGATGCCCGGAGGAGGTCGACGCCCTTCCTCATCCGGCCGACCGCGTCCTGCGAACGTGCGGCGATTCGGGCGGCCACGGTCCTGTCGTCACCGAACGCTTCTGCCCGTTCCATCTGCCGGGAAGCCCAGCCGGCGAACGCCTCGACGAAGGCGTCCAGCGATCGAAGGACCGCTTCGGGGTCCTCGTCTATCTGCTGGAGGTGATTCAACTCCAAGGCCCCGGCCTCGGCCGTCCCCTCATCGAACCCCGTCGTCTCGACGGCGGGCACCACGAAGGCCGGTACGGGATCAAGGAAGATCTTGGTACAACGGCCCGCCGTGAACTCCCAGTCCGCGGCCATTCCGTGCCCGACCGCGTAGACCTTGCGGTTGCGGTACCGCAGACGCAGTTCGGCTGCTTCCGGGTCGGCGTCGAACGAACGCGTCGTGTCGTACTCGAGGATCTCCGCACCGGCGGAGGGAGTGACGGTCAGGTGAACCTGGAACAGCATCCCGGGGATGTCGAGTCGGTCGTCCCCGGTGGATTCGGTTAGGACCCGTACGTGGACAGTGACCAACGAGTCATCCCGGAAATGGCGCCAACGCGAGCCGATCTCCACCTTGACACCGCCCACGGACAGGCGCTCGGGCCCTTTCTGCCGCCGGAGCTCAAGACCGGCGACGGAGAAGGGGGTACGCCGCCATCTGGGCGGCCCGTCCCCCTCGACGACGGCGTACGTGCCGCACGAGAAGTCGACGACGACGGAGTCGCCATTAGTGACGAAGGAGATCGCGACAGACGAGGGCCTCCAGTCCTCGGCCAGAGGGACCCCGGCGCCGTTCTCCTCCACCTCGCCGTCGGGGACGTCGGCGGAGACGTCTTCGTCCGTGTCGCCGCCGTGAGTCCTGCAAGCCCCGACCTCGACCGGGAACAGCATGCCGACGGCGTACTGCCGGTGAGGCAGGTTCGCCGTGACCTCCTCGTCCCCTGCCTCGGGCCCCACGTAGGAGGCTCGAAGGTGTCGCAGGGCCTCCTTCTGGGCCACTGTGAGGTTCACTTGCCGACCTGCTTTCGAAGAAGATCCTGGAGTTGCTTCTTGTCCTCTTTGGACGCGACCACGTGGAGCGTGACCCGTGCCCTCGTGACGGCCACGTAGAACGCGGCCAGTCCCCGATCGTCGTATTCCCGGGGCAGACCGCAGACGATGACGTGCTCTGCTTCTAGTCCCTTGGCGAACCGCGGGTTCGTCACGAGAAACCCGGCCTCGCTCCTTCGAGGCTCGGCGTCCTCCGAGACGTTGATGATCCAGATCTCCTGGCGACGGGCACCGTTCGCGACGAGGTCCCGGGCCACGGCTTCGGCCGCGGCGACGTCGGCCGTCCCGTCGGACCACCGCCATTCCACTCGGTCACCGTGGACGATGCCCGGGTCCCCGACGTCGGCGCCGAGGTACTCCTGCACTACGTGGACGATCGCTCGGGTGTTGCGAACGTTCCGGTCCAGGTCGTACTGGAGTGCCTCCTGCTGGATCAGCTCGCAGACATCCGGGTCGAATTCGCCGTCGACGCGCGCCTGGTTGTTGGGGTCGAGGAACATCCTCCACCGACCGCCTTCGCGACCTCCGCGGATCACGGAGTCCAGTGCATCCATGCCCTCGGCGTTCATGAGGTCCTGTGCCTCGTCGACGAAGACGACGTCGTACTGCTTGTCACCGGACAGGTCTGCGAACGGAAGGAGATCGATGTCTCTGCCCTCAATCCGCGGACCGAAGAAGTCGACTAGGGCGGGCGAGTGAAAGGTGATGAGGACCGACTTCCCCTCGCCCGCCTCCTGCTTCGCGCCTTCCGCCAGCACCAGGGACTTTCCGGTGCCCGCACCTCCAAAGACGAGCATCCTCGGGTTCCGGGAGAGCGCGGCCAGGACCCGTGCCTGCCCCTCGGTCGCCCGGTTCTGCTCCTCTATGACGGCACCCCGCTGTGCGTCGATGACGGGCATCCGCGTGAACTCGCCGAAGAGGCGCGCCCGCAGAGTCTCGGGCCGAGCGATCCTGACCCCGAAGGGTGCGGTCCTGGCTTCGCCGGCGACCTTCTCGAAGGCTTCCGTCATCGCTGCGATGCTCATCTGGTCCTTGGCCCACCAGTGGCTCCCCTTCCACTCGACCGCAGCGGGAGGGGCGTCGATGTCGGGGGTGAGGGCGACGGCCTCGGTCGCGAACCAACCGACGCCTTCCTCCTGAAGGATGTCGCGCAACGCGTACATCGCCGACTGCGCCTGGTCCATCGGGGACTCGCGCAGCTTCTTCCAGTCACCGTGGCGGTCGATGGAGTACCAGACGCCGTCGTACTTCCGGACGCCCCCGCCCTTGACCTCGATGATGACGACGACGCCGTCCCAGAGCACGACGAAGTCCGCTTCCCCCTGCTGCTTGACCGCGTGACTCCGCAGCTTCACGGAGTGGAAGGCGACCGCGTCGTGGGGGCCGTCGATCGCCCGCAGCAGTCGGGCCACCCGCCGTTCGGCGTTGCTGGTGGTCGCCGTCTCGACGTCGGCGAGGTCCGGTACGAGGATCATGCTCCCTGCTTTCGCCAGAGGTCTTCGTAGGCGCGGTATCCGAGGAAGTCGTTGACCGCCCCGAAGTTGTCGGCGACGTCCACGATGAGGCACTCCGGCTTGCCGCCGTTCGCGGGGCCGCGCAGACCGCGGCCGGCCATCTGGATGTACGCGCTGGGGCTGAACGTCGGCCTCGCGATGTACAGGGCCCGGACACCCGGCGCGTCGAAGCCCTGGATCAACAGGTCGCAGTTGGCCAGGACCCGGATCTCCCCCTTCTTGAACTTCTCGATGACGTCACGGCGCGCCTGCCGTCCGGTCTGGCCGCTGACCGCCTCGGCCGCGACCTGCCGGTAACGAAGCGTCGCAGCGAGGACCTGGGCGGACAGGACGTTCGGCGTGAACACGAGGATCGGCCATTCTGGGTCTCGGCGAAGAATGTCCTCCACGAGAATGCGCATGCGGGCCTGGTCCCGACCGATGCGGTCGAGAACCTTGGGCTCGAGCTTGCGCCACGACTGCACCTGCTCGAGTTCGTCCGGCTTCAGCGCGACGTCCACGCCCTCCAACACCTCGTGTCGGACCCGCGCGAGGACTCCCCTCGTCGACAGCTCCTCGTAGGCGTTACCTCCGAAGGCCCTCATGATGTGGTGGCCGAAGCGGGCCGCCAGCTCCTCCGTCGGCTTGGTGACGACGTCGCTCTTCCCCTTGAACGGGGTCGCCGAGACGCCCACCAGGGGCCGCTCCCAGCTACGACCGTCGACTCCGAGCCACCTGAGGATCTTCGTGTACATCTTCGACCCACCCGCCCGGTGCGCCTCGTCGATGAACACCGCGGACGCACGACTGAGCCACTCGTAATCGGGGGTGTCGGCCACCCGGTCGAGCTTCGCGTCGGTGGCCACGATCACGCTGAACTCGGTGTCGGGTTCGTGGACGACGTTGGTGTTCCAGAGCCGACCGATCGTCAACGGACGCTCGTCGCCGAGCCAGCGCCAGACGGTGTCGAACGTCTGCACTGCCTGCTCGCAGAGCTCCTCCGACTGCGCGATCCAGAGCACGGTCCCACTCATGTCGCCGTCGACGAAGAGCCGCAATACGGTCTCGGTGGCGACGCGGGTCTTCCCTGCTCCCGTCGGAAGCTCCACCATGCCCTTGCGCGCGCGACCGTCCGCTTCCCGAGACGTCAGAACCTCCTTTAGTTCCCGGCTGATCTCCTTCTGGAAGTCGTGCAGGGGGTTGAGCTTCACTGCACCGGGCACGACGAACTCCTCGTCCTGGTGCCGACTGCGACGCCCGGCGTACTGCGTGCCAAACCCCATCTTCCGGAGCCAGGCGACGGTCGACGCTCCACCCGCCCACGTCGTGGGAACGTCCGTGTATCCCTCGGCGCTGAACTGATCTTTGAGGAATCTGATCGAGTCGCTGCCGTAGACGGTCAGGAAGAGCTCCGCGACGGACGTGGAGTCGTCCACCAGGCCCTGGCCCTCGAGTGCCTGCCAGAGCCCCTTCGGCAGGATCTCCTTCAGCGTGTCGTCACCGAAGAAGATCTCCAGACGGTCCGCGTCACTGGATGCGGCTCGGGCAGCTTGCCGCTGTGTCTCCAGACGTTGGTCGGCACGGGCTCGGAGGATGTCGCTCAGCTCGGCGTTCGACAGGCGCAAGTCGAACGCTCCGTTGACGATCTGCAGAACGCGCTCTTCGTCGAGGTCCGCACGGACCACGAGGGTCAACCCCTCGAGATGCCACTCGAGCGTCTGGTCCTCGACGCCGTCCTCGGTGGTCACGCGCTTCGTGATCTGGACGGCCTTCGCCACGGTCGCGTTCACGACCTTGTCCTCGACGAACGTCGAACGCAGCCCGGTGTACAAGTCGATGACGCGCTCTTCGCCCTGCTGGCCGTCGATCAGCAGCGAGAAGGAGAAGCTGTCCTGGAACCGGCGGCATCCGACTGCTTCGACGAGCAGCTCTGCTTCGTCCGGGTCCGCCCTGAGGTACGGCTTTTGCCTCATGCTGAGGAACGCGCGTTCCTCCTCCGTCGTCGCCAAGTACACCGCGTCGGGCCGCCTCGTCTCGATGACGCGTCCCACCCTGGCGGGGATGAGTGCCGGACGCCCCTCCGGGAACGCGATCCTGCCGGCGGTGAGGACGAACCCCGTCAACGCTCCGTTCTTGATCGGCGTGGTGACCTCCGCCTGGAGCGCTTCGCGCATGACTTCCGCCGGAACCTCGTCCAGTTCCTTCGGCAGCGCCAGAGCGTCTTCGACGTGGCGCGGTCCGCGGAAGAGAGGCAGCAGGGCCTCGTACTCGACGAGCGACGCGGAGACAACGTGGCCGGGAGCCCGGTAGCCGCGGGTCGACTTCATCAGCCCGGCCCGGTTCACCGCCCATCGAACGGGGGAGGCGACTCGGTGGGTGAGCCCCGTGTCGACGTCCGTACAGAGCCAGTGGCCCGCCTCGTCAAGCCTGAGCAACCGCTCCGTCCAGTGCTCGCGGATGCCCTCGGGCGCCTCCGCCTCCTTCAGCATGAGGAGCGCCGAGAACGGACCCGGACCGTCGCCCTTGTCGAACTCGACCTGCTCGACAGGACGCTCCCCGGGCCCAAGCCTCCGGTTAAGCTCGTCCAGTACGTACTGGCAGTAGTCCTCGAAGTAGACCTCGTCCTCGACCGAGTAAGAAGCCACCGGTTCGGTGATCACGCCTGCAGCATGGGCGAGCTGTGGAACGCACTTCGTTCGGTCCAACGCCCGATCGGGGATGACGTCACTGAGGCCGTCGATGTCCAGCACGTACTCGGGCGACGCCCAGCCGCCGTCGCGTGTCGGAACCTTGAGGGCACCCGTCTTGTTGCCCGCCACAACCTTCTGTGCCTGCGCCATGGGCACGTCGACGGCCGCGTCCCAGAACTTCGGGAGCTCGTCTTCCTCCGACTCAGGCGACAACTTGGCCATCCTGGCCTCGAACATCGCGAGCGGATCCAGATCCCGGAATCCCCTGTCACCGAGCTTCTTCTCGACGCCAGGAACGGCGAGGAAGTCCGGATCGACGAAGCACGATCCTTCGACGTCGATGTCCTCCACGCGATGGAGGAAGACCTGGCCGCGGTCCTTGATGGCCTTCATGCCGTCGGTCGTGGGTATGACCTTCGCGGAGCCGATGCTGTCGACCCGGGGATTCCGCAGCACGAAGTCGAACGCCTTCGCGGCAGAAGCAGTGTCGTCCCCCTCCGCCCACTCGCGTAGCCACGACAGAACGCCCCTCTTGCGTATCTTCTCCAACGCCTTCGCCTCGTCCCTGGGCCGCGAGTCGGCGAAAGCCGAGGAGACGCTGCAGACGTAGAGCGTCCGCAGACGGGTCGTACGCTGATTGCTGGCGTAGCAACGCCAGTGCGGCACGTCGTCACTCGTGTGAGGTGACTTGATCCACTCTTCGTGGTCGCGCTCGGACGCTTCGCTGACGCCGAAGTCAAGAGGACGGAGCTCCGGCGGCGTGCGCAGTGCACCGTTCGCGTCGGGGATCAGAGCCCTCTCGCATCCGAGCTGCGGGACGTGAGCACAGAGGATCTCGTCCCCGAATGAGTGGGTCTCACGACCACGAGCCGGCATGTAGTCCAGATGCGCCGCCGGATCGTCGGCGGACGAGAGGTTCGGCAGCATGTCGAGGAACATCCCGGAAAGAGTCACGAGGATCTCTCGGTTGTAGATGTTTTCGAGCAGCGTGGTGCGGTCGTCGTTGACGCTCCAGGGGGCGTTGAAGAGTGCGGACGCCGACGTCCTGTCCTGGAGCGGGAAGTACGACCAGAACTCGCCCGTCCTCAGCTGGGCGAAACGCGCTGGCATGGCGACCGTGACCTTCATCCGATCACGCGAAACCGCTTCACCGACCTCTGTCCGAGCCTCGGGGCTTGGCGCGTGCATCCGGTTCTCGACGTACCACTCGCCGTGGTCGCCGTCAGGACGCTCGATCCGGAACCTACCGTCACCGAGATCACGCGACACATGGCTCGTCACGAAGTCCGCGTCGCCGCCGACGACTCGGAGGCGGACCTCGCGCACCGAGTTGACGAAGAGGAGGAACTCCGAGCGGAATTCCTCGATCTCCTTCCTGAGGTTCTCCAGCCTCGACGCGTGCGGCAGTTTGACGATCGTCACCGCCCACTCCGCCAGCTCGGCCAGGGTCGGGTCCTCGGCGAACTCGGCATCGGCATCGATCCGAGTCAAAGTCCTCAGGACCGGGAGCCTCTTGGACGCAGGAGCGATCGCCGCGATCGTCGCCTTCGCTTTGGCGGAGTTGAACTCGAAGGCTATCGATCGACTGAACACCTGCGGAGCGTCGGTAACCGCGAGTACCGACTTGAATCCGAGCCCGAACCGCCCGATCTCGTCGCCCCTCTTACCGCTGAGGTGCGCGTGGGCAAGCGCGGTGAGACCACTTCGCGAGAACGGACGGCCGGCGTTCGCGCAGTACAGGGCCTGCCGGTCGAGGTCGAGGACGATCTCGACCCGTCCGGCTCCCTCCTCGTGCTCGGCGGCCCCCGACATCGCGTCGGCCGCGTTCTGCACCAGCTCCAACAGCGTGCGGTTCGAGTAACCGCCGACTCGGATGGACTCCTCCTGATTGGCGTGCTCCGCAATCAGGTTCGAGTTCGCACGATACGAGTTGATCGCCCGCTCGAAGAGATCGTCGACCTCGCGAACAAGCCGCTCGTCGGGGACCCACTCGGCACGATTCGTCGCCACGCCTACATCGCCCCCGCTGCTGAGACCGCAACGCACCACTGCCAAAGCCGCACCTGCATGGCTCCTGAAACGTCGATCATCATGTCCATCGACGATGTGTCACGCGCCACACCGTCGACCTGCCACGGACTGTAGACGCATCCACTGACAGACCGCCCAGTTATCACTAGATCGATCTCCGAGGCAGGGGGATACGAACCTACGCGAAACCTCCACAACTTGTAAGGTGCAGGTACATCACGGGTCGGTGTCAACGGTCACTCAGCGAGAGCCGGGATGCCGCTGGCTCGGTGGCACATGAGGCTGGATCAAGTGGGACGGCTTGCCGCACGGTCGCGGGTGTGACGGTGCTCGCGCCAGCGGGAGACAGGACCGTCCTGGGAGCCGTTTGGGAGCCGACCCGCTCCCTAAGCCCTTCCATGCGGTGTAAGAGCCAAGCGATCCCTAGACGAGCATCTACCGGCGCAGAGAAATGGGATTGAGGGCCGGGGAAGACGGCGAGGACCTCTGTCAGTCCCTGCGCGTAGCGTGGGGCCGGCCCGACCCGAGAACAGGAGCAGGAATGTTCGACCGAGACGTCAACTTCCCGCGCGCTGTCGCCAGCTATGACACCGAAGGTGTGGACGCGGCAATCGACTGGTGCTGCGAGCGTATGGAAGAGGGCGACAGGCTCACCGTCTGGACCAGCCTCAAGACCAACTTGCAGAACTGCTCCGTGTTGGAACAGCTCGTGGCCCGGCACTCCAACGTGGAGCACGTTACCGGCAGGGGTGGCGGGTCTGTCCGCGGAAACGGGCCAGTGCTGATGGCCTGGCCGGACATGACGGACATCGGCGAACTGGTTCAGTACGGCGGCAACCGCATCCGAGCGCTTTGCGTGATCACGTGGAACGAAGACGAGATCAGGCCGTGGGTAACAGCCGTCAGGCCGGCAATCCTTGGCGACGACTCGGCGTGGGAGGAGCTGACACCGGCACTGGACCCCATCGTCGTCGAAGCGCTGAAGGGCTTGACGCTGACCGTCAACCACAACAACACGATCTCGGCCGGTTACGAGAAGGACATGGTCGTGAGCAGTCTCCTGGCACTGCACGACGCCGGTATCCCGATGGATGGGGAAGCCATGCAGGGGTGGGCTCTCGCGCATGGGTGGTCGGGCAAAAACCCGGAACGCCTTGCCCAGTATGTGGAGAACATCAACGCAGGCAAGCGCCCACGATGCCGCCGCATTCTCCGTCGAGACTACATTGACGACCTTCGACGCCGCGCCACGGACAACGCATAGGCCCGCGGAACCTCCCGTCCGTGACAGGGCGCTCCCCCGCCCTGGGAGCCATCGGGGAGCCAACTCGCTCCCCGAACCCCTTCCCGGCCATGCGACACCAACCGAGCCCACCCCTACGACCTGCGGAAATGCCATTGAGGCTGGCAGTCTCCCCAACCGAACCTCATTCGGGACGAAGAGGTCGTGGGTTCAAATCCCGCCACCCCGACAGTGAAGTACCAGGTCAGGGGCCTGATCCGCTCAGCGGGTCGGGCCCTTGAGTGGTTGTGCAGGGCGTTTTGGGAGCCGTTTGGGAGCCGACATCGGAGTCCGGCTCCCGGGCGGCTCCCATTCCGTTCCCACCGAGACAGCACCCGGCAGATCACGGAGAGACCCATGGAGATACGGACGCGTGAGGTGTGCCACAGCGCACATGGCACTGGCACTGGCACTGGCACTGGCACGGATGACATATGGCCATGGTGTACGCCGTTCTTCTGCCCTTCGCCACCATTCCCCGTCCTCAGGTCTCGCGGGCAACGAGGAGCCCATGCCTGCTACCAGGCGAGGTGAGCGCCAGGCCCTGGCCTGGGACGTGCCTGGCAGAATCGGCTGTGTTCCACGGAGGACGTCACAATCACCGACCGAGTAGAAGGCGGTGATCCGGTTCAGGATCCCCCGAAGCGACGGATCATCGGTTTTTTCAGCCACACGGAGTGATGATCTCCCAGTCCTTTGCGGGGTCCCCGGTTAGAAGGTACTCGCTCAGATACATGTCTGTGTCCTCGTGAAGGTCGTCCTCCAGGTCCCAGACGGACTCGCACTCGGGGCAGAGGAAGAACCTCTGGCCCGTGTCCTTGCGCTCGTAACAGCGCACCCAGTCCTGGCCGCAGTGCGCGCAGGCGACCTTGTCCATCAGTTCCAGCTCCTCGGGAAGGCCGTGATCACTTCGTTGCCTTGTCCTCGAACTCGGGGAGCAGGTGCTCCTCGATGTGGCGCTTGTAGTTCTGCATGGTCGAGGCGGCCAGGTCCTGGGCCTCGTACCAGCGGTTCGCGTACTCGCCGAAGGTCTCCTGGCCGAGGGCCGGGTCGCGCCAGTCGGCGCGACGGTACTTGTTTTCGGCCTCAGCCGCTGCCCGTTGGGCCTCGCCCTTGGTGGCGAACCGGATCGCCTTGCCGTTCTCGTCGACGACCGTGTTGTGCTTGCCGGGCGCGACCTTGTACCGGCCGCGCCAGTAGTTTCCACGCTTCTCCGCGAAACCCAAGTTCCGCTGTCCCCCTCTTGGTTGTCCTCGGCTACGGCAGGTTCGATCGGATCACACGACAGTGCCGTACTGCTGCTGTCGACGCGGCGGGCGGGTCCGTAGGCGGGTCGTCGGAGCAACGGCAGGGCGGCGAGGTTGCGCGGAGCCGGTCTGCGTACCGGGCTCGGAGAGCGGCTCGGTCGCCCGTGCGGGTGTCTGCGCGGGCTGGGCCGGCCGCTGCTCGTAGAGGCGGATGATCTCGGCGAGGTGCTCGGCGGTGAAGCGGTAGGCACGACCGACCCGGGTGTGCGGTATCAGGCGCCGTCGCGCTCGAGCTGGACCAACAACCAGGTCCTGCGGGTCATGCTCAACACCATCGGCGGCCCGACGAACGGCGCCAAGCGCAACGACTCCATCGGCTATGGCATCGTGCGTCCGCGTATCGCCCTGCAGACCCCCGGTGACCCGGGACCGGCCGATGTCTACCCTCTGCCGGACTTTTCAGCTGCATCCTCCGCGTCGCCCTCTCCCGGCACCGCCGGTTCCGGTTCCAAGGACCCTGCCTCGCAGGCGAAGGATGACAAGACGGCGGCCGAAGTTTCCTCCGACAAGGGCGGTGCCGCCACTCTGTGGGTCGCACTGGGCATCGGAGCTGCGGTACTCATCGGCGGAGTTGTCGCCGCCATTGCTACCGGGAAGCGTCACCGAGAAGCGTGAGTGCGGTTGCTAGCCTGGCAGGCGCACGCCATCTCGGACGTACGGGGGAGAAAGCTTATGTTTGAGTCGGCAGGAGAACGGCACATGGCGCATGGTCATGCAGCGCACCCGGTGGGGATGCGGCTCAATCACCTGCAGGACACCGCGGGCGGCGGTGGGCCCGACCTCGCGCACTCTTCGGACGAGAAGAAGACCGCAGCGGACACCCTTCATAACGACATCGAGCCCAACACCAAGAAGGCCGGGGCCTGGGCGGACGACGACACGGCCGCCGTGGTGAAGGCGTTCGATGCAAAGGATGGGCACGGCTGGCTCACGTCCAGTGCTGTGAGCAAGGCACACAAGACCTGGGGCGAACAGGTCCAGAACTTTCTCAACCGGCTGGCGGGGGACGAATCGGCCCTCCGGTACAGCAACACCGTGTTGACCGGTACGGACATCGGCGTGAGCAGCACAACGCGCAAGGTGTCCGTCTTCGACACGTACTCACCACCCCCGGAGCAGTAACGGACAGCCGAACCCTCTCGCACGCCACCAGAATCAACGGGGACCCATGCCGACGTACCACGAGATCCTGACGACCGACCTGTCCACGCTCACCACGGCCGCCGACCACGGGACGGCATGGCGAAGGAGCTGCACAAGCAGGAGACCGCGTACCGGCGTGACGTACACGGCATCACCCTGCGCCCGACGTTCGTTGGCGAGAGCCAGCAGTTCGCCAACGCGCGTTTCGGTGTCCGGCTCACGGAGTTCCAGAACGCCCAGACGGAGGCCAAGGCGATCGCCTCGCTGCTCCGTGATGCGCACACCCAGTTCGTGGACCTGCGCAAAAAGCTGGAGTCGGCCCGGAAGGACGCGATCGCCGCGGGCATGAAGGTGTCCGACCAGGGCGTGGTCTCGTACGACACCGAGAAGCTCAGCCAGGGGGAGAAGCAGGAACTGGCCCATGACCCCGACTCGCAGGAGAGCGTCCGCAAGTCCGTCGCCTCCTGGCAGGCCCGGATCGACCAGTGTGTGAAGAACGTGAACGACGCCGACAAGGGCGTCGAGGTCGCCTTCACCGCCGTCGTGAAGGGTCCTGACATGGGCGACGGCACGGTCCCCGGCTTCAACGGCAAGGCCCAGGGCGACATCGAGAAGTACGAAGCCCAGGAGGCGGACGACATCGCCCGGCGGGTCGCCAGGGGCGACAAGGTCTCCGCCGCCGACCTCGCCGAGCTGCAGCGCGACTTGCGGGACAACAAGGGCGACAAGGCTTTCAGTCAGACCTTCCTGAACGGGCTGGGGCCGGACGGGGTGATCCGGTTCACCAACCGGCTCGACGACCTTGCGTACTTCGATGACACGAAGCACAAAAGTACCTACCTGGAGATCAACGGCGGCCTTGCTGACACCCTGGCGACTGCCACGAACGTCCCCGACTTCAAGGACGCCAACGGCAGGCATCTGCGCTTCGGTACCCAGGCGTACAACGACGCGTTCCAGGCGTGGACGAAAACGGACGACGCCCGGTTCTACAACAAGTGGCGCGCGGCGCTGCGTGAACACGGCGACGACAAGTACGCCCTCAACGCAGCGGGCGACAAGATGGACCTCGGGTACGGACACGGTCAGGAGATCCGCGGCTACCAGAGCCTCGCCACGCTCATGCAGCAGGGGCACGGCTACTCGCCCCAGTTCGTCGCGGACGTCACCGACGACATGATCGCCGCGGAGAAGAAGGACCCCAATATCTGGGATCTGTACGGCAAGTTCAGCAACAAGGACGGCGATGGCTGGTTCGCGAACGACCCCGTCGACGGCGCCCTTGAGGTCATGTCACGCAATCCGGAAGGAGCGACCGGCTATCTCGACCCCGGAACCGCCGCCGGCAAGGACCGCTTGGACTACCTCCTCAGCCACCGGGACTGGAACGTCATCCACACCACGCACGAGGGCGCCAAGACCGACTACGTGGGACCCGACGTGGCGGACAGTGACGCCCGCAAGGGCTTCGGCGATGCCTTGGAGGCCGCGACGACCGGCCAGGCGCCGGGCGGCTATCATCCAGTCGGTCAGCACACCGAGCCTCAGGCCCGCATCCTGCAACACACCATCGACACACTGAACTCGGTGAACCAGGCGAAGAACCTGCCGACGAACCTTACGCTTCCGCTGGCGCATATCCTGACGGCATACACGCCGGACACCCATGAGATCAACGCCCAGTCGGATTCCCGTTTTGAGCTCCCCCCGGGCAACACAGGCTCGGTCTGGAGCGACAAGAACGGAGCACACATCACTGTCGCGCGGGACTCCGTTACCAAGATCATGCGCGGAATAGCCAATGATCCCACGGCGTTCGGGCACGTCTACGCTGCGGAGCAGCACCACGCTCACGACCTGTTGGCCGCTCTTCCGCGGAACGCCGACAAGACGGTGATCAGTAATCGCATCACCGACTGTTCGCGGGCCATGGGTGCGTATGACGGAGTCCGCGCCGACATCATCTTCGCTGCGCGCTTCAATAAGACGCAGTGGGCCGCCGACTTCAACCACGGCCTCAGTAGTTCACTCAGTACCGCACTGATGTTCAAGCCGAAGAACGCCGAATTCCTCGGCCCAGCCGGAGATGTGGCTTCCAGAGCCCTTGACCTGTACACGTACGAATCGAACAAGGAGCACGTTGCCGAAGCGAACCTCAAGGCCACGCAAGACAACGTCAAGCTCTACGCAGCCGGACAGCACGACGTGGAGAACATGGTCAGGATGTGGGGCCAGAGTCGCGGCCACGACATCAACAGCGAGTGGACGAAGCAATTGGTCCACGTCGGCCAGCAGGACTACAACTTCGGCCGTGACCGGGCGCTCGACGTTCTTCGAGCCGACCGGTGACGCCGAAGGGTGACACCGCCCGAACGGGAAGAGCACGATGAAGATCTTTGCAAGCCGCAGGCGGCGCCGGGTCGGCTGGTCCGTGGGCGGCATTCTGCTGGCCCTGTACATCGTGGCGCAGGCGCTCTACAGCACCGGCGTCTACGCGTCCTGGCGGGATCAGCGGTCCCTTGACTCGGCATGCGGCGGCACCCTGGCTCAGGGCGGCCTCGGTGATGCGCTGAATTCCTCGCATATGCGTGCCAGGGCCGCCGACGACTCGGAGTACCTGGCGGCCTGCCTGATCAACAGGCCCGACACAGGCCGGCATGGCGGTGCTCTCCAGCTCATGCTCCGCTGGAGCGATCAGTCGGCCACATCCGAGGCTCTCGCGTCGTTCAGCAGGAGCGCCAACGAGCTCCAGGGGCAGGCGGCTCCGCTCGGCAACGGCTGGCCGGGCTTCGTCCGGTACGACGGGTCAGCGCAAGTTGTGGTCGCCCTTGACTGCCAGAACAACAAGGGCAGGGCTCTGGTGGCATACGGCGACCTCATCCAGTGGCCGGAGGACGCCAAGACGAAGGAACCTGTGCTCACTGGGCTCGGCAGAGTGACGACGGAATCGGCGCAGAAGGCGGCTGCCAAGTACGGGTGCCATGCGCAGGGCGGCAGGCAGCTGACCCATGTCTCGCTCCCGTTTCCGGGTGGGAAGACAGCCCCTCAGCAACTTACGCAGGCCCAGGGCTCCTGCGTCGCGCTCCGAGGACTCGCCGGCCAGGCGTCCGACGCCGGAACGCCCGACTTCGTCGAGTACCCCGCGGACGCGCACACGCCGCAGGTCAACTGCTACCTGTTCACACCGGCAGGGAAGCCGGGTTACGGGCTGTACGCGTACTACGGTGTCGTCGCCAAGGACTTTGAGTCGCTCAATTCGACTAACCGCAGTAACGACTACGCCCTGGCCACCGCCAGGTGCCCTCAGTCGGATCAGGAGGCGATGTTTGTGCTTTACCACCTCTACGACCGGAGCACCGACAGCTACCCTGTCCGCCATTACTCGGAGGCGTTCGCCAAATCCGCATTGAAAGCATTCGCCGAGCACGAGGCAGAGCAGCGCGGCTGCACCGATGTGAGGATGATGTCCCAATCGTGAGGCGATGCCAGGCCCTCGCAGCTGGTTGATCTGATGAGCTTTTTCGCTGTGTTCACCAGCACCCAGCCGTGATTGTCAAAGGCGGCCCTGACAACATTCCTGCTGGTCGAATGGTGCGGCAAACAGAACGGAGTCAGGTCACCTATGAGCTCGTAACACGATCTTGTTGATGTCTGCTGGTCACGCGTGCCCGGCACGAGGACTTCGCCGTTCGTAAGGTGTGGGGACCAGCCATGTGTCGGCGACGGCTGAAACGATTCACGCGTCGCCGACACGAGCGGCCAATCGATCCACACACCCACCTTGGGACAGTCTCACTACACCCCCATGGTCACCACCTGCCCAGCTCAGGCGGGGCCGTCCCGGGGCCGTCGGAGGGTGCTCAACGACGACCGACGCCGACAACCACCGGTGGCTAAGTCGCAGGTCCCAGCGTTGATCGATTACGCAGCTACAGGTCAGAGACCGGCCCTTCACTTCTTCGGCTACTGATCGTGCGAAGCTTGATCGCAGGTTCCGGGATGACGGCCCGGTTCCCCGACCTGTCACAGGCCAAAAACGTCCCCCTCGATGAGATGAGCAGGCCGATCGCGATCAGAACGGCCGGCAGCAGGACGTGACCCCACCGGCTGAGCGCCTTGGCGGCCAGGGGGGCGAGTGGCGAAGAAGCTCCCCGCGAAGCACCAAACGGCAATACGGATCAAGAACACGACGGCATACACGCTCATGCCGCCCACACCGGCTGTGGCGCAATACGAGGACGTAGATGCCGATGTTAAGGCCTGCCCGGCCGCCTTGAAGTCCGAGCGCCGGCGGCAGCAAGCCGAGGCAGGGGGATGACCGGACTCGGGCAGGAAGGTCGCGCGGAACCCTGCGGCGACGGCCACGGCGAGGACGGGGGCGAAGCCGAGGTACTGCCAGCACGATCCGGCGTGTTGCACCGGATGTTCCGCCCCCGGGCGGAGAACAGCGACAGGACCAGGATGTCGTCGATGTAGGTGACGGCGAACAGGCCGGCCGCCTGTCCGACGATGCCCAGGTTCACAGATACGGTCCTTCCCGGTCGCTCACATTGGGCCCTACCGGCCGTGCGACAGCTCACCGACGGCTAGGCCCCAACGCGAACGCCCAGCAGCACGGGTGACCACATGGCCTGCGCCGTCAGGGACCACCCAGGCACTGACGCTTACCGGTACGGGGTCAGCTGGCCCCGGCAAGCTTGAGCAGCACGTGCAGATCGTGGGCGGCGGCGAAGGCGCACAGGGCGCTGGAGCCGACCAATACGGCGGCCGCGGCCAGCGACAGCAGCGGGTGATTCAGCAGCAGCATGGAGGTGCGCGGTGCCGCAAGCAGCGCGGCGACCCGGCGGGGAACGGGACCAGGCGTGGTCAGGGGGGTGCGACGCCTGCCGAGCAGGCCGAGCACGGCTCCGGGAAGACGACGGCGGGACGGGTGCTTGGCCGTTGCCAAAGCTGCTTTCCCGACCGCACGGGCTACCTGGCGGCGGTCACGGCAGACAGTCGCGGCACTCTCGTCCGCCCAACGCTCCACGGTGTACGTGACAGCCGTCGCCACCGGCTTCAACAGCGGGTTGACCGCGACGGCCAGATGGATTGCGGCGACGAAGGCGTAGTGGTGGCAGCGCAGGTGGGCGGCCTCGTGCGCGAGCATCGCCTCACGGTCGGCGTCGTCAAGCGCCGCCAGCATGCCGGTGGAGACGACGACCCGGCCGGGAAGGCCAGGCAGCGCGTACGCCTCGGGGGCGTCCTCGTCAACGAGGACCAACCGGTCGTGGCCTGGGAGGCAGGCTGCCTCAAGGGTTGCGGCGGCCAACGCGCGTATCCGGCGCCAGAACATGCGCACGCCCGCCGCTGCGGCAGCGGTCAGCACCACGGCCGCGGCAACCGCCTCGATCATGGTCACGGAGTCACCCGCACGCACGGTGGCCGATGACCAGTTCCCCAGGCGCGCCGCCGGCGACCAGCGCACCAGACCGGCGACCGCCAGCACACCGAGGGCTGCCGAACTCAGAGCGGCCAGGGCCAGTGCACACGTGGTGAGCAGCCAGGTCGCCAGGCGCGGTTCGAGACGGTCGGCCAGTGGTCGGGCAGCCACCGCGGCGGGCAGGGGGAACAGCAGCGGCAGATAGACCAGCAGATGCATCAGCACGGTGATCAACCCTTCTCCGGCAGTCCTCCCAGGAGCTGTCGCAGGAGTTGTTCGTCCCCGGCGGAGAGATCTTCGACGAATCGTGTGAGCACCGCTTCGCGGTCGCCATCCGCCTCCAGCACCTGTCGCATCCGCCGCGCGGCCAGGCCGTGCGTGTCGTCGACGGGTGTGTACGCGTACGCCCGGCCCAGCTTGCTGCGGATCAGCAGCCCCTTGGCGAACATGCGGGACAGCACTGTGACCACCGTGCTGTACGACAGGCTGTCGTCGATGTGCTGGAGAACCTCACCAGGGGTCAACGCTTGCTGCGCGGACTGAAGCAGGGTGAGTATCTCCGACTCCAGCGCGCCGACCGCTCGGCGGTTACCTGGAGACCGTCCCGTGTTCACCGGTTGGCTACCTTCCCCGCTATCGTCTACAGTTTCGTAGACGTTCTACATCACGTAGAAGTTCACCGCCAGGCCTGCCGTCCGCTCCGGCGCACAGCACGCCCGGCGGCCACCGGACGGCGCACACCATCAGCATCCCAACTTTTGCACGCACGTAGATTCTCGCGAGTAGGGGATGTCGCACGGGCCCGGCCTAACAGACCTGAGCACCTGGGAGAGTCCACCCGATGATGCACCTCGCATTCGACGGCTCCGGCATCGACGGTTCGCTGTTCACCACCATCACCGGCCTCGCCCGCCATACGAAGTGGCTCAACACACCACTCGCTCTGTGGACCAACGCAGGCCTGGGGGTCTTCGCGGTCCTCATGGTGGTGGGTTGGTGGAACGCCCGCCGCCGCGACGCCCACGCCATGACCCTTGCCTTGGCCGCACCCGTCGCCGTGGTGGTCGCCTTTGCCGTCGCCGAAGTCGCGAAGAAGCTGGTAGCGGAGGTGCGGCCCTGTTACTCGATGCCCCACGACTACTTCATCGACGCCTGCCCGACTCGCACCGACTACGCCTTCCCCAGCGGCCACAGCACCACCGCCTTCGCCACCGTCGCCGCCCTATGGCTGCTCGACCGCCGCCTCTCCGCTGTCGCTGCCGTCTTCGCCTTCTTCGAAGGCTTCACCCGCGTCTACCTCGGCGACCACTACCCCCATGACGTGATCGGTGCGGCCGTGCTCGCACTGCCCGTCGCCTACCTCGCCAGCCGCATCGTCGGACGCGCCGCCGTTCCCCTCGTCAGCCGTCTGCGGACCGGAGTCCTGAGCCCTGTGCTCACCGCAACTCCCGCCGGAGCCCACGCCGCCCACTGAGCCGCCGGCAACCGTTTCCCAGACGCCCTGCGACGCGGCAGCGCTCCAGACGCACACATCGGTGGGCCACTGGCGTGCCGCCCACGTCGGCCGGCATTGGTCGTGGTCTCACTTCCGGCCTCATGCACACACGTACCGCCCGGTCTGGATGAGCACCAGAGCGGGTCCCGTTCCAAGACGAAGGCAGTTGGAAAGGGTGTTGGCCAGGTGGTGAGGGGGGCGGGGTCTGCGGCCTGCAACATAGTCCCGAGGTGGCTCCCGGGGACCTTTGTGCCCACCCCCCTTGACCGCGGACCTCGAAGGTTCTCTGACCGGTCTCTCTCCGCCAGGCAAGCTAACAGCAGACACTGACACCCGCCTTGCGGTTGGCGCCGCTGGGCGGACGTGCCAGACCCGTGCCAAAGGGTACGGGGAGCCGCAGGGAACACCGGGTCACAACTCGGCTAGCGACCAGGCGCCGGCATCGCTCTCGTGCAGGTCCCGGCCATCGCTCGCCGATCGCCTTGGCTTCCCAAGCTCAGAACCCCTCAGCTCGGTTCCGGATGCAAGGACGGTTCCGGTAAACCCTCACGGCGAGGTTCGCCCTCCAGAAACGTTGCTGCTTCCCCGACCGTTTCGTGGACGGGCAGGACCTGGTCCGCACCGGTCAGCTCCAACACGCGCAACAGATCGGGTGGCACGCTTGCCAGGGCCAGGGATGCGCCGTTGTTCGTTGCGATCCTGTGCGCCGTCAGGAGAGCGTTGAGGCCGGCGGAGTCGCAGAACGTCACTCCCGACAGGTCAAGGACGACATGCGGGATTCGCTCGGCGATGAGATCACCGAAGAGCGTCACATAGACCGGTCTGGTCAGATAGTCCATCTCGCCGATGACTCTGCCTACGAGGCAGTTACCTGCAAGAGTCCTCACTATCGAGGGCGCGTCAGGCACAGCGATCCACCACTCCCACACCGGCATAGGGGCGTTGCGGACCCAACGCCCGCAGGTCGTTTCCCCTGGTTGTCACCAGACAAGCGCCTTTGCGCAGCATGAGGAGGCAGGGGCGGACAGTTACCCTCCGCCCCTGCCTTGGCCTGCCCGAACAGCCACCCATCGCCCACTGCACGGTCAACTACGGCCTTCGGCTCCGGCCCGAACCAAAGGCCGAGCACCAAGGCATGTGGGCACAAACCCACGCCTCGCCAGGCGCTGTGAACCGGGTTACCAGTTCTTGACGTTCCCATGCCAGGAAGGCATCCAGCCGGGCTGATTTCGTCACCAGATCCCCCGCATCGACCCATCAGAAGGTCACACGACGTAGAGACGGCCTGGACGCGGGCCCGGCCGTCTCAGTTCCCGTTTCATCCACGTGCAGCGCCGTTCAGACGGGTCCACCGGTAGAGATCACACCGGCACGCGTCCACCCATGAACGCAGGTGAACGGCCCTTTACGTCCCCCAGCAAGGCACCAACAGACTTGGAAAGCGTGCACACCCTCAGAGGCTTTGGAGAGGGGGGTGGTGTCGGAGCTTCACGAAGTCCCGGACCAATGCGGCTCGGGGACCTCTTCTGAGCCACCCCCCTTGGTCGCGTTGTCGCCGTACAGCGACAGCAGACCGCCCCAACGCTCTGAAGATACGGGCGGATACTGACGACGGCGCTGCCCCGCAAGCGCACCCGATAGACCAGGGAGCAGCGGGGAACCACAGTGAAAGTCACCAGCCCCCATGGCTCGATGCCGGCTTTGACTCGATCTGTGGGCGCTGATCGGCTTGGCCCATGGCGGTGGACCCCGGCGAGTACGACGAGGCAATGCCACTCGTGGCAGCCCACCTCGCGAAGATCGAGCGCTTCCGCCTGGAACGCGTGTCTCTCTCCCAGAAGAGTCTCACGCACAGTCACAGAATGGTCACGAACTGGAATATGCGGCTGATCGGGTGGCTGATCACCAAGAAACTGTCACTCCGTGTTTGCCGGGATTATCCGGCGCCCTGTGTACTGGGGAGCCTCAGGGGCGAGGGGGTGGGGAATGACTACTTACCGTTTCAATCCGCCGCCGGGTTGGCCTGTGCCGCCCGCGGGATGGATGCCGCCGCCGGACTGGCGGCCCGACCCTTCGTGGCCCCCAATGCCGGTGGGATGGCAGCTGTGGGTTCCTGAGGTCGACTCCACCACCGACGCCCTCGCTGTCGGCCCTGCCACGGGAGCCTCCGCAGTGTCGGCCACGGTCACGGTGCCGCCGCCTCGAAAGGGAGGGCTGTTCGGGCGTCGGCGTTCGAATGCCGTGTCCGAGGTCGAAGAACTGCGCGCGTGGATCGCAAAGACTCAGGGGCTGGATGCCGCGCGGGTCGCCGATCTTGTGCGGCAGGTCGAGGCGGAAGCCGCCGCGCTGCGTGAGAAGGCGTCCGCCGAAGCCTCCGAGGAGAGCGGCGACGCCAACGGCTCGTTCAAGCAGATCGCGACCTCGTCGTCGCTGTCGGCGTCCGGCTCGGCGATGAAGGTCAGCGAGATCGGCTCCGGCTACCAGCCCGGCTCGCAGGCCTGGTACGACCAGGTCATCGCGGTCGACCCGAACGACCCGAACCACGTCTACCTGGGCCTCGAGGAGATGTTCGAGTCCCGCGACGGCGGCGCCACCTGGAAGGCGATCGGCCGGTACTGGAACTTCGGCATGAAGTGCTTCTCGTACGACCCCGCCGAGAACACCTGCGACGGCGACGTGATGCACTCCGACCAGCACGCCCTCGCCTTCTCGCAGTGGAAGGGCGGCACGCCGGAGGTGTTCGTCGGCAACGACGGCGGCGCCTACGCCCGGCCGACCGCCCAGACGACCGCCGGCTGGCGCAACCTCAACGAGTCCGGCACCCTGCGCGACCTGCAGTACTACTCGGTGCGCGCGGGCCGGATGACCGACGGCAGCGGCGACGCGGTCTGGGGCGGGCTGCAGGACAACGGCGTCTCCCTGCTCGCGCCCAAGGGCGCCACCTACCAGGGGCAGCAGCTCAACCCGAACGGCGAGATGGTCTCCCCGTACGGCGGTGACGGCGGCGACCAGCTGGTCAACCCGGACAACGGCTGCCAGACGGTCGGCGAGTACGTCGACCTGGCGCTGCAGATCACGAACAACTGCGGCTACACCGCGAGCGACGACGGCTCCGAGGACGTCATCACCGACATCGCGCCCGGCGACCCGGGAGCCCGCTTCACCGCGCCGTTCGGCGCGGACGAGACCGACCCGAACGGCCTGTGGGTGGCGGGCGGCCAGTACGTCTGGGGCAACACCAGGACCTGGCAGAGCACCTCCGGCGCCGACTGGACCAAGCTCTACGACCTGGGCGCCGGCCACTCCGCCTCGGCGGTCGTCAGCCGCAACCATGTGACGTGGGCGGCCTGGTGCGGTCCCTGCTCCGCGGTCGACGGCACCTTCGCGCGAGGCATCGCCACCGACTACGGCGGCACCTGGCACCAGGTGAGCCTGCCCGCCGCCTTCCCCGACCGCTACGTCTCCGGCCTGGCCATCGACCCGTCCGACGCCTCCGGCAAGACGGTCTACGCGGTGATCAACGGCTTCTCGCGGCACTGGAACGAGGGCCCCGGCGCGGGCTACGGCCACGTCTGGCGGACCACGGACGGCGGCGCGACCTGGACGGACGTCAGCGGTGACCCCGCCGCCTCCGACTCCTTCCCGGACGCCCCGGCCAACGCCGCGCTGATCACCAAGGACGGCACGCTGGTCGTCGCGACCGACCTGGGCGTGTTCACCAGCACCTCGACGGGTCACTGGGCCCGCCTGGGCACCGACCTGCCCACCTCGCCGGCGGTCTACCTCGCGCCGAGCCCGGACGGCGGCCAGGTGTACGTGGCCACGCACGGCCGCGGCATCTGGAAGACCCCGACCCCGTAACGCCGCACCCCGTCCCCACCGCGCCCTACCCGGCAACCCGTCAAGGCCATCGGGTAACGGCGCCACGAGGCCCCCGGTCCGCACACGGTCCGGGGGCCTCGGCCTTGCGCGGCGATCGGTCACCGGGCAGGCGCGGGGCGGGATCCACACCGCGGCTTTCACCCTGCGAGCGGTGGCCGGACAGCACCCGCCCGTCGCCCGGTCGGCCCCCCTCATGCGGCTCCGCGCGCCGGCCTCCTCGTAGGGTGAACCCGTGACTGCCACACAGCCCGTCGCCGGCACGCGCGGGGCCCGCCACCGAGTGGTGCGCCCCGCCGTGCTCGTCGCGCTGTTGCTCGGGCTGTTCCTCATGCACGGCGGTCCCGCCGCGGCGGCGAGCGGCTGCCACGGGGGCATGCCGGACGCGGACGTCGGTTCCGCGGTCCTGCACCCGGCCCCGGCCGCGCTGGCCGGACACCCGGCGGACCACTCCGGCATGGCCGGACATCCGGCCCACCACTCCGGCTGGACCGACCACTCCGGCCGGTCCGATTACTCCGGCAGGGCCGATCACTCCGGTACGGCTGCGCGCCCCGCCCATGAGACCAGGGCGGCAGGCGGCACCCACGCCTCCCTCCCGCACGGGATGCAGCGAGGGGCCGCACCCGTGGCCGTCAAGGTTCCGGTCCACGCGGGCGAGGGCGCGCGGGGTGCGCTGTGTCAGGCCACGACCAGCCGGTCCGAGATGCCGGTGCCGCCGGTCGTGGCCGGTGTTCTCGTGGTGCCGGTCGTCCTGCTGGTGCCGTGGGGGCGGTCGGGGGCGGACGGCGCCCGGCGGCGTGGTCCGCCGGGGAGCGGGCGTGAGCTGTTGCTTCAGGTGTGCGTCGCGCGGACGTGACGAGACCTCCGGGATCCGGCCGGCCCAGCGCCGCGGTCCCGCACGGCTCTCCTCCGTTCCTCCGCGCCGTCCCTCGGCGCCCACCTGGAAAGACACACACATGTCCCAGCGACTTCGCAGGACCCGTCACACCGTCGCGGCGGCCGCCGTCACCGCCGCCCTCACCCTGAGCCTCGCCGCCTGCGGCTCCGGCTCCGACTCCGGCTCCGGCTCCGGGCACGGCTCCGGCATGGCCGGCATGGAGCACAGCGCCATGCCGTCCCCCTCGGCGTCGGACGACTCGATGGCTTCGATGCCCGGTATGGAGCCGGCGGCCGCCGGTGACGGTCTGGCCGCCGAGAAGAGCGGTTACCGGATGACCGCCAGGAGCGCCGGCCTGCCTGCCGGGAAGGCGGCCGGCTATCGCTTCGGCATCACCGGCCCGGACGGCAGGCCCGTCACCCGCTTCGCCGTCGACCAGACCAAGCGGATGCACTTCTACGCCATCCGCTCCGACCTCACCGGGTTCCAGCACCTGCACCCCACCATGGGCGGTGACGGCACCTGGACCGCGCCGCTGGCCGCGCTGCGGCCGGGCACCTGGCGGCTGTACGCCTCCTTCGTCCCGGACAGCGGCGCCGGCAAGGGCAAGAGCTTCGTGCTCAGCCGCACCGTGCGAGTGCCCGGTACGGCGACGGCCTCGCCGCTGCCGAAGGCGTCCGGCACCACCACCGTCGACGGATACACGGTGACAGTGAAGGGCGCACCGATGGCAGGCATGGCGCACCAGCTGACCGCCACCGTCACCCGGAACGGCAGGCCGGTCACCGACCTCCAGCCGTACCTCGGCACCTACGCCCATCTGACCGCCTTCCACCAGGACGACCTCGCCTTCGCCCATCTCCACCCGGAGACGGAGGCGGACGGCGGCCACGGCGGACCGACGCTCTCCTTCCACGCCGAGTTCGCGCGGTCCGGCGACTGGCGGCTGTTCCTCCAGTTCCAGACCGGGGGCACGCTGCACACCACGGCCCTCACCCTGCACGTCGGCTGATCCGGTGGTGCGCCCTGGCCGCGGTCGCGGGCAGGGCGCACCGCTCCCCCGGCGTGTCATGCCCCGGCGAGCGTCACATCTCCTCGGGTGCTCCGGATCCGGCGCGGGCGGCCGGTGCGGCAGGGGGCCGGCGGCGAAGCGGGCGTATCCGGGGGATCAGGGCCGGTACCTGCGCGCGGTAGGCGTCGTAGGCGGCTCCGAACTGCCCGGCCATCAGGGCGTCCTCGGCCCGGACCCGTCTCAGCAGCCAGGGGACGGCAACCGCCAGGATCGCGATCCAGACGCCGAAGCCGTCGGCGAGCATGCCGCCGACGACCAGGCCGAGCAGCCCGGTGTAGATGGGGTGGCGGACCAGCCGGTACGGGCCGTCCGTGCGCAGCTCGTGGTGTTCCCGGACCGTGGGGATGCTGGACCACATGGTGCCCAGCACCCAGCGCGCCCACAGCAGCAGGGCGGTGGAGGCGACGGCGAGCAGGCCGCCGAGCAGCGCCAACTCCGGCTGCCAGTACCGCAGCTGGCGCCAGAAGCCGCCGGTGTGCCGGACCAGGGCGGAGAAGAGGACCGCGCCCGCGAGCAGCGTCAGCCGGTGCGGCAGCGTGCGGCGCAGTCCGCGTATCCAGCCGCGCGGACCGGCGTGGCCCTTCACGCCGAAGTAGACGGCGCCGGCGAGCCAGGCCGCGACGAAGACCCAGACGCAGACGACGATGAGGACGACGAGCGCCGCATGAAGCGAGGAACCCATGGCTCCAGACTGCGCCGCGCGGGCCGGCGATCACCAGCACCCGGGGGCCGATGGAGAAACCTCCGCCGCCCTGCACCCGTGGGTGGAGCCGGGGTGCGGTCGACGGGACGAACCCGCAGGTGGGTGGTGCGCGCAGGGCTCCCCTTAGGCTTCCTCCTGTAGGAGAGTCGCTTCGGAAAGAGGTCCCGTTGAGCTTCTGGTCGATCTACCAGCACGGCTTCGCGCGCGTCGCCGCGTGTACGGGCCACACCGTCATCGCCGACCCGCGTGCCAACGCCGAGGCGGTCCTGCGCCATGCCCGCCGCTGCGCCGACGAGGGCGTCGCCGTCGCCGTGTTCCCCGAGCTGTGCCTGTCCGGGTACGCGATCGACGACCTGCTGCTGCAGGACGCCCTGCTCGACGACGTCGAGCAGGCGCTCGCCACGATCGTGGCGGAGTCGGCGCGGCTGCTGCCGGTGCTGGTCGTCGGTGCGCCGCTGCGCCACCGCGACCGGATCTTCAACTGCGCGGTGCTCGTGCACCGGGGCCGGATCCTGGGCGTCGTACCGAAGTCGTACCCGCCGAACTACCGGGAGTTCTACGAGCGGCGGCAGATCGCGGGCGGTGACGCCGAGCGCGGCGGAACGATCCGGCTGGGCGGCGCGGAGGTGCCGTTCGGCGTGGACCTGCTCTTCGCGGCGGCCGACGTGCCCGGCCTGGTGCTGCACGCGGAGATCTGCGAGGACATGTGGGTGCCGGTGCCGCCGAGCGCGGAGGCGGCCCTCGCCGGCGCGACGGTGCTCGTCAACCTCTCCGGCAGCCCCATCACCGTCGGGCGCGCGGAGGACCGAAAGCTGCTGTGCCGCTCGGCGTCCTCGCGCTGCCTGGCGGCGTACGTCTACGCGGCGGCCGGGCTCGGCGAGTCGACCACCGACCTGTCCTGGGACGGCCAGACCCTGGTCTACGAGAACGGGGTGCTGCTGGCCGAGACGGAGCGGTTCCCGCTGGGCGAGCAGTACGCGGTGGCCGACGTCGACCTGGACCTGCTGCGGCAGGAGCGGCAGCGGATGGGCACGTTCGGCGAGAACGGCCGCACCCATGCCGCGCGCACCGGCGACTTCCGCACGGTGTCCTTCGAACTCGCCCCGCCGGCCACCGCCGACCTGGGCCTGCGCCGCCGCCTCGAGCGCTTCCCGTTCGTGCCCGCGGACGCCGACCGTCTCGCCCTGGACTGCTACGAGGCGTACAACATCCAGGTCGCGGGGCTGCAGCAGCGGCTGGCCTCGATCGGCGGCCCGAAGGTGGTCATCGGCGTCTCCGGCGGCCTGGACTCCACGCACGCGCTGATCGTCGCCGCCCGGGCGATGGACCGCGCCGGCCGCCCGCGCAGCGACATCCTGGCCTTCACCCTGCCCGGCTTCGCCACCAGCGACCACACCAAGGACAACGCGCACCGGCTGATGCGGGCCCTCGGCGTCACCGCCGCCGAGCTGGACATCACGCCGACCGCGCGGCTGATGCTGAAGGAGATCGGCCACCCCTTCGCCTCCGGCGAGCCGGTGTACGACGTCACCTTCGAGAACGTCCAGGCGGGCCTGCGCACCGACTACCTGTTCCGGCTCGCCAACCAGCGCGGCGGCATCGTCCTCGGCACCGGCGACCTGTCCGAGCTGGCGCTCGGCTGGTCGACGTACGGCGTCGGCGACCAGATGAGCCACTACAACGTCAACTCCGGTGTGCCCAAGACCCTGATCCAGCACCTCATCCGCTGGGTCATCAGCAGCGGCCAGTTCGACGAGGAGACCGGCAGCATCCTGGCCGCGATCCTCGACACCGAGATCAGCCCGGAGCTCGTGCCCGGCGAGGAGCTGCAGTCCACCGAGTCGAAGATCGGCCCGTACGCGCTGCACGACTTCACCCTCTTCCACGTCCTGCGCTACGGCTTCCGCCCCTCGAAGATCGCCTTCCTGGCCTGGCACGCCTGGCACGACAAGGACGCGGGCGCCTGGCCGCCCGGCTTCCCCGAGGACAAGCGGGGCACGTACGACCTCGCGGCCATCCGGCACTGGCTGGAGGTGTTCATCCGCCGCTTCTTCGCCTTCTCCCAGTTCAAGCGCTCGGCGATGCCGAACGGCCCGAAGGTCTCGGCGGGCGGCTCCCTCTCCCCGCGCGGCGACTGGCGCGCCCCGTCGGACGGCACGGCCCAGGCCTGGCTGCGGGACCTGGAGCGCTTCGACCTCGACGAAGCCGCCCGGTAGGGGGCCCGGCATGCGCTGGACGATCCACGGCGAGCGCGCCCTGTACGACACCCCGTGGCTGCGGGTGCGCTCGCTCGACGTGGAGCAGCCGGACGGCACCCGGACCGACTACCACGTCGTACGGCTGCGGGACCTGGCGGTCGCCGCGGCCGTCGACGACCGGCAGCGGGTGCTGATGCTGTGGCGGCACCGCTTCGTCACCGACACCTGGGCCTGGGAGCTGCCCATGGGTCTGGTGGAGGACGGGGAGACGCCCGAGGCCGCCGCCGCGCGGGAACTCCGGGAGGAGACCGGCTGGCGTCCGGGCTCGATGCGGGAGCTGGTCTACGCCGAGCCCGCGGCGGGGATCACCGACTCCCGGCACTTCGTGTTCCGCGCGGACGGTGCGCGGTGCGTCGGCGCGCCGACGGAACGCAACGAGTCGGACCGCGTGGAGTGGATTCCGCTCGCCGGCCTGCGCGGCATGATCGCCCGGCGGGAGATCGTCAGCAGCGCGACGCTCGTGGGCGTGATGGCCCTGCTGCTGGACCTGGAGTGACGGCCGGCCCCGCCGTGGTGCCGATGGGACAGCCGACGCCGCTGTGGTGCCAGACGGGGCGGCGCCGCCCGGTGCAGCGACCGGGCAGGCAGACGCCGCTGTGGTGGCGGGCGGGCCCGCGCCGTCCGGTGCCCGGTGGGCGGCCGACGCCACCGTGGTGCCGGGTCAGGTGTTCCAGGTCTCGTCGTACGGGTCGTGCGGCACCGGGACCGGGCGGGCGGAGACGACCTTCAGGTAGGGGATGGGGCCGTTGTTGACCGGGTCGTGGGTGAGGCGGGGGGTGTAGGCGCCGGTCACCTCCATCCAGGCGTCCGGGCGGAGCACCGGGGGCAGGTCGCCGGTCAGGGCGATCTTCACCGGCTGGGCGTCCGCGGCACAGCAGTTGAGGGCCATGCGGACCAGGTACGGCGCGCCCGTGCGGTCCAGGGCGAGGAAGCCGGTGACGCGGACCGTGCGGCCCTTCAGGGTGCGGCCGTGGCCGTAGGCCGCGCGGGAGGCGTAGTCGATCACGGAGAGCGGGGCCGGGTCGGCGGCGGGCAGCTTGCCGTAGACGTACGTCTTCTGCAGGGCGGTGCCGGAGCGCAGGGCGCTGTAGGAGCCGAGGGCGGGCGGCGCGACGAGGATGAGGCCGAGCAGGGGCAGCAACAGCAGCCAGGACACCCGGGGTTCGGGGTGCGCGTGGTGTTCCCCGCGGGCCGGTGCCGCCTTGGCGCGCCGGCGCTCGTACCAGACCGTGGCCAGCGCCGCCGCGATCAGGACCGCGCCGGAGGCCAGCAGCAGCGGACGCAGGCCCGGCTTGACGTACCGCAGATACAGGCCGGTGCTGCCCGCGTGCAGCAGGGCGGCGCCGAGCAGGAACATGACGGCGGACTGGGACTGGCGGTTCACAGCAGCACCGCCCCGGTCACGAGCCCGCCCGCGACGGCCAGCGCGAACGTGGCGGGGGCGAAGCGGAGGGCGAAGCCACGGCCGAAGGTGCCGGCCTGCATCGCGAACAGCTTGAGGTCGATCATCGGGCCCACCACCAGGAACACCAGCTTGGCCGTCAGCGAGAACTGGGTGAGGGAGGCCGCGACGAACGCGTCCGCCTCCGAGCAGATGGACAGCAGTACGGCGAGGACGGCGAGGGCGAGCACGGAGAAGACCGGGTTCCCGGCCGCCGTGCGCAGCCAGTCCGCCGGGGTCGCCGCCTTGAGCGTGGCCGCGGCCATGGCGCCCAGCACGAGGAAGCCGCCGGCGTGCACGGTGTCGTGCCGTACCGAACTCCAGAATGCCTCCCCCTTCGTCGCGCCCTCGTGCGCGCCGTGGGCCGGCGGGCGCAGCCAGTCGGTGCGGCCGAGCCGCTGCCACAGCCAGCCCATCGCGCAGGCCACCAGCAGGCTCGCGGCGAACCGGCCCAGCACCATCTCCGGGTCGCGCGGGAAGGCGACGGCGGTGGCGGTCAGCACGACCGGGTTGATCGCCGGGGCGGAGAGCAGGAAGGCCAGGGCGGCGGCCGGGGTGACGCCTCGCCGGACGAGGGCGCCCGCCACCGGCACCGACGCGCACTCGCAGCCCGGCAGCACCGCGCCCGCGATCCCGGCCACGGGCACCGCCAGCGCCGGGCGGCGCGGCAGGGCGCGGGCGAAGAACGCCGGGGGCACGAACACCGCGATCGCCGCCGACAGCAGCACCCCGAGGACGAGGAACGGCAGCGCCTGGAGCGTCACCGCGACGAAGACCGTCATCCAGCTCTGCATCAGCGGGGTGCCGAGGAGCCCGCGGATCGGGGACTGGGCGAGCACCGCCAGCAGCAGGACCAGCGTCAGCACCAGCGGGGAGGTGATCCTCGGGCTGCCGGGGCCGGGCGGGGAGCCGACGTCGGCGCCGGGCGGGGCGTCTTCGGTGATGGCCACGAGCGGTTCCCTCCGGCTGGCTGTCCTGGTTCGCTCCCTCCCCCTGGGTACGCGCATCGTCCCCCGTGTGTTCACATCGCCGCTGGAACCACTCCTCTCCTTGGGGCAGTCTTTTCCCTCGTGGCGAGCGTTCCGTATCAAAGTGGGCCCAGCGCCCCGCACATGGTGGTGGCCGGGGACGACGGGCTCGCGCACCGGCTGGCCGCCGAACTGCGCGGGGTCCACGGCGAGCAGGTCACCCTGGTGGTGCCGCCGAACGAGCGCACCGCACGCCCTCCGGTGGTCGGCCGGGCCCGGTCGGCGTCGGCGGCGCTGTTCGACCGGATGGTCAGCGCCGCGGTCGGACGCGGCCCGGGCGGCACCGGCACCGCGGGCACGGCGACGGCAACGAGCGCCAACGGCGGTGACACCGCGCGGGTGTTGACCGCCTACGAGATCACCGAGGCCGTGCTCGCGGAGGCGGGTGTGGAGCGGGCCGCCGCGCTCGCCCTCGTCTACGACGACGACGAGACCAACATCCGGGCCGCGCTGACCGCCCGCCGCCTCAACCCGCGCCTGCGGCTCGTCCTGCGCCTGTACAACCGGCGGCTGGGCCAGCACATCGAGGAACTCCTCGACCAGGCGGCCGCGTTGGCGGCGGGCGGCGGCGAGGGCGACGCCGGTGCGGACGCGTCCACCACGGTGCTGTCCGACGCCGACACCGCCGCGCCCGCGCTCGCCGCCACCGCCGTCGCCGGCACCAGCAAGGTCGTGCAGACCGAGGGACTGCTGCTGCGGGCCGTGGAACGGCAGGCCGGCACCGGACTGTGCACGCTCGCCCTGCTCTCCCCCGCCGGTGCGGACCCCGGGCACGGCGGGGAGCAGGAGCCGCGGCTGCTGCCGGACGACGACGAGGTACGGCAGGCCGCCGGGCGGACGGCCGTGGTGCTGGAGCAGGTGTCCTCGGCGGGCGGCGGCGAGTCGGCGGCGCCCGGCCGGGGCGGGGTGCCGCCGCTGGCCTCGCTGTTCTCGCGGCGGCTGCGGTGGTCGCTGGCGGGCATGGTGGCGTGCGTGGTGGCGCTCGCCGTCGCCCTGTGGGTGGTCACGCCCGGCATCCATCCGCTGCGGGCCTTCTATCTGACCCTGCTGGACCTGTTCGCGATCGACGACCCGGCGCTGGGCGCGCCGCTGGGCCGGCAGATCCTCCAACTCCTCTCCGGTCTGGTCGGGTTGCTGCTGCTTCCGGTGCTGCTGGCGGCGGTGCTGGAGGCGCTGGGCACCTTCCGCACCGCCTCCGCCCTGCGCAAACCGCCGCGCGGGCTCGGCGGCCACGTGGTGCTGCTCGGGCTGGGGAAGATCGGCACCCGGGTGCTGACCCGGCTGCGCGAGCTGAACATCCCCGTCGTGTGCGTCGAGTCCGACCCCGAGGCGCGGGGGCTCGCGACCGCGCGGCGGCTGCGGGTGCCGGTGGTGCTCGGGGACGTCACCCAGGAAGGGGTCCTGGAGTCCGCCAAGATCCACCGGGCGTACGCGCTGCTCGCGGTGACCAGCGCGGACACCACGAACCTGGAGGCGGTGCTGTACGCGCGGAACGTACGGCCCGATCTGCGGGTGGTGCTGCGGCTGTACGACGACGACTTCGCCACCGCCGTGTACCGCACCCTGCGCGCCGCCTATCCGCAGGCGCTGACCCGGAGCCGGAGCGTCACGCATCTGGCCGCGCCCGCGTTCGCCGGGGCGATGCTGGGGCGGCAGGTGCTCGGCGCCGTCGCGGTCGAACGCCGGGTGCTGCTGTTCGCCGCCGTGGACGTCGCCGGGCATCCCCAGCTGGAGGGCCGCACGGTACGGCAGGCCTTCCGCGCCGGGTCCTGGCGGGTGCTGGCGCTGGAGGGCCGCACCGACACGGCGCCGGACCACGTGCTGGAGAAGGGGGACCGGGTGGTGGTCGCCGCGACCCGCCGGGGGCTGGCGGACCTCCACTGAGCCGCCGGCCCGCGCCGGGCCCTCGCCCCTACGCGGGCAGGTGGCGTTCGGCGAAGTCCAGTTCCAGCCTCACCTGCTTGATGCGTTCGTCCACCACCAGGGAGCCGTGGCCGGCGTCGTAGCGGTAGACCTCGTGGACGGCGCCTCTGGCCTCCAGGCGCTTGACGTAGTTGTCGATCTGGCGGATCGGGCAGCGGGGGTCGTTGACACCGGCCGAGATGTAGACCGGGGCCTTCACCTGGTCGACGTAGGTGAGCGGGGAGGAGGCCTCGAAGCGCTCGGGGACCTCCTCGGGGGTGCCGCCCAGCAGGGTGCGGTCCATGGCCTTCAGGGCTTCCATCTCGTCGTGGTACGCGGTGACGTAGTCCGCGACGGGCACGACCGCGATGCCCACCGCCCACGCGTCGGGCTGGGTGCCCAGGCCGAGCAGGGTGAGATAGCCGCCCCAGGAGGCGCCGGTGAGGACCAGGCGGCCGGGGTCGGCGAGGCCGGAGGAGACCGCCCAGTCGCGGACCGCGGCGACGTCCTCCAGCTCGATCAGGCCGACCCGGTGCTTCAGCGCGTCGGTCCAGGCGCGGCCGTAACCGGTGGAGCCGCGGTAGTTGATGCGGATCACCGCGTAGCCCTGGTCGACCCAGGCGGCCGGGCCCGCGGCGAAGGCGTCGCTGTCGTGCCAGGTCGGGCCGCCGTGCAGGTCGAACACCGTGGGGAGGGGGCCGGTGGCGCCCGCCGGCTTCTGGACGAGGGCGTGGATGCGGCCGCCGGGGCCCTCCACCCACGCGTCCTCCACCGGCACCGACGGCGGGCAGGCCAGGCCGGGCGGGTCCAGGACCACACCGCCGGACGTGGAGCGGACCGCGGGCGGCTCGGCGGCCGACGACCACAGGTACTCCACGCTGCCCTCGGGGCGTGCGGTGGCGCCCGAGAGCGAGCCGCGCGGGGTGGGGATGCGGGTCAGCTCGTGGGTCGCCAGGTCGTAGCGGAACAGCTCGCTGCGGGCCTCGAAGCCGTGCTCGACGAGCAGGGCCGAGCCGTCCGGGTACCACTCGGCGCTGACGTCGCCCGGCAGGTCCAGGGCGAGGTCGGTCTCCTCCCCCGTCGCCACGTCCCACACCAGCGGCTCCCAGCGGCCCCGGCGCTGGTGGCCGATGAGCAGCCGGGTGTCGCCGTCGACCGGGGCGAAGCCCAGCACCTCCAGGCCCAGCTCCTCGGTGCCGCCCTTGGTGTCGTCCAGCTCGGCGACCGGGGTGCCGTCGGGGCGCAGCACGCGCAGCGCCGCGTGCATGGCGTCGCCGTGCTCGGTGTGCTCGACGGCGATCAGGGAGCCGTCGTGCGAGAGGTCGCCGACGCCCGCCGACTCGCGGTGCCGGTAGATCTCCACCGGGTCCTCGCCCTCTCGGGCGAGGTGGATCGTCGTACCGTCCTCGTCCGTGGAGCGGCCGACGACCGCCGTGCGGCCGTCGCGGGCCAGGGCGAGACCGGCCGGGTAGGAGGGGGCGAGACCGGGGACGGCCGGCTCGTCGGCGCCGCCGCCGAAGGGCTGGCGGCGCCAGATGCCGAACTCGTCGCCGTCCTTGTCGTCGAACCACCAGATCCACGCGCCGTCCGGGGAGAGCACGCCGTCCGTCGTGCCGTTCGGCCGGTCGGTGGCCTGGCGCTGGGCGCCCGTCGCACGGTCCCATGCGTACAGCTCGTACGTGCCCGTCGCGTTCGACACGAACAGGCAGCGGTCCGGTGCGTCCTCCGCCCAGTCGGGCAGCGACACCCGCGGCGCCCGGAAGCGCTTCTCCCAGTCCGGCATGCCGTCCGTGCCCCGCACGCCCGGCCCGTTGCTCTCGCTCATCTCCCCAGTCATGCGCCCATACTGCCTGGCCGCACCGACAATTGGGTGGCGGGTGCGCGCAGCCTGTGGATAACTTCTCGATCATGACCACAGAGACGTCGTCCCCGTCCGCACCCGACGGCTGGCGCGAGGACAACCGGGCCATGTGGGACGAGCGTGTGCCCGTGCACGTCGCCGGGGAGTACTACGACCTCGACGGCTTCCGGGCCCGCCCCGACGTGCTGCGCGACTTCGAGAAGGACGAGGTCGGCGACGTCACCGGCAGGACGCTGCTGCACCTGCAGTGCCACATCGGCACCGACACCCTCTCCTGGCTCCACCGCGGCGCCGCCCGCGTCGTCGGCCTGGACTTCTCCGCGCCGGCCGTCGAGGCCGCCCGGTCCCTCGCCGCCGGCCTCGGTCACGGGCCCGAGCGCGCCGCGTTCGTCACCGGCGACGTGTACGACGCGGCCGAGGCCGTGCCCGAGCCGTCGTACGACATCGTCTACACCGGGCTCGGCGCCCTGTGCTGGCTGCCGGACGTCCGCCGCTGGGCCGAGACCGCCGCCTCGCTCGTCGCGCCCGGCGGGTTCCTGTACCTCGCCGAGTTCCACCCGATCACCGAGGTCCTGGACGGCGAGACCGGCACGCGCGTCGTCCGCGACTACTTCGACCGCAACGCCCAGGTGTGGGACGAGCCCGGCAGCTACGCCGACCTGACCGCCGCGACCGTCCACAACCGCAGCGTGCAGTGGCAGCACACCCTCGGCGACGTCGTCTCCGCGCTCGCCGCGACCGGGCTGCGGATCGAGTTCCTGCACGAGCACGACGTGTCGCTGTTCCCGCGCTTCGCGAACTTCGAGGTGCGCGACGGCTACCACCGCTTCCCGGCCGACCATCCGCGCATCCCGCTGATCTACTCGCTGAAGGCCACGAAGAGCCGATGACCGACCCGCGGGCGGGGCGTCCGCGCGCGAGCCGTACCGTGGAAGGCGTGTACCGGTTTCTGCTGACAACCCGCTGGTGGGGCATCAACGTCTTCGTGCTGCTCGCCATCCCGTTCTGCATCTTCATGGGGTCCTGGCAGCTGAGCCGGTTCGAGGGGCGGGTGCACGACAGCCGCGCGGCCACCCGGCAGGCCGCGTCCGACCGGCAGGAGACGGCACGCCCGCTGGACTCGATGCTGCCCGTCGACAAGGCCACCTCCGGGCGGCGGGTCACCGCGAGCGGGCACTACGGCACGCAGCTGCTGGTGCCGGACCGGCAGCTCGACGGCAGGGACGGCTTCTACGTCCTCACCCTGCTGCGCACCGGCTCCGGAAAGGCGCTGCCGGTGGTGCGGGGCTGGCTGCCGGGCAAGGCCGACCCCGCGAAGGCGCCCGCGCCGCCGAGCGGTGAGGTCACCGTCACCGGTGCGCTGCAGGCGTCCGAGACGCCCGGGGACAACGGGGTCAGCGCGGCCGGGGGGCTGCCCGCCGGGCAGACGGCGGCGATCAGCTCGGCGTCGCTCGTCAACCTGGTGCCGTACCGGCTGTACGACGCGTGGGTGACCCTCGACAAGGCCGACGCCGGGATGAAGGCCGTGCCGGCGACCGCGCCCGCGGGCACCGGGCTGGACCTGAAGGCCTTCCAGAACCTCGGCTACACCGGCGAGTGGTTCGTCTTCGCCGGCTTCGTGGTGTTCATGTGGTTCCGGCTGCTGCGCCGCGAGGTGGAGGCGGCGCGGGACGCCGCGCTGGGCCTGGTGCCGGAGGAGACGCCGGCACCGGTGCGTTCCTGACCGCCGCGCCCCTTCGGGGTGCTCCCCCGGGTGCTACGCCCCCGCCAGCACCCCGGTGTAGTACACCGTCCCCGCGCACTCGCCCGCCACCGTCGCCGTGGCCGCGGGGGAGCCGCCCTGCGCGGTGTGGGTGATCTGGACGCTGCCGTCGGACGTGCCGTCCGCGGTCATCAGCTGGGGTGTGGTGCCCGCCGCGCCGCCGGCGTCGGAGGAGCCGCCGGAGCCGCTCGCCTCCTGGCTCGGGCTCGGGTCGGGCGTGGGGCCGCCGGTGTCGGAACCGCCGGGGGTGCCGGTGCCGCCGCTCGTGGGGCAGGTCTCCGACGGTACGAAGGCGAACTTCTCCTCGTAGGCCGCGCCCGGTTGCAGAACGAGCCCGGGGACCTCCATGGACGGGTCGGGCAGGCCGGTCGCCGCGTCCCCGGCCACGTGCCGGGCCACGCTGATCTTGGCCGGGTCGGCAGCGCCCACCGCGGTCGGGGTGATGGTGCCCTCGCCGGCGACGGTGCAGGCGGTGGAGGAGACGTTGACGACGCGGAAGGTGCCGTAGACCACGCCCGCGGAGTCGGGGGCGTCGGCGGTGCCGGTGGCGGAGCCCAGCTGGGCCGTCGTGCACACCGGGACCCCGCCGGCGGAGAGCGTGGCGGACGGGTCGGCGCCACCGGCGGCGCCGCCGCTGCCGCTGTCGCGGCCCTTCGCGCCCTGCTTGCCGGAGTCCTTGCCGGGCTTGACGTCGGTGCTGCCGCCGTCCTTCCGGCCGCCCGTGCCGCCGCCCTTGCTCTTGCCCTGCCCGGTGCCGCCCTGGGCCTGGGAGGACTGGCCCGCCATGGCGGTGTTGGGGTCGGTGCCGCCGGAGCCGGAGACGTGGACGAGGGCGGGGATCGCCGTGCCGATGAACAGCGCCGCGGCGGCCATGCCGACGGCGGCCTGCCGCTTGCGGGCCCGGCGCGCGGGCACGGCCTTGCGCAGGTGCTCCAGTGTGCCGGTGCGTGGCTGGAGGTCGTCGACCGCGGAGTGCAGCAGTCGCCGCAGCGCCAGCTCGTCGTCCGGAAGCGCCCCGAGTTCCTGGTCGCGCTCTTCGGGGCCCTGGTGGTCGGGGCCGTGGTTCACAGTTCCGTTCCCAGCGTGCGATGACGTGTGCTCTTGCTCGTGCCGGTCCGTCGGCTCGTGCCAGGCGAAGGGCTCGTGACGTTCGTGGGAGTGGCGTCCGGCGGAATCGCCCCCTGGGCCGCGGACGCTCATGACGGCGTCCCCATGGACACCCGGAGCGCGGCGATGCCCCGCGAGCCGTACGCCTTCACCGAGCCCAGCGAGATCCCGAGGGTCTCGGCGACCTGGGCCTCGGTCATGTCCGCGAAGTAGCGCAGCACCAGGACCTCGCGCTGGCGGCGCTGCAGGCCCTTCATCGCCTTGATGAGGTCGCGGCGCTCCAGCTGGTCGTAGGCGCCCTCCTCCGCGCTCGCCATGTCCGGCATCGGCTTGGAGAGCAGCTTCAGGCCGAGGATGCGGCGGCGCAGCGCCGACCGGGAGAGGTTGACGACGGTCTGCCGCAGATAGGCGAGGGTCTTCTCGGGGTCGCGGACGCGCTTGCGGGCGGAGTGCACCCGGATGAAGGCCTCCTGGACGACGTCCTCGCAGGAGGCGGTGTCGTCGAGGAGCAGCGCGGCGAGGCCGAGCAGGGAGCGGTAGTGCGCCCGGTAGGTCTCGGTGAGGTGGTCGACGGTCGTACCGGCGGCCTCGGTCGCCGTGGCCGCCGTGGTCTCGTCGGAGCCGTCACGCTGACTGGGTATGCGGGCGGGCCGCGCTGCGGGCATGGGCGCGATCACCGGCATGCCGCCGCGGGGCCGGAGCGCCGCACGGGGGGGCCGAAGGGCCGCCGCGCCGCGGGCCGCGCTGAGTTCGAGTACCTCTGCCACGCCTGTTGGACACGTTTACCCCCGAGAGGGTTGTACGTGCCGGACGTCACATGTGCGACAACCGGCGGTGCCTCAAGTGCCGTCATGCGCCCCGCTCTTCCGCTGTGTCTGATTTCGGCGGATGTCCCCACACCAGCCCTCATGGCGTCCCCACGCCCGAAGAGTGACCGCAAAGACGCTCCCCGTCCGCCGCACGGTTGCGGGGACGGGGAGGGAAATCCTCTGGTGCCCTGGGCCGTGGTTCAAGTGGTACGGACCACAGCCCCGGTCACACTTCTTACACAGATCCTATAAAGCTCTTTCCGATCTCCGCACCGGGCGGTCGGCGGACCGGGCTCAGGCGTCGTTCCGCTCCGCCGCGATCAGCTCCGCGATCTGGGCCGTGTTCAGGGCGGCGCCCTTGCGGAGGTTGTCGCCGCAGACGAAGAACTCCAGGGCGGTGGGGTCGTCCAGGGACCGGCGGACGCGGCCCACCCAGGTCGGGTCGGTGCCGACGACGTCCGCGGGGGTGGGGAACTCCCCGGCGGCCGGGTCGTCGCACAGCACCACGCCGGGCGCGGTCGCGAGGATCTCCCGGGCGCCGTCGACCGTGACCTCGCCCTGGAAGCGGGCGTGGACGGTGAGGGAGTGGGTGGTGATCACGGGCACCCGGACGCAGGTCACGGCGACCGGCAGCTGGGGCAGCCCGAGGATCTTGCGGGACTCGTCGCGGACCTTCATCTCCTCCGACGACCAGCCGTCCTCCCGCAGGGACCCGGCCCACGGGACGACGTTCAGCGCGACCGGCTCCGGGAACGGCCCGGTGTCGTCCCCGACGGCCCGCCGTACGTCGCCGGGCTTGGTGCCCAGCTCGGTGCCGGCCACCAGGGACAGCTGCGCCCGCAGCGTGTCCACCCCGGCCCGCCCGGCCCCGCTCACCGCCTGGTACGACGACACCACCAGCTCGCGCAGGCCGAACTCGGCGTGCAGCGCGCCCAGGGCGACGATCATCGTCAGGGTCGTGCAGTTGGGGCTGGCCACGATGCCGCGCGGCCTTGACCGTACGGCGTGCGGGTTGACCTCGGGCACCACCAGCGGCACCTCGGGGTCCAGCCGGAAGGCGGCGGAGTTGTCGACGACGACCGCGCCGCGCGCCGCGGCGACCGGCGCCCAGTGCGCGGCGACCTCGTCGGGGACGTCGAACAGGGCGATGTCGACCCCGTCGAAGGCCTCCTCGCTCAGGGCCGCCACCTCCACCTCCTCACCGCGCACGGCCAGCTTGCGGCCGGCCGAGCGCGGGGAGGCGAGCAGGCGGATCTCGCCCCAGATGTCCGCGCGCTGGGACAGGATCTGGAGCATGACCGCGCCGACGGCTCCGGTCGCTCCCACGACCGCGAGCGTCGGCTTGCCGGTCATCGTCGTACGCCTCCGTACGTCGGGGCGGCGGTCATCGGCCGGTGCCTCCGTAGACCACGGCCTCGTCCGAGTCGGAGTCGAGCCCGAAGGCGGTGTGCACGGCGCGGACGGCCTCCGGGACGTCGTCCTTGCGGGTGACGACCGAGATGCGGATCTCGGAGGTCGAGATCAGCTCGATGTTCACGCCCGCGTCGGACAGCGCCTCGAAGAAGGAGGCGGTGACGCCCGGGTTGGTCTTCATGCCCGCGCCGACCAGGGAGATCTTGCCGATCTGGTCGTCGTAGCGCAGCGAGTCGAAGCCGATGCCCGGCTTGTTGCGCTCCAGGGCGTCGATGGCCTTGCGGCCCTCGGTCTTCGGCAGCGTGAAGGAGATGTCCGTCAGGCCGGTGGAGGCGGCGGACACGTTCTGCACCACCATGTCGATGTTGATCTCGGCATCGGCGATGGCCCGGAAGATCGCGGCGGCCTCACCCGGCTTGTCCGGCACACCGACGACCGTGATCTTGGCCTCGGAGGTGTCGTGCGCGACACCGGAGATGATGGCCTGCTCCACCTTCTTGTCCCCAATCGGCTCACTGCTGACCCAGGTGCCCTGCAGCCCGCTGAAGCTGGACCGGACATGGATCGGGATGTTGTAGCGGCGGGCGTACTCCACACAGCGGTGGAGCAGCACCTTGGACCCGGAGCTGGCCAGCTCCAGCATGTCCTCGAAGGAGATCCAGTCGATCTTCTTCGCCTTCTTCACCACGCGCGGGTCGGCGGTGAACACGCCGTCGACGTCGGTGTAGATCTCGCAGACCTCGGCGTCGAGCGCGGCGGCGAGCGCCACGGCCGTCGTGTCGGACCCACCGCGGCCCAGCGTGGTGATGTCCTTCTTGTCCTGGCTGACGCCCTGGAAGCCCGCGACGATCGCGATGTTCCCCTTGTCGAGCGACTCGCGGATCCGGCCCGGAGTGACGTCGATGATCCGGGCTTTGTTGTGGACCGAGTCGGTGATGACGCCGGCCTGGCTGCCGGTGAAGGACTGGGCCTCGTGACCCAGGTTTTTGATCGCCATCGCCAGCAGGGCCATGGAGATACGCTCTCCGGCGGTCAGCAGCATGTCGAACTCACGCCCGGCAGGCATCGGAGAAACCTGCTCGGCGAGATCGATCAGCTCGTCCGTCGTGTCGCCCATCGCGGAAACGACGACGACAACCTGGTTGCCGTTCTTCTTCGCTTCCACGATCCGCTTGGCGACGCGCTTGATGCCCTCGGCATCGGCTACGGAGGAGCCTCCGTACTTCTGCACGACAAGGCCCACGTGCGCTCCTCGCTCGGTTCGTTTGTGTCGGCTCAGTCTATCGAGCGCCCGAATTCCACCACCCTGCTCCCGCATGGTGAGACATCCGGCGCCCGCATCCGGCACCTGCCCAGCCCGCGGCCCACCACTCGGAAAGTGCCCCGGGTCACAGCGGGCCCGGACGCGGCGAACTCGACGAGGACGGCGGCACCGCGGGGACGAGATGCGCCTGGTGGTGGACCTCGGTCACCAGGGAGCCCGCTTCCCCGCGCTCGGCGCCTCCCTGGAGGAGGGCACCGTACGGCGCAGTGAACTGCACATCTGCAACTTCGCGCCGACGCGGGAGCGTCCGGACATCGTGCCGTGCGAGCGCAGCGGACCCGTCGAGGACCTGGCGGCCTTCACCGCCGGCTGGCTCGGCGAGATCCTGCGCCGCCGATGCTGCGGTACGACGGCCGCCGGCACTGAGCCGGCGGCCGGTCAGGACACTGCTCGGCGGGGGCCCTGGGCCGTGACGCCTACGAGAACAGCCCCCTCGTCGACGAACTTCGCGACGAGATCATCGGTCTCCTCGCCGAGCCGCCCCTCCGCACTGCCCGCCGGTCCGGCCTGAGCCGAGCGCGCCGTACGTCGACGTGGCGGCGCTGGTCTCGGTCACTGCCCGGGGCGGATCCCCAGCGGTTCGCCGATCTCCTCGGCCATGACGCGGCCCGCCTCGATCTCCAGGGTCTCGTCGCCCATGTCGGACTGGTCGGTGTCGAGGCCGTCGAGTTCTTCCAGGGGCTGGTTGAGGCGGACGTGGATGAGGACCGACTGCAGGGCGCGCAGCACGGCGGAGGCGGTGGCGCCCCAGTTGGAGAAGTAGGAGAACTGCCACCACCACAGGGCTTCCGCGGTGCGGCCCGCGCGGTAGTGGGCCATGCCGTGGCGCAGGTCGGCGATGACGTCGACGAGGTCGTCCGAGATCCGGGCCGGCACCGGCGCCTTGCGGGGCTCGTACGGGTCGAAGACCTCGGAGTAGACGTCGACCGGCTCCAGCAGGCGGGCCAGGTTCTCCCGGAGTTCGTCCACGTCGGCGTCCGGGCCCACGTCGGGCTCGTAGCGCTCCTCGGGGACGAAGTCCTCGTGCGCGCCCAGGCGGCCGCCGGCCAGCAGCAGCTGGGAGACCTCCAGGAGGAGGAAGGGGACGGTCGAGCCCGGCTCGTCGCCCCTCGCCACCTCCGTGACGGCCACCAGGAAGCTTTCGATCTGGTCCGCGATCTGGACCGCGAAATCGTCCGGGTTCTGACCGGTCGCGTGCAGTGTGGCGTCAGACATCTAGGAGTCGTCTCCCCTCGAAGGCGCGGCCGAGGGTCACCTCGTCCGCGTATTCCAGGTCGCCACCCACCGGGAGGCCGCTGGCCAGGCGGGTGACCTTCAGGCCCATGGGCTTGATCATGCGGGCGAGGTACGTCGCCGTCGCCTCGCCCTCCAGATTCGGGTCCGTGGCCAGGATCAGTTCCGTGACCGTCCCGTCGGCCAACCGCGCGAGAAGTTCTCGTATACGCAGGTCGTCGGGACCCACGCCCTCGATCGGGCTGATCGCGCCGCCGAGCACGTGGTAGCGGCCACGGAACTCACGGGTGCGCTCGATGGCGACCACGTCCTTGGGCTCCTCGACCACGCAGATGACCGAGGGGTCGCGGCGCGGGTCGCGGCAGATGTTGCACAGCTCCTCCTGCGCCACGTTGCCGCAGGTCGCGCAGAAGCGGACCTTCGCCTTGACCTCCAGGAGCGCCTGCGCAAGCCGCTTCACGTCCGCCGGCTCGGCCTGCAGGATGTGGAAGGCGATCCGCTGCGCGCTCTTGGGACCGACGCCGGGCAGCCGCCCCAGCTCGTCGATGAGGTCCTGGACCACGCCTTCGTACAACGGACTGACCTTCCTTGAGACCTTTCGGTACGTACGCTAGTTGCCCCGGCCTCAGAACGGCAGACCGGGGATGCCGGTGCCGCCGCCGAGGCCCTGGGCCAGCGGGCCGAGCTTCTGCTGCTGGAGGGTCTGGGCGTTCTCGTTGGCCGCCTGCACGGCGGCGACGATCAGGTCGGCGAGGGTCTCGGTGTCCTCGGGGTCGACCGCCTTCGGGTCGATCTTCAGCGCGCGCAGCTCGCCGGCGCCGGTCACGGTGGCCTTCACCAGGCCGCCGCCCGCCTGCCCGTCGACCTCCGTGTTCGCCAGTTCCTCCTGCGCCCGCTGCAGATCCTGCTGCATCTTCTGGGCCTGCTGGAGCAACTCCTGCATGTTGGGCTGGCCACCACCGGGAAACACGATCAGCTCCTCTACGTTCTCTCCGCTGAGCATGAGCCTACGTGGTCCCCGCCGCCGTCGCCCCGCCACTCTTTCGGGTGACAAGTACGACAGCCCTATACCTGATCAAGGCCCACTTCCGGGCGGAAAAGCAGGGAAAGCGTCCTCTCCGCCACCCATTGGGCGGTAGGAAGGACGCCGCACGCCGTCATGGAATGTCACCGAACGTGACCAGTCATGATCATCCGTGATCGGTCCCGTCGTGATCAGCCAGCCGTGATGAGTCCAGTCGTGACGAGTAGGGAGTGCCCGGTGGGTCAGCCGGAGATGCAGCCCGAGGGCCCGCCTCAGGACGGGCGGGGCGAGGGTGCGGCCGGGCTGCGGCCGGGCGATCTGACCGGGCGGGCGTTTCCGCTCGGCGACTGGGGCGAGCCCGCCGAGCGGCTGGACGAGCTGTACCGGTGGGTGGAGCGCGGGGCACTGCAGACGGCGTCCTGGTATCTGCGGGACCGGGTGTGGAAGCGGCGCGGCGCCCAGCTGCTGCGGGCGGGCGCGGCGGCCGGCGCGGTCTCCGGGGCGGCCCTGCCGCTGCTGGACCTCACCGGGGCGACGCGCGGGGTGGCTCCCTGGGGCTGCCTCGCCCTGCTCGTCGCGGTCGCGTGTGTGGGCGTCGACCGGTACTTCGGGCTCACCTCGGGCTGGATGCGGGACGTGGCGACGGCGCAGGCGGTGCACCGGCGGCTGCAGGCGCTGCAGTTCGACTGGGCCTCGGAGAGCATCCGGGAGGTGCTGGGCCCGGCGGAGGGCACGGCGAGCGAGGCGGCGGAGCGCTGCCTCGGGGTGCTGCGGCGCTTCAGCGAGGACGTCACGGAACTGATCCGCACCGAGACGACCGACTGGATGGTCGAGTTCCGCACCGGTTCCGCGCCGCTCGGGCTGCAGGCGGCGGTGGCGTACATGCCGCGCCAGGAGATCGGCGGCCCGGCCGGCCGCTTCCCGGTCCCCCCGGCCAACGGCACCCGCCCGAACATGCCCCGCCAGCGACCGCCGGAGCCGCGGTAGGCCCGCCCCGGGCCCTCACCGCCTGGTGTACGTCAGGCTCTCCCCGCCGCCCGCCTGGGCCCGCTTCAGCCGGCCGTCCGGCAGCAGGGTGACCTCGGTGGCCGCGCCCGGCGTGCAGGAGGACGCGGGCTCACCGCTGGTGACGGTGGACGGGCCGATCTCCAACGGCCCGTCGGCGGTGGGCCGTTGAGTGAGCTTCGCCTCGAAGACGCAGTGGTACGAGCCGCCGCCGTCCGTGGGTCCGTCCGCGACCAGCGTCAGCACGCTGTCGCCCACCTCGCCCTGCCGGATGGTCAGTTGGCGGGTGTTGGTCCCGTTGGCGTTGTCGATGCCGGTCTCCCAGGTGCCCAGGTAGCCGGCCGGGACCGCGCCGTCGGAGGACGCGGAGGCGGAGGGGGAGTCCGAGCCGGAGTCGGTGGGAGTCGGCGCTGCGGAGGTCCCGTCGCCGGCCGTGGAGCCGGCGGTCGGCGCGGGGCTCACCTTCCCGGAGCCCTTGTCGTCGCTCCCGCCGCCACGCATCAGCGCGTACACCGAGCCGCCCGCGCCCAGCGCCACCACCAGGGCGACCGCGACGAGCAGCGCGGTGGACCGCCCGCTGCGCCGCTCCGGCTGCTCCGGCCCCGCGCCGAGGGGCGGCGGCCCGTACGGCGGCGTGGCTCCCGGCCCACCGGCGTACGGCCCGTACGCCGGCTGGGGATACCCGTAGGCGGGACCGGCCGGGGGTTGCGCGTACGGCTGCGGATGCTGCTGCCCGTACCCGTATGGTCCCGGCGCCGCCCCGAACCCGGGAGCGGCCACCGGCGGCGCCTGCCCCGACACCACGGTCGGCAGATGCTCCACTCCTCCGGCCCCGGCATGCTCGGGCGATCCCCCAGCAGCCGCCGGCGGCACCGCCGCGCCATTCGATCCCCCCGCAGCAGCCGCCGGCGGCGAGTCCGCCCCACCGGGGCCACCCGCACCCGACGACGATGCCTGCACGGGTGGTGCACCCGACGACGCACCGGCACCCGAAGACGACCCCGCACCCGGCGGCGGAGGCGCCCCCTCCCCCTCCGGGTCCTCCACCTCCAGCAGCTGTACGGCGTGCCGCCCGAGCTGGGCGACCAGCGCCCCCGGCAGCCAGGGGTCCCGGGACCGCCCACCGGTCACCGTGTCCTCCGCCCCGGTCCGCTCCAGAATCGCGTCCAGCGAGGGCCGGCGCTCCGGCTCCTTGCGCAGGCAGTCCCGTACGAGATCGGCGATCCCCTCCGGCACCCCCGTCAGATCCGGCTCCTCCTGGGCGATCCGGAACATCAGCGCGTGCACCCCGCTGTTCGCGCTCCCGAACGGCAGCGCCCCGGTCGCCGCGTACGCCAGCACGGACCCCAGGCAGAAGACGTCGCAGGCCGGAGTGATCCGGTCGCCGCGCACCTGCTCGGGCGCCATGAACCCGGGCGAGCCGACGAGCGAACCGGTCCGGGTCAGCCCCTCCCCGCCCAGCGAGGCCGTCTCCAGGGCCCGTGCGATGCCGAAGTCGATGACGCGCGGCCCGTCGATGGTCACGAGCACGTTGGACGGCTTCAGGTCCCGGTGCACGATCCCCGCCGCGTGGATGTCCTTCAGGGCGTGCGCGAGTCCGGCCGCGAGGATCCGTACCGACCGCTCCGGCAGCGCGCCGTGATCGTGCCCGACCACCTGCTGCAGGCTGGGGCCGGCCACGTACCCGGTGGCGACCCACGGCACCGGCGCCTCGGTGTCCGCGTCCAGCACGGGCGCGGTCCAGTACCCGCCGACCCGGCGCGCGGACTGCACCTCCTGCCGGAACCGCGCCCGGAACTCCTCCTCGGCGGCCAGTTCCTCGCGGACCAGTTTCACCGCGACCGTACGGCCCCGGTCCGAGCGGGCCAGATACACGTGCCCCATGCCGCCCGCGCCCAGCCGCGCGAGCAGCCGGTAGCCCCCGATGACCTGTGGATCCCCCGGCCCCAGCTTCTCCATGCCCGCCCCGCCTTCCCCCCGGTACGCCCACGCACCCCGTGCACGCGGCACACGCGCGCCGCGTGCGGCGCCCGCGTGTACGACGGAGCCGAGAATAATCCGGCCCCACGGGAGAGTCGCGCCAGTCGCCGTCCCCGGTTCCGGCGCGAGGGCCCGCTCGAGCGGTGCCCGGCCTGGACAACCTGTCGCAGTTTCCCCCCGTCCACGGAACAGGACGCCGATATCTCTTCCGCATCGCGGACATCTACCCTCGGGCGCATGACCCCTCAGACCGACCCCGACGCCGGCGCCGCAGTGAAGGCGGCGGACCGCGCGCACGTCTTCCACTCCTGGTCCGCCCAGGACCTCATCGACCCGCTCGCCGTCGCCGGCGCCGAGGGGTCGTACTTCTGGGACTACGACGGCAAGCGGTACCTGGACTTCACCAGCGGGCTCGTCTACACGAACATCGGCTACCAGCACCCCAAGGTCGTCGCCGCGATCCAGGAGCAGGCGGCGAAACTGGCGACCTTCGCGCCCGCCTTCGCGATCGAGGCGCGCTCGGAGGCGGCCCGGCTGATCGCCGAGCGGACCCCGGGCGACCTGGACAAGATCTTCTTCACCAACGGCGGCGCGGACGCCGTCGAGCACGCGGTGCGCATGGCCCGGCTGCACACGGGCCGCCCGAAGGTGCTCTCGGCGTACCGCTCCTACCACGGCGGCACCCAGCAGGCGGTCAACATCACCGGTGACCCGCGCCGCTGGGCCAGCGACAGCGGCACCAACGGGGTCGTCCACTTCTGGGCGCCGTTCCTGTACCGCTCCCGTTTCTACGCCGAGACCGAGGAGCAGGAGACCGCGCGGGCCCTGGAGCACCTGGAGACGACGATCGCCTTCGAGGGGCCGGGGACGGTCGCGGCGATCATCCTGGAGACCATCCCGGGCACGGCCGGAATCATGGTTCCGCCGCCCGGCTATCTGGCCGGCGTCCGCGAGATCTGCGACAAGTACGGCATCGTCTTCGTCCTGGACGAGGTCATGGCCGGTTTCGGACGCACCGGCGAGTGGTTCGCCGCCGACCTCTTCGGTGTGGTGCCCGACCTGATGACCTTCGCCAAGGGCGTGAACTCCGGTTACGTGCCGCTCGGCGGTGTGGCCATCTCCCAGGAGATCGCCGCGACCTTCGGCAAGCGGCCCTACCCCGGCGGTCTGACCTACTCCGGGCACCCGCTGGCCTGCGCCGCAGCCGTCGCCACGATCAATGTGATGGCGGAGGAGGGGATCGTGGAGAACGCCAGGCGGCTCGGCGAGAGCGTCCTCGCGCCCGCCCTGGCCGAGCTGGCCGAGCGGCACCCCAGCGTCGGCGAGGTGCGCGGCACCGGCATGTTCTGGGCGCTGGAGCTGGTACGCGACCGCGAGACCCGCGAGCCGCTGGTGCCGTACAACGCGACCGGCGAGGCGAACGCCCCGATGGCCGCCTTCACGACCGCCGCCCGGCAGTACGGCATCTGGCCCTTCGTGAACATGAACCGCACGCACGTGGTCCCGCCGTGCAATGTGACGGAGGCCGAGCTGAAGGAGGGGCTCGCCGCTCTGGACGCCGCGCTGAGCGTGGCCGACGAGTACACGGTGTAGCCGTACGACGACTGCCGCCCGGGTGATTCGAACGCGTAAGGTGACGTGCTCGTAAGCACAGATACTCGCGTAGACGGCGAGTACGGACGAGCACGTCATCCGACGCGTGAGGAGAGGCCCCCCATGCCCGGCACCGGCGCCGTGACCCGCAGCACGCTGCGGCAGCAGATCGCGGACGCGCTCCGTGACGAGGTGCTGGCGGGGCGGCTGCGGCCGGGCCGGGCGTTCACGGTCAAGGAGATCGCCGACCAGTACGGCGTCTCCGCCACTCCCGTGCGCGAGGCGCTGGTGGACCTGTCCGCGCAGGGCATCCTGGAGGCGGACCAGCACCGCGGCTTCCGCGTGCCGGAGTACTCCGTCAGCGACTACCGGTACATGATCCAGGCCCGCAGTCTGGTCACCGACGGCATGTTCCAGGCCCTCGCCGGCGGCCACCCCGCCTTCCGCACCCCGCCCGAGGACTCCCGTACGACGGCCGCGCTGACCACCGTGCGGCGCCGCGGCGAGGAGGCGGCGCGGGCCGCCGCGGCCGGTGACCTGAGCATTCTCATCGGCTACGACCTGCGCTTCTGGCGCGAGCTGAGCGCGCTGTTCGGCAATCCCTACCTCGGCGACTTCCTCAACCGGCTGCGCGTGCAGTCCTGGGTGTGCGCGGTGCAGCACCTGCTGCGCCTGCCCGACCTGCGCGGCCGGCTCTGGTCCGGGCACACCCGGCTGGTCGACGCGCTGGCCCGGCGTGACGCCGACACCGCCCGCGCGATCGTCGCCGAGTCCAACGCCCATTCACTGGCGCTGCTGGAAGACCTGACCGGCGGGTAGATGCCCAGTACGCTTCCCTGACCGTGTCCGTGCCGGACCCTTCTGTGTGCGAGGAGCCCTCTTTGGCCTGTGACCTGTGGCTGGTACCGCTCGTGGACGTGTTGTGCCACACCCCCGACAACCCGTTCGCCGAGGAACTCGCGCAGTACAACAAGGCCTTGGGGGAGGCCGGGCTGCCACCGGTGCCGGTGTACCAGTACATGCCGGGCCTGTCCGGTGAGGTCGCGCCGGTGGCGGGTTTCGACTACGACGCCCTGCACTTCCTGCGCCGAGCGTATCTGCTCCAGGTCTGCGGGCTGCCGGTGACGCCGGTGGACGAACTGGGCGGCGACTACGAGCAGTTGCTGGAGATGTTCGAGTCCACGGCCCAGCAGTCCCATCTGGTGTGGCACTACGACCACGCGGGCGCGTACGTTCCGGTCGACTTCCCGCACCCGCTGTCCAACGACGAACTCCTGGCGGGCGGCGGCCCGTTGGGCAGCTCACAGACGCTGCTGCGCGAGCTGGAGTACGTGGCCGCGTCCATCGGCATCGACCCGGCCAACCCCCCGGCGGCCCCGGCCCCGCCGACGGCCCCGACGGAACTCGAGGAACCGGCGGTCCCCGCGCCGTACGATCCCAGCCCCTTCGCCCGCGAACGGCACGTCTGGCTGGGTCTGCACGCGGCGGCGACCCGCTCCCTGGCCCAGGGCTCGATGATCGTGTTCAGCTGAGGGGCGGGTCAGCGTGCCAGGAGGTGCACCGCGAACCCCAGGCACGTCAGGCCGATGATCCCGAACTGGATCCGCATGGTCGTCAGGCTCCGCCAGGGCGCTCCGCTGCGGGTCCACTGCCGGACCACCAGGGGCGCCCAGTCCCACACCCACACGTCGATCCCCCGCCAGCCGCATGCCACGGCCAGGAAGGCACTGCTCACGAGCAGGGCAAGCACGCCGATGACGACAACCAACGCCGATCCCTTCCTGGACCCCGAAGACGGGGGGCACATCCTGGCACGGCGCGGGAGGGGCGGGCGGGCCGGGGCCCGGCCGGCCGGGCCGGTGTGATGTCACCCACCTGGTCTTGCCGTGGGGGAAATGTCCCGCCTACGTTCGGTGGCATGTCCCCCCACGGCCCCACCTTCGCGTTCGGCGTCGACCTGAGCGCGCACGAGATGCTCCGCCGCACCCACGTCATGGCCGCCCTCGGCCCCGGCTGGGACCCGGCGGCGGCGCTGCGCGGCGAGGAGGAGGCGCGGGCGCTGCTGTACTCCGGGCTGGACGCCGAGCAGCAGCGGATCTACGACGAGCTGGTGGCGGCCGGTGTGCTGCCGCCGGGACCCGGCGATGCTGCCGCTTGATCCGCAGGCCGACCCGGGCAGGCGCGCCTGGGGGGTGGACTGTCCGGGCTGCGAGGACCGGGGCCGGTGGCGTTATCTGCTGTCCAACACCGGCAGCCTGCTGCACCTGCAGTGCCCCGCGTGCCACCACGTCTGGACCCACGAGAGCGGCTTCGGCGCCACGCGCTCGGCCGGCTGACCGGCCGGCCTGAGCCGGCCGGGGACGCACCCCGAGCCGGGCCAGCCGCACCCCGGTGTCCGTGGCCCGGCCGGCGCCGTCCACCGCCCCCACCGCCGCCGGAGCGGAGCGCGCCGCCGCCATCGCCCCGCCCGGCGGGGGAGCGAGCAACGCCGGCCCGGAGGCGTCCGGATCGCCCCGGCAGGCCGCTGCGGGGCGAACGCGGTGAGGCTGGACCGCGATCATCGCCCGGCACCGGGCCCTGGACCGTCTGCGCCGCCTGCGGGTACGGCCACAGGCCGCGCCCCTGGAGCAGGACGCGCTGAACGTGCCCGGCACGGGCGAGGGCCGCCGGGGCGAGCCCGGGCGGCCCTCGTGTGCGCGGGCGGCCGTCGCGTCAGCCGGCCGTCGGCAGCGGCCAGCCGAGCTGGGCGAACAGCCCGAGCCGGTCGCTGACCGCGCGGATCTCCGCGATCCTGCCGTCGCGCAGGGTGAAGATCCAGACGGCCTCGATCTCGAAGGACCGGCCGGTCGGCTCGGGCATCCGCGGGTGGGCCGCGCTGTGCACGCCCCGCTGGGTCACCCGGGCCACCACCCGGTCGCCCTCGCCGATCAGCTCGTCGACCCGCACGGTGAGCGGGGCCAGGGCCTCCGCCTGCTGACGCAGCCCGTCGAAGGCGGCGCCGGGCTCGTCCGCCTCACCGTGGATGATCTTGTTGTGGTCCACGACGTCCGCCGCCATGTACTGCGGCAGGTCCTCGAGCCGGCCCTCGCTGACCGCCTCGAAGAAGCCCTGGACCACCTTCTTGCCGTCGTCCACCGTGCTCATGTCCTCCCCCTGTGTCCTGGACGCCGTTCTCAGAAGACCGGCGTGCCCGCCTGCGTCAGCTTCCAGTTGGTGACGGCGAAGTCGGCCGGGTCGAGGGTCTTCTTCGCGGTCACGTAGTCGATCATCAGCTGGCGGATCTCGTTGGTCGAGCTGTAGGCGATGGGCGCCGCGGCGATGTGCGGGTAGCCCGAACCGCCGTTGGCGCGGTAGTTGTTCACCGCCACGACGAAGACCTGGTCGTCGGCGACCGGGGCGCCGTTGAAGGTCAGGTTCTTGATCCTGGAGCCCTCCGGCTGCGCGATGTCGATCTCGTAGTCGACGCCGGCCGCCGTGTCGTACATGTAGTCCCAGAAGTTGTTGGCGTTGGTGAGGGTCGCGGTGTCGACCTTCGTGCCGGCCGGGACCTGGTGGTAGTACTTCGCCGCGTACTCCAGGTAGTCCCTGAGCTGGGCGCCCGTCAGCTTCTTGCCGTACAGGGTGTTGTCGTAGATGTACAGGCCGGCGATGTCCTTGATGGTGACGCTGCCCTGGGGGATGTCGGCCGTGCGGGAGAAGGGCGCCGCGACGGAGATCAGCGGGAGCGCGGCGTCCGCCGCCGACAGGCCCGTCTTCACGGTGTCCATCTGGACCTTGTGGATGAAGTCCATGATCGGGACGTCCTGCCAGCAGGAGTCCGCCGCGGACAGGTCCGCGGTGCAGGTGCCGACCGCGGTGTTGACGTACTTGACCACCAGCTCGTGGTCGGCCTCCAGGAGCTTCTTGATCTCCCGGTCCTCGTCCACCGTGTTGGGGTTGAGGGTCTGCGCGGTCTTGCCCGTCACCTTCCACTGGCCGTGGTGGAGTTCGAGCTCGAAGTCGAAGACGCTGAGGCGGTAGCCCCAGCAGTACGGCTCGGAGAGCAGGACCTCCTCGCCGGTCTGCGCGTTCTTCACCGTGTAGGACGGCACCTCGACGTGGGTGTGGCCCACCAGGATCGCGTCGATGCCCGGCACCTGCTCGGCCACCAGGTTGGACGCGTTCTCCACGTACGGCAGTTCGTCGCCGTAGGAAGAGGAGCCGTCGAGGCCGGAGTGGTCGGTGAGGAAGACGACGTCGCAGCCGAGCGCGCGCAGCCGCGGCACGTACTTCTTCGCCTGCTCCACCAGCCCCGGGAACACCATCTTCCCGCTGACGTTGTCCTTGTCCCACAGCGCGATGCCGGGGTTGGTCAGGCCGAGGATGCCGACCTTGATGTCCGGGGCGCCGGGCACGCGGATGTGCTTGACGGTGTACGGCTTGAAGGCGGGCCGCAGCGTCTTCGCGTCGAGCGCGTTCGCGCCGAGCAGCGGGAAGCGGCACTGGCTCTCGAACTTGCGCAGCGTGTCGATGCCGTAGTTGAACTCGTGGTTGCCGAGGGCGGCGGCGTCGTAGCGCATGTGGTTCATGGCCACGGCCATCGGGTGCTTGGGGCCGTCCTCGGCGGTGATGGGCTGCACGCGCGCGAAGTAGTAGGCGAGGGAGGTGCCCTGGATGATGTCGCCGGCGTCGACCAGCAGGACGCGGTGCTCGCCCTTGGCCTCGCGCTGCTGCTTGATGAGGGTGGCGACCCGCGCCACGCCCACGGAGTTGCCCGCCTTGTCGGTGTAGGCGGCGTCCTTGTAGTAGTCCCAGTCGAAGACGTGGCTGTGCAGGTCGGTGGTGCCCAGGATGGAGAACGACCAGGTGCGCGGCGCCTTTTCGGGCCGGTGACCGGCCTCGGCGGCCTGCGCGGTGCCGGTGCCGACGGCCCCGGCGGCGGCCACCGCCGCACCGGTGACGGCCGACTTCTTCACGAACTCACGGCGGTTCATGGGATGGGCGGGCATGCAGGGCTCCTGGAGCTCGAGAGGCAGGATCGTACGGGCATGGCGGCGGGACTACCCGCGTAGATGCTTGCCGTACGCCACATCCGCGCGAAACCAGAAACGGGTCACGGGCGGGTCAACAAATGGGAAACAGAAGCGGACTTGAGCCCTCCGCTCATCCGTCCCGCGCCCCCTCGCCGACCAGCGTGAACTCGGCGAGCAGCAAAGGGGCGGCCGGCTCGGAGGACGCGCCCGGCGCACGGGGCGGAAGCGGCGGCACGGCGGAGTGCGGGGTCTGCCGGGGTCACCCCGGCGATGGGCTCATGTCGTGCACCGCCTGTCAGGGGCGAGGATGGGAGGAGTGCCCCCGCTGCCGGGGCCACGGCGCCGAGCGGTGCGGCACTGCGGCAGACGCGGCGAGGGCCGCCCGCGGCTCGTCCTGCCCGGGCCCGTCGCGGCCCCGTCCGGCTCCCCGCTGCTGACCTGCCTCGCCGTCCTGCTTCTCGTCGGGCTCGCCGCCGTGTGGCAGGCGGGCGCCGGACGAGACGGCGGCCGGCGCGTTCTTCCGTCGCGCCGGCCGCCGTGTTCCGCCTTACAGGAACGAGTTGATCTCGATCGTCTCGTCCCGGCCCGGGCCCACGCCGATCGCGGAGATCGGGGCGCCGGACATCTCCTCCAGCGCCTTGACGTACGCCTGGGCGTTCTTCGGCAGGTCCGAGAAGGACTTCGCCTTGCTGATGTCCTCCGACCAGCCCGGCAGCATCTCGTAGACGGGCTTGGCGTGGTGGAAGTCGGTCTGCGAGTACGGCAGTTCCTCGACCCGCTTGCCGTCGATCTCGTACGCCACGCAGACCGGGATCTGCTCCCAGCCGGTCAGCACGTCCAGCTTGGTGAGGAAGAAGTCGGTCAGGCCGTTGACGCGGGTGGCGTAGCGGGCGATGACCGCGTCGAACCAGCCGCAGCGGCGGTCCCGGCCCGTCGTCACACCGCGCTCGCCGCCGATCCGGCGCAGCGCCTCGCCGTCCTCGTCGAACAGCTCGGTCGGGAAGGGGCCGGCGCCGACGCGGGTCGTGTAGGCCTTGAGGATGCCGATGACCCGGCTGATCTTCGTGGGGCCCACGCCGGCGCCGGTGCAGGCGCCGCCCGCGGTGGGGTTGCTGGACGTCACGAAGGGATAGGTCCCGTGGTCGATGTCCAGCAGCGTGCCCTGGCCGCCCTCGAAGAGCACGACCTTGTCCTGCTCCAGCGCCTGGTTGAGGACCAGGACGGTGTCGGCGACGTACGGCTTGATCTGCTCGGCGTAGCCCAGCAGCTCCTCGACCACCTGGTCGGCGGCGATGGCGCGCCGGTTGTAGAGCTTGGTGAGGATCTGGTTCTTGACGTCGAGGGCCGCCTCGACCTTCTGCTGAAGGATCGACTCGTCGTACAGGTCCTGGACCCGGATGCCGACGCGGTTGATCTTGTCGGCGTAGGTCGGTCCGATGCCGCGGCCGGTGGTGCCGATCTTGCGCTTGCCGAGGAAGCGTTCCGTCACCTTGTCGACGGTCACGTTGTACGGCGTGATGACGTGCGCGTTACCGCTGATCAGGAGCTTGGACGTGTCGACGCCACGCTCGTTCAGACCGCTCAGCTCGGAGAGCAGGACCGACGGGTCGACGACGACGCCGTTGCCGATGACCGGCGTACAACCGGGGGACAGGATTCCGGAAGGGAGCAGGTGGAGGGCGTACTTCTGGTCGCCGACGACGACCGTGTGGCCGGCGTTGTTGCCGCCCTGGTACCGCACTACATAGTCCACCGAGCCACCGAGCAGGTCGGTCGCCTTTCCCTTGCCTTCGTCACCCCACTGAGCACCGAGCAGCACAAGTGCGGGCACGCGCGTACACCCCTTCCGGGCGGGGCATGTCCAAGGTCGGGGGCGTGGGCGTAAGGTTCACCGCCGCGTGCCACAGCGACCGTCGTTGGTCGCCGGTGGTCGCCCAACCGTCGGACCGGATGCCCCGGAATAGACGAAGCCCCTGGCGCAATAGCGCAAGGGGCTCTTGCACAAAGATGCTACCCGAGGAAGCGAGGCAGGACCGAGGTGGCGACTTTCGCGACGTCCGAACAGCTGCTGGTGATCATCGATCCGGCGGCACGGCAGGCGGACGGGGAGTCCGTACGCATCGCGAAAGACGTGCTCAGCGCGGGTGCGGCAGCCAAGGTGTGCCTGCCGGACGGCCCGGAGGAATTCGCCCGGGCGCTGGGCCGGCGGGGGTCCCGGCGACCGGTGGTGATCGGCGACGACCGCGCGCTGGTGCGGGCCGTGTCCCTGCTGCACCGGGCGCGGGAGCTGGCCGGATGCACACTGTCGGTCGTCCCGGTGGGCGACACCCGGCTGGCCGAGTCGCTCGGGGTGCCGGGCGGGACGGTGGCGGCCGCGCGGGCCGTGCTGGACGGCGCGGAGCGGCGCCTCGACCTGCTGGTCGACGACAGCGACGGGGTGGTGCTGGGCGCGCTGGGCATCCCGCCGGAGCCGGTGGCCCGGGCGGCCGCGGCGCAGCCGGTCGCCGTCGTCTGCCGCCCCTGGTACCGCTCCCTGGTCCGCACCCTCGCCCCCCGCCCGCCTCGGCTCGCGGCCGTGCCCTCCCCCGGCCCCTCCCGGCTCCGGGTGGAGGTCGACGGGGAGACGGTGGTCGACCTGGGCCAGCCCGTGGAGGCGGTGTCGGTCACCCCGGGCACGGGGGGCTTCGCACGGGTGGAGGTACGGCCCCTGTCGGTGGGCGCGGAGGCGACCCCGGTACAGGCGACCGGCCGCACGGTGACGGTCACCGGCGCGGACTTCCGCTACCGGGCGGACGCCCGGGTGACGGGTCCGGTGCGGCGCCGGACGTGGCGGGTGGCGGAGGGGGCCTGGGGGCTGGTGCTGCCGCCGGCTTGAGACGGGGGCCTCGAAACCGGTGTCATGACGCTCCCCCGGTTCCCCGTGCCTCTTCCGGGTGCTCGTACTTGCGCTCCCGGTAGGCGCGCCAGCGTTCCATCATCTGGGCCACGTCCTTCTCCACGAACTCGAAGAAGTCCAGCGTCTCGGCGAGCCGGCGCCCCGCGGGGGTGTCGGCGCCCAGGCTCGCCACCCCCTCGCGGAGGGCCTCCTCCCAGCGCTTGATGACGGCGTCGCGGTTGGTGAGGGCCTCGTACCACTGGTCGCCGTGCACCCGGTACCGCTCCCGGCGCGAGCCCGGCTCGCGCTCCCTGGACAGCAGGTGGACCTGCGCGAGGTAGCGCACGGCGCCGGAGACCGCCGCGGGGCTGATCCTCAGCTGTTCGCCCAGCTGGGCCGAGGTGAGGGCGCCGGAGTCGGAGGCGAGCAGCGCCGCGAGGACGCGGGCCGGCATGCGCGGCACCCCCGCCTCGACGACCTGGGCCGCGAAGTGCTCCACGAACCGGGAGACCGCCTCGGGGTCCCGCCGCACCGCATCCGTCATGGGGCCCACCGTACCCAACATTAGGGACCTTCGGTAACTTCACAAATTTCTGAAAGAAGCGTACGTTCGTCGGCATGACGAAGGCAATCGCGGTCGCCGGACTCCACAAGTCCTTCGGCCGTACGCACGCGCTGGACGGTCTCGACCTGGACGTCGAGACCGGCGAGGTGCACGGCTTCCTCGGCCCCAACGGCGCCGGCAAGTCCACCGCCATCCGCGTCCTGCTCGGCCTGCTGCGCGCCGACGCGGGCGCCGCCCGGGTGCTGGGCCGCGACCCCTGGCGGGACGCGGTGGAGGTGCACCGCAGGATCGCCTACGTGCCGGGCGACGTCACCCTGTGGCGCAACCTCTCCGGCGGCGAGGTCATCGACCTCTACGGCCGGCTGCGCGGCGGCCTGGACCGCCGGCGCCGCGCCGAGCTGATCGACCGCTTCGAGCTGGACCCCACCAAGAAGGGCCGCACCTACTCCAAGGGCAACCGGCAGAAGGTCGCCCTGGTCGCGGCCTTCGCCTCGGACGTGGACCTGCTGATCCTCGACGAGCCGACCTCGGGCCTCGACCCGCTGATGGAGGAGGTCTTCCAGCGCTGCGTCAGGGAGGAGCGCGAGCGCGGCCGCACGGTCCTGCTCTCCTCCCACATCCTCGGCGAGGTCGAGGAACTCTGCGACCGGGTCAGCATCGTCCGCAAGGGCCGGACCGTGGAGAGCGGCTCACTGGCCGACCTGCGGCACCTCACCCGCACCAGCGTCAGCGCCGAACTCGCCGGCCCGCCCGACGGACTGGCCCGCCTGCCCGGCGTGCACGGCCTCGACGTGCGGGGGCACCGGGTCCGGTTCCAGGTGGACACCGACCGGCTCGACGCCGTACTGCGCTCGCTGACGGCGTCCGGCGTGCGCTCGCTGACCTCGACGCCGCCCACGCTGGAGGAGCTGTTCCTGCGGCACTACGCGGACGAGGCGGCCGTATGACCTCCCGGCTGACCGGCACGGCGACCCTGCTGAGGTTCGCCCTGCGCCGCGACCGCGTGCTGATCCCGGTATGGGTCGCGGTGACCGCGCTGATGGTCCTGACCATGCCGAAGACGCTTCATGGCCTGTACGGCACCCCGGCCGCCCGCGCGGACCTGATGCACCAGATGGCGGCCAACGCCTCCCTGCGCGCCATGGTCGGCCCGGTCTTCGGCGACTCGCTGGGCGCGCTGACGGCCTGGCGGGTCGGGGTGTACGCGGGCGCGCTCGCCGCGGTGACGAGCCTGCTCGTCGTCGTACGGCACACCCGCGAGGAGGAGGAGAGCGGCCGGCAGGAGCTGGTGTCCTCCGGCATGGTGGGCCGCCGGGCCCCGCTGACGGCGGCCCTGCTGGCGGCGGCGGTCGCGAACGCGGCCCTGGGCGCGCTGATCGCGGCGGGGCTCGCCGGGCAGGGCGTGGCGGGCGCGCTGGTCTTCGGGCTCGGGGTGGCGGGCGCCGGCCTGCTCTTCGCGTCGACGGCGGCGATCGCCGCCCAGCTGACCGAGAGCGCGCGCTTGGCCCGGGGGCTGACTGCGGCGGTCCTCGGCGCGGCGTTCGTGCTGCGCGCGGCGGGCGACTCCGCGACGGACGACGGCTCGTCGGTGCTGACCTGGCTGTCCCCGCTGGGCTGGCTGGAGAACCTACGGCCCTTCGCGGCCGAACGCTGGTGGATGCTGCTGCTGTTCGCGGCGGCGACCGCCCTGCAGACCGCGCTCGCCTACCGGTTGGCGGGCCGCCGGGACCTCGGCATGAGCTTCCTGCCGGCCCGGCCGGGGCCCGCCGAGGGGCGGCTCACCGGTGCCGGCGCGCTGGCCTGGCGGCTGCAGCGCGGCAGCGTCCTCGGCTGGTCGCTCGGCTTCTTCCTCGCCGGGGTCGTCTACGGCGGGCTGACGGACGGCGCGGCGAGGCTCGTCGGCGACAACGCCAAGGCGCGGGAGATCTTCCAGCGGATGGGCGGCCAGTCCGGCCTGACCGACGCCTTCCTCGCCGCGATGATCGGCCTGCTCGGCCTGGTCGCCGCCCTGTACGTCGTCTCGTCCGTGCTGCGGCTGAGCGGCGAGGAGACCTCCGGGCGCGCCGAACCGGTGCTGGCCGCGGCGGTGGGCCGGCTGCGCTGGGCCCTCGGTCATCTGCTCGTCGCGTTCGGCGGCTCGGCCCTGCTGATGCTGCTGGCGGGCCTCGGCTTCGCCGTCGGCTACGGCCGGCGGACCGGGCCCGTCCTGGGCGCGTGCCTGCTCCAGGTCCCCGCCGTCTGGTTGATCGGCGCGGTCGCCGTCCTGCTGTACGGCCTGCTGCCGCGGGGCGCGGTCGCGGCGTGGGGCGTGGCCGGCGCGGCCCTGCTCCTCGGCTGGATCGGCCCGGCGCTGGACCTGCCCCGGGCGGTGCTGGACCTGTCCCCCTTCGGGCACCTGCCGAAGCTGCCGGGCGGGCAGATGGAGTGGCGGCCGGTACTGGTGCTGCTGGCTGTGGCCGCGCTGCTCGTCGCGGCCGGCCTCGCGGGCCTGCGCCGCAGGGACCTCACGGCCTGAGCGTGCACCGGCCGCCCACCGGCCGCCTGCCGCTCAGCGCACCTCCACGGTCAGCCCCTCCAGCCCCCTGATGACGAAGTTCGGCTTCCGCCGTGGTTCCGCCGCGAGGGCGAGGGTCGGGGCCTGCCGCAGGAGAGCGGACATGGAGGCGGCGAGCTCGATACGGGCCAGGGGCGCGCCGATGCAGTAGTGGATGCCCGCGCTGAAGCTGATGTGCGGGTTGTCCCCGCGGGTGAGGTCCAGCCGGCCGGGGTCGGTGAAGACGGCCGGGTCGTGGTTGGCGGAACCGAAGAGCATGGCGATCTCCGAGCCCCTCGGGATCGTGGTGCCGTCGATCTCGATGTCGTCCAGTACCCAGCGCTCGAAGAGCTGGAGCGGGGTGTCGTAGCGCATCAGCTCCTCGACCGCCGACGGCACCAGCGCGTGGTCGGCGCGCAGGGCGGCGAGCTGGGCGGGGTTGCGGAACAGCGCCCACCAGCCGTTCACCGTCGCGTTGACGGTCGCCTCGTGGCCCGCGTTGAGCAGCAGCACCGCCGTGGAGATCATCTCCTGCTCGGTGAGCCGGTCGCCCTCGTCGTGCGCCGCGATCAGCCCGGAGACGAGGTCCTCGCCCGGTTCCCTGCGACGCGCGGCGATCAGCCCCCGCAGGTACTCGGAGAACTCCACCGACGCCCGCACCGCCTTCACGGCGGTCTCCTTCGACGGGTTCAGCTCGTACATCCCGCAGATGGCCGCCGACCACGGCCGCAGCAGGGCGCGGTCGGCCTCGGGGACGCCGAGCATCTCGGCGATCACCGCCACCGGCAGCGGCTCGGCCACCTCGCTCAGCAGGTCGCCGCCGCCCTTGCGGACGAGCGCCGCCACCAGCTCGTCCGCCAGAGCGTGGACGTACGGCCGCAGCCGCTCCACCGTGCGCGGCGTGAACGCCTTCGACACCAGGCGCCGGATCCGGGTGTGGTCCGGCGGCTCCAGGTCCAGCATCCCGTGGTCGTTGAGCGTGTGGAACGGCTCGTGCTCCGGCGGGGGCGGGGTCCGGCCGAACTCCTCGTGCGAGAACCGGTGCAGATAGGTGCGGCCGAGGCGCCGGTCACGCAGCAGCGCCGACACGTCCGCGTGATGCGGCACCAGCCACTGGTTCGTGGGCGCGAAGTACACCACCCTGCCGCGCGCCCGCAGCTCGGCGTACGCCGGGTACGGGTCGGCGACGAACGCGGGGTCCCACGGATCGAAGATCAGGTCGGAGCTGCCAGCCATGCGGGGACGCTAACGCGCGCGGCGCGGTCTGGCCAGGGGCGCTCTCTCGGGTGCCCGGCGAAGGGCGCCCTCCGGGGCCGTCAGCCGGGTGTCACCAACCGCGCCTCGTACGCGAAGACCGCCGCCTGGGTGCGGTCGCGCAGGCCCAGTTTGACCAGGATGCGGCTGACGTGGGTCTTGATCGTGGACTCGGCGACCACCAGGCGGGCGGCGATCTCCGCGTTGGACAGGCCCTGGGCGATCAGGATCAGGACCTCCGTCTCGCGTTCCGTGAGGTCACCGTAGGCCGCCCGGGCCGCCGGCGGGAGGGGGCGCGGGGGGTCCGCGAGGCGGGAGAACTCCGTGATCAGACGTCTGGTGACCGAGGGGGCCAGCAGAGCCTCGCCGGCGGCCACCACCCTGACCCCGTCGGCGAGTTGGCGGGCCGAGGCGTCCTTGAGGAGGAAGCCGGAGGCGCCCGCCCGCAGGGCCTGGTACACGTACTCGTCCAGGTCGAAGGTGGTCAGGACCAGCACCTTCGCCGCCGCGTCCGCCGCCACGATCTCCCGGGTGGCCTCGATGCCGTTCAGCTCGGGCATGCGGATGTCCATCAGGACGACGTCCGGGGCGAGCTCGCGGACCCGCTCGACGGCCTGTCTTCCGTTGACGGCCTCGCCGGCGACCTCGATGTCCGGCATCGCGTTCAGCAGCACCGAGAAGCCCTCGCGGACCATCATCTGGTCGTCCGCGATCAGTACGCGGATGGTCATGCGTCCCCTTCGCTCACCGTGGCCGCCGGCACCGGCAGGAACACCGTCACCTCATGGCCGCCGTCCGGCGTCGGGCCCGCCGTCATCTCACCGTCCAGCATGGCGACCCGCTCCCGCATGCCCGTGATGCCGTGCCCGGCGCCCGGCGACGGCTTGACGAGCCGCGGAGCCGGCGGCGGGGTGTTCACCACGCGCAGGCCCAGGCCGCCGAGGACGTACCCGATCTCCACGCGGGCGCTCGCTCCCGGCGCGTGCCGCAGGGTGTTGCTGAGGGCCTCCTGCACGATCCGGTACGCCGACAGCTCCACGCCCTGCGGCAGTTCGCGCACCGCGCCCGTCACCGCCTTCTCCACCGTCAGGCCCGCCTCCCGTACGTTGGCGAGCAGGCCGTCCAGGTCGGCCAGGGTCGGCTGGGGGGCGTCCGGCGCCTCGTAGTCCTCGGCGCGGACGACACCGAGGACACGGCGCAGCTCGGTCAGGGCCGCCACCGCGTTCTCCCGGATGGTGGCGAACGCCTTCTGAAGCTCCTCCGGCGGATTCTCCACCCGGTAGGGCGCGGCCTCCGCCTGGATGGCGACCACCGACATGTGGTGGGCGACCACGTCGTGCAGCTCGCGGGCGATCGTGGTGCGCTCCTCCAGGAGGGTGCGCCGGGAGCGTTCGTGCGCGGTCACCGTCTGCTGCGCGGTCACCTCCTGCGCGGCCTCCCGGCGGATGTGCCGGACGGTGACCACCAGCAGCAGCACCGCCGACAGGACCAGCATCTGGGCCACATCGGTGTCGCCGTACCACGGGCCGAGCACACTCGCGGCGAAGAAGCCGTACACCCCGGTCAGCACCCACATCCAGGCCGCGGTGCGGGGGCGGGTGCGTGCCGCGACGACCGTGAGCACCACCAGGTGGGAGACGAAGCTGCTCGCCGGCCACGGCCGGCCCACCCACTCCTGCTCGCTGACGACCGCCGTGACCGTGGAGGCGGCCAGGGACAGCCAGAAGGCTCCGGCCGGCCGCACCAGGGTGAGCAGCACCGGCGCCAGGGCCAGCAGCCCGCACAGCAGGGACGGCACCCCCGAGTCGCCCCCGCGGGTGAGACCGACCAGCATCGCCGTCAGGCCGAGGACGACGACCACCGCGTGCGGCGCCCAGGCCGCGTACTCCCGCATACGGCCGGACCGGCGGCGCACGAAGGGGCTGTCGGCGCCGAGCCGGGGCAGCGGGCGGTAGGCGAAGGCCTCGTGGAACAGGTCCTGGCGCAGCCCGCTCAGCGCGTCCGCGGCCAGCCGGAACTCCGGGCTGCGCGGCCTGCCGGCCGCGCCCGGCGGTGTCGTCTGCGTGTGCGTCGTCTCGGTCACGTGGAGAACGGTAGGCGGCGGCCGGGCCGCGGTCGTCCCCTTGCAGAGGGGTTCTCACGGGTCCCTCTCAGGTACTACGGGGCGCCCGCGCCACCGGCCACGCCGGGTACGTACGCCATGACTCCGGGCCTCACCAGGCCAGTTGGGCGATCTCCTCCGCCACCACCGCGCACGCGTCCGCCGCCGGGTCGATCAGCGGGAAGTGGCCGACGTCCTCCAGGAGGGTCAGGCCCACCATCTCGCCGGCCTTCGCCGCCGCGTCCGCATAGGACTCGGCCACCGTCTGCGGCACCACCAGGTCGGTGCGCCCCTGGACCAGGGTCGTCGCGATGCCCGTGGGGAGGAGCAGCACGGGGTCGGCGTACGGGCGTCGCTCGGCGAACGTGTCGTGGCCGCCGAGGAGTTGCAGGCTCGCGTGGCCGCACACCTCCAGCTTCTCCGCCACCTCGAAGTCCGCGATCGGGGCGAGGGCGACGACGCCGCGCAGCGGGGCGGGCCGACCGGTGCGCCAGGGGGCGTCCGCGGGCAGGAGGTGGCGGGCCGCGGCCCACAGCGCGAGGTGGCCGCCGGCCGAGTGGCCCGTCAGCACCGTGCGGCGCGGGTCGGCCTGCGGGAGCGCCTCGCGGGCCAGGGCGGGCAGCGCGTCCAGGGCGGCGGCGACGTCGTCGAAGGTGTCCGGCCAGCGGCCGGCCGGCGGCGGGACGCTCCCCGCCTCCGTGCCCGCACTCTGCCCCGGGATCAGCGGTTCGCCGCCGCGCCGGTACTCGACGTTGGCCACCGCGAACCCCCTGCGGGCCAGGAAGTCCGCGAAGGGGGTGATGTGCCGGCGGTCGTAGCGGGCGCGCCAGGCGCCGCCGTGCAGGACCACCACCAGCGGCACCGGGGAGTCCGCGGCGGTGCGGGGCGCGTAGAAGTCGATCACCTGGTCGGGGTGGCTGCCGTAAGCGGAGCTGACGTCGGGGTCGACCGGAGGGTGCGAGAAGGCCGATTCCTCTTCGGCGGCGGCGCGGGCTGCTGCGGCGTCGTCCGGCATGCTCCAACCTCTCAGCGATGGAACGTGTTTGGCGTCTGGTCACCAGCTCGCCGTTGGGCGGGACGGTATCAGGCCGGTGACGTGCGCGGACGCGGGGATGTCACACACGGTGAGGGGCAAACGGTTCCATACGGGGCCTGAAGGCGCGGTTCCCCTGCGGGTCGCCGCCTTCAGGCCCCGCACCCCTACGCCAGCTCCTCCCCCAGCACGCGCGCCGCCCGCTCCGTGTCGGCGAAGCCGACGTACAGCGGGGTGAAGCCGAAGCGGAGGACGTCGGGATGCCGGAAGTCGCCCACGACACCCCGGTCGATCAGGCGTTTCATCACCTCGCCCGCGTCCGCACAGCGCAGCGCGACCTGGCTGCCGCGCTCCTCGTGGCGCTCCGGCGTCACGCACTCCACGCGCCCCGGCTCGGTGTACGCCCGCACGCAGCGCAGGAAGAAGTCCGTCAGCGCGAGGGACTTGGCGCGGACGGCGGAGACGGACACGCCGTCCCAGACGTCCAGGGCCGCCTCCAGGGCCAGCATGGACAGGATGTCCGGGGTGCCGACCCGGCCCCGCGGGGCGCCCGGCGCCGGGGCGTACGACGGGCTCATGCCGAACGGGTCGGAGTGCGAGTTCCAGCCCGGCAGCGGCGAGTCGAAGCGGGGCTGCAGGTCCCGGCGGACGTACAGGTACGCCGGGGAACCCGGGCCGCCGTTCAGGTACTTGTAGGTGCAGCCGACCGCCAGGTCGACGCCGTGCTCGTCCAGGCCCACCGGCAGCGCGCCCGCGCTGTGGCACAGGTCCCAGACCGCGAGGGCGCCGGCGGCGTGGACCGCGGCGGTCAGACCGGGCAGGTCGTGCAGCCGGCCGGTGCGGTAGTCGACGTGGTTGAGCAGCACCGCCGCCGTACGGCCGGTCAGCGCCCCCGGCACCTCGGCCGGGGTCACGGCGCGCAGGGTGCGGCCGGTCAGGCGGGCCGCGGACTCGGCGATGTAGCCGTCCGTGGGGAACGTCGTGGCGTCCACCAGGATCTCGGTGCGGTCCTCGTCCGCCATCCGCACGGCGGCCACCAGTGCCTTGAAGACGTTGACGCTCGTGGAGTCGCCGACCACGATCTGCCCGGCCGCCGCGCCGACCAGCGGGGCGATCCGGTCGCCGATCCGCTCGGGCGCGGTCCACCAGCCGCTCTCCTCCCAGGAGCGGATGCGCAGCTCGCCCCACTGGCGGCGGACCACGTCGACCACCCGGTCGGGGACGTGCGCGGGGAGCGCGCCGAGGGAGTTGCCGTCGAGGTAGACCACGTCGTCGAGGACGAAGCGGTCACGCAGCGGGGCGAGTTCGTCCGCCGCGTCCAGCTTCTCCGCCTCCAGGGCCAGTTCAGACACTTCAGATGCTTCAGACAGTTCAGACATGGGACCTCGCCGTCCACAGCTCCGGGAAGACGTTCTTGCGGGCGCGCTTCTCCAGCCAGGCCACGCCGGCCGAGCCGCCGGTGCCGGGCTTGGCGCCCATCGCGCGGCGGGTGGCGACCAGGTGGTCGTTGCGCCAGCGCCACACCAGCTCGGCCACGTCGGTCAATGCCTCGCCGAGGCGGACGAGTTCGGCGTCCTGGTCGCCGGCGTAGACCGCCGCCCAGACGCGCTCGACCTGGTCGGACGGCTCGTAGCGCTGGGAGACGTCCCGGTGCAGGACGGAGGCGGGGACGGCGTGGCCGCGCCGGGCCAGCAGCCGCAGCACCTCGTCGTACAGGCTGGGCTCGTGCAGCGCCTTCTCCAGTTCCGCGTGGGCGCGGGGGACGCCGCGGTGCGGGACCAGCATGGACGCGGACTTCTCGCCGAGCAGGAACTCCATGCGCCGGTACATCGCCGACTGGAAGCCGGAGCCCTCGCCGAGGGCGGACCGGTAGGAGTTGAACTGCGCCGGGGTGAGCTGGCCGAGCGGTGTCCAGGAGGCGTTGAGCGCCTCCAGTTCCCGCACGGAACGCTTCAGCGCGGCGATCGCGGTAGGCACGTCGTCACCGCGCAGGGCGCCCGCCGCGGTCTCCCACTCGTGGACGATGACGGTGAACCACAGCTCCATCACCTGGGTCGTGACCAGGAAGACCATCTCTCCGGGATCGTCGGAGAGGGTGTGCTGGAGGTGGGTGAGCACGTCCGCCTTGACGTAGTCCTCGTACGGCGTCGTGCCGGCGAAATCGAGATGCGGAGTCTCGGGCTCCTGAGTCTGTGTGGACTGCTGAGCCGATTGGGACATCGCTGTCTCCTGTTGTAGCTCCGGGTAGCGGTCCGCCCCTGCCGATGCCGGCACGGGGGCCCCGGTCCCCACCCGGCATCCTCCGCAATCGACCCCGGATACGGCAAGGCCCGCCTGTGCCAGACGGGCCACACCGGGACGTACGGCTAGCCGAGGGTCTGGGCCGCCGTCGGGGAGGAGTCCTTCAGGAACTGGGTGCAGCGCTCGTACTCCTCCTGCTCGCCGATCGCCTGCGCGGCGCGGGCGAGGGCGTGCAGGGCGCGCAGGAAGCCGCGGTTGGGCTCGTGCTCCCAGGGCACCGGGCCGTGGCCCTTCCAGCCGCTGCGGCGCAGGGCGTCCAGGCCGCGGTGGTAGCCCGTGCGGGCGTAGGCGTACGACTCCACGACCGCGCCGCGCTCGAACGCGTCGTCGGCCAGCTGGGCCCAGGCGAGGGAGGAGGTGGGGTACTTGGCGGCGACGTCCGCGGGGGCGGTGCCGGCGGCGAGCTGCTCGCGGGGCTCGGGGTCGTCGGGGAGGTGGGTGGGGGGCGGGCCGCCGAGGAGGTTTTCGTGGATGGTCATGGGTCCAGTCTGGCGCACGCCGGTGACAGGCGCGGGCGCTGTGCCGGTGGCCCGCCCCGGCACCGGGCCGGTCCGGCCCGCTACGACGGCTGCGCCCGCCGCTCTCCCTCCAGCGGCGGGGCCGTGACGCAGCCGTGCACGCGGCACTCCGGGTGGCGGCAGTCGGGGGACGGGCGGCGGACCAGGGCGAAGGCCAGCACCGAGCCGGCCACGAGCACCCCGGCGCAGATCGGCATGGCCCGCCGGAACGCCGCGTCGAAGGCGGCCGGGACCCGGTACGCGTCCGGGCCCATCCCCGTGAGCAGGGGCAGGGCGGCCACCGCCACCAGGCCCGCCGCGCGTGCCGCCGCGTTGTTGACGCCGCTGGCCAGGCCCGCCCGGGAGGCGTCCACCGAGGCGAGGACCGTGGCGGTCAGCGGCGCGACGAGGGTCACCATGCCGGCGCCCATGACGAGGACGGCCGGGAGGACGTCGGCGGGATAGGACGCGCCCTCGCCCACCCGCAGCATCAGCAGCATCGCGGCCGCGCACAGCAGCGGGCCGGCCGTCAGGGGCAGCCGCGGCCCCGTCCGGTCGGCCAGGGCGCCGGAGCGGGAGGAGAGGAACAGCATCAGGACCGTCGTCGGCAGCAGGGCCGTGCCGGCCTTGAGCGGCGAGTAGCCGGCCACGACCTGGAGCTGCAGCGCGGTGAGGAAGAAGAAGCCGCCGAACGCCGCGTACACGCACAGGGTGACCAGGTTGACCGCGCTGAACTGGCGGGCGGCGAAGACGTCCAGAGGGAGCATCGGGTCCGGGCTGCGCCGCTCCACCAGCACGAAGGCCACCGCGGCCGCCAGGCCCGCCACCGCCGTCAGGGCCACCACCAGGGAGCCCGCCCTCGCCTCGATCAGGGCGTACGTCAGCAGGGCCAGGGCCAGCGCGCCGAGGGCGGCGCCGAGCACGTCGAAGCGGGCGTGTCTGCCGCCGTCCGCCGACTCCGGGACGTGCCGCAGCGCGACCGGCGCGCACAGCAGCGCCAGCGGCACGTTCAGCAGGAACACCCAGCGCCAGCCGGGCCCGGCGACCAGCCAGCCGCCGAGGAACGGGCCGACCGCGGCGCCGATCCCGCCGAAGCCGGACCACAGGCCGACGGCGCGGCTGCGGTCGTCGGGGTGGAAGGACGCCTGGATGATCGCCAGGGAGCCGGGGGTCAGCAGGGCGCCGCCGACGCCCTGCAACGCCCGCGCGGCGATGAGGATCCCCGGACTCGGCGCCAGGCCGCACAGCAGCGACGCCGTCGCGAACCAGACCACGCCCAGCACGAAGATCTTCCGGCGGCCGTAGTGGTCCCCGAGCGAGCCGCCGAGCAGGATCAGCCCGGCCAGCGTGACCATGTACGCGTTGACCGTCCACTGCAGCGCGGCGAGACTCGCCCCCAGATCGGCGCCGATGCGCGGGAGCGCCACGTTGACGACGGTCGAGTCCAGCAGCGCCATGCTGGAGCCGAGAACCGTGGTGAACAGGATCCACTTGCCCTGGGGCGAGGCCAGCCGGACGTCGGGCATGGTCCCAGGTATACAGCGGCCCGGCGGCCGAGGACAGCCGCCGGGCCCCGTACGGAGCGGACGTACCGCTTACTTGATCTTGTTGCCGGCCGAGCGCAGGTGCTGCGTGGCCTGGACGACGCGGGCGGCCATGCTCGCCTCGGCCAGCTTGCCCCAGGTGCGCGGGTCGTAGGCCTTCTTGTTGCCGACCTCGCCGTCGACCTTCAGGACGCCGTCGTAGTTCTGGAACATGTGGGCGGCGACCGGACGGGTGAAGGCGTACTGGGTGTCCGTGTCGATGTTCATCTTCACCACGCCGTTCTCCAGCGCGGTGAGGATCTCCTGCTCGCTGGAGCCGGAGCCGCCGTGGAAGACGAAGTCGAACGGGGAGGCCTTGCCGAACTTGGCGGCGACGCCCTCGTTCAGCTCCTTCAGCAGCTCGGGGCGCAGGACGACGTTGCCCGGCTTGTACACGCCGTGGACGTTGCCGAAGGACGCGGCCAGCAGGTAGCGGCCCTTCTCACCCAGGCCGAGGGCCTCGGCGGTGCGGATCGCGTCCTCGACGGTGGTGTAGAGGGAGTCGTTGATCTCGTGCGAGACGCCGTCCTCCTCGCCGCCGGTCGGGGTGATCTCCACCTCGAGGATGATGCGGGCGGCGCGGGTGCGCTCCAGCAGCTCCTGGGCGATGGCGAGGTTGTCGGCGAGGGTCTCGGCGGAGCCGTCCCACATGTGGGACTGGAACAGCGGGTTCCTGCCGGCCTTCACGCGCTCCTCGGAGACCGAGAGCAGCGGACGCACGTACCCGTCGAGCTTGTCCTTCGGGCAGTGGTCGGTGTGCAGCGCGATGTTGACCGGGTACTTCTCGGCGATGATGTGCGCGTACTCGGCGAGCGCGACCGCGCCGGTGACCATGTCCTTGCTGTACTGGCCGCCGAGGAACTCGGCGCCGCCGGTAGAGATCTGGACGATGCCGTCGCTCTCCGCCTCCGCGAAGCCGCGCAGCGCCGCGTTCAGGGTCTGGCTCGAGGTGACGTTGATGGCCGGGTAGGCGAACTTGCCTGCCTTCGCCCGGTCGAGCATCTCGTTGTAGACCTCGGGGGTTGCGATGGGCATCTGTCCGCTCCTTGGTGTTGCGGGGTGGATTGCTGCGTTACGGCCCTGACCTAGACCTGGGTGTGCGACGTCATCGTCGTCCCCATCTTTCCAGACATGGACGGCTGGTCCATGCGCCGGACAAGTCCAGGTCACTCCGCGTCGTCAGTCCAGACCCAGTTCATCCTTCGAGAAGGCGAACCGGTACGGAACGCCCGCACCGGCCTCGATCTTCTCCGCGGCGCCGGTGGCCCGGTCCACGATCGTCGCGACGGCGACGACCTCGGCGCCGGCCTCCCGCACGGCCTCCACGGCGGTGAGCGGCGAACCGCCGGTGGTGGAGGTGTCCTCGACGACCAGGACCCGGCGGCCCCTGATCTCCGGGCCCTCGACGCGCCGCTGCAGCCCGTGCGCCTTCGCGGCCTTGCGCACGACGAAGGCGTCGAGCTTCTTCCCGCGCACGGCGGCGGCGTGCAGCATGGCCGCGGCCACCGGGTCGGCGCCCATGGTGAGGCCGCCGACCGCGTCGAACTCGAGGTCGGCGGTCAGGTCCAGGAGCACCTGGCCGACCAGCGGGGCGGCCTCGCCGTCGAGGGTGATGCGGCGCAGGTCGACGTAGTAGTCGGCCTCCAGACCCGAGGAGAGGGTCACCTTGCCGTGCACCACGGCCTTGTCCTTGATCTGCTGCAGCAGCGCGCCGCGTACGTCCGTCATGCCGACCAGCTTAAAGGCGGCGCCAGCTCCAGGTGGTGCTCGCCTCCAGCGGCTCCAGGGCCGTGACCAGGCGCGGGGCGGTGTTCAGGCCGTTGGGCGGGCCGGTCTGCGGCTCCACGCACACGGCCTCGGCCTGCTCGTCGTAGACCACCACCCACTCCTCGCGGCTGGTCACCTTCAGCTCCAGCTGCCCCGGCCAGGTGAGGGTGACGTCGACGCCGCCGGGCATGCCGAAGCAGTCGTCCCAAGGGCCCGGCGTGGGGTCGATCCGGTTCCCGGTGGGCAGATGGTCCGCGCCGCGCTCCTCCTGCCAGGCGGGCTTGAAGCCGAGGGCCACGTCCTCGCCGCCCAGGTTCCGGTTGAACCAGGGGTGCCAGCCGATCTGCGCCGGGAAGGAGTCGTCCCGCGCCTCCACCGAGATGGTCAGGGTCAGGGCGTCCTCGGCGAGCGTGACGACCTGGGTGACACGGCCGGGGTGCGGCCACGGCTCGACCAGGTCGTACGTGAGCACCGCCTCGTTCTCCGCGACGCGCGCGGTGCGCCAGGCGCCGTCGCGGGCGGTGCCGTGGATGGCGTGGGGCGGGGAGTTGAGCGGCATCTGGCGGACGGCGCCGCCGTCCAGGAAACGGCCCTCGCGGATACGGCCGCACCAGGGCACCATCGGGAAGCAGCCGTAGCGGGGCCCTTGCCGCAGCAGCTCCAGGGAGTCGACCTCGAGGCTGCTGATACGGCCGCCGTTGGCGGGGCTGACGTGTACTTCTGCGATGCCTGCGGTCAGCGTGATGTCTTCGTTACTCACGGGAAGACAGTACTGGGAGGACCGGCCGGGTCAGCGGCGTCTGCGCAGAGCCCGGGTCACGACGATCGCCGACGCCACCGCCAGTGCCGCCGCGGGCGCCGCCCAGCGCAGGGCCGAGGTCGCCGTGACCGTCTGCGGCGCCGGCACCGGGGCGTAGCGGCCGCGCGGAGGCGCGTGGTCGACCTCCTCCGCGCTGCGGCCGATCATCGTGCGGCGGGCGTGCGCGGCCTCGGCGGGCGGCTCGCCGGTGTCGGCGAAGTCCTCGGACAGGCCGCCGGCGGCCTCTACCTCGTCGGCGGCGGGGTCCAGGGACGGCGGCGGGACCTCGGTGTCGAAGACGGACGTGTGGTCGTCGTCGGGCGTGTGCTCCTCTTCGGGCTGCGCCGCCTGTGCTTCTGTCTCTGCCTCCGCCTCTGCCTCCGGCTCCGGTGCCGTCGCCAGGTTCTCCAGGAAACGGTTCAGCAGGCGGGTGGCCGCCGCGTGCACCGTGTCCGGCGGGAGTTCCGCGATACGGCCGTCCGCGTCCGCCGTGCCCTCGGCGGTGACCGTCGTGCCGCCCTCGGCGTCCGTGAGGCGCAGGGTGAGGGCGAGCTTCACGGCGCCGGTGCCGCGGGCCTCGGTGGCGTCGGCCTCGACGGCGTACGTGCCGTCGTCGCGGGCCGCCACCCGTGCCGTACCCCGGTAGGTGACGGAGTGTCCGCCGACGCGGAGCTTCAGGCGTCCGGCGACGGGTTCGGCGCCGGCGTCCTGTTGCAGGCCGGGCAGCGCGCGGGCGACGCGCACCGGGTCGGCGAGCGCGGCGCCGAGCGGGGCGGGCGGGACCGGGACGAAGACCTGGTGCTCCATGTCCGGTGAGCCTACCCAGGTGTCCCCGGAAAGTACCCTCACCCGACGGGCTCGCCGGCAGCGGACCGGCTTGTCAGTACCGGGGATGCACCAGGGTCGACGCGGGCAGGCCCGCGATGCGGGTGCGTTCCGCCGCCCTGGCGTCCGCTGTCAGGGCCGCCGGAGTGAGGGTGCGCAGCCGGCCGGGCGCCAGGCGGAGCGGTGGCGGGGTGGTTCCGGGCCGGGCCAGCAGGAAGCCCCAGTCGTGCGGGGCGCCGGACGCGGCCGCCGAGCGGTCGGGGCCGGCCGGAAAGCCGGAGTCGTGGCCGACGACGCGGTAGGGGGAGCCGGCGAAGCCGGCGGCGCGCAGGGTCGCGGCGACCGTCCAGAAGACGCGGGGCCGGGTGGTGACGGACCCGGCATGGACGACGAGCCGGCCGCCGGGGGCGAGGACGCGGCGGGCCAGGCCGTAGAACTCCTGGGAGTACAGCTTGGTGCTGGCGGTGATGCCGGGGTCGGGGAGGTCGGCGATCACGACGTCGTACGCCGCCGCGGGCGCCCCGCGCAGCCAGCCGAGGGCGTCGGCCGTGACGGTGCGGACGCGGGGGTCGTCGTAGACGTGACCGTTGGCGGCGGTGAGGCCGGGGTCGTGGCGGGCCAGGCGGATCAGACCGGGGTCGAGTTCGACGACGTCGACGCGGCGCACTCCGCCGTGGCGCAGCACCTCGCGGGCGGCCAGGCCGTCGCCGCCGCCCAGGATCAGCACGCGCGCGTGCGGGCCGCCGGACAGCGCGGGGTGCACGAGGGCCTCGGCGTACCGGCGTTCGTCGCGGCCGCCGACGCGCAGCCGGCCGTCCAGGAAGAGGTCGAGGGGCGCGCCGCCGCTGCCGCCGGTCAGGACGATCTCCTGGACGTCGGTCTGTTCGGCGACCCGGACGTCCGTGCCGTACACGGCGCGCCGGGCGGCGCGTTCGAAGTCGTCGGCGAGGGCGGCGGCGGAGGCGAGGACGCCGAGCACGGTGAGGCCGACCAGGAGCAGGGTCCAGCGGGCCCGGCGGGTCAGGTCGCGGCGGAACAGGCCGAGGACCAGGGCGCCGCCGGCGACGACGTTGACCGTGCCGGTGAGCAGGGCGCCGGTCAACTGGCCGAGGAACGGCAGGAGAAGGAAGGGGAAGGCGAGTCCGCCGACCAGCGCGCCGACGTAGTCCGCCGCGAACAGGTCGGCGACCGCGCCGCCCGCGTCCTGCCGGCGGATGCGCTGGATCAGCTCCATCAGCAGCGGGACCTCGGCGCCGATGAGCAGGCCGATGGCGAGGGAGAAGGCGACCAGCAGGCAGCGCGGGCCCTGGGCCCACAGGCCGCCCCAGCCGCCGGTCCAGGCGAAGACGGCGTACAGCACCATCGCGCTGCACCCGCCGACCAGGGCGAGCGCGGTCTCGATCGCACCGAAGCCGGCGGCGGCGTGCCAGCGCAGCCGCTTCGCGGCGAGGGAGCCGATGCCCATCGCGAACACCATCACGGAGAGCACGACGGATGCCTGGGTGACCGAGTCGCCCATCAAGTACGAGGCGAACGCGACGAGTTCGAGTTCGTACACGAGTCCGCAGGCCGCGCAGACGAAGACGCACACGAGGACCAGGAACCGCCCGGTGCCGGGCCGGACGGGCAGCAGGGCCGGGCCCGTCCAGGGGGGTGGGGCGCCCGGGGGCGCGGGGGCGTGCGGTTCGATCACCCTGCGACGTTACGTCACGGGCCAGGGACGCTTCGTCACCCACACGTGTGGATCTGCGGGCACTTGAGCCCCCGTGGGTTTATGTCACCGATCTCCGGTCAACCGGCGCTGGCCACCGGCACCCGCACCCCGACCCGCGTCCGGGTGGCCACCAACTGCCCGTCCTGCGGGTAGGCGTGCCAGGTACGCCAGTGCACCTGGCCCTCGTGACGCTGGGCCAGCATCGCGGTGAAGGCGTGCGGGCTGCCCGGGAAGACGCCGACGAGGCCGTGCGGATGGTCGGAGACGAGGGCCAGCAACTCCTGGGCGCGGCCCGCGAAGGAGCCGGGTGTGAGCACCTCGACGCGCGCCGCGAACTCGTACTCCCAGTCGCCGACCCGCTTGGCCACGCCGAGCGGCAGGGGGGTGCTGGAGCCGGGGATGCACGCGACGGTCTCCGAGCAGCTGCCGCGCTCCTGGTCCAGCAGCACCTGATGGGACGCGCCGAGGAGTCTCAACTGAAGCTTGGCGTCGGTCAGTTCCAGGTCGAGGGTGGCCAGGGCCGGCAGCGGCTCGCGTCCCAGGGCCCAGGCTAGGTCGGCTGCGCGCGTATCGGTGTAGGAGGTGTTCAGGGTCGTGAGCATGGATCGGCTCCGCTAACACGCGATGAGGGGGAGATCGGCCACGTCAGCCCAGCCGGCTCCGCCGGAGTGGGCAGTCTCGGGGACAATCCGGGGGCTTCGTTGGCGATTTAGAGGGAATCATGAACAGAGGCACCCCCACAGCGTTTTTACCCAACTTCGTGGGGTTTCCATCCCTCAGGGGACTGCACAGTTCAACTGTTCAACCATGGCGCACGCCTGGCGCGCGGAACGGTCCCCAGGCGCCGGGCACGCTGAACACAACGGCGAGGCCCGGCCCCGGGACACGCGGGCACCGGACACCTGACGCGGGCCAGCTCCGCGTCAGGCGCCCGCCCGACGTCAGCCGCCCGCCCGCTGTCAGCCCCCTCCCCCGCAACCGCCGCCGCAGCCGCCGCCTCCCCCGCAGCCGCCGCCTCCGCAGCCGTGCCCGCCCCCGCACGAGTGGCCGCCCCCGCAGGAGTGGTGGCCGCCGCCGTGGTGCCCCCCATGGCTCCCCGACGACGATCCCGAGTCACCGGCCCACCAGCTGGCGCCGCCGGCCGCCCCCGAGGACGACGCCGAGCGGTACGCCCGGGACCGTGACGAACGGCCGCGGCCCTTCCCCGGCGGCACCGCGCGCCGCCGGCTCCGCGACCCGCCCGCCAGCGCCGTGCACCCCACGATCACCGCCACGACCAGGATGAAGATGATGCCCGCAACCACGGCGTCACCCTCCTTCCGTTCCCCCGAAGCGGCCCCCCGTGGACCGCCGTGCACGGGGGATGCCCGGCCGTCCCGGGGCGCAAAGCAGAGTTGAGGAACTTCTGAGGGTCCCTCAAGGGAAACGGCCCCTGACCTGCACAGAAGTGCGGGTCAGGGGCCGCTCGAACCTCACTGGGCCGTCTGTGGGCCGTGATCTCCCTCAGAGGGACGCTGGAACACCGCGTCAATGGCGCGGCGAGCGCGCTCCCTGCTGTCCGGCATCAGGTGGGCGTACACCCGCAGCGTCAACGCCGGATCGGCATGCCCCATGTACTCGCTGACAGCCTTGATGTTCTCGCCCGCGTCCAGCAGCGCGGACGCGTAGAAGTGCCGGAGGGCGTGCATGCCGTGCTCGCGCGCCGACTCGTACTTGCCGTCGTCGTCTGCTTCCGGGATGAGACCGGCGGCAGCCAGAGCAGGCTTCCACTCCTTGCCGTTGAAGTTGCTCCGCCACACCATTCCGCCTTGCTCAGCTGTGAAGATCAGGCGGGCGGACACCTTCGGCCCTTCCGGCACGTCCCACGGCAACGTGATCTCTGTGGGCTTGAAGGCGTCCATGTGCGCCCGGACGGCTTCCGCGACGGAGTTGGGCAGCGGCACGGCCCGCTTCTTGCCTCCCTTGGGAAGGGCGAAGACGGGGTGACCCTCCACGTGCTTGATCTGTCGCACCACGTGGAGCGTGCGCCCGTCCACGTCGATGGCGTCCTCGGCCAGGCCGAAGACTTCCCCCTGACGGAGCCCACACCCGGCGCCGACGTCGACCATCGCTCGGTACCGCTCCGGGAGGGCTGCCCGTACGGCGAACACCTGAGCGGGTACCCACGGGACTACCGGGTGCGCGTCTGGCTTGGGCCGTCGAACGGTCCGAGCGCTGCACGGGTTGCGCGACAACAGCGAGTCGTCCACCGCAGCAGACAGGACCGACTGAACGTCCGCGAAGATGTTCCGGGTGTAGGAAGCGCTCACGCCGGGCTTCGCTTCCAGCGCGGCCAGGAGCTCCCGGATGTGCTCAGGCCGGAAGGTCCCGATCGGCCGGGACCCGAGCACCGGGTAGACGTGCAGCCGCAGGCGCCGGCCGAGTTCCCTCCGGGTCATGGGGCTGGACGTCTTGCTGTCCAACCACTTCTCGGCGTACTGCCGGAACGTGATCCGTACGGACTTGGGGTCGGTGTACTGACCGCGCGTCATGTCCGTCTCGATGGCACTGAGCCACTTCTCAGCGAGGCGCTTCTTGCCGTCGGGGAAGCTCTTGGATTTCTCGGTGCCGTCGGGGCCGACGTAGCGCGCGCGGTAGCGGAGGCCGGTGCCGTAACGGTCCGTCCTGACGCGGACGGTCTTGCCGTCGGCGTTCTTCTCGGTCCTGTACCAGCGGTCTTGGATGTGGCCAGCCATGCGGGGCTGACTCCCTTCTCGGTAGCAGCGGCACGGCGGCCTGGTGGGGCCCGGTCCGGCCGGTTTCAAGGTCTGCTGGGCCAGGCCTGCTACTCGCTACAGGCCTTGTCACTGGGGGTTCGAGGTGCTAGCGGGGGTGCTACCGGTAGCGGGCGAAGGTGCTACCGGTAGCACCCGCCGGGCGAGCGTCAGGGAGGCAAAGACAGGGGTTCATGGATGCTTCCTGAGCGGGATTTCGGGGGTGCTGGAGGCGTGCCCTCCCTGCCTCCCTGAGGGGGTGTCTGTGCTGGTCAGGCAGAGGGAGGCGGGGAAGGGAGGCACCTAGGGAGTTCTCCCTGACTCCCTTGGCCGACGGACCGTTCTTCCCTGGCTTTCGCCGAGTTCGCCGGGGTGTGGTGAGGAGGCGGAGACAGGGGGCCCAAGTGGCTCTTAGAGTCGCCGTTCGGGGCGGTTCTGGCGCTGCCTCCCCGCCTCCCCGAACCGGTCTTTGCACTGGTCAGCCGGGGGATGTGAGGTGGGGAGGCGCCCGGGGAGTTCTCCCCGCCTCCCCGGCCCGATGGGCGTCGCCTCCCCATCTGTCGAGCGGGTCAGGCAGCGTCGGCAAGGTCGGTCTGCTCGGCCACCCAGTCGCGTACGGCGGCCGGGTCGAATCGCAGGTACCGGCCGACGCGGAAGCCGGGCGGGCCGATGCGCTTGCGGCGCCACTGGTAGACCGTGTCGACGCTCGGCAGGCCGAACATGGTGACCAGGTCTTCGGGGGTGAGGTAGCGGTCCGGGAGGCCACCGCGCAGGGTGGCGCGGGGGTCGGTCGGCTCTTCGGTGGCCATAGCCGTGGTAACTCCTCGTGTCCGTGAGGGCGGTGCGTGGGAGTGGTGCCGGTAGCCGTCCTAGAGAGTTGGTGTATTTCAGCGTCCGCAGCGTCCTAGCGTCCGACGGGCCGCCTTGTCGCAGGCCAGTAAGGGTGAGGGGTGCGGACGCTAGGTCGGACGCTGCGGACGCTGGACGGCTGTAGCGTCCGCAGCTTTGACGTGTCCGGGCCGCTGGTGTGCGGCCTGGCCCGGCGGTGTCTCCGGCTACGTCAGGGCTGTTCCGGCGGGGTACGGCCCTCCCCGGAAGGGGCCACCTCCGGCCAGAGGGAGGCCTGTGCGGGGTCGGACGCTGCGCGGTCTGCCGCCTCCATCCGGGACAGGATGTAGAGGCGGTGGCGCTGCTTGCCGGGACTACGCTGCGTGTCGTCCACCGTGATCCCGATCGAGCGCAGCAGCGGGGCTAGCCGCTTGACCCGGCCGCCGGCGCGGGTGGCGTCCTTGGGCCAGTTCGGCGGCCTCACCAGCGGTGTGGGCAGCGCTTCGAGCAACTGGGCGGCGGTGCCCTGCCACGTTCCCGCCTGGTCGACCAGGGCCGCGATGGCGGCGCCGAACGGGTCGCCCTCCAGCGCATCCGTGGCGACGTTCGCCGACGTGGCCAGGTAGTCGTCCAGGGTGTGCCAGTCCATGACCTGGTCGACGGCCGCGAGCACGCGGGCGAAGTCCGCCATGCGCGGCATGGTGTCCAGCCGCACCGACGGCAGCACGGCCAGCACGCAGGCCAGCAGATCGAACAGCGCCCCGAGCACGGCGGGCCGTACGGCCTCGAACGCTGCGTTCAGCTCTTCCTCGGTGCGGCGCCGGTCTTCCTCGATCAACTGGAGATCGAGCATGAGGAGCCGTTCGGCCAGGTCCCCGGCGAGTGCCCCGGCGTCGATCGTGGTCATGGCGAGCACCCGGCGGAACGTCAGGACCACGACGTCGTCGTCGGTGTACAGGGCCCGGTCCACGATGCCGTCACCGGTCACGGCCTTGCACAGGGTGTCGGACAGCCACGGCGGGATCGTGGAGACGTTGTCCAGGCACAGCGCCCACGAGTTGAAGGCCTGAGCCGCCCACGCTTTGATGTCGCGCGGCTGGCTCCGCTTGGACGCCGGAGATGGATCGATCAGGTTCACGACCATCTCGGCCGTCTTGGACTTGCCCGTGCCCTGCTCTCCCTTGAAGGTGAGCACAGGGTGCGGAATGTGGGGGATCCACGTCGCGACGAGCCATGCGGCAAGCTGCCGGAACGTGGGTTCGTCCATGTTCAGCAGCGAGTGGAGCTTGGCCAAGCCATCGCCGTCCAGGACGGGCGTGGGCATCGGGCCCATCGCGCCGGAGCGGCGGAAGAGCACCGGGGAGCGGTCGACCACGTGCCAGCCGGTGGCGGTGACCACGACCGCGCGGCCGTCGGCGGTGCCGAGGTCGACCACGATGGCGCCGCCGGCCGGGTCGGTCCCGACCCGCAGGCTCACCGGTACCGGGTCGCCGGAGTCGGCGATCCCTTCCAGGACGGTCATGGCGTCGGCGAGGGCGGACTGTGAGGCCACCTCGCCGTCGTAGGTGTCCGCGTACAGCCGGGCGAGCCGCTGCCGCAGACCGGCCTTGCCGCGGAGCGGGAGGGCGAGGTTCGGGCCGTCCAGGACGACCGCGTAGGGGCGGCCGTCGGTGGACATCACGAACCGGTACCCCTCCCGGGCGAGCGCGACGAGTCGGGAGGCGGCCGACGGCTTCTTGCCCCCGTCGTCGCCCATGCTCCGGCTGTCCTGCCGTCGACTGTTCACGGCCGCGTCCGTGGTGTTCACGCGGTCCGGTGTGGTGTTCACGGGTCGACTCGCGCCGTTCACGGGCGGGGCCGATCCGTTCACGGGCCCGTTCACGGTGTTCACGCGGGAACCGCCTCTCCGGTCGGGCCCGTGCACACGCGCACCGGTCGGGGCGCACGCAAGCAGTCGGGCCGCACGGTCGACCACACGGCGGTGTGCGGGGTCGATTCGTGCAGGGTGGGGGTCGACTGTCGGTCGGTCGGGTCGGCCGTCACGGGCGCGACGCCGACCGTCACGCCCGGCGTCACGCCCGTGACGCGGGGAGTCACGCAGGTCAGCGCGTTGCCGTGGGCGGCTGCGAGTCGGGCCAGCCATGGCAGGTCGACCGGACGGACGACGGGCTGAGTCGGGTCGACCCACCGCAGCAGCAACAGCGCGAGCGAGAGCGGCAGTCGGTCGGCCTTGGCGTGGTTGCAGTCGACGCACGCCAGCATGAGCGAGGTGACCGACCATGAACGCCATAGCGAGCACGGCACGACGTGGTCGAGGGTTGCCTCGCTCAGGTCGGTGAACGGGCGGCGGCAGTAGGCGCAGCGCTGCCCGTGGCGGCGCGCAAGCTGTTCCTTGCGTGTGCGCCGCCGCTTGGAGTTGAGCGGGTGTCCGTGGCGCACGACTACCACTCCGCCCGCATGGGCCGCAGCCACTTGCCGTCCGGCCCGGCCGGCGGGGTCAGTCCCACCAGGTAGCCGCCGGAGTCCGGGCGCACGATCAGCGGCGCGGGCTGGCTCCGGTCCCACTGGACCAGGTCGAAGGCGAACCGGCGGCGGTGGTAGTCCGGCAGTGCCTGCTTGTACAGCCACTCACGCGACCGGTCCCGGTCGACCCCGCCCAGTTCCCCGGACATCACCGCACCCAGCCGGATCAGAGTCTCGGTCGGCACGGCCGTGACACCCTCGTGGATGGCACGGGCCAGCATCAGCTTGCGGCGCGGCAGTTCGCGGAAGTCGGCCGACCGGTAGCGGTGCAGGCTGGACAGATAGATGGCCACGCCGACTTCCCCGGCCGTCATCGGACGGGAACGGGCGCCCTCGTACCAGAACGACAGGGCCAGCCGGTAGGCGAACCGGCGGCACGCGGCCACCTCCGAGAACTCATCGGAGGGAAGCCCCTCGAAGGTGCCGACCACCTCAGCGATCCCGGCCGGGCCCAGCGTCCGCACGGTGCCGTTCAGCGCGTCGTACAGGACGTCGGTGTCCGGCACGGGAACGGCGAGTTCATCGGCGGCCGTCTCGAACAGCGCGGCGGCGGCCTCCGTGACGGTCAGTTCCAGGCCCCTGATGGGGATGGTGGGGAAGTCCGCCCCGGCGGGGCGCCGGTCCATCTCCGCGAGGGAGAAGACCGGCGCCGCGCTCGGAGCCACGTGCGCGTACAGCGCGTCCAGGGCGGCGGTGCTCATGCGACCACCCCGAAGATCCGCGTGACGGTGCGGCGCAGCTTGATCAGGTATCCGTCCGGCAGCATCGGGCCCGCTGCAGGGTCGGCGAACATCTCGCGGATCTTCTGAGCCCACGTGGGCACCTCACCCGCCCCGCCGTACGCCAGCGCGAAGCGCACGGTGTCGATGACGGCCTCGTCGTCGTCCAGTTCTTCGAGGGTGAGTACGCCCGTGCCGCTGAACACGATGAGGCCCATCAGCTCATCGGCGGTCGGGTGGACCGAGATGCGGATCTCCACACGCGTCTGCCAGTCCTGCGGCTCCGGGCCGCCGAACAGGTCGACCTGAGTCCGCAGGCGAAGCGGGTTGATCGGCTCGGCGGGAACGCCGGTGACCTCGGGGAAAAGCGCGAGCACGGAGGCGCCGAACAGGTTCGCGATGAGCGGCTTGTAGAAGGCGCCCGGCATCGTCTTGCCGGACTCCCAGCGCTTCCACTGCCGGATCATCGTCTCGTCGTCCGGCAGCGGCTCGACCGAGACCTTGCGCAGCTCGCGAACCGCGTCCGCCTGGGACCAGTCGCGGACCTGACGCGCGGCGAGGACCTGCTGAGCCCACACGGGCCGTTCGGCAGTCGCTGCCTCGGTCGCAAGCGGGGAACCAGCGAGTACAGGCATGATGGATGTACCCCTTCGAGGGTCGGGGAGCGGCTGACTGCTTGGCGGTAGGTGGCCGCTCCTTGTCGTGTCGGGCCATAGCGACGTATGTGCGTCATGGCCCGCTTTCGCGTTCCAATCTGGTGCGCACCAGTAGCTTGCATCTGGTGCGCACCAGATGCAAGAGGGTGCGCCCGGAATCCGGGAGATTCGCGGTTGCTGCATGCTTCGAGGGAACGCCCGCGAAGGGGTGCATCGGTAGCCAACAGGCCCTAATAACCGGGGTGTTAAGAGTGGTGTTAACCCCTCCCGACCTGCGGGATTTGGTGCATCCTGGTGTGAGGTGCGAACGGCCTAGCGACTGGGGGCGGTATGCGTGAGTGAACGGCTGAGAGACGCTCGAAATGCTCGCGGTTGGTCTCAAGAACGCCTCGTGCGTGAGATCGAGCGATACGCCCGGCAACACATGCTCGACGTCCCGACGACCGCGAGCCTCCGCGTCTACGTCTCCGAGTGGGAGAACGGCAAGCGCAAGGTCTCAGCGCGCTTCGCAGCGATCCTCCGCCCTCTCCTCGGCCTCACCGATGGCGAGTTGTTCGGGGAAGTCCAGGCGGCCGTGCCGCCACTGACGGGCGGCTATGACGAACTGATCAACCGGATCGATTCGGCGCGAAGCGTCGGCCTCAGCATGGTGAAGACCTTCACCGATCAAACCGAGTTGTTCCGCACCATGGACCGGCAGATGGGTGCCGCCGCTCTGGTCGATCAGATGACGGGGCACCTTGCCAGACTCGAAGACGCCCTCACGTTCGCGGTTCTACCGGACGCCCGCCGGCCGATTGCTCAGGCCCTGGCTGCCGCCGCGACCCTCGCAGCCTGGCAGGCCTTGGACGCAGGTGCCGTTGAACGTGCCTGGCGAAACTACGAGCTGGGTAAGCGAGCGGCGCAGGAGGCCGGAGAGCCCATGTACCTCGCGCATGCCATGGCGGAACAGGCGTACGTGCTGTGTGAGGCGGGACGGCCGGAACTCGCCGTGGCGCTCGTACGCGACGCCCGCCGCGCCGGAGGGGACCACCTGTCGCCCCGACTTCAGACGTGGCTGTACGCAGCCGAGGCAGAGCTATGCGCCAAGGTTGGGCCCGAACTGGCCGACGACTGCCGGCGGGCGCTGGATATGGCCGCGTCCGTGCTGCCGCCTGGTGACGAAGCTAGGGACCCGGACATGTTGAGCATCTTCCTGAACGGCTCGCACCTGGCCCGATGGCGCGGCAACGCCCTTGCGATGCTCGGGGACGACGACGCGGTGAGCGACCTCTATCAGGCGCTTGACTCGCTCGATTCCACATTCGTTCGTGCCGAATCCGGGCTCCGATGTGACCTCGCCCAAGCGCATCTAGCCCGCGGCGAGTACGACCAGGCGCAGGAGCATCTTCGGACCGCACGCCTGTTGGCGAGCCGCACCGGATCGGTGCGGCATCGTCGCCGAATAGATCAGCTCACGCAGAGGCTGTAGACGTGCTCTTCTGCCTGTTCGCGAGCACATGCAGGAGGGCAACGAGGGTGCCGGAGCCCATGAGCTGACCGCGCGCCATCAGGTCCGGGATGTCCGCGAGCGGTACCCACTCGACACGGCCCGCTTCCTCTGCGTCGCTCGGCTCTCCTACCCGCTCGGCGCCGTGCGCTACGAAGATCTCGTGTGGTGAGTCCACCATGCCGACCATGGGCTGGTACGTGACAACGTGCTCAAGGTTGCCGGGGCGCCAGCCAGTCTCTTCCTCGACCTCCCGCGCGGCGCACGTACGGGCATCCTCGCCCGCGTCCACGATGCCGCCTGGGAGCTCCCAGCCCCACTGGTCCGGCACGAAGCGGTAGCGCCACAGCATGAGCACACGGTCTTGGTCGTCCAGCACGGCCGTGATCGCGACGTGCTGTAGCCGCACCACATGGTGTTCAAAGCGCTTCACGCCCGGCGGTTCGACGTCGACTAGCTCAAGCCTGACCCAGCGGTTGTCATACACGGGGCGCTCACCGTGGATCTGCCACGGCTCAAGCTCTCCCGACGCGGCTCCGGCGCGTCGCTGGCTGGGGGACGACGCCGGCACTCGGTAGGAGCTGCGGCCGTGCACCTCCAACACGCCTTCGGCTACCAGCCGCGCGAGCACCTGCCGCAGTGCGGTGCGGCCGATGTCGAGTTCCGTCGTCAGGGTGCGCTCAGACGGCATCTTGTCGCCGGGGGCGAGCTTTCCCCCTCCGACCCACTCTCGGATCGTGCGTTCCACCCGAGCCGTCTTGGTCTCTGCCATTCGCGCAGCACGCTCCCCATTCGTTGGCTGGTGCACACCAGCGTAGCCAGTCGAAACGCTGCCCGGCAGGTGACGTCTTCAAGAGTCACCTTGCTACAGAAAGTCATAGTCATCCGGCACGGGCTAGCAATGACCTCCCGCCTCCCCGTACCCGGTCAGGGGCCGACACGGACGCTTCCGCGCGTGGCCCGCTAGATGCTAAATAGCTGATCAGACCCTATGCAGGTTGCTAGTGACGTTGCTAGGTCTAGCAGGGCGGGTTGCTAGACCTAGCAGCGGTTCGGCCGCCCGTCGCCGTTACCGAGGGTGATAGAAGGAGCGGCCTACGGCCGCACGACCCTGGGCAGCTCGCTGCGCTCGCGCGCGACGGCCGCCGTACCTCGCTAAGCGCCGCCGCGCTCCACAGCGCCGCCAACGTGCGGCGGCGGCGCTTGTCGCGTTGCTTGTCGTCCGGCTTGTCGCTTGTCTTGTCTTGTCGCTTGTCGCCTTGCAGGTCACAAGCCGTTTTCGAGCGGCTGATGGCGGCTCTGGTGGCTTGTGTTTGAGGACGGGCGACAAGCGACAAGCGATCAGCCCCGGTTGCGTTGCCCCTCGCCTCCGTGGGCACGAAGAGACCACTCCAGCCGGGCGCGGGTGGCCTCTTCCTCGGCGGAACCCTCCGGGCTAGCGTCCACAGCGTCCACAACCCCAGATCCACTAAAAGCCGCCCTGACCTGGGAAAAGCCGCTCCTAGTAGCACTGCATCGTCGGACGCTGCGGACACTGGCGGACGCTAAACATTTTGTTTAGCGTCCAACGGAACAGTGCAGGTCAAACGGGGTCGAGGAGCCCCCTCGGACGCTGCGGACGCTGCTTTCCCTCAACTCTGTAGGACGACAGGGACGGCTTTTCAGGGCGGGGGCAGGATGGCGGTGGACCCAGTCGTCCGCCCCGCCTGAAAAGCCGTGGAGACCATCCAGAACGGCTGAGGTCCGACGGGATTCACCCCTGTGGGCCGTACGCCCCTTGGATGGCCCTCCGGACGGCCTTCCAAGGGGCGCGGCGCGCCGTCCCGAGGCCGTTACGCGGGTGTCAAGGGCAGAGCGGGCCCCCTCCCAAGTAAGAAGAGCACCACGGCGGCGGGGGTGTGCTCCTCTGTAGGTCCTGCCGCCGCGCGAGTCGGGGCAACACCGCCGGAGCACAGGCCGGCGCCACCAGGAGCGCGGCGGCTGGGGGAGCAGGTCTGCCCTCCGGTCCCCCCACCCTCAGGTCTTCCTCAGATATGTGGTGCAAGATCCATTCTGGGTCATATGGTCGGCTCCGGCGCGCCACCGACCAACAAAACGAGGGGAATCGTTTTCTCATGCGCATACGCGCTCGTTCTGCTCTGACATCGGCAGTGGCGTTGGCCGCAGCCGCGCTCATGACCGCAGCTGCCGTACCGGCCTCCGCAGCGGACGCTCCCGTCCCCCCTGACCAGAGTTACCAGGAACGCCTGGACAACGGCCAGCCCATCCCTCTCAACCGTGCGGAGGCGGGGCAGCACGAGGAGTCGAAGACGTTTCTCGCAGCGGCGGATGCCGACCATCTCAGCGAGCACGACACCGATGCCCTTCTGTCCTCGGGTCACTGGATCGCCTACCCCGTCGGCGCGACGCAGGAGACGGTGACGCAGGACCCAGAGGCCGGCACGCAGACAACGGTGACGAAGGTGACCAGCTCCGTCGCTGCTGAGAAGACGTCGACGGAGACCGTCCCGCTGGCGGCCCGCACGCAGTCCGGGTACCTCTCGCAGGCGTACTACCTCAAGGCAGCCGACGGCCGGAACTTCGCGTACTTCACCATGCGGGAGAACTTCAGCTACAACGGGCGGGCGATCACCGCGTACAGCCAGCCGGTCCTCAACCACAAGGTCTACGACTGGGCGGCGGTACTGGGCTGGTCCTTCAACGGGCTCGACCTGAGCGGGTCGCTGGGCCCGTCGTACTACCCGTGGGGCGGCGACGGTCACGGCGGTCTCCAGACGTGGCGCAAGGCGGACTTCAAGTACGACCAGCTCCACATCGACATCGGGTCGATCCACCGGTACCCGTGGCTGCACTTTTACCAGCACGCCGACGGCACCGAGTACTCCACCACGGGCATGTAGGCTGCACAATCGTGTGCCGGGGCGCCTGCGGGTTCCCCGGCCTTCGACTCCAGGGGACATGTGATGAAGAGGACCGTTCTCGGTGTAGCGGGGCTGTGGTTCATCATCGGGGCGGGCCTGGCGTCTGCACGGGGCTGGCCCGTCGCCCTGATCGCGCTGCTGGGGCTGGTCATGATTCTCTCGGCCGCTGCGGGGCGTGAGGTGTGGGCGCGACGGGGGCTGTGGCTGGCCGTCTTCGCCTCCGCCTATCTGGGGCTGTCGTGGTGCGTGGCTGAGCTGGCACGGGCCAGCGGGCAGCATCTGAGGGTGGACTCCGGAGAGGTGGGAGCGTACGTCCTGGGGCTGGGTGTCCCCGCCGTCGTGGCGTTGTGCGTCCTGCGTCGCTCTGACCGGCCCCGCTGACGCCGTTCCCGGCCTGCGTCTCACCGGGAACCTCGGCGGCGCCGACCCCTCCGGGAGTTCCGGCGCCGCTTCTGCCCTTCCGTGCGGGAACACACCTGCGAGGCGACGGAGCCGTGCGGGGGTGCACCTCGACGGCACGCCGGACAAACGACCGAGCGATCCAAGCGAAACCGCCTAGCTCAATCCGGGAAGCGAACGAGCAGCAGGCAACCGACGGCATTTCTCCGCGACGACGCCCCGAACGCCGCCGTACGGCGCTACTGGGTAGTGGGGCCTGGGGCGCGACACCCCACTACCCAGTAGCGCGCTCAGAAGACCTGTACCGGGGGGTTCCTACTGGGGACCCCACTACCAGTAGCCGCCCTCGGGGCTGGAGTAACGACCAGGGAAGGCGGCCGAAGAATGCCCGCCCGAAGGGCGGTCCTTCTTGCTCTTCCCGGCCCAACGAGCCGCAGACTCGGCACAGCGCCCGGCCCGATAGCGGCTCGCCGGCGCCCCGTCGCAGACGCGCAGGGGACCCTCGGCCAGGGCTCCGCGCGGACGGCAAACTAACGGCTAACATGCTGGTCATAAGGGGTTTCGGCCGCTATCGGAAGCGCTAACGTTAGCGGCCCCTCCCGCTAACGCCAGAGGCTCTTCCGGGCCCTGAGCCGGGCCGTCTGTGGGCCGTCCGAAGGCGACCAACGCCGACAGACGACGACAGTCGGTGACAGCTCTCCCCCAGGTCAGACATGGCGTGTTGGGCGTCACCGCAGGCGCCCATCCCCGAACGTGAGTTGAGGAACTCCAGAGCTTGGGCGCAGGATGGCCGGCATGACCTCCAGCGCACGCCCTCATCTGAACCGCCGGCTGGCCGCGTTCGGTACGACGATCTTCGCCGAGATGTCCGCGCTCGCCCTGTCCACCGGGTCGATCAACCTCGGCCAGGGCTTCCCCGACACCGACGGCCCCGAGGAGGTGCGGGAGGCGGCGGTGCGGGCGCTGCGCGAGGGCCGCGGCAACCAGTACCCGCCGGGCCCGGGCATCCCGGAGCTGCGCACCGCGATCGCCGCGCACCAGCTGCGCCGCTACGGGCTGCCGTACGACCCGGACACCGAGGTGCTGGTGACGGCGGGCGCCACGGAGGCGATCGCGGCGGCGCTGCTGGCGCTGGTGGAGCCGGGTGACGAGGTCGTCGCCCTGGAGCCGTACTACGACTCCTACGCGGCGAGCATCGCCATGGCGGGCGGCACCCGCGTGCCGGTCACGCTGCGCCCGCACGAGGGCTCCTTCCGCCTGGACCTGGACGAGCTGCGCGCCGCCGTCACCGGCCGCACCCGGCTGCTGCTGATCAACACCCCGCACAATCCGACCGGCACGGTCCTCACCCGCGCCGAACTGGCCACGATCGCCGAGCTGGCGGTCGAGCGGGACCTGCTGGTGGTCACGGACGAGGTCTACGAGCACCTCGTCTTCGACGACGCCGAGCACCTGCCCCTCGCGTCCTTCCCGGGCATGCGCGAGCGCACGGTGACGATCGGCTCGGCCGGCAAGACGTTCTCCTTCACGGGCTGGAAGGTCGGCTGGGTGACGTCCGCGCCGGAGCTGGTGGCCGCGGTGCGCTCGGCGAAGCAGTTCCTGACCTACGTCTCCTCCGGCCCCTTCCAGTACGCGGTCGCCGAGGCGCTCGCGCTGCCCGACTCCTACTTCGAGGAGTTCCGGCGGTCCATGCTGGCCCGGCGGGACATCCTGGCGCGGGGGCTGGCCGAGGCCGGGTTCGAGGTCTTCGTGCCGTCCGGCACCTACTTCATCACCACCGACATCCGGCCCCTCGGCGAGAAGGACGGCTTCGCGTTCTGCCGGTCCCTGCCCGAACGGGCGGGCGTGGTCGCCATTCCGAACGCCGTGTTCTACGACGACCGGGAGGCGGGGGCGCCGTACGTGCGCTTCGCCTTCTGCAAGCGGGAGGACGTGCTGCGAGAGGCGGCCGAACGGCTCCGGGCGCTGTGAGCGTCCCGTAGCGGCGCGGGGCCGTCCGCACGCGGCCCCGCAGACGGGTGACCGCGCGTGGTGCATCGGCGGTGCACCGTGCGGGCGGGCCGCGTTCTCGCGCATGGTGCTCAGATGTGACCCACGCCAGCCCGACGCATGCCAGCCCGACCCACGCCAGCCCGACCCGTGCCCCGGCCCTCGCCCGGCCCCGGGCCGTTCCGAAGCCGGTGCGGCGGGACCGTACCGGGCCGTCGCTGCTGCGCTCGGGCGGTGCCGCCGTGGGCCTCTTCCTCGGGGTACGGCTCACCGGTACGGCCGTGCTGGCCCTCGTCGCGCACGTCGCCGGCCGGGATCCGCTGCGGCTGCTCGCCCGGTCCTGGGACTCGGTGTGGTACCTGGGCATCGCCGCCCACGGCTACGGGCACGACCTGCCTTCCCACGACCCGGGCCCGCACAGCGACCTCGCGTTCTTTCCGCTGTACCCGGCGCTGCTGCGGGCGGTCACCGCGCTCACCCCGGTCGGCGGGGGCGCCGCCGGGCTGATGATCTCGTGGGCCGGGGCCGCCGTGGCCGCCGCCGGGATCCACGCGATCGGCACCCGGCTGCACGGGCCGGCCACCGGTGTCGCGCTGGTGCTGCTGTGGGGGCTGCTGCCGCACGCGGTGGTGCTGTCGATGGCGTACACCGAGCCGGTGCTGACCGCGTTCGCGGCCTGGTCGCTGTACGCGGTGCTGGCCGGGAACTGGCTGTGGGCGGGGGCGCTCGCGGCGGGCGCCGGGCTGGCGAGGCCGAACGGGTTCGCGGTCGCCGTCGCGGTGCTGGCGGCGGCCGGGGCCGAGCTGTGGCGGCGGCGCGGGCGGGTTTCCCCCAGGCTGTGGACGGGCGCGGCGCTCGCCCCGCTGGGCTGGACGGCGTACGTGCTGTGGGTCGGCCGGCGCCGGGGGGACCTGTTCGGGGGTTACTTCGAGGTGCAGCGGCGGTGGGGGTCGACGTTCGACTTCGGGCACGGCTCGCTGCTGTTCCTGCGCTCGATGCTGCTGCACGCCAGCCGGCTGGTGTTCCCGATGGCGCTGGTCCTGGTCGCGGCGGCGACGGTGCTGTACGCGCTGCTGCTCCTGGACCGCGCCCCGCTGCCGCTGCTGGTGTTCAGCGGGGTGCTGCTGCTGGTCGTGCTCGGCGGGTCGGGCTTCTTCGAGTGCAAGCCGCGGTTCCTGCTGCCGGCGTTCCCGCTGCTGCTGCCGCCGGCGGGCAGCCTGGCGCGAACGGCGCGAGCCCGGCCCTGGCACGCGACCGTGCTGGTCGCGGCCCTGGCCGGGCTCAGCTATGTCTACGGCGCGTACCTGGTGGTGTACGCGCACAAGCCGCTGTAGCCGGGGACGCGCCCTACTCGGCGCCGTCCTCGGGGTTCTCGGGCTCGTCCGCCTCGTTGACCTCCTGCTCCAGGCCGAGCTGCTCGACGAGCCAGCGGTCGAACTCGATCGCGGCCCGCACCCAGCTGACGGTCGAGGAGACGAAGTGGTTGATGTCGACGCCCGTGCCGATCAGCATCTGGGCCTCGCCGATCAGCCGGACGGTGCCGTCGTCGTGGGTGTGGGTGTACACCTTGGGCCACAGGGTGCGGCGGTTCCAGTCGTCGACGGACTCCAGCAGCTGCGGCTTCTCGTCGATCTTGTGCGGGCGGTCGTAGAACGTCCGCACCGAGAAGACGGCCTGCTCGGCCTCTCCGCGGAACATGAAGTACGTGCGGAACTGCTCCCACGGCGCCGCGAGGTCACCCTCCTCGTCGACGACGTACTTCAGCTCCATCTGGTCGAGGAGCTGCTTCACGAGATCCTGATCCGGGACGACGGGGCCCGCCGGTCCTTGGGGCTGCGGTTCGGGCTGGCCCCCGAAGTTCGGAATCGAGGACGGGTCGATGCTCACCGTGTACTTCCCTTCATGCGGATTCCGCCATCCTCCCCCATGCGGGGAGGGGGGAGGCAAGCCCCGACGCCCCCCTGTCCGCCATTGGCTGACATGATTCCGGCCGGAAGGGCGGCGGGCCGTGACGGGGACGGGGGCGCGGATGGCGGCACGGGGTGCACGGGCGGCGGAACGCGGCCGGACCAGGTGGGGAACCGTCGCGGCGATCCTGGCGCTGCCCGCGCTGATCCTCGGCTGCCTCGCGGTGATGGCGGTGCGGTTCGCGACGTCCGATCACCCCCTGGGCGGGGCCCCGGAGAAGGTGCCGTGCGCCGAGGCGCTGGCCTTCGGCGGGGCACGGCTCCCGGACGGGGCCTTCGAGGGCAGGTGCACGGTCCGGACCTGGCTGGACACCGACTACGAGGCCGAGTTCCGCCTGCCCCGGACCGAGCTGTGGTCGTGGCTGCGGCGGACCTATCCGCAGGCGCCCGCGCCGGACACCGGCTTCTGCGTCGGCGGCGGCGCGGATTTCTGCGTGGACATGGACAGCGCGGCCACGGTGCCGCCCGGCATCGACGCGAACGCGGTGCAGATCGACGTGACGTACGAGGGCCCTCGGCAGGCCCTCGTACGTTTCTCGGCGTTCACGGTGTGAGCGTCACAGCGTCTTCCCGGTCGGCGGCCCGACCAGCAGGCCGTCGCCGAAGCGGTCGACGCGGACCGTGTCGCCGTCCTTGACGTCGCCGGCGAGGATCTCCTTGGCGAGGCGGTCGCCGATGGCGGTCTGGACGAGGCGGCGCAGCGGCCGGGCGCCGTAGGCGGGGTCCAGCCCCTCCTCGGCGAGCCAGGCCAGTGCCTCGGGGGTGATGTCCAGGGTGAGCCGGCGCTCGGCCAGCCGCCTGCCCAGGCGGTCGATCAGCAGCTGGGCGATCCGCTCCAGCTCGGGCTTGGTCAGCGCCGAGAAGACCACCAGGTCGTCCAGGCGGTTGAGGAACTCCGGCTTGAAGGAGGCCCGGACCACCTCGAGGACCTGCTCCCGCTTCTCCTCCTCGGTCCTGAGCGGGTCGACCAGGAACTGGCTGCCCAGGTTGGAGGTGAGCACCAGGATGGTGTTGCGGAAGTCGACCGTGCGGCCCTGGCCGTCCGTCAGGCGTCCGTCGTCCAGCACCTGGAGCAGGATGTCGAAAACCTCAGGGTGGGCCTTCTCCACCTCGTCCAGCAGGATGACGGAGTACGGGCGGCGGCGGACCGCCTCGGTGAGCTGACCGCCCTCCTCGTAGCCGACGTACCCGGGGGGCGCGCCGACCAGCCGGGCCACGCTGTGCTTCTCGCTGTACTCCGACATGTCGATGCGGACCATGGCCCGCTCGTCGTCGAAGAGGAAGTCGGCGAGCGCCTTGGCGAGTTCGGTCTTGCCGACGCCGGTGGGGCCGAGGAACAGGAAGGACCCGGTGGGCCGGTCGGGGTCGGCGATGCCGGCCCGCGAGCGCCGTACGGCGTCCGAGACGGCCCGTACGGCCTCGGTCTGGCCGATGAGCCGCTTTCCGATCTCCTCCTCCATGCGCAGCAGCTTCTGCGTCTCGCCCTCCAGCAGGCGGCCGGCCGGGATGCCGGTCCAGGCGGCGACGACGTCGGCGATGTCGTCGGAGCCGACCTCCTCCTTGACCATGGTGTCCCTGGCGACCTCCTCCTCGGCCTCGGAGGCGGCCTCCAGTTCCTTCTCCAGGTTCGGGATCTCGCCGTAGAGCAGCTTGGCGGCGGTGTCGAAGTCGCCGTCGCGCTGGGCGCGTTCGGCCTGCACGCGCAGGTCGTCGAGCTTCTCCTTCAGCTCGCCGACCCGGTTGAGGGACTGCTTCTCCTTCTCCCAGCGGGCGGTGAGGTGCCGCAGCTCCTCCTCCTTGTCGGCGAGGTCGCGGCGCAGCTTCTCCAGGCGGGCCACGGAGGCCGGGTCGGTCTCCTTGGCGATCGCCAGCTCCTCCATCTTCAGCCGGTCCACGGCACGCTGGAGTTCGTCGATCTCGACCGGGGACGAGTCGATCTCCATGCGCAGCCGGGAGGCGGCCTCGTCGACGAGGTCGATGGCCTTGTCCGGCAGGAAGCGGGAGGTGATGTAGCGGTCGGAGAGGGTGGCCGCCGCCACCAGCGCGCTGTCGGCGATCTGCACCTTGTGGTGGGCCTCGTACCGGCCCTTCAGGCCGCGCAGGATGGCGATGGTGTCCTCCACCGTCGGCTCGGCGACCAGCACCTGCTGGAAGCGGCGCTCCAGGGCGGGGTCCTTCTCGATCCGCTCCCGGTACTCGTCCAGGGTGGTGGCGCCGACCATGCGCAGCTCGCCGCGGGCCAGCATCGGCTTGAGCATGTTGCCCGCGTCCATGGCGGAGTCGCTGCCGGCGCCCGCGCCGACGACGGTGTGCAGCTCGTCGATGAAGGTGATGATCTGCCCGTCGGAGTCCTTGATCTCGGCGAGGACGGCCTTCAGCCGCTCCTCGAACTCGCCGCGGTACTTGGCGCCGGCGACCATCGCGCCGAGGTCGAGCGCGACCAGCCGCTTGTCCTTCAGCGAGGAGGGCACGTCGCCCTTGACGATCCGCTGGGCCAGCCCCTCGACCACGGCGGTCTTGCCGACGCCGGGCTCGCCGATGAGGACCGGGTTGTTCTTCGTCCGTCGGCTCAGCACCTGCACGACCCGCCGGATCTCCTGGTCGCGCCCGATGACCGGGTCGAGCCGGCCCTCGCGGGCGGCGGCGGTGAAGTCGGTGCCGAACTTCTCCAGGGCCTTGTACTGGCCCTCCGGGTCGGCGGTGGTCACGCGGCGTCCTCCCCTGGCCTTCTTGAAGGCCTCCAGCAGCTTCTTGGCGTCGGCGCCCTGCCGTACGAGCAGCTCGCCGGTCCGGCCGCCCTTCGCGGCGATGCCGATGAGCAGGTGCTCGGTCGACAGGTACTCGTCGCCCAGTTCCCTGGCGCGCTCGCCGGCGTCGGCGATCACGGCCAGCAGTTCGCGGTTGGGCTGCGGGGGCGCGACGGTGGATCCGGTCACGCTGGGCAGCGCGGCCAGGATCTTCTCGGCGCCCGCGCGCACGGCGGCCTGGTCGGCCTCGACGGCCGCGAGCAGGTCGGTGATGTTCTCGTTGTCCTGCCCCTGGAGCAGAGCCAGCAGCAGGTGAGCGGGGGTGAGGTCCGGGTGCCCCTCGGTCACGGCCCGGTTGCCGGCCGCGTTGATGGCGTCCCGGCTCCTGTTGGTCAGCTCGGCGTCCACGTCGTCCGTTCTCCTCCTCGGCCGCACTCTTCCACTGCTGACTTAAACAGCGTACACAAAGTTGAGTCTATTCCGCTCAAGGCTGGGGCGGTAGGGCGGAAACCGGGGCGGGCGGCTAGGTTGCGGGCATGGTGAAGCACTCCGAGCCCTCCGAGCAGTACCTGGCCTTCTGGCGCGAGCGCCATCTGTGCACGCTGACCACGCTCCGGCCCGACGGCAGTCCGCACGTGGTCCCGGTGGGGGTGACGTACGACGCGGCGGCCGGACTGGCCAGGGTGATCACCAACGGGACCAGCGCGAAGGTGCGGCATGTACGCGCGGCGGGGGACGAGGGCGCCCGGGTCGCGGTGTGCCAGGTGGACGGCCGGCGCTGGGCCACGCTGGAGGGCCGGGCGCGGGTGTCGACGCAGGCCGACCGGGTGGCGGAGGCGGAGAAGCGGTACGCCGAGCGGTACGACCGGGTGCCCTCGCCCAATCCGGCGCGCGTGGTGATCGAGATCGAGGTGGAGCGTGCGCTGGGCAACCTGTGACGAACGCCGGGACGCGAGCGAACAGTTCCGGCCACCCTGGAAGCGCGCCCATACCGGCGGATGCCGTGACATACCGCTGGAAAACGACAGCGGCGTCACCGTGTTCAGGTCACGGTGACGCCGCTGCGGGGGGAAGCACCTGAGCGATCTTTTACGACGGGGGAATCGCGTCAGGCACTGCGGGGGGTGGCCGAGATGGTCCTCAGGTCCTGGTCCGCCGGCTCGGCGAGCCGGTGGTCCCGCTGGTCGAGATTCACAAAGATCATTCCGTACCGGACGGCACAGCGCACGGGCTGGGGGGCTCCGCGCGGCTTGCGCAGGCACCGGTACGCCCGCACGTCCTCGTCCGCGTCCCGCGTCACGACGACCGGCTCACCGAACACCGTCACCATCAGCGAGTCACCGCTGTGCGGGATGGCGGTGACCAGGTCGATGAAGTGCCATCCGGAGCGGTAGGCCGTGGCCATCTCGCGGCGGAAGGAGCGGTCGTCGGGTGGAGTGCTCATGACCGCACGGCCCAGCTGCTGTCGGCCGGGGCGACCCACGAACTGTCCGCCGGGGCGACCCAGCTGCTGTCCGCCGGAGCGACCCAGGAGCTGTCGCCCGGAGTGCCGGACGCCGCGATCACCCAGCTGCTGTCGCCGGGCGCCGCCTTGACCAGCCAACTGCTGTCGGCAGGTGCCGCCCTGACCAGCCAACTGCTGTCGGCGGGCGCGGCCTTGACCAGCCAACTGCTGTCCTGCGCGGCATCACCCCTCGCCCCCGCGTGACCGGTCATCGCTCCGAAGGCCAGCACGGCGGAGAAGGCGGCGACAAGCGCCGAGCGAAGCATTCTCTTATGCATAGTCGGCTTCGTCCTCATTTGAAGGTCACCTCTCCCCCGTCCGAATACGACGATGGCCCATTCCGGCACGTCATGGCCACACAATCGATGCATCATGTTCCTGCACGTTCAGGACCCTGGGGGGTGGAGATTTGGCGATAAATGAGACTAAGCGGACACATCCCCACGGGCTGACCGACCTGTGCGAGGACGGGCGCCGCCTTTACGGGAACGCTCTCCGGACGGGACGCCTAGCCCGTGCGGATGTGGAACCGGCGCCCTGTCTGATGGAGTTCGCCCTCCTTCACCCCGATCCCGACGACCCCAACTGGCTGCGTCCGGTCCCTCCATCCATTGCCCTGGCCCAGCGGCTCAACCCCATCGAGCAGGAGATCAGCCAGCGCCGGCGGCAGTCCATCGAACTGGCCGATGCTTTCGAGCCGTTCATGAGCATCAGTGCCCAGCCCACGGCGACCACGCACTCGATCACCGTGCTGGAGGGCCTCGACCGGATCAACGCGGCGCTGGATCTCGCCACCTCACAGTGCCAGACGGAGATGCTGACCGTACAGCCGAGCCGCCGGCGGCTGGAGCACACCCTCGCCAAGGCCCTGGAGCGCGACCGCCCGCTGATCGAGCGCGGCTGCCGCATCCGCACCCTCTACCAGCACCCGGCGCGCTACAGCCCCGAGACGCTGGCGTACGTGGCCCAGTTCACCGACGGCAAGGTGGAGTACCGCACCATCGACGAACTCGTCGAGCGACTGATCATCTGCGACGAGACCGTGGCCTTCATCCCGACGCGCGACGACGGGGAGATCGCGCTGGAACTGCGGCACCCGGGGCTCGTCCGCTACCTGATCAAGGTCTTCGAGTTCATGTGGGCCCGCGCGGTCCCGCTGAGCGCCGGCGCGCCCTACGAGACCGCCCCCGACGGCATCACCGAGATCCAGCACTCCATCGCCAAGCTGCTGGTGGAGGGCCATGTCGACGAGGCCATCGCCCGGCGCCTGGGGATGAACGTGCGGACCTGCCGGGCGCACATCGCCAAGCTGGCGACCGCGCTGGGCAGCGGCAGCCGCGCCCAGCTCGGCTTCCTCATAGCGCAGTCGGGAATCCTGGACCAGGACGTCTGAGTGCGGGAGGGGAGGCGACGATGGGCCGGGCCACGCATGCGGCACACGGTGCCGACGACCTGTGCTCCGAGGGGGCGGCGCTGTACGCACGCGCGCTGCGCGACGGTCACCTGCGCGCCGAGGACGCCGAGGAAGCGCCCTGCCTGATCGACACCGGCCTGCTGCACCCGTCGGTGGCGGACCTGGGCAGACTGGAGCCGCTCGCACCCGCCGTCGCCCTGCACCGGCTGCTGCTGGCCGCGGAGGACCGCATCGCCGACGAACGGCGGCGCGAGGCCCGGCTGGCCGAGCTGTTCGCACCGCTGCTGCGGACCGACGCCGGGCCCGCCGCGGCCGACGGCCCGCCGGTGATCTCCGTGCTCAGCGGATACCGCGGCATCGGCCGGGCGATCGAGCGGGCCATGGCGGGCAGCAGCGGCGAACTGCTCGCCGTCCAGCCGCACGTCAGCCACACTAGGGCGTCCGACGAGGCCCGCGCCGAGGCATTCGCCCGCGACCAGGCGTTCCTCGACCGGGGCGGCCGGATCCGCACGCTCTACCAGCACACCCTGCGGCACGCGCCCTCGGTGGTCGCCCGCTACGAGCGGCTCAGGGGCGACGCCGAGGCCCGCACCCTCGACGAGATCACCGACCGCCTCATCGTCGTGGACCGCACGGTCGCCTTCATCCCGGCGAACGCCGACCGGACCCTCGCGCTGGAGATACGCCACCCCGCCGTCGTCGGGTTCCTCGCCACCGCCTTCGACCGCCTCTGGCGCCTGGCCACGCCCCTGTACCCGCAGGCCGCCCCGCAGCCCTCCCTCGACGGCGTCACGCCCCGCCAGCTGGCCATCGCGGCCCTCCTGGTGGAGGGGCACACCGACGCCGCCATCGCCGACCGCCTCGGCATGAACGTCCGCACCGCCCGGCTGCACATCGCCAAACTCGCCGCCACCCTCGGCAGCGACAGCCGCGCCCAGCTCGGCTATCTCATCGCACGCTCGGGGATCCTTGATCAGGAGCCGTGAGCGCGCGGGCCGGCAGCCCGGCGCCGCGGTGGCCGTCCAGGCCGACCTGGGCGATCCGCACGCCCAGCTGGGTACGGCTGGCCGCGCCCAGGGTCTCCGACAGGCGGGCGATGTGGGCGCGGCAGGTGCGCACGCTGATGCCGAGCCGCTCGGCGATCACCGCGTCCTGGTGGCCCTCGGCGAGCAGCGCGGCGATGGACTGCTCGCGGTGCGAGATGCCCTCGATGCCGGTGTCGGGCAGCGGCGCGGTGAGCGGGATGGCGAGCCGCCACAGGCGCTCGAAGACCGTCACCAGGTACTCCACGAGGGCCGGGTGGCGCAGCTCCAGGGCCATGGTGCGGTCGGCGTTGGCGGGGATGAAGGCCACGGTGCGGTCGAACAGGATGAGCCGGTCGATGACCTCGTCCAGCGTCCGGGCCTCGACCGTGTCGCCCATCAGCTCCAGGTAGTTGAGCAGCCCCTGGCCGTGCCGGGCCACGTGCGTGTACAGGTCGCGCATGCGCACGCCCCGGCCGCGCAGGGCCAGCGCCCGGTGCAGCCCCTCGGTCAGCTCGGCCTCGCGGCGGATGCCGCCGGGCTGCACGGTGAGCACCTCGGTGGTGCACGCCTCGGTGGCCTCGTCCATCGCGGCCTGGATCCGGGAGAGCCCGTCGAGCACCCGGATCGCGCTGCCCTCGGCCGGCGCGGAGGGCGCGCCCTGCGGGCGGCCGAGGCCGGCGTACCACTCGAAGGCGGCCACCGCCGAGCCCACCTTGCGCTGGCTTTCGCTGACCTCGTCGTAGACGCCGCGCAGCAGCCTGGTCATGACCTCCTGCGGGGAGGTGGGCACCAGCCAGTCCATGTCGTCGGGGTCCGGGTGCAGCAGGGCGAGGTCCAGCAGGCAGGGCACCGCCTCGGCGTCGGTGCGCGGCACCCGGCCCCGGCGTACGGCCCGGGAATAGACACGGTCCCCGGCCGCGCACAGTCGGTCGGCCCCGTGTGGATGCTCCTCCGCCCCGTGCCCGGCCATCGCCCATTTCACCCCCGGTGTGCTGCCACTTCCGCAGCGCAACTATGCGCGGCGCCGACCGGGTCCGCAACACGGCTCGCCTCAACGGGCGCGCCGTGAAAGCATGTTATGTCCGGGTATCGACCAGGCTCCGCCCTCAGCTTTGCAACAAGCTGATGGGGGCGAGGGGTCAGGGCTTCAGGCCGATCGCCGCGCAGGCCGCCTTGTACTTGGGCGTGCAGATGTCGGCCACCGTGTAGATGCCGTCCGCGACGACCGTGTCCTTGATGTTGCCCTTGGTCAGGGCGGTCGGCTGGATCAGCTTGGACGGGATGTCCTTCGTGGTGGGGCTGGAGACCTTGTCCTGGGTGAGCGCGTCGAACTGGATGTCCTTGCCCTGGACCTTGGCCACGGCGATCTGGGCGGCGGCCTCGGCCTCGTCCGGGTAGGCCTTGTAGACGCTCATGTACTGCTCGCCGGTCACGATCCGCTGCACCGCGTCGAGTTCCGCGTCCTGGCCGGTGACCGGGGGCAGGCTGGTGACGCCGGCGGCCTTCAGGGCCTTGATGACGCCGCCCGCCATGCCGTCGTTGGCGGCGTAGACGCCAGCGATGTTGCTCTTGCCGATCGCGCCGATCGCCTTGGCCATCTCGGACTCGGCGAGTTCCGGCTTCCAGTCCGTGGTGTCGTACGACTCCGCGATCGTCACCTTGCCGTTCAGCTCGGAGAGCGCGCCCTCCTTGAACTGCTTGGCGTTGGGGTCGGTGGGCGAGCCGTTCACCATGACGATCTTGTCCGAGCTGTCGGCGTTCGAGCCGAGGGCCTCCAGCAGGGTGCGGCCCTGCACCTCGCCGACGAGTTCGTTGTCGAAGGAGACGTAGGCGTCGATCGGGCCCTCGGCGAGCCGGTCGTAGGCGATGACCGGGATGCCCGCGTCCTTGGCCTTCTTCACCTCGGGCGCGATGGCGTGCGAGTCGACGGCGTCGAGCATGATGATGTCGACCTTCTCGTCGATCATCCGCTGCATCTGCGAGGTCTGCCGGGAGGCGTCCGCGTCGGCGTTGGCGTACTCGACCTTGCCCTGCTTCGCGGTGAGCCTGGAGACTTCGCTCTTGATGATGGGGTAGTCGAACTTGTCGTAGCGGGTGTTGGCCTTCTCCGGCAGCAGCAGCCCGACGGTGATGTCGTTGCCCTTGCTCGGGCTCGCGCTCGCGCTGTTCCCCGTGGCGTCCAGCACGCCGCAGCCGGCGAGCGAGAGGGTCATCGTGGATGCGGCCACGGACAGGACGATACGACGCATGCGAGGGCTCACTTCGGCTTCCGGACGTAGGGCGGCTATACGACCCAGGTGTCTGAAAAGACAACGCGGAGGCCACACCCGTCGTCAAGCGGAACTACTTAACGAGTCCGCAACACCACGCTCAGCTGACTCTGTGAAGGACACGCGGAATCGCCTCCAAACACCCTTTACGGACCCTCCATCCAAAGGGAGTTCATGGCCGGGTAAAGAGCGGTACAACCAACCGCGATCTTCGCGAGTCGTGATCATCGGCGGCCGTGCGCCGCCCACCCGACTCGAGCAGAGGACCGAATGAACCCAGCCAGCCGCGCGACCGCCACCGCCGTCGTGCTCGCCACCGCCGGCGCCCTGCTGAACGCGGCCGCCCCGGCCGCGTCCGCGGCCACGACGTGCACGGCGCCGACGTACAAGCGGACGTTCTACGCGAACACCACGTTCTCCGGCACACCGAAGAAGACGGACTGCGACAGCGTCATCGACCAGAACTGGACCGGCGCGCCCGCCTCCGGGCTGCCGAAGGACAACTTCGGCGTCCGCTGGAGCGTCACCCGCGACTTCGGCTCCGGCGGGCCGTTCGCGTTCGCCGCCTCCGGGACCGACGGCATCCGGGTGTACCTGGACGGCGTGCGCAAGACCGACCTGTGGTCCAACACCTCCGGCACCCGCGCCAAGACGGTCAACGTCACCGTCCCCAAGGGCAGGCACACCCTGCGCGTGGACTACGCCAACTTCACCGGCGCCGCGAGCGTGAAGTTCGCCTACACCCCGCGCACCTCCGCCGCCGTCGACACGGTGCGGCCACTGGCCCCGACCGGGGTCTCCTGGGACCAGTACACCGGTCAGCCGCCCGGCATCGACGCCGTGCTCGCCTGGACGGCGAACAAGGAGATGGACCTCGCCGGTTACCGCGTCTACCGGCGGGTGGCGGGCACGAGCGCCTTCACCCGGGTCGGCACCACCACGGTGCCGCGCTTCAGCGAACGGCCGCCGCAGACCGGGCAGTCGTACTACTACGAGATCCGCGCCTACGACAAGGCCGGCAACGAGTCCGCCGGCAGCACCGACCAGGGCCCGGTACCCTCCCGGGACCTGACCCCGCCCGCCGCCCCGAAGCTCACCGCGACCGGCACCGAGGACGCCAACGAGCTGTCCTGGACGGCCCCTTCGGACGCCGTCTCCTACCGGGTGTACCGCAGGGCCGCCGGTGCCGCCGACTTCACCGCCCTCGGCGACACCACGTCCACCTCCTACACGGACGCCCAGGCCGCCTACCGCACGGCCTACGACTACAAGGTCGCCGCGCTCGACGCGCACGGCAACGCCGCCTACTCGCCCGTCGTGACCAGCACCCGGACCATTGCCCCGCCGCAGCACGTCACCGCGCGCACGGACAGCGGCGAGACGGTCGTCGGCTGGACCGAGCCCGCCGGCACCGCCGACTACGTCGTGCGCCGCTCCGCGGACCACGCCGACGGCTCCCGGGACTGGGCCACCCTCACCTGCGGCTCGCCCACGAGCGCCACGGACGCCGCCGGCGGCACCGAGCGCACCTGCACCGACTACTCCGGCCGCCGCGGCACCACGTACCACTACACGGTGCTCCGCAAGGACTCCGCCGGGCGCTGGTCGGTGCCCTCCGCCGAGGTCACCGCCACCCGGCCCGGCGAAGAGACACCGCCGCCGGCCGTCACCGGCGTGGCCGCCGAGCCCCTGGAGTACGGCATCCGGCTGTCCTGGCAGCCCAGCACGGCCCCGGACCTCGCGTCCTACGCCCTCTACCAGCAGCAGGACGAGTCCCACGACCCCGAGTACCTGGGGAAGGTGGACGCGTCGACGACGCAGACCCTGCTGCCCTGGCCGGCCGACGGCACGTCGTACCGCCTGTTCGTCGTGGCCGTGGACGTCTACGGCAACTCCCTGACCTACCAGGACGATCCGGACGTCGAGGACTGGAGCGTGCCCGTCGCCTCCGTCCCGGTGACCGCGCTCGACCTGCGGCCCACCTCGGTCCCGGACGACACGGCGGGCTGCCAGACGACGACCTGGCGGACCGCCGCCGGCATCAGGGTGGAGCCGTGGTGCCCCTACGAGGACACCTCCTCGGTGACCGGCTTCCACGTCTACCGCTGGGACCACGCCGAGGGCCGGTTCGTCCGGCTGACCGAGGCCCCGGTGGCCAAGAGCCGCGACGGCTGGTTCTGGACGGACACCCACGCCCCGGCCGGCACGACCCTGTACTACATGATCTCCCTCGTCCGGGCGGACGGCACCGAGTCCTTCGCCGACACCGACTACGTCATCACCCCGCCGAGCGCCTCCTGACACGCCGAAGGGGCCCGCGGTCGTCCGCGGGCCCCTTCACCGTGTTCCACTCGGTCCTGCTGCTGCCTCAGTCCTGCTGCTGGCGCTTGGGCCGCCACACCACCAGCGCGCTGGTCTGCTGGACCTCCTGGTACGGCACCAGGTCGCGCCGGTAGGAGGCGTGCACGGCGGCCTCGCGCTGCTGCATCGCGGCCGCCGCGCCGTCCAGGGCCGCCTCCAGCTCCGCCACGCGGGACTGCAGTGCGGCGACCTGGTTCTCCAGTTCGATGATGCGCTTGATGCCGGCCAGGTTGATGCCCTCGTCCTGCGACAACTGCTGCACCTGGCGGAGCAGTTCGATGTCGCGGGCCGAGTAGCGGCGGCCCCGGCCCGCGGTGCGGTCCGGGGAGACCAGGCCCAGGCGGTCGTACTGGCGCAGCGTCTGCGGGTGGAGTCCGGAGAGCTGGGCCGCCACCGAGATGACGTAGACCGGGGTCTCCTCGGTCAGTTCATACGGCGCACGAAAATTGTCACCGCGTCGACGGCCGTCCATCTCTCTCAGTCTCCCTTCGCGGCCTCGAACAGCTCCGCCCGCGGGTCCTCGCCCGCGGTCGCCTCGCGATACGCCTCGAGCGCGTCACGAGCCTTCCCCGACAGGTCCTCGGGCACACGCACCTCGACGGTGACCAGGAGGTCGCCGCGGGTGCCGTCCTTGCGGAGCGCGCCCTTGCCCCGGGCGCGCATCGTACGGCCGTTGGGCGTGCCGGGCGGCAGTTTCAGGGTGACGGGCGGTCCGCCGAGGGTCGGCACCCGGACCTCGCCGCCGAGGGCCGCCTCGGGGAACGTCACCGGCACGGTGACGGTGAGGTTGTCGCCCTTGCGGCCGAACACCGGGTGCGTGCCGACGTGCACGACCACGTACAGATCGCCCGCCGGTCCGCCCCGCTCGCCGGGCGCGCCCTTGCCGCGCAGCCGGATGCGCTGCCCGTCGGTCACCCCGGCCGGGATGCGGACCTGCATCGTCCGGGACGACTTCGCCCGGCCGCTGCCCTTGCACTCCATGCAGGGGTGCTCGGCGATCAGGCCGCGGCCCTTGCAGTCGGGGCAGGGATCGGTGAGCGAGAAGCCGCCGCCCGAGCCCCGGGCGACCTGCCCGGTGCCGACGCAGGTCGGGCACACGCGCGGCGTGCCGTTCTTGTCGCCGGTGCCCGAGCAGGCCTTGCAGGGCGCCTGGGAGGACATCCGCAGCGGCACCGTGGCGCCCTCGATGGCCTCCGTGAAGCTGAGCGTGACCTCGGACTCGATGTCCTGGCCGCGCCGGGGCTGGGTCCGCGTGCCGGCGGCGCCGCCGCGGTTGAACAGGCCCCCGAAGACGTCACCGAGTCCGCCGCCGAAGCCGCCCTGGGTGCTCGCCCCGCCTCCGAAGAGGTCGCCCAGGTCGAAGTTGAACGAGCCGCCGGCGCCGGGCCCGGGGCGGAAGCCGCCGTTGCCGAACAGGGCGCGCGCCTCGTCGTACTCCTTGCGCTTCTTGGGGTCGCCGAGCACGTCGTTCGCCTCGGAGATCTCCTTGAAGCGCTCCTCGGCCTTGGCGTTGCCCTTGTTGGCGTCCGGGTGGTACTCGCGGGCGAGCTTCCGGTACGCCTTCTTGATCTCGGCCTCGGTGGCGTCCTTGGGGACGCCGAGGACCTTGTAGTAGTCCTTCTCGATGAAGTCCTTCGTACTCATCCCCGACGTACCCCCTTCCCGTGCTTCCCGTGGGTCCTCACGTCAGCCCTCGTCCGGGCCACCGTTCTCCTTGTCGTCAGCGGCGCCGGCGTCCTTCGCCTCGGAGGCCTTCTCCTCGGCGCCCTCGGCCTTGACGGTCTGCGCGCCCGGCTGCGGCTCGGCGACGGCCACCCGCGCCGGGCGGATGGTGCGCTCGCCGATGCGATACCCGGGCTGCAGGATCGCCACGCAGGTCGTCTCGGTGACGTCCGGCGCGTAGCTGTGCATCAGGGCCTCGTGGATCGTCGGGTCGAAGGGCTCGCCCTCCTTGCCGAACTGCTGCAGGCCCATCTTGGCCGCGACGGTCTCCAGCGACTCGGCCACCGACTTGAAGCCGCCGACCAGTTCGCCGTGTTCCCGCGCGCGGCCGATGTCGTCGAGCACGGGCAGGAGTTCGGTCAGGAGGTTCGCGACGGCGATCTCCTTGACCGCGATCCGGTCCCGTTCGACCCGGCGGCGGTAGTTCTGGTACTCGGCCTGGAGGCGCTGGAGGTCCGCCGTGCGCTCGCTCAGCGCCGTGCGCACCTGGTCCAGCTGGGCCAGCAGGCCGGCGTTCTCGTTTCCGTCCCCGGCCGGGGCCGCCCCCTCATCGGGAGCGGCCTTCGGCTCGGCGTCGTCGGGGGTCGCGCCGGAGGGGACGTCGGGCTTCTCCTCGAAGCCCGGGGTCTCCTCCGTCATTACGCGGCACCGTCCTTGCGCTCGTCGTCCACGATCTCGGCGTCCACCACGTCGTCGTCGGCCTTGGCCTCACCGGCCGAGGCGCCGCCGGCGGCGGCCTGCGCGGCCTGGGCGTCGGCGTACATGGCCTGGCCCAGCTTCTGCGAGACGGCCGCGACCTTCTCGGTGGCGGTGCGGATCTCGGCGGTGTCCTCGCCCTTGAGGGCTTCCTTCAGCTCGCCGACCGCGGCCTCGACCTCGGTCTTGATCTCGCCGGGGACCTTGTCCTCGTTGTCCTTGAGGAACTTCTCCGTCTGGTAGACCAGCTGCTCGCCCTGGTTGCGGGCCTCGGCGGCCTCGCGGCGGCGGTGGTCCTCCTCCGCGTAGCGCTCGGCCTCCTCGCGCATGCGGTCGACCTCTTCCTTCGGGAGCGAGGAGCCGCCGGTGACGGTCATCTTCTGCTCCTTGCCGGTGCCGAGGTCCTTCGCCGTGACGTGCATGATGCCGTTGGCGTCGATGTCGAAGGAGACCTCGATCTGCGGGACGCCGCGGGGCGCCGGCGGCAGACCGGTCAGCTCGAACATGCCGAGCTTCTTGTTGTACGCCGCGATCTCGCGCTCGCCCTGGTAGACCTGGATCTGCACCGACGGCTGGTTGTCCTCGGCCGTGGTGAAGATCTCGGAGCGCTTGGTCGGGATCGTGGTGTTGCGCTCGATCAGCTTGGTCATGATGCCGCCCTTGGTCTCGATGCCGAGGGACAGCGGGGTGACGTCGAGCAGCAGGACGTCCTTGACCTCGCCCTTGAGGACACCGGCCTGGAGCGAGGCGCCGATGGCGACGACCTCGTCCGGGTTCACGCCCTTGTTGGCCTCCTTGCCGCCGGTCAGCTCCTTGACGAGCTCGGCGACCGCGGGCATACGGGTGGAGCCACCGACGAGCACGACGTGGTCGATGTCGTTGATGGAGATGCCGGCGTCCTTGATGACGTTGTGGAACGGCGTCTTGCAGCGCTCCAGCAGGTCGGCCGTCAGCTGCTGGAACTGGGCCCGGGTGAGCTTCTCGTCCAGGTGCAGCGGGCCCTCGGCGGACGCGGTGATGTACGGCAGGTTGATCGAGGTCTCGGTGGACGAGGACAGCTCGATCTTGGCCTTCTCGGCGGCCTCGCGCAGACGCTGCAGGGCCATCTTGTCCTTGGACAGGTCCACGCCGTGGCCGGACTGGAACTGCTTGACCAGGTAGTCGACGACGCGCTGGTCCCAGTCGTCACCACCGAGGTGGTTGTCACCGTTGGTGGCCTTCACCTCGACGACGCCGTCGCCGATCTCCAGCAGGGACACGTCGAAGGTGCCGCCGCCGAGGTCGAAGACGAGGATGGTCTGGTCGTCCTTGTCGAGGCCGTAGGCCAGCGCGGCGGCGGTCGGCTCGTTGACGATGCGCAGGACGTTCAGACCGGCGATCTCACCGGCCTCCTTGGTCGCCTGGCGCTCGGAGTCGTTGAAGTACGCCGGGACGGTGATGACCGCGTCGGTCACCTTCTCGCCCAGGTAGGCCTCGGCGTCCCGCTTCAGCTTCTGCAGGATGAACGCGGAGATCTGCTGCGGGTTGAAGTCCTTGCCGTCGAGCTGGATCTTCCAGTCGGTGCCCATGTGGCGCTTCACCGAGCGGATGGTCCGGTCCACGTTCGTGACCGCCTGGCGCTTGGCGACCTCGCCGACGAGCACTTCACCGTTCTTGGCGAAGGCGACGACGGACGGCGTGGTCCTGGCGCCCTCGGCGTTGGTGATGACGGTGGGCTCGCCGCCCTCCAGAACGCTGACGACGGAGTTAGTCGTGCCCAGGTCGATGCCGACCGCACGTGCCATGGTTGATTCCTCCAGCTGACTTGAGTGGAACGGACTCAAGTGTGCATGACGGCACCGGCTGGGTCAACAGACCTGAGTCGGCCGGGCTCAAGTCTTATCCGTTCCTTACACGCAACTGGCCCCTGACCTGCGTCGATGACATCCGCCGGGGTGGTTGGACAGGAATGCGAAGGGCGACGGCGACGACCAGCAGCACCCCTCCCGCCACCCAGGCCACCACCCCGTCCCCGGTCCATCCGGTGTGCACGAGCACCCCCACCAGCACCGAGGCGAAGGAGCCGGCCCCCAGCAGGACGACCGCGCCCTGCGGGGTGAACCCGAGCGGCCGCAGCCGGTGCACCAGGTGGTCCGGGCCGCGCCGCAGCAGCGGGCGCCGGGCCAGACTGCGCGAGAGGACCACGAGGAGGGCGTCGGCGAGGGCCACCGCGCCGAGGCAGAACACCACGGCAGCGCTCGGCGTGAGGTCGTACCCCGCGCGTGTGAAAACGAGCGACGAGGACAGCAGGAACCCGGTGAACAGCGAGCCGCAGGCGCCGAGCCCGATCCGCGCGGGGTGCCAGTTGTGCATCAGGAAGCCGGTGAGGGCGGCGGCGAACACGCTCAGCAGGACGGCGAGGCCGTCCATCACCTCGGCGGCGGCACAGGCCCCCGCCCCGAACGCGGTGACCACGCCGACGGTCCCCGCGAGCCCGTCCGCGTGGTCGAGCCCCTTGAAGGCCAGGGTGGCCAGCACGATCCAGCCCAGGGCCAGCAGGCCGCCCGGCACGCCCGTCTCCTGGTACGGCACCACGAAGGCCGCCGCCACCGCCGTACCGGCGACGAGCACGCGCGGGCGCAGCCGCCAGACGTCGGCGACCAGCCCCAGGGCGGCGACGCACGCGGCGGCGACCAGCAGCCTGCCGACGCCCTCGCCGAGCGGGGCGACCCTGGTCCACTGCCCGGCCCAGGCGACGAGGCAGGTGACGGCCACCACGGCGACACCGCCGAGCAGCGGAAGCCTGCGCTGCCGGCGCCGGTCGACGATGCCCGCCCGCAGCGCGGGCACCCTGAGCAGCGCGGAGAGGACGGCGGCGAGCAGCAGGGCGGCGGTGGCGGCGGCGATCCCGTAGAGCACGGCTCTAAGGTAGGGGTGAATGTAGCAATTCGGTATGAATAACACGATCCGATGGTCCGGGGATGACGCTCGTCACCCCGCGCCCGGCTGCATCCCGCAGGAAGATGAGGGTAGTCTCAGACGAACTGGATAAGTTACCGCTTAGTAATCTCGCTCGGTTAAGTTCGAGGCCGCCCAGGAGCCCCCATGCAACTCGCCGCGATCATCGTGTCGCTGGTACTCGCCGTGGTCGGCGTTGCGCTGTTCAGCCGCGCCATCGCGCAGATCTATCGGTTCGTACGGCTCGGCCAGGACGTCCCGGCGGGCACCCGGACCAACGACTGGACCGCCCGCACCGCCACGGTGATCAGGGAGTTCCTCGGCCACACCCGCATGAACCGCTGGGGCGTGGTCGGCGTCGCCCACTGGTTCGTCGCGGTCGGCTTCTTCTCCCTGGTGCTGACCCTGGTCAACGCCTTCGGCCAGCTCTTCCAGGCCGACTGGGCGCTGCCCGTCATCGGCAGGTGGCTGCCGTACGAGCTGTTCGTCGAGTTCATCGGCACCATGACGTCGCTGGGCATCCTCACCCTGATCGTCATCCGGCAGCTGAGCCACCCCAGGCGGCCCGGGCGCAAGTCCCGCTTCGCGGGCTCCAACTTCGGCCAGGCGTACTTCGTCGAGGCCGTCATCCTCGTCATCGGCCTCGCGATCATGACGCTGCGCGGCCTGGAGGGGGCGCTCGCCGGCGTGCACCACTACGAGGCCGCGTACTTCGCCTCGTACCCGCTGGTGCTCGCCTTCAAGGGACTGAGCGTCTCCACGCTGCAGAACCTGGTCTACCTCACGGCCATGATCAAGATCGGGACGTCCTTCATCTGGATGATCACGGTCTCGCTGATGACCGACATGGGCGTGGCCTGGCACCGCTTCCTCGCGTTCCCGAACATCTTCTTCAAGCGCAACGCCACCGGCGAGACCTCCCTCGGCGCCCTGCTGCCGATGACCTCCGGCGGCAAGCCGATCGACTTCACCGACCCCGGCGAGGACGACGTCTTCGGCGTCTCCCAGGTCGAGCAGTTCTCCTGGAAGGGCCTGCTGGACTTCTCCACCTGCACCGAGTGCGGCCGCTGCCAGTCGCAGTGCCCCGCCTGGAACACCGGCAAGCCGCTCTCCCCGAAGCTGCTGATCATGTCGCTGCGCGACCACGCCCACGCCAAGGCGCCGTACCTGCTCGCGGGCGGCGGCAAGACCATGGAGGGCGAGGAGAAGGCCTCCGAGGAGCAGCTGAAGGACGTCCCCGCCGCCGCGCTGGCCGAGGCCGAGCGGCCGCTGATCGGCACCGCCGAGGAGAACGGCGTCATCGACCCGGACGTGCTGTGGTCCTGCACCACGTGCGGCGCCTGCGTCGAGCAGTGCCCGGTGGACATCGAGCACGTCGACCACATCGTCGACATGCGCCGCTACCAGGTGATGATCGAGTCCGCGTTCCCGTCCGAGGCGGGCACGATGCTCAAGAACCTGGAGAAGAAGGGCAACCCCTGGGGCCTGGCCAAGAAGCAGCGCCTGGAGTGGACCAAGGAGGTCGACTTCGAGGTCCCGGTCGTCGGCAAGGACATCGAGGACCTCTCCGAGGTCGAGTACCTGTACTGGGTCGGCTGCGCCGGCGCCCTGGAGGACCGGGCCAAGAAGACCACCAAGGCCTTCGCCGAGCTGCTGCACATCGCGGGCGTGAAGTTCGCGATCATGGGCGGCGACGAGAAGTGCACCGGTGACTCCGCCCGCCGCCTGGGCAACGAGCCCCTGTTCCAGGAGCTCGGCATGGAGAACGTGGCCGCGCTGAACATGGCCTTCGGCGAGGAGACCGACGAGGACGGCAACGTCACGCCGGAGTCCAGGAAGCCGAAGTCCGCGAAGAAGATCGTCGCCACCTGCCCGCACTGCCTGAACACGCTCGGCAACGAGTACCCGCAGCTCGGCGGCGACTACGAGGTCATCCACCACACCCAGCTGCTCCAGCACCTGGTGGACGAGGGCAAGCTGATCCCGGTCACCCCGGTCGAGGGCATCATCACCTACCACGACCCGTGCTACCTGGGCCGCCACAACAAGATCTACACGCCTCCGCGCGAGATCATCGGCAAGGTGCCCGGCCTGCGCAACGAGGAGATGCACCGCCACAAGGAACGCGGCTTCTGCTGCGGCGCCGGCGGCGCCCGGATGTGGATGGAGGAGCGGATCGGCAAGCGCATCAACAACGAGCGCGTCGACGAGGCCCTCTCGCTCAACCCGGACATCGTCTCCACCGCCTGCCCGTTCTGCCTGGTCATGCTCACCGACTCGGTCAACGGCAAGAAGAACGACGGCAAGGCGAAGGAGTCGATCCAGGTGGTCGACGTCGCCCAGCTGCTCCTGGACTCCGTCAGGACGCCGGTCGACCCGGCGGGCGAGGCCGAGACGGAGACCGAGCCGGAGCCCGAGCCGGTGAAGTAACGGCCCCTGCAACCCGACGGCGCCCCCTGACCCGCACAGGCAGGGGGCGCCGTCGTGTGCCCGTCAGGCGCTCAGGCGCTCTTCGGCGCCGCCTGCTGCACCACCTCGAAGGACCACAGGGTCGAGCCGGAGGCGGCCGGCTTCGGGCGTTCGCCGCCCTCCCCGCCGCCCTGGTGGGCCGACTTCATCGGCCCCTCCATCCAGGCCTGGAACGACTCCTCGTCACGCCAGCGCGTGTACACGAGATAGGTGTCGGTGCCCTCCACGGGGCGCAGCAGCTCGAACCACTCGAAGCCGTCGGAGTTCTCCACCGCGTGCGCCCGCGAGGCGAACCGCTTCTCCAGGGTCTCCCGCTGCTCGGCGGGAACGGTCAGCACGTTGATCTTCACTACGCTCATGGAACCATCCTGCCCGCACCGGCCGCGCGCTTCCCGCCGCCCCGGCCGTGCCCGGCGCACGGCGGGCCCGGATGTTTACCCGACTCACGTGCAACCCTTACGCCCCACCGCTGGTCTCCTGATCGCCGACCGCCCGGTGAACCGCGGGACAACTCCCGACGAACACGGACGGTCCGCACACCATCGTCTGCGGATGCCCGCCAGGCATCCCCCGCATGCCGTAGGAGACTGCATGCACCTGCACACGCGACTCGCCCTCGCCACGGCCACCGCGGCCGCGCTGACGGGCGGTCTGCTCACGTTCGCCGCCTCGCCCGCCGCGGCCGCCGACTCCTTCAAGGTCGCGAAGGCCGACTTCAACGGCGACGGCATCGGCGACATCGCCACGTCCGCGGCCGGCGCCTACGTCAGCGGCCACAAGAACGCCGGCCAGGTCGTCGTCCTGTACGGCTCCGCCGGCGGCGTCACCTCCGCCAAGCGCACCACCATCAGCCAGAACACCCCGGGCGTCCCCGGCACCGCCGAGGCCGGCGACTCCTTCGGTTACGACCTGGCCTACGCCGACTTCAACGGCGACGGCTACGACGACCTCGCCGTCGGCACCCCCGACGAGAAGGTCGGCACCGACACCAACGGCGGCGGTGTCGCCATCCTCTTCGGCTCCAGCAGCGGCCTCACCGGCAAGGCCGTCGACCTGCCGGACCCCGCCCCCTCCTCCCACGACTTCTGGGGCAAGAACCTGGCCGCCGGCGACTTCGACGGCGACGGCAAGGCCGACCTGGTCGTGGGCAGCTCCTCCAGCACCCTCTACCTCTACAAGGGCGGCTTCACCACCTCCGGCGCCTACGGCAGCCGCACCACCGTCAAGCCGCCCATCGTCTCCGGCACCAACGACTACCCGTACGGCCCGATGAACCTGACCGCCGGGGACGTCAACGGCGACGGCCGCACGGACCTCGTCGTCGACGGCTACGAGACGAAGACGTCGAACGGCTGGAACACCAACTACTGGCTGCCCGGCGGCGCGAGCGGCCTGAGCGGCTCCACCGCCAAGGCGCTCAAGCCCGGCATCATCACCGCCATCGGCGACATCAACGGCGACGGCTTCGGCGACATCGTCAGCGGCGCCGACTGGGACTCCACCACCAGCGACGGCACGCCCATCCCGGACTCCTCAAACGGCGGCCGGGTCAGCGTCACCTACGGCTCCGCGTCCGGCCCCGCCAGCACCACCGTCATCACCCAGAACACCGGCAGCGTGCCCGGCACCTCCGAGAAGGGCGACGCCTTCGGCTGGGAACTGGACCTCGGCGACATCAACGGCGACGGCTACCAGGACCTCGTCGTCAGCAGCCCCCAGGAGGACCTCGACGGCGTCACCGACGCCGGCATGGTCACCGTGCTGTACGGCTCGGCGTCCGGCGTGAACACCGCCTCCGGCGCCCAGGCCTTCGAGCAGAACACCCCCGGCGTGCCCGGCACCAGCGAGAAGTCCGACCTGTTCGGCGCCGACGTCAAGCTCGACGACGTCACCGGCGACGGCAAGGCCGATCTGGTCGTGGGCTCGTACGAGAACAGCGGCAACGGTGGCATCACCTACCTCCCGTCCGACGGTACGAAGATCACCACGAGCGGCTCGCGCTCCTTCGGCCCGTCCGACGTGAGCGTCTCCACCAGCGGCACGCCCCAGTTCGGCGCCGTCTTCGCCGACTGAGACCCCGTACCGCCGACCCGTCCGCCCCGACCCGCCGCCCGATCAGCCGGCCCCTCAGGAGAGCCCCGATGCGCACAGCCACCTCCGCCGCCCTCGCGGCCACTCTGCTCACCGCGGGGCTGACCCCGCTGGCGCTGAGCACCCCGGCCGCCGCCGCGGTCGCCAAGCAGTACGACGACTTCAACGGCGACGGCCACCGGGACCTGGCCTTCCAGGGCTACAGCCGGGACGGCGGGGGGAGCGGTGCGGTCACCGTCGTCTACGGCGGCGCCAAGGGACCGGACACCGCGCACACGCAGACGGTCGACCAGAACAGCCCCGGCGTGCCCGGCACGAACGAGGAGGACGACCTCTTCGGCGAGGCGCTCGCCGGGGCCGACCTCAACAAGGACGGGTACTCCGACCTGGTTGTCGGCAACCCGACCGAGAAGGTCGGCGGTGACGAGTACCGGGGCACGGTCACCATCCTCTGGGGCTCCGCCTCGGGTCTGTCCGGCGGCACCACGCTCAGCCCGAAGGGCCGTGCCAACACCTCCGAGGCGCACTTCGGCGGCTCCCTCGCCACCGGCGACTTCACCGGCGACGGCTCGCCCGACATCGCGGTCGTCGGCGGGCTGGAAGCCTTCCTGTACCGGGGCCCCTTCACCAAGGCCGGGCACACCGGAACCGTCAGCGTGATCGACAAGACGGACGCGGGCTGGTACTCCTCCCGGCTCGTGGCCGGCAACGTCAACGGCGACGGCAGGACCGACCTCGTCGTCGTCGGCGAGCAGTTCCCCGACGCCGCGAGCACCACTCCGAAGCAGCGCGCCTGGTTCCTCAAGGGCTCCTCCTCCGGTCTGGTCTCCGGTGCCTCCAAGACGCTGCCGGTAGGCGCCTGGGACGCGGCCATCGGCGACTTCGACAAGGACGGCTACGGCGACATCGCCCTCGGCCTGCCCGAGCAGGACCACGGCAAGGGCGCGGTGACCGTGTGGCGCGGCGGGGCCTCGGGCCCCAGCGGCTCCACCACGTTCACCCAGGCCACCGCGGGCGTCTCCGGCACCCCCGAGGCCGACGACGACTTCGGAGCGGCCGTCTCGGCCGGTGACACCAACGGTGACGGCTACGCGGACCTCGCGGTCGGCGTACCCCTGGAGGACGTCGACGGCACCGAGGACCAGGGCGGCGTGCACGTCTTCCGCGGCGGCTCCGGGGGCCTGAGCGGCAACCGCTCGTCCTGGATCCCCGAGACGAGCGCCGCCCCGGCCACCACGGACGCGGAGTTCGGCTACACCGTCCGCCTGCGCGACCTCACCGGCGACGGCAGAGCGGAGCTGGGGATCGGCCTGGTGAACGGCGCGGTCCTGCTCCGCGGCACCGCCACGGTCCCGACGACGTCCGGTGCCGTGCGGCTGCCGATGGTGGGCGGCGCCTTCCTGGACTGACGTCCCGGAACCGACGGACGGGGCGCATCCCTGAGGCCCGGCGGGGCAGGGCCCCTGGAAATCCCCGGGGACCTGCCCTGACGGTCCCTTAGGGGATGTCACAGGTCGGCCGCAAAGCCCGGCCCGGACGCCCGGGCCGGGCACGTCACTCTCCGGGACCGGGTACGTTCGATGACGTGGCTGGATTCAGGATCGGACGCGGGGGCCGGGACAACCGCACCCCCCAAGGACAGCAGGCGCCGCAGGGACCGTCGTACGGCCGGCCCGGACCGCAGCACGGGCAGCCGGGAGCGCCGTACGGGCAGCCCTCGGGGCCCTCGTACGGCTATCCGCAGGCGCCGCAGCGGCCGTACCCGCAGCAGTCGTACCCGCAGCCTGGCCGGCAGCCGTACGCGCAGCAGGGGCAGCCCTACGGCTACCCGGGCCCGGCGGCCGGGGACGGGCCGGAGTACTTCGGCGACGGCGGCCACCCTGGCGGCGCGGGCCAGGACCCGTACGCGGCGAACAACCCCGGTCACACCCAGGCGTTCTCCATCGACGAGGCCGCCGGCTACACGCAGGGCGCGACCTACCAGGCCGGCTCGGCCGCCGCGCCCGCGGCTCCGCTGGGCCCGCCGCTGCACTGGAAGGACCTGCTGAGGGGGATCGTCCTCTCCCCCAACCAGACCTTCCTGCGCATGCGGGACTACACGATGTGGGCCCCGGCGCTCATCACCACCTTCCTCTACGGCCTGCTGGCCGTGTTCGGCTTCGACGGCGCCCGCCAGGACGCGATCGGCGCCACGCTCTCCAACGCGGTGCCGATCGTGCTGATCACGGCGGTCGTGATGGTGCTCGGCCTGTTCATCCTGGGCGTGGTCACCCACACCCTGGCCCGCCAGCTGGGCGGCGACGGCGCCTGGCAGCCGACGGTCGGCCTGTCCATGCTGATCACGGCGCTCACGGACGCGCCCCGCCTGGTCTTCGCCATGTTCTTCGGCGGCGACGCCGGTTTCGTGCAGCTGCTCGGCTGGGCCACCTGGATCGGCGCGGGCGCCCTGCTGACCCTGATGGTCTCCCGCTCCCACGACCTGCCCTGGCCGAAGGCGCTGGGCGCGTCGGCGCTCCAGCTGATCGCGCTGCTGTCCATAGTGAAGCTGGGGACGTTCTAGTCCTCGAGGCATGGCACACGAAAGGGCCCCGGCGAGGCAGCCGGGGCCCTTCTCATTTGCGCTGTACGGGGGCTGTCGGGGGCTGTACGGGGGAAAAGGCATCCACTGCAGCGTGGCCCCGCAATCGTTCCGCGGCTGCCGTCGTCATCCTGTCCACCGAGCCGAGACTCGGCATCAGGGACGACGAAAGGCATGGCCGAATGAAACTCGCCAAGAGTTTTGCCATGATCAGCGCCGCTGCGACGGCGGCGATCCTCTTCAGCGCCGGCGGCGCACAAGCCCAGCTCGCTCATTCCATGGGAGTGAGCGGAAAGGGCGACACCGGCAGCACTCAGACGATCACCAACACAAACACCAACAACAATGGCGCCGGCCCGAACAACAACAATAACAACAACAACAATTTGAGCGGCGGGCCGAACAACAATAACAACAACAACGCCGGAAACCCGGCGAACAACAATAACAACGCCAAGGCCTGATTGCGCTGCTGCCGGCAGGGGACGGGGCCGTTCGGCTTCCCCAGCCGGCGCCAAGGGCCCCCGACGCCGCAGCCGGGGGCCCTCACACATGTGTTCGTCATGGCCGGCGTGACGGAAGTTCTGCGGCTGTACGGGGGAAAAGGCGGCCACTGCAGCGTGCCCGGCAATCGATCCGTGGCCGCCGTCGCCATCCTGTCCACCGAGCCGAGACCGGCACCAGGGACGACGAAAGGCTGGCCGAATGAAACTCGCCAAGAGAATCGCCACGATCAGCGCCGCTGCGACGGCGGCGATCCTCTTCAGCGCCGGCGGCGCACAGGCAGCCCAGACCGACGGGGGACTCATCGCGCTCCTGGGCAACCTCCCGCTGCTGCACCTCGCCGACCAGGCAGCGTCGGCCGGACAAGGTCAGAAGGCCGGCAACAGCGAGACCACCACGAACAACAACGTCAACACCAACGGTGTCGGCCCGAATAACAACAACAATAACAACAATAATGGCGGCGGCGGGCCGAACAACAATAACAATAACAACAACGGCGACACCCAGACCCAAGGCGGCGGGGGCGGACTCTTCCCGCTCCTGGGCAAGTCGCTCATCAACTTCCAGGTCTGCTACACAAAGGGCCAGGACGGGTCGGGAAACACGCTTACCGGCAACCAGAACATCAACTGCCACCAGAACTGAGTTCCGGACACAGAACAGTCCGGCGGCCGGGTGCATACGCACCACCGGCCGCCGGACTGTGACGTTCAGCCGTTGTTGTTGTTATTGTTGTTGTTGTTCGCCCCGCCGCCGTTGTTGTTGTTATTGTTGTTGTTGTTCGCGCCCCCACCGTTGTTGTTGTTATTGTTGTTGTTGTTCGCGCCCCCGCCGTTGTTGTTGTTATTGTTGTTGTTGTTCGCCCCGCCGCCGTTGTTGTTGTTATTGTTGTTGTTGTTCGCCCCGCCGCCGTTGTTGTTGTTATTGTTGTTGTTGTTCCGATGTCCCTTGTGTCGGTTGTTGTTGTTATTGTTGTTGTTGTTTCCGCCTCGGCCGTTGTTGTTGTTATTGTTGTTGTTTCCACCCCCGCCGTTATTATTGTTGTTATTGTTGTTGTTGCCTCCGCCGTTGTCGCTCGGTGCCGTCACGTGCGCAACCGTGGGCGTCGGGGCGGCGAACGCGGTGGAGGGCGTCAGGGCCCCGCCCGCGGCCAGAGCGGCCGATGCGGTCAGCACCGCGGTACGCTTTGCGATCTTGTGGATCATGACGATTCCTTTTCGAGGGCTACGTGATTGTGCCGATTCAGGGCTTATTGGGCCCCGCCACTCCGCCCGCGTCATTCGCCGAAATCTCGTGACTTGACAACCGGCCGGGTTGGACTCTTTTCGAGCATGCTCTGACGCCCCCGGGGGGCACATCGGGTGGACGCCCCAAGTTCCACCCGGCGCACCCCACATCCCACCCAAGAAACCGGGGCGACGCCCCACCCGCCGCCCCTTCTTGATCCTCTGGATCTTTTGCGCGGCTCGGGTCACAGAGGGAAACTGGCGGGTGATGGACCTGCTGGAGCGAGAGACCGTGCTCCAGGACCTCACCGGCCACCTGCAGGACGCCGTAAGCGGCCCTGGACGTCTCGTCCTTGTGCGCGGTGAGGCCGGCATCGGAAAGACCGCCGTCGTCAACCGTCTGACCCGGCTGGCCGGTCCCCAGATCCGGGTGCTGGTCGGCGCCTGCGACCCGCTGGCCACGCCCCGTCCCCTCGGCCCCCTGGTGGACCTGGCTCCGCGCCTGGGCCAGGCGGTGCGCACCGCGCTGACCGGCGCGCTGGCGGGCGCCTGCCGTCCCGACGAGGTCTTCGACTGCCTGCTCGCCGATCTGGGGTCCTATCCCAGCCTGCTCGTCGTGGAGGACGTCCACTGGGCCGACGAGGCCACGATGGACCTGCTGCGGTATCTGGCCCGGCGCCTGCCGAGCGTTCCGGTGCTGCTGGTGGTCAGCTACCGCGACGACGAGATCGGCCGCACCCACGACGTGACCGCTCTCCTCGGCACCCTGGCCGGTTATCCATGGGTGTACCGCCACGACCTCGCCCCGCTGAGCCGACGGGCCGTGGCCCGGCTGGCCGCCGGGCACGCCGTCGACGCCGAGCATCTGTATCAGGTGTCCGCCGGCAACCCGTTCATCGTCACCGAGATCCTCGCCGCCCCCGCCGAGTCCATCCCGGCCACGGTGCGCGAGGCCGTCGCCGGCCGCCTGGCCGGCCTGTCGGCCGCGGCGCGCGAGGTCGTCGACATGCTCTCCGTCCTGGGGCGCCGGGCCTCGCTGCCGCTGCTGGCCGGCATGCTGCCGTCCTGCGAGGAGGCGCTCGACGAGGCCGTGGCCGGCGGAATCGTACGGACCGACGGGCAGACGGCCGAGTTCCGTCACGAGCTGACCCGGCTGGCGGTGCTGGACTCCGTCCCCGCCGCCTACCGTCTGCGGGTGCACCGGCAGGCGCTCGCCGCGATGCGGTCCGGCCCGGTCGCCGCGGACGATCTGACGCTGCTCGCCGACCACGCCGAAGGTGCCGGGGACGCGGCCGCCGTACTGGAGTTCGCGCCCGCCGCGGCCGCCCGTGCCGCCGCGCTGGGCGCCCACAGGGAGGCCGCCGCGCAGTACGCCCGCGCCCTGCGGTACGCAGACCGCCTGCCGGCCGACCGGCAGAGCTCCCTGCTGGAAGGCCACTCGCAGGCCTGCCTCCTGTCCGGCCGGCTGGACGAGGGGGTCGCCTCCCGCCGCAGGGCGGTGACGCTGCGCCGCGCCCTGGGTGACCGGCTGCGCGAGGGCGAGGACCTGCGGTGGCTGTCGTGGTGGCTGTGGCCCGACGGGCGGGCCGTGGAGGCCAGGCGGACCGGCCTGGACGCGGTGCGGGTGCTCGAAGAGCTGCGGCCGAGCCGGGAGCTGGCCCGGGCGTACCTGAACCTGTGCCAGCTGGCCTGTTACCGGCACGAGGCGGTCACGGTGACCGACGCCTACGCCGCGAGGGCGATCGCTCTGGGTGAGCGCTTCGGGGATGCCGGGGTGGTCGCGCAGGCGCGCTTCCACGCCGCGGCGGCACGCATGCTGAGCGAGGACTCCGGCTGGACGGAGTGCGAACAGGCGGTGACCCACGCCATGGCGCGGCATCTGCCGGAGGACGCGGGCCTCATGGCGCTCACCATGTGCTGGTTCACCGCGCTCAAGCGCGACACCGCCGGGACCACCGCGGCCGTGGACCGGGCGGAAGCCTATTGCCTCGACCGCGACCTGTTGTCGTACCTGCTGTGCACGCGGGCCTGGGGAAGCTGGGGGCTGCTGGCCCGGGGCCTGTGGAGCGAGGCCGCCGACGCCGCACAGAACGTGCTGTCCCATCCCAGCTCGCCCCCGGTCGTCCGCGCCCTGGCCCTGACCGTCCAGGGCCTGGTGCGGGCCCGGCAGGGCAAGGGCCAGGTGTGGCCGCTGCTGGAGCGGGCGGCGAACCTGGTCGACGCCGACTGCCTGCTGGACACGGGCCTGGGGTGGGAGGCCCGGGTGGAGGCGGCCTGGCTGGCGGGTGACCACGAGCGGGTGCGGACGCAGGCGCAGCACGGTCTGGACGCGTTGGCCGGACGCACCCATCCCTGGCTGTCCGGGCCGCTGGCCTGCTGGATCCGCCGCGTCGGAGGAGCGCCCCCGCAGGTGCCCGCGGCCGGACCCTGCGCGCTGGAGCTGGCCGGCGACTGGGCGGGCGCCGCGGTCCGGTGGGACCGGCTCGGCTGCCCGTACCAGGCCGCGCTGGTCCGCCTGTCCGGGGACGCGCCCGCGCTGCACGAGGCCCTGGCCGCCTTCGAGGCCCTCGGCGCCCGGCCGGCCGTGGCGCGCACCCGCGCCGTGATGCGTGCCCGCGGCGTCCGCCCGGTCCGGCGCGGCCCGCGGGCCGCCACCCGCGCCAATCCGTACGGGCTGACCCTCCGGGAGATGGACGTCCTCAAGCTGCTGCACGAGGGCCTGTCGGACGCCGAGATCGCCGCCCGCCTCTACATCACGCCCAAGACCGCCGGTCACCACGTGGGCGCGGTACTGGCCAAACTCGGCGTCCACACCCGGCAGGAAGCCGCCCGCAAGCTCCACCATTCCGAGCGCTGAGACCCAGCACTCCGAGGGGTGACGACCATGCAGAAGACAGCCTCACGGATCGCCGGCCTTCTAACCGCGGCCTCCTGCTGCCTGGCCCTCGGCGCCTGGGCCGCACCGACAGGCGTCTGGGCCGCGCCCACGGACGCCCGGGCCGCGCCCGCGCCCGCGAAGTCGGCACCTCGGTGTTATGCGACGACGCGCGACCCGACCGCCGTCGTGTGCTACCGGACGTCCTGGAAGGCCGAGTTCAGGCACGGCGAGATGGTCTACGTCCCGCTGCTCGTCCAGGTGCCCACACCGTCGCCTCCACCGCCGGTGACGACCGTCGGCAGCCTGGACGACATCCGCCCGGCCACCACCGCGTGATCCCCTGCTCACGCGCCCGATGCGCTCAGGCGTCGAGCACCTGCCCGGCCCGCCTGACCACGGGGGGCTCGACACTCCACGGGAAGTTGATCCAGTCGTCGGTGCGCTTCCAGACGTACTCGCACTTCACGAGGGAGTGGGACTTCTCATAGATCACCGCGGAGCGCACCTCGGCGACGGTGTCGAGGCAGAAGTCGCGGACGAGCTTGAGCGTCTTGCCGGTGTCGGCGACGTCGTCGGTGATCAGGACCTTCTTGTCGGAGAAGTCGATCACGTTGGGTACGGGCGCCAGCATGACCGGCATCTCCAGGGTGGTCCCCACCCCGGTGTAGAACTCCACGTTCACGAGGTGGATGTTCTTGCAGTCCAGGGCGTAGGCGAGCCCGCCCGCGACGAACACCCCGCCCCGGGCGATGCTGAGCACGATGTCGGGCTCGTACCCGTCGTCGGCGATCGTCTGCGCCAGTTCCCGGATGGCGACGCCGAACGCCTCGTAGGTCAGGTTCTCCCGCACTTCACTCATGTCGCCGTGGCCCTCACACCTGGGTCCGATGGAAGTTGACGTAGGACCGCGAGGCGGTCGGCCCGCGCTGCCCCTGGTACCGGGAGCCGTAGCGCTCGCTGCCGTACGGGAACTCGGCGGGCGAACTGAGCCGGAACATGCACAGCTGCCCGATCTTCATCCCCGGCCAGAGCTTGATCGGGAGGGTGGCGAGATTGGACAGCTCGAGCGTGACGTGCCCGCTGAAGCCGGGGTCGATGAACCCGGCGGTGGAGTGCGTGACGAGCCCGAGCCGCCCGAGCGACGACTTGCCCTCCAGCCGCGAGGCGAGGTCGTCGGGCAGCGTGATGACCTCGTACGTCGAGGCGAGCACGAACTCACCGGGGTGCAGGATGAACGGCTCGTCGCCCTCCGGCTCGACCAGCCGGGTCAGATCGGGCTGCTCGACCGAGGGGTCGATGTGCGGGTACCGGTGGTTCTCGAACACCCGGAAGTAACGGTCCAGCCGGACATCGATGCTCGACGGCTGCACCATGGATTCGTCGTAGGGATCGATCCGTACCCGCCCGGCGTCGATCTCGGCCCGGATGTCCTTGTCTGAGAGAAGCACGTAGCGAGGATACGCAAGGCGCGCGCAGCCGTGACAATCGTGACGACTCCGCGCGCCCGGTGACGGCTCACGCCTTCGAACAGCGGCGGTCCTCGGCTAGCGCTTCTCCAGGGCGACCGGCACCACGCTGCGGAGCCGGGCGCACCGGGGGCACCTCATGAGCCGGCCGGGGCCGAGCCGGTCGGCCTGCTGCATCGGGAACGAAGCGGTGCTGAAGACGTGCCCGTCCGCGCAACGGACGACAGTGCGTTCCATCAAGTCCCTCAAGTCCCTTCCCCAAGAGCCTCGTCGGGCGTACGGCCCTGACGACAAAAGCCACATTACGGGATCAAAGAGACGACTCTCCAGGCGGCGCTCCGGCCTCCCCCGAGCCCTCCGCGAGGCCTCCACGGTACGCCCCAACTGCGCTCGCCCGCAGCCCGATCCCACCCCGGGAAACGACGCAGACCCCCGGACTCTGGGCACCGGGGGTCTGCGATGATGTACAGTGAGCAAGGTCCGGACACCGGCTCCGTGAGGGTCATGTCCGTACTTACGCGGGTGTAGTTTAATGGTAGAACATCAGCTTCCCAAGCTGAGAGCGCGAGTTCGATTCTCGTCACCCGCTCCAGAGAGAAACCCCAGGTCAGCAGCCTGGGGTTTGTTTATTGTCTAGGCCGATCTGAGGGGGCGTGCCCTCCGTGTGCCCTAAGTCGACACTGAGGGGCCGCCCCGGACGCGCCCAGACGCCACCCCTGCCCCATCGACCCAATCCGTCTGAAACGCGATCCGCGGACCACCTTGCCGCGACCGCGATCACCGTCGCACCATCCCTTTCTCCGCCTCCGGATCGGCCGGCGGCGGCGGCGTTCTGGCTTGCAGATACGCGTTGATCGCCGCGTCCAGCGCGTCACCGTCCGCATGCCGCAGGCCAACGGCATCGCTTGAGGTCAGGGGATCGGTCGGGGAGCCCAGTTGCTCCAGTGCGGAAGGGAGAGGCAATGATGTCGGGGCACGCGCGGTCTCGCTCGGTTCTCACGGGTCTCGACAACGACGCGATCACCGGCACCGTGCCTATCTTCTCTCCGGGGCCCCTTGCCTCGCCACGGACATGACATCACGTCACTCATGAGACGGGCGAACCGTGCCTCTGGTTTCAGCAGGAACAAGGACCTCGGCAATCCTCATTCTCGATGACCAGAGGCACTTTCTGCTTTCCTCGCCGCCCGCCGGACGGCCGCTTCATGGAAGCGCGAGGTCAGATCACTTGCCGTGTGCCGCCATAATGGCATGAGACGCGGCAACCATGTTCTTTATCCCAGATCTTTCCTGCGAGAGCGCATGGGCGTCATGAGCAATTTCTCGATCCTCTATCGACGTTTCCACGCTTTGCCATTTCGAGATTAGCCCGGTCGATATCTTGCAATGATAATCATCTTCTGCTGTAGTCATTTCCGACTCAGTGGGAGCGGCTGTATCTATGTTCGCCTTCGAAAGTGCATCCAGAGGGCTTGTGAACTCGAAGCCGTAGGCGGACATGCATCTAGACCAAGCCGACGTAACTCGCACGACACGTTTATCTTTGAGTGACTTCGCGAAGCTGTCGCTTTTGATCTGCTGCGCAATGGGGGCGTCGACTTTCAATTTCCCATTTTGTGTCAGATTTCTTATCGCCTTGAACTGGCAGCCTTCGGGCGAAAGGCCGTTAGCGGACCCGTACCAAACTCTTTTCTGTGCGGGCGTCATCGGCTTGAAAGCGCTGGATTTATGATCACCGAGCCAGTCAGGAGGAAGGTGATAGCCGTACCGCGACACTTGCGCTTCAACAATCGGACCATATCTTCGAGCAACACGGTAGGGATCCGATGTCAGGTCTTCGCCCCCTCCGTAAAAAGGTACCGGGGCTACTCCAGCTGCACGCATGCAGTCGTTTGCCAGTAGCCACTCAGCCATTGCTACATCATGCCGATCGCGTTCCGTCGGTAGATACCGTTCCACGGGTAGGTAAAGTGGGTTCTCACTGCCGCTGCCAGACCTGGGCGCCACCTCCGGAGTTGGCGCGCCCACGCCACTATCCGAGCCGGCCCCACCGTGCGCACATCCGGATGTGAGAATGATTAGCACGGAAGTAATTGAAGCCGCTGCAAATACTCGCCTCATGATCCCCTGACCCTCTCAACAGCATTGACCCTCAATAGCATTGGCCATTGCGGGGGCATTCCTCCGCAATGGCCAATTGATTACTCAATGAAATACGGCCCGTTTGGATCGGGGGCCGAGTCTTGCCGCACTACGCTTCCCAAGAGGCTCTCATTACGGGCACTTTTGAATAATGGAGGCGTCTTCGTTGTAGGTGTAGTAAAGCTGCCCGTAGGAGCCAGTTTCCAGATAGTCTTCGTTGCCGCCGAAGTTGCTGTTGTAGAAGACGTGCAGTTCGCAGCCTAGAACGAGGTTGTTCTCGGCCGAGGCCGCGTTATTCTTGACTGCTTGACCAGCTCCAGCCCCGGCGGAATTGAATTTATAGCCGGCGAGGTCCGATATCTGGACCAATTCATGGGTCTGCAAGAAGGCACCGCTCTCCCCGGAGCTGTAATACAGGCATACCGAGTCACTTGCGCACCGCCCAGTGTGGCCGTAGTGGTCCGATGAGTCATGGGTGGCCGCCGATGCCGCGGTAGTGGAACCAACCAACAGAGCGGCCGAAAAGGCCAGCGCACCAATTGCCTTCTTGACGTACACGATTACCCCCACCAGTAGCGAGTCGTTAGTATTTCGTTGATCACTCTGCCCGGCCGAGCAGCTTAACGTCAAGACCATTGATCTACGATTTTGATCTCTATCGGCAACCTGACTGAGCCGGCTTGGTGGATGTCGAGACCGGTGACGGCCTAGACCGTCTCCCGGGTCTGCCACGGGTGGGTTGGCGCCTCCGCGCCGACATGACATGATCTTGACGTAACCAGGGGCGTTCCCTGGGCCTCGGGTCACACGATTCGCGCGCCTGTTGAAGGTGGTGCGGAAGCAGGCCGGCAACGGCACACTTCGGGGCCGCCGTAGTCGTTGCCGCTGGTCGAGCGGGGGCTGATGGTCGGGATCATTTTCGCACCAACTTGGCGATGCGGCAGTTGGTTTCGCTGTTCGGCCGCTCCCCTTCCACGGGGTGCCCGATCGTCCAGCGGCTGGAGCCGCGGTTCGCGCTCGCCCCTGTCTCCCGTCCGGCCGACGTCGGCGCTTGTCTCAACTGCGGGATGGCGGTGCCGCACCGCGAACGCCCTTCTGCTGGCTCGTCGTCGACCTGTGATGAGGGCTGTCAGTCGGCGACGTCCCCGTGTAGGGAGAAGGACGAGTGGTGTACTACGTACCCTACAGCGACGTGTACGACTCCGTAGTGGCGTGAGCAACTGAATCGATCACGGGCATCGGGAAGTCCGGGGACTCGAAGAGGGAGAGGCATGAACGTGCGAGGCGAGTTCAGCCCCCGCGCCTCGGGTCGGGACCCCGGCTGGATCGACCGCACCGACCCGGCGGACCAGTGGATGCTCGACCCTGTCAGCGGCGAGTGGCGGCTGCGGCTCCCGGATGAGGGGACGCCCGACGGACGGTGGCCTGCGGGGGACTCCATCGAGCCTGTGGCTTCCGCCGGCGGCGTGGCAGCCCATTCGCGTTCGAAGCCCACAGCCCACGCACGAGGTGAGCGCCACGGCGGCGCAGGTCAGGGCAGGCGTGCTCGTCGGCGCAACTCCAGCCGTGGTACGAGTCGCTGGTTCATCGGATCCTTGTGCTTCCTGGCTCTGGGCGGCAGCGTCAGCGGATACATCCTGCTCAACGGCGGCGGTAAGGGGGGCGCCACGCATGCAGCCGCGTCCGCTACGGCTGCGGCGACTTGTACCCCCTCAGTTCACCCCTCCGGTTCCACTCTCCGGCGCCGGGCCGGCAGTGCCTCGGCCACTGTGCTCCACGGGGCCAAGGCCAAGCCGATCGATGTTCGCGTCACCGTGCTCAACGGTAGCGGTACAAGTGGACAGGCCCAGGCGGTGCTGAATTGGATGCAGAACGACGAGGGCTTCCTGCGGACCAGCAACGGCGGTCCCACCACCGTCACCGCAACCACCACCCTCGTCTATGCCCCCAACCACGCGGACCAGGCCCGCACCCTCGCCGCAGCGATGAGGTTGCCCGTCTCGGCCCTACACGGCACGGGCACGGGCACGGGCAGAAGAGACCCCATGGTCCTTACTCTGGGCCGGGACTTCGAAGGCGCGGGCAAACCGCCGGCGGCACCGCCCACGGGCGCGGGCCGGCCCTCGCCACCATGCCGAAGCTGATCGAGGTGAACGGTTGCCCTCGGACGCGCGAGGGCCACAGCAGCAGGCATCCCTCAACCAGCCGCGACCAAGGCGGAGAGTCATCGATCTGCAAGCCGTTGACCGGCACGCACACTACGTCATGGCCGTAAAACGGAACGTTCGCTGAGGGTGCACCCCAGTCGCGAACCGGCGCCGCCCCCACGCCATCGCCACCTGGCGCAGCCCCGTCAACGACGCCCTCCGCCTCGCCGGGAGCAAACATCGCCGCCAGCCTGCGCCACAACACCCGCGACGCCACGAGGTCGCGCGCTCCTCATCAACAGTCGATGAGCGAGCCGGCGAACTATTCCCCATGAAGCACGCTAACTAAGGGCACTCCAGCCGTGCATCAGATGCTAAGGGCGGCCGAAGGTCACATGCCCTAAACACCCGTGTAGAAGGTGTGGTTGACGTGGGCTCAGTTGTTCTGTCAAGATCACTCGGCATCGAACACGACGTTCGAATATATGTCAGGCATTTCGAGACACTTTCGGACAACGATGCCGATGAGTGGTCTTCGACAGGTGGTCAGGTCGCGTGCGGTGACTCGTCTTGGGCGACCGGGCGGGCTCCTGGCGCTTTCGACAGCACGCGACGCGCTCCGCCTCTCGTCGACATGGATCGGTAAAAGAACATCACAGAAGAAGGGCGTACTTCATGCAGCTCAAGACAATGGCTGTCGGTATATCTGCTCTCAGCGTGGCGGCGCTGGCCTTCGCCACTTCGCCGGCAGCAGCCAGCGGCACCCAGTCCTCCGGTAACACCGTAACCGGACGGTGCAGCCTCTATTCGGGCAGTCAGCCGTTCTGCCTCTACTACTACAACACTGGAACCGGGGCTAAGTGGGGAGGGGAAGGAAGTTGGTCGAATCTGTCTGGTCAGACCTTCTTCTCCGGCACGGGAACCGGCTCCGGGCAGGCGGTGAAGAACAACGCCACGGCCGGAGAGTCCGAGTACTGGGAGAACGGCGGCGGAACGGTGTGGTACAACTCCGGCTACTCCGGAAACCACGACTGGATCTATGACGGCCAGGGCGGCCCGCTTCACTACACCTACAACGAAGATGCCGCTGTCGAGGTCGGCATCTTCAAGTAGAACGAGTCACCCCAGCGATGAGGATTTGATCGGCCCTCAACGCAGTGGATTCTCTCGTAGAGAAAGCAATTGGCCTGTTGTCGGTCTCTGTTCGTCGGCGCCGAGACCGACAACGCGGCCACTAGTTCAAGGTAGTAGATGAAGATTTCGCGTATGAATTTGGCAGGTCAGGCAGCGATCGCCCTCGCGATTCTCCTCGGCACGACGGCGTGCGCGGAATCCACGCCCAAGGCCGGCCAGGCATCAGGGGCCCCGAAGCCTGCAATCTCCACAATTCCTGGAGTATCGACCGTCTCCAAAATCACGGACACTGTCGGTCTGACCCTGCCCATCGACGCCTACCTGATGCAGAGCAGCGATGTGGACCAAGAGGAGAATGCTCTGACGATCCTCGAAGAACGCTGCATGAAGAAATATGGGTTCGATTTGACGCTGCCTCCACTACTGAACCCTGACAATTCAGGAACAAATTCTCGGCGCTACGGCACACCGGCATCACTGCGCATAGCCCAGCAATACGGCTTCCACATGACTCAGAATGATCCGAGGTCGATGCCCAAGCATCGGGGGCGACGTCTGTCGGACGCCGAAAAATCCGTGCTGATAGGCGCTACTTCCCGAGGCACCCTCAAACATTTCGACGGTGCTTCGGTTCCACAAGGCGGTTGTGCCGGCCAGGCGAATCGAGCGATCGCTGGAGCCGACAAACACGTTGGGCAGCCGAACCTGCCCGCCAGTATTCAGGCCTCTTCGTTCCAGATCAGCCAGCAAGATCCAAGGGTTATTGCAGCCCAAGGCAAATGGTCACAGTGCATGCGCGCACAAGGTTATCAGTACAACACCACGTTCGACGCAATCGGTGACGCACGATGGGGCTCGGCCTATGCGACGTCTCAGGAGATCGCTACGGCTACTGCGTCCTGGCATTGTGCGCAGAAGGCGAATCTGGTAGGTATCTGGACGGCAGTAGAGACGGCGTATCAGAACCAACAGATCGACGCACACGCGGAAGAGCTCAAGCAGACCCAAGTGGATTTGCACAATCAGATGCAACACGTCGCACAGATCGTGGGTGCCGCCGCGTCGCCCGCACCCTAGGGGGTACTCCGGTTCTCCGTGGCCGCTACTCCATGATGCTTCCTGATTGATCTACGCTGTGCGGCTCACCAATGACTGAGATCTCGTTCGAATAGCACATCCGCGCTCCGATAGGTGTGGCCACAAGCAAACAAGCGAGGACAAGATGACGAAACTGGCCGAAGGAGCGGAGAGCCAGAACATAGATGATGAGCTACCAAGCATGCATGGCTTGCGCATACCCGACACTGCCGAACCGCAGGTGCACCAAGAAATAGCGACTCCGATGCCCCCGTCGAACTTGACGAGACGGCGACGGAGGGTCGTGGCACTGGCCTGCGCTGCGCTCCTCGTGGCTGGTGGGGGTCTTGGGGGCGCCATGCTTGTCAAGTCGCCCGCCCAGGTGGCAGCAGACGCGAAGGCCCCCAAAGCCGGTGTGATCACTGCACCCGTGGCATCGCAGGTCCTGGCGAACACCGTCGTGTTGCGAGGAGATTTCTCCGACGGTAAGCAAGTCTCAGTGACGCCCACATCGGTTGCTGCCACGGCATCCGAATCAGGCGGAACGAATCCCGGAGGCACCTCAATGGTCGTCACCCGGGTGCTACTCCATCAAGGCGACAGCGTATCGGCAGCGCAACCCATCGCTGAGGTTTCCGGTCGGCCCATATACGTACTCCCGGGAGCCGTACCTACTTACAGAGACATGGTGCCGGGCGAGTCTGGTGCTGATATTGCGCAGCTGCAGAGGGCGCTGCGGGGGCTTGGATGCTACAGCGGTGGTGACACCACAGGGTATTTCGGTTCGGCGACCAAGACTGCCGTCGCCCGCCTGTACCGTTCGATGAACTACCCTGCGCCCATCACCGGAGCTCAGACTCAACAGGCCGTGCAGCAGGCCAAGCAAGCCCTCGACCAGCAAGAACAACTGGTGCAGCGGCTGCGCCAAGGGGGCGGGGGGCCTCTGCCGTCTCCTGCGTCAGCGAGCACTGCTTCACCCGCGGCTTCGGCTGGGGGAACAGCAAATCCCGGAGGCAGCCCGTCACCTGACGGGCATTCAGGGATGCCCACCGGTTCCGGCGCATCAGAACAACAGCAGTTGCCTCAAGCGCAGCAACAACTCCAGCAGGATCAGACGGCCTACAACCAGGCAGTTGCTCAAGACGGAGTTATGGTGCCGGCGTCCGAGATGGCATTCGTACCCTCACTCCCGGCGCGCATCACAGCACTTCCGGTGGCCACGGGCGACAAGGTCAACGGTGCGGTCGTGTCCCTGTCGACAGGGGGACTCAAGCTCACTGGGTACCTCGATCCGAGTCAGGGCTCACTGGTGAAACCTGGCATGCGGGCCAACATCACTTCTGAGTCGTTGGGGCTGAGCGCATCCGGCACTGTGGCGTCCGTTGGTTCGTTGATCACCCCTGGTGACAAGCATAATGACGGCCAGGTTTCTACTGGTTCGGGTGACCAGTCCGACCAGAGTGCCGGCGCAGCGGTCAACGACGGTAATCCGTATCGTCCGCTGGTGGTCACGGCCAAGGCCTGGGACAAGCGTCTGGACGGCCAGAACGTGAGGATCACGATCACGGCGGCGGCTACGTCCGCACCGGTACTGACGGTGCCGGAAGCAGCGATCGATTCCGGTGCAGACACCAAGGCCACCGTGACTGTCGTTGCATCTGACGGTACCCAGCACACGGTTCAGGTCACGGCCGGCGTCTCCGCCAACGGAGATGTCGAAGTGGAGCCTGTCTCAACTGGGGCACTCCGCGCAGGTGACCGAGTGGTGATCGGCCAGTGACCGAGGGAACGCACTCAAGGCGGGACCATGCAGACGGTGGAGTAGCTCTTGATGATGCCGTGGAGCCCGTTATCAGGCTTACCGGCGTAGCCAAGACATATCCTGGTCCAGTTTCCGTCCATGCCCTGCACACCACCGACCTCACCGTGCGCCAGGGCGATTTCCTCGCCATCGTGGGGCCGTCCGGTTCGGGTAAGTCCACCTTGCTCAATCTCCTTGGACTGCTCGATCGTCCAACCCAAGGCACTTACAAGCTGGGGGGCATCGACGTAGCCCGGCTCAAGGAGAGAGATCGAACGGCCCTGCGGGGCCGGAAAATCGGCTTCGTCTTCCAGTCATTCCATCTCCTCCCCTATCACACTGCGACAGAGAATGTGGCACTCTCTCAGCTTTATGTAAGCCGAGATCGACGTGCTCGTCAGGCTCGCGCCGCTGAAGCACTGCGCCGAGTGGGGCTCGGTCATCGATTGGATGCACTACCGCCCACTCTCTCCGGCGGCGAGCGGCAGCGGGTTGCAATAGCACGGGCTTTGACGAATCGTCCCGACGTGTTGCTATGTGACGAGCCGACAGGGAACCTGGACAGCGGAACCTCGGCTGAGGTCATGGAACTGTTCGAGCGCCTGCATTCCGAGGGTTTTACGGTCATCATCATCACCCATGATCCCGGCGTTGCCGCACGCGCCAAGCGTATCGTTACGATGCGTGACGGTCGGCTTATAGACGAAGGTCCGGTGGAACAATGAGTCGGATATTTCGCCGCCGTCAACGGGACGCTGTTGAGCCATCGTTCCTGCTGTTCCGGGATCTCCTCTCAGAAGCCTTGACCGGAATCCTTCAGCGTCCGGGAAGATCTGCACTTACCACGCTCGGGACCATCCTCGGAGTGGGATCATTTGTAGCGGTCCTCGGCCTGACATCTACCGCTACGGGGCAGATCGGCAAATCGTTCAGTGTGCTTCAGGCCACAACTGTAACTGTGAACGACACGACACAAGCAGGCGGTACCGGCGCCGTTGACTTCCCCGCTGATGCCGATCAGCGCGTTGAGTCTCTTAACGGGGTCACTGCCGCCGGAGTCTGGTGGAGCGTCCCTCTAAGAACCCCCGTGGTCGCCACGAGCCCGATTGCTTCCGGTTCCAGCGTCTCCCGAATCAGCGTGTTCGCAGCCTCGCCGGGAGCCCTCAATGCCATGGAGCCTACACTCGAAGCCGGCAAGCTGTACGGCCGCTTTCATCAAAGACGGGGTGAACGCGTATGTGTTCTTGGCGCGGGTGCAGCTCGGCTTTTGGGAGTAAGTCGCGTCGACAACACACCTGTCGTGTTCATCAATAACATCGCGTATACGGTTCTGGGAATTTTTTCCGACGTTCAGCGGCTTCCTCAAATGCTTGTCGGTGTTGTCATCCCCTCGTCCACCGCATTGAAAGCATATGGACCGCCGACAGACAATCCTGCGCAAATGGTCATCCATACGCATCTCGGCGCCGCTCAGCTGATCGCCCACCAGGCTCCCCTCGCGTTGCGTCCAGAGAATCCTGGACTTCTCAAGGCCGTTCCGCCGCCGAACCCTCATACGCTCAGGGACGCCGTAGACACCTCCCTTTCTGGGTTGTTCCTGCTCCTGGCTGCGATCTCCTTGGTGATCGGTGCAGTTGGTATCGCCAACACAACACTTGTTGCCATCCTGGAGAGAACTGGAGAGATTGGTCTGCGTCGCTCTCTGGGCGCTCGGCCACGCCACATCGCGGCGCAGTTCCTGACCGAGTCCGCCACCCTGGGCACCCTGGGTGGCCTGCTCGGTACGAGTATCGGTGTCTCGACAGTCGTCCTGGTCGCTGTGATCGAAAATTGGACTGCCGTACTCAACCCTCTCTATGTCATGCCGGCCCCCCTGATGGGGAGCGTCGTTGGACTCCTTGCAGGTCTTTACCCTGCCCTTCGCGCCGCCCGCATCGAGCCACTGGAAGCTTTGCGGAGACACTGATTCCTTCTCCGATCCGCCGCTGCACTGCCGGCGTATGCCTTCATCGCTCGGCGGTCGTGAAGCGAGCCCGGCCATCGCCGGTCTCGGCCAGGACCGGGGCCCCGGTGGGAGCCCAGGTCCGGAGGGCTGGAGACAGGCGAAGGGGGGACGGACCGTCGACGCGGGCTGAAGCGTCTGCGCCACCCCTTGAGGGGACGACGGCCAGTTCATCGGGGCGCACGAGACGCGTGATATGCCCCGGTACGCGCTATTCGCGTCAGCAGGGGTGCGACCCGCGATCGGAAGGAAGGGCGTCCATGCCGCGCCGCGACATTCGGCGGGTGTGCAATGCGAATCTGCGACTTGACGCAGGTGTGGTCGAGGTCGAAGAGGTCTGTGGGGCGTTGCCGAGAGCCGGTTCGTTGGGGCGGCGCCGGGGTCTGCAGGCGGAGCAGGCACGGGCCGCCGCCCATCACGCCGCCGTCCCGGCCGTGCCGACCGGGACTCCGCTCTCACGCCTTGCGGTGGAACGCTCATGCCGGGGACGGCGACGGGCTTTGACGGAACGTGGTGCCGCGTGGATCATCGTCGGGTACGGAAGGGATGATCACTCAGGTGGGGCGGGAACTGACGGGACTCAGGGGAGTTCACGCGCCTTCCCATGAGATCCCTCACCTGTGAAATGTGTGAACGGCTGTGCTACTTCGGCCGCGGCTTTGTTAGATTGCGCAATCACGCAGCTATGGCGAAGCCCGGCTTCGCCTGTTTGCACATTGCCGCGTATGCCCGGCCGTACCCCCGACGGCCCGGTCTGACGGGCCCGACCGTTCATGGGAGTGCAAGATGAGCGAGCCCTGGGAGGGCCGGGGCGGTCAGGCCACGCGTGGCCGTGCCGCCCAGGTGCCGGGACAGCGTGCGGCCGAAACGGAGGGCACGCGCCCGCCGAGCGGGCGCGCCGCATCCCGGGCGGCCTCCCGGTCGCGGAGCAAGACCCGGTCGCGGCGCCGGGCGCGGCCGACGGGACGGGGCAGGCGGGCACTAAAAACGGTCACGATCACCCTGTCGGTCCTCGTCTTGGTCCTTGCGGGCGGGGGCTGGTGGTTCTACGAACACCTGAACGGCAACATCCACAGCGTCTCGCTCGACGGCAAGGGCGGCACTGAGAAGGCGGACGCCTTCGGCCGTACCCCGATCAACGTCTTGGTGATGGGCTCCGACGCCCGTACCAGCGCGGCGGACTGCAAGCTGGGAGGGGCCTGCGAGCAGGGCGGCGGGGAGCGGGCTGACGTGGAGATGGTGGTGCACATATCCGCCGACCGCTCCAATGCGACGGTGATGAGCATTCCGCGCGACCTGGTCACGAGCTTGCCGGCCTGCACCGACAAGGAGACCGGTCGGAGCGTCGGCGCCCGCACCGACATGATCAACGAAGCCCTGTCCTACGGTCCTGCCTGCCAGGTGGCCGCCGTGCACCACCTCACCAACATTCCGATCGACCACTTCATGAAGGTCGACTTCGCCGGCGTCGTCTCGATATCGGACGCTGTGGGCGGCGTGGGCGTCTGCGTGGACAAGAACATCTACGACCCGTCGTCCCACCTGAAGCTGTCGGCAGGCTCGCACACCCTCAAGGGTGTCGCCGCCCTGGAATTCCTCCGTACCCGGCACGGCTTCACCGGTGGCAGTGACAACGTCGGCCGCACCAGCGGGCAGCATGCCTTCCTCGGTGCGGCGATGGCGAAGTTGAAGAGTGCGGGCACACTCGCCGATCCCACCACGGTCTATGGCCTGGCGGACGCAGCCACCAAGGCGCTGACCGTGGACGACGGCCTGGGCAGCGTGAAGAAGCTGATCTCGCTCGCGTCGGACATGAACAAGGTGCCGAGCAAACGGATCACCTTCGTCACCATGCAGAACGTCGCCGATCCGGCCAACCGGGCGCATGTTGTCCAGGGCCCGGGCGCGGCAGCCCTGTTCCAGACCATCGCCGACGATCAGTCGCTGACCACTGCCACCGGCAAGAAATCCGCCGGCTCTTCGGCGGCCTCCTCGACGCAGCCTGTCGACAAAGGCTCCGTCGCCGTCGACGTCGAGAACGGCACAAGCACCGCCAGCCGGGCAAGCGCGATCCTGCAGGAACTGACCCGCGCCGGATTCAGCTCCGCCTCCACCGCGGGCAACGCAAGCACACCGGCCACGACAACCACGCTGGCCTATCCGCAAGGCAAGTCCGCTCAGGCCAAGGCCGTGGCCTCGGCGCTGGGTCTTCCGGCCTCCCACGTGAAGCAGAGCAGTGGCAATCAGATCGTCCTCCTGATCGGCAGCGACTGGACGACCGGCACGACCTACCCGGGCGGCCACCCCTCCTCGGCTCCGGCCGACACCCAGAAGGCGCTGTCGGGTGCGCTGGAGCGGAACGGCGGAGACTCGACGTGCGTCCATGTGAGCACCGACCGCACCATAAGCGTGACCGCCGACGGCAAACCCACCACGGCCGTGACCAAATGGGGTGTCACCCCCACCACGGCGTACGCCCGCAGCCCCGAAGTGAAGGACTCAGCGCCTTAGTACTCCAGCAGCGGTTCGCCATCTGGCCTGGTCAGAGGCGTCGTCTGGAGTGTAGTCGGCTGATGTCGGGCCGGGGGCGGTCTTGCCGGATGGCCCCTCCAACGAGTGGACTCGTCGCCGGCAGTGGCAGTGACGGGCGGATGTCGGCAGGGACAGGTGTGGTGCGGCGTTGCGTGACCGCGACGACACCGAGGGCGTACACATCGGCTCTGCCGTCGAACCCGCCTGTCTGGAAGGCCCGTTCGGGCGCCATGTACGCGGGAGTGCCGGTGGTGACTGTCGACCCCGACGCGTCGGCCAGTTGCTTCGCGCTGCCGAGCTCCGCGACAAGTACGGCGGCAGGCGTGCGGCCGGCGTCGAGCAGGAGGTTCGACGGCTTGATGTCGCGGTGGACGACGCCCGCGTCATGGAGCACCTGAACCACGATCTCCAGCCACGTGTCGTGCGCGTTCACGACGTCGGCGTCCAGGACGACCGGCCGTACTTCGTCATGGACTACGTCCGAGGCCTGTCGTACATCGGCGTTCGACGCCCAGTTGTCGGCCAGCAGGGCTGCCCGACCGAACCTTCCGGACCGTGGCATCGAAGGTAGCCGCGGCCTCCACATGGCCCTCCTCATCGGGGGGTGCGGGTCGGCGACGCTCGTTCGGGCGGCGGTGATGTGTGCGCCGACCGTCGTATGGAACCGGTCAATGGCGCGGATTCGTCATCCGGCATGGGCAGACACGGGCCGACGGCCGCCGCGTAGGGTTTCCCACCGGACTGTCAGTCTGAAATGCACGGGGGGAGATCGCGTGGGGACGACCGGGACGGCCTCGGTGAGCGGGGCGGCCGCAGCCGGTCCGGCGGGAGCGGCGCGCCGCCGTGTGCCGGGTTCCCTGGCGTGGGCCGTGCTGCTTCCGCTCGCGACGGTGCTGAGCGCGCTCGTCGGTGTGTACCTGTGGATGTGGCTGGGCGTCGTTCTGATGCTCGCCGCATCCGCCACGGTCGCCATCGTGGCCGGCGGCGTGTGGAACCGGGCGGGCGCCGCGCTCCTCGCGACCGCCACCACCATGGCGCTCGGACTGTTCGCGGGGCCCACCCTGCACGAGGCGTACGTCAAGCAGTTCGGCGAGCGGGTCGACGCCCTGGTGGTCGACACCGCCAAGCACGTCAACGGCAAGGGCACCGAGCTGTGGGTCTGCCGGGTCGTCGACACCACGGGCACGGTGCAGGACCTGGCGGACGTCCAGAACTGTCACGGCCAGTTCCGGCGCAAGCAGCAGGTCATCCTGTTCAAGGACCCGCTCGGCGGCCTCAAGCCCTGGATCGAGGCCACGGACGACCGCGGCCTGGACACGCTCAGTCTGTCCGCGACCGGCGGCCTGTTCGCCGTCACCACCGCGACGCTGCTCCACGCCGGGACGCGGCGGCGCTCGGACGCGGACATGGACGCCAGGAAGCGCCGCAAGTACGGACCTCCCCGGCGCTCCGCGGAGTAAGCCGCCGGACCTGCACAGCGTGGCCGGCAACCATCACACCACCGAGGACGGCACAGTCATGATCACACTCACCAAGGAAGACGGCCCCGCGGACCTCGACGGGGTCACCCACCTCTCCATCGGCGTGTCCTGGGACCCCACGGCGGGCACCAGCGGCGGAGTGCTCGGCAAGCTGCGCCGCAAGCAGGGCACCGACCTGGACCTGATCGCCATCGCCATGCAGGGAACGGACCCGGTGCGCCTGGCGGGACTCGACTCGCTCGACCCCATGGGCAACGGGTCGCTGGTCCACAGCGGCGACAACCAGACCGGCCACGGCGACGGTGACGACGAGACGGTGACCGTCGAGTTCGCCCGCCTCCCGGCCCACATCACGTCGATCGTGTTCGTGGCCGCCGCGTTCAAGAAGGGCAGTTCCTTCCAGAAGGCACGGAACATCAGCTTCAAGGTCTACGACGCGACCGGCGGAAGCTCGCAGCAGGTGGCCGACATCTGGCCCAGCCTGCTCACGCAGGACAACGGCTGCGCCGTGGCCAAGGCGATACGGGCCGGCGGCAGCTGGAAGCTGGAGGTGATCAACGTGACGGGGAAGATCAAGCAGGGTGACGAGCACTCCCTGATGCGTTTCGCCGTCAGCAAGTAGCGCACCGCTGGTACCGCGTTCCCCGCACCGCGTTCCTCGTACCGCGTTCCTCGTCACGTGAAGCGCCCCGGAGATGTGACTCCGGGGCGCTTCGCGTCCTCAACGGCCGCTGTACGGCCCTGTATTCGGCCTGTTCAGCGCGGCCGGTGGTGTCGGTGGACTCCCGCCTGCTCCGCGAGGTGGCCCGTGCCGCCGAGGACGATCACCTGGAAGGCCGCGCGGGCGTAGGCGGTCACGAAGCGGGAGATTCTGCGGGCGTTGCGCATGGTGGGTCACCTGCCTGCTCGGATCCGGGGGCTGGTCATGGGAGGGGCGCCGAGCCGTCACCACTGGACGGCGTCGTCCATCGACTGCTGCCAGTACGTGACCTTGAGCGAGTCGTCGACGTAGACGCCCTTCGCGGGCAGCGAGGGGTGAGCGCCCGTGCCGACGCTCTCGTTGCCGGAAGGGCCGTGGAAATAGACCGTCAGCGACTTCACGGTGTGGCCGTTCGTGCCGCTGCCGTCCGTGGCGGACAGGTTCACGGAGGCGTAGCCGGACTCGCCCGGGCCGAGCGCGACGACTGCCTGCGGCTGCGAGGCCTCGATGACCGGAGGCACCGCCTGCGCCTCGCCGAAGCGAACGGCCGGGTAGCCGTAGAGGTAGCAGGGGACACTCCCGGTGTTGGTCACGGTGAGCAGCATGTGGTTCACCGGGCGGTTCAGTGGGGCCGCGACCGTCCTGGTGTTGGCCCCCTCGCAGGTGACCGGCTTGCCGGAGGGGACGCGCGCCTTCGGCGAAGACGCGCCCTCGGCGGGCCGTGCCGTGCCGGTGGTGGGCCTGGCCTGCGGGGAGGAGGAGCCGGAGCCGGAAGAAGGGGCGGCGGAAGAGGGCGCGGTGGACGGGGAGTTCGGTGTCGCGGTGGCCCCGGTCGCGGTGGCCGGCTTCGGGCTGTCCGACGCGTGGACGCCTGTTCCGTCCTCGCACGCGGTCAGGGAGAGTGCGGCGAGAACGACGGTCGCCGCGGCGGCGGCGAGACGGGCGCGGGAGGTGCGGAGGCTGGACATGCGGCTTGCCCCTTCGGTGTTCGGGCTGCGGTGGTGATTGGATGACCGAAGCTTGTGAGGTGATCCGTCCCAGTCGCCACGCACGGCGGGCAGTTGGGGACGCTGGAACGCTGAAACACGCTCTGACCAGGGGGAACACAGTGCGCCTGGAACGCACGGCTGGAACACGAGGGGACGGGGAACGGGGTGTCGGGGACGACTGAGACCGGGGGGACGGAGGCGTTCGCCCGGCTGCTGCGGGAGCTCAAGGACCGCTCGGGACTCAGCTACGGGGCGCTTGCCCGGCGGATGCACATGAGCACGTCGACGCTGCACCGCTACTGCAACGGCACGGCGGTGCCCGTCGAGTACGCACCGGTGGAGCGCCTCGCACGGGTCTGCCGGGCGACGCCGCAGGAGCTGGTGGAGTTGCACCGCCGCTGGATCCTGGCCGACGCGGCACGAGCGCGCGGCGGCAAGGGGCCGGGAAGCAAGGAGGCGGACAAGGACGCGGACCAGGGCACGGGGACCGGTTCGGCTCGGCAGGCCGGCTCCGAGGGCTCCACCGGTTCCGCTGGTGCTGGTGCCGGTGCTGGTCCCGGCGATGCCCTCGACGCCGTGGAGGGCGGCGGCGACAGCGGTGAGCCCGTTGTCGTCGACGTGCCCGGCGCGCTCGCGCCGCCGCAGCGTCCCCGTCCTTCCCGTCGTCGCCGCACGGTACTGATCGCCTGCGTGGCGGTGGCCGCCGTGCTGGGAGCCGTGGTGTTCACCGTGCGCCCGATGCTCGGCGGCGGGAACGGCGCGGAGGACGAGCAGGCGGCCGGTGCCACCGCCCGGGCGACCGGCACGGTGGGCGCCGGGAAGGCGTCCGCCTCGCCGTCCCGGAGCGTGAAGGGACACGAGCCGTCCGCACCGGCCTCCGCGTCCGCCTCCGCCACCGCCTCCGACGGGGCCGGGTCCGCGGCGTCCCAGGGCGGCGGGCAGGGCGGGGCCCGGCGCGCCGACGGCGGGGCCGCCGGTGCCGTACCGCTCACCGTCGGCGTCCGTCCCTACGTCTTCGACGACCCGTGCAGCCAGCACTTCCTCGTCAACAGCGAACCCGAGCAGGTCGGCCCGCCGGCGAACGAGGACCTCGCCCCGCGCTGGGCCGCCGCGTACGGGGCGGTGTCCTCGGGCGAACAGCGGGTCGCCCTCACCGTGCAGGGCACCGGCGAGGAGACCGTGGTCCTGGAGGCGTTGCACGTGCGTGTCCTCACCAAGGGCGCGCCTCTCGCCTGGAACGACTACTCGATGGGCGTCGGCTGCGGCGGCGGTGTCGACACCAAGTCGTTCGACATCGACCTCGACAACGGCAGCCCCACGGTCACCGTCAAGAACGGCCAGCGCGATTTCCCGTACAAGGTCAGCGAGTCCGACCCGGAGGTCTTCTACGTCACCGCGCACACCAAGGCGCACGACGTGCGGTGGGATCTCACCCTGGACTGGTCCAGCGGCAGCCGCCACGGCACCGTCCACATCGACGCCGACGGCACCCCGTTCCGCACCAGCGCCGACGTCAACCGCCCGGGGTACGACTACCCGCTGGGCAGCAGCGAGTGGATCAGACGGGACGGCTGACGAAATCCGGCCGCGGTCGATTTTCGCCGTATCCCGTCGTGAAACGCCAGGTCAGCGGATCGGCGCGGTCGCTGCCGTGTGGATCTGTGCCGACGGCCACACCAAACGGGTCGCGGATGGGCTCATACTGAGTCATGACAAAGCCTGCTGCGCCCAAGCGCCACCTGCCCACGAGCCCCTTCAAGGCGCCGGTCCCGCCGGTCCCCAAGCACTTCGTCGTGGGCGACCAGGTCACGCACGACGTGTACGGCCTCGGCCGCGTGATCGGCATCGAGGACGGCGTCGCGGCGCTCGTGGATTTCGGCTCGGCGCAGATGCGGATCCTGAGCCCGTACGCCAAGATGACCAAGCTGTAGGACCGCTGTGTCCGGTCGGGACACGCCCAGGACCCCTTCGGGGACCTGACAGGAAAGAGAGCCCCTCATCGAAGTGACGTCCCTGTTCTCCGCGCTGGAAGAGCAGCCCCGCTCGTCCGCCGCGGCATCGCCGCGCCCGGCGACCAATCCGTTCCGGGCCCCCGACCTCGCCCCCGACTCCGGGTACGGCGAGAGCTCGTTCGTCGAGGGCCCGCAGGAGTCCGGCTCGGGCCTCCGTGCGGCGCAGGCCGAGGCGGCCCGCCGGGCGCTCACTCCTGCGGAACCGGCCCCGGAACGCGGAAGCAGCCGAGCCCCACGCCGGTGACGCTCTCGTCTCCGATCCGGCCCCGCCGCGACAGAAATACCCACCGAAGCGGGACAGGAATTACCGGACGTCAAGCACAACGCATCGCCGTTTCCGTCCGGCCTGTGTTAGCGTGACAGCAGTTGCAGTTTTGGTTGCCAGAGATTTTTTTCTTTGCAGAGCTTTCCGGATCCTTCCGGAGGGGTGATCATCGCAGCGACTCGGATCCGCAGAGTGCGGATCCGAAACTGCCCCCGAGGGAGATTCAGTATGGCATCTGGCACCGTGAAGTGGTTCAACGCGGAAAAGGGCTTCGGCTTCATCGAGCAGGACGGCGGCGGCCCTGACGTGTTCGCCCACTACTCGAACATCATCAGCAACGGTGGCTTCCGCGAGCTTCAGGAAGGCCAGAAGGTGAGCTTCGACGTCACGCAGGGCCAGAAGGGCCCGCAGGCCGAGAACATCGTTCCGGCCTGACGCCGACGCGAAATCTTCGCGGGCCGGTGGCTCGCGCATCACGTGTCTGGGGCCCGCACTCCTGGGGTGCGGGCCCCGCCGCATTTCCCCCACGCATTCACTCCGGCCGGTTTCCGGATTTCCGGACCACGGGCATCTTCGGGTCCAGCACGAAAGGCCCGACTCTCCACTTTTTCTCCGGCTCATTCTTGTGAATCCGCATGCGGTCCTGCACCGCCGGACGGAATTCCTCGATACGCCGCATCGAGGAAGGTTCCTCCATGAACCGCACCCGCCGTACCGGCGGCACGTCCAATAGCTCCCGCGCGAACGGAAGGTCCACGCGTTCGGCGGGCTCCGCTCCCGGCAGCCGCTTCCGTTCGCAAGGGGCGGGCCGCCAGGGCTCTCGTGCCGGCACCGGTCGCCAGAGCGGCCAGGGTGCGCCTTCCGCCGCGCGCCGCCAGGAGTTCGCCCTGCCGGTCACCCTCACCGAGCCGCTGCCCGCGGCGCAGACGTTCGCCGAGCTCGACATGCCCGCACGGCTGTCGGCCGCCCTCGGCGCCGAAGGCGTGTCCGTGCCCTTCCCGATCCAGGCGGCCACGCTGCCGAACGCGCTGGCGGGCCGGGACGTCCTCGGCCGGGGCCGTACCGGCTCGGGAAAGACGCTCGCCTTCGGCCTGCCGGTGCTGGCGCGGCTGGACGGACGGCGGGCCCAGCCCCGGCAGCCGCTCGCCCTCGTCCTCGTACCGACCCGCGAACTGGCCCAGCAGGTCACCGACGCGCTCGCCCCGTACGCCCGCGCCCTGCGCCTTCGGCTCGCCACCGTCGTGGGCGGCGTGTCGATCGGCCGCCAGGTGAACGCGCTGCGCACCGGAGCGGAGGTCGTCGTCGCGACGCCCGGCCGCCTGCGGGACCTGATCGAGCGCGGCGCCTGTCTGCTGGACCAGGTCGCCGTCACCGTCCTCGACGAGGCCGACCAGATGGCCGACATGGGCTTCATGCCGCAGGTGACCGCGCTGCTCGACCAAGTACCCGCCGGGGGCCAGCGGTTGCTGTTCTCGGCCACCCTGGACCGCAACATAGACCTCCTGGTACGCCGCTACCTGCACGACCCCGTCGTGCACTCGGTCGACCCGTCCGCCGGCGCGGTCGCCACGATGGAGCACCATCTGCTGCACGTGCACGACGACGACAAGCACACCGCCACGACCGAGATCGCCGCCCGCGACGGACGTGTCCTCATGTTCCTGGACACCAAGCACGCGGCGGACCGGCTGGCCAGGCATCTGCTGTCCGTCGGGGTGCGCGCGGCGGCCCTGCACGGCGGCAAGTCCCAGCCGCAGCGCAACCGGACGCTCGCCCAGTTCAAGGACGGCCAGGTCACGGTGCTGGTCGCCACCAACGTCGCCGCCCGCGGCATCCACGTCGACGGCCTGGACCTCGTCGTGAACGTCGACCCGCCCGGCGACCACAAGGACTACCTGCACCGCGGCGGCCGTACCGCACGCGCCGGTGAATCCGGCACGGTCGTGACGCTCGTGCTGCCGCACCAGCGGCGCGCGGTGGACCGCCTGATGGCCGACGCCGGCATCGCCGCGCGCACCGCCCGGATCCGCCCGGGCGAGGCAGAGCTGCAGCGCATCACCGGCGCCCGCACCCCCTCAGGCGTGCCCGTGGCCCTCGCCGTACCTGCCGACGCCCGTCGTGAGGGCACGGGATCCGCGGGACGGCAGCGCAGGAGCCGGGCCGCCGCCGCTCGATCCCGCCGGCCCGCGCGCAGGAACCCGTAGCCCGCACCCGGACCGCCCGTCGTCCAGCCCCTCCGCCCGTCCACTCCGCCCGTCCGCTCCGTCCATCCGCTCCTTCCGGCCGCTCCGTCCGGGCCGCCGTGGTGGGGTCGGTCTCTTCGGCGTCTTTCCTCACCCTGTGGAGGCATCCATGCGCTGTGTCATCGCCCGTTTCCCGTTCGACCTGGTCAAAGGCGAGGTCGAACAGTCCATGAGCGGCATCGCACCCGAACCGGTCACCGGCGTGTCCGTGACCATCGGGCCTCTCCGGTACCCCGTGATGCAGGTCGGGGAAGTGATCACCCGGCAGAACCGCCGGGACTTCACCGTGGCCGAAATGCGTCGGGCGCTGACCCGGCTCGGCTTCACCTGCCACGAGGCGCCCCCGGCCGCCCCGGCCCCGCACGCGCGAGCCGACGAGGACGCCCTCGGCTGGTGACGCTCCGGGCCGGAGACCTCTCGAGGGCGACCGCGGACGGCGCGTCGTCCGCGGGTTGGAACACCGGGATGAACAGGGGCGTCGGTGCCGGCCGCGGACCGTGGAGAAGAGGCGTCAGTGCTCGCCGCGGACCACGGCCACGGGACAGTGCGCGTGGTGCAGCAGGGCCTGGCTGACCGAGCCGAGCAGCAAACCGGTGAAGCCGCCGCGGCCGCGTGCGCCGGCCACGACCAGCTGTGCGTCGCGGCTCGCCTCGATCAGGGCCGGGCGGATCCGGGAGCACACCAGGCGCCGCTCCACCGCGACCCGGGGCCAGCGCGCCTGCCACGGGGCGAGGGTCTCGTCGAGCAGCCGCTGCTCCTCCTCGCGGAGCGCCTCTACGTCGATCACCAGGCTCAGCGGATCGCCGCGCCCCTCGTGGGCCCGTTCGCTGCGGGTGTTCCACACGTGCACGGCCAGCAGGTCCGCCCCGCGCACCGCCGCTTCGGCGAAGGCGAACTCGACCGCGCGTTCGCCCGCCGGGGAGCCGTCCACCGCCAGCAGTACGGGACCGGCCGGGTCGGCACGGCCGCGCACCACCAGCACCGGACAGCGGCCGTGGGCGGCCAGGTGCACCGCGGTGGAACCGAGCAGCAGGCTGCCGAACGCGCCCAGCCCACGGCTGCCCACCACGACGAGCGAGGCGGTGCGGGACTCCATCTCCAGCACCATCACCGGCTCGCCGGCGGTGACCTCGCGTGTGATGTCGACCTGCGGTGCGATCGCGCGGGCCCGTTGTTCCGCCTCGGCCAGCGTGCCGTCCGCGAGCTCGCGCAGTCCCGGCGCGCCGGGACTCCACGGCGGCCCACCGGGCGGCGGGTGGATCGACGGCCATGCGAAGGCGTGCACGAGCCGCAGCCCCACCCCGCTGAGCGCCGCCTCGCGCGCCGCCGTCTCGACGGCCTGAAGGCCGGACGGTGAGCCGTCGACTCCCACCACCACCGGTTTGGCCATACCGCGCCTCCTCGCCGGGCGGGCCGGACGGCCGCCGTCCCGGCTCCCGTCCATCCTCCGCCACCGCGTCGCGCGGCGCATCGGATGGCGGGCGCGGTGCGAGCAGACGTCTTCCCGGCGGCGGCGTCGAGGGCGTCCGGCGGAGAAATCTGTCACGGCGAGCCCACATCCGCGGACCCGGCGGCGTTAGGGTTGCCGGACGGGGCTGTGGGCGCCGACTCCGCGCAGCGCGGGGGTCGCGCCCGCCCGGGCCCCTCGCCGTGTCCCCGAACTGAAGGTGTCATGCCCGCTGAGAACGCCACCGGCGCCGGCAACCTCGACGACGACGACTTCCCCGCCTACACCATGGGACGGGCGGCGGACGTCCTCGGCATCACGCCCGCCTTCCTGCGGGCCGTGGGCGAGGCCGGGCTGATCACGCCGCTGCGTTCGGAGGGCGGCCACCGCCGCTACTCCCGCCGCCAGCTGCGCATCGCCGCCCGCGCCCGCGAACTGGTCGACCAGGGCACCCCCGTCGAGGCCGCGTGCCGCATCGTGTCGCTGGAGGACCAGCTCGAGGACGCTCATCGCCTGAACCACGAAATACGCCGGAAGCTCGACGGGCACGACGCGGATATCTGGTCCGGCGAGTAGAGAATTGCTGGCTGCGGCGCGCGAGAATAATGACCTGCCGAAAAAAGCTCGGCAAATCACTCGGGCACCGGCATCCGACCTGTGTTAGCGTGATAGCAGTTGCAGTTTTGGTGGTCCTGGATGCCGAGAACTTTTTTCTCAGCAGAGCTTTCCGGATTCTTCCGGAGGGGTGATCATCGCGGCGACTCGGCTCCGTGAAGTGCGGAGTCCGGTACTGCCCCCCAAGGGAGATTCAATATGGCATCTGGCACCGTGAAGTGGTTCAACGCGGAAAAGGGCTTCGGCTTCATCGAGCAGGACGGCGGCGGCGCTGACGTGTTCGCCCACTACTCGAACATCGCCACGAGCGGCTTCCGCGAGCTTCAGGAAGGCCAGAAGGTGACCTTCGACGTCACGCAGGGCCAGAAGGGCCCGCAGGCCGAGAACATCGTTCCCGCCTGACGTCGCGCATCGTAGGGCTGGGGCCCGCACCCTCGGGGTGCGGGCCCCGGCTTTTTCGTGTTCGGGACCGCCGTTCGGGACCGCCGTTCGGGACCGCCGTTCAGGACCGACTTCCCGCCGGCCACGACGGCACGCGGAGCGCGAGGAGCGCGACGTCGTCCAGGCCGGGTGGCTCGGTGCGGCGCAGCAGCTGGTCGGTGAAGGACGGCAGGAGGCGGTGGGCGAGGGCGGCGGCGTGCTGGCGCAGCCGTTCCAGGCCCTCGTCGAGTGTGCGGCCGGGTGCTTCGATGAGACCGTCGGTGTAGAACACGAGGGTGCAGCCCGGCGGCAGGACGACGGCGGCGTCGGGGCGCGGGGCGCGCAGGCCGGTGCCCAGCAGTATTCCGTGGCCGTCGGTGAGGTACTCGGCCACTCCGTCCCGGGTGACGAGGAGCGGCGGCGGGTGGCCGGCGTTCGTCCAGGACAGCTCCCACCGATCGTCGTCGGTCCGGACGAGCCGGCACAGGACGAGCGTGGCCATCGCGACGTCGGTGATGGACGTGACCGCCTCGTCGAGGCGTTCCACGATCCGGCTGGGGGGCTCCTGCTGGGACCAGGCGTAGGCGCGCAGGATGTTGCGCAGCTGGGCCATGCCCGCGGCGGCCTCCAGGTCGTGGCCGAGGACGTCGCCGACGGCGAGCGCGGTGGCGCCGTCGGGCAGGTTGAAGGCGTCGTACCAGTCGCCGCCGACCTGTGAGGCGTCCGGGGCGGGCAGGTAGCGGACGGTCATCTGCAGTCCGGGCACCGGCGGCATCTGCGGCAGCAGATGGTTCTGCATGGTCTCGGCGACGGCACGCTGTCGCTGGAAGAGGCGGGCGTTGTCCAGGGCGAGGGCGGCACGGCGCGCGATGTCCTCGATCAGCGGAAGGTCGGCGGTGGTGAAGCGCCCCTGCTGCTTGGCGCGGCCCAGCGTGAGCGCGCCCAGCACCTCACGGGTGCCGCGCATGGGTGCGATGGCCGCGGAGTGGATGCCGGTGGCCTCGAACAGGCGGCGCTGCTCGACGGCGATGCCGGCGTCCGGGGGGCCCTGGTAGGTCTCGGGCCCGGCCAGAGCGGAGGCGACGCCGCGCAGCGCGCGGGACAGCGGCATCGGGGACTCCTCCGGCACCGGCGGCATCGGCCCTTCGAGGTCCTCCTGGTGCGTCAGGGTGTCGCCGTCCGCCTGGACCACCGCGGTGCGCCACACCTCGTCCCGCTCGGTGATCAGGTCGATGACGACCCAGTCCGCCAGGCGCGGCAGCACCAGGGACGTCAGCCGGTTGAGGATCTCCTCCGTCTCGAGGCTGGACGTCAGGCGGGTGGTGGTCTCGGCGAGCAGGGCCAGCCGCTCGAAGTCGGTCAGCGTGGCGGCGGGGCGTTCCGGCGGCTCCTCGGCGCCGGGGGCCGGCCGGGGAGGGTGGAAGACGACGAGCGTGCCGGCGCGGCCCTCGCCGAGGTCGTACGGCGTGATCGTCCAGGACACGGGCATCGGGGCGCCGTCGCCGCCGGCGAAGTAGTCGCCGTCCCCGTGCGCCGGAGTGCCCGCGTGGAACGCCTGCCGCATGCCGCACTGCGTCGTGGGCAGCGGCTCGCCGTGCGGTCCGCGGTGCAGCAGATCATGGGCGTCCTGCCCGAGCAGTCCGGCGGCGGGACGGCCCAGCAGCCGCTCGGCCGCGCTGTTGACGGCCACGATGCAGCCCTGCTCGTCCGCGACGTAGGCGCCGGTCCCGATGGCCTCCAGCGCCGGGCCGAGCCCGCACGGCACCGTGTTGCCCGGTTCCGTCATGTCCTCGCCTCCTGGAGATCGCCACCGGCCGCGGTGCGCGCGGTTCGGGCGTCCGAATGTGTCTCGCGGGTCTTCTTCCCCCGTGTGCCCACGTGCCGGGGAGAGTCGGCCGTCCCGTGCGGGGGTTTTCGGTTCACGCGTCCGCCGGCCGGACCGGGCGGGGCCCGGCCGTGGGCGCGCCGTCGCCCGTGCCCGGCCGCTACTTCTCCCGCGGGGCCCTCGGCGCGCTGCGTACGCGCTGGGCGACGTCGCGCAGTTTGATGTTGTGGTGCTGGGAGATGCGGCGCAGCACGTCGAAGGCGTCGTCCTCGCTCAGCCGGTGGCGTTCCATGAGGATGCCCATGGCCTCGCCTATGGCGTGCCGGGTCTCCATGGCGTGGCTCAGCTGTTCCTCGGTGCTGGCACTGGCCAGGGCGACGGCGCAGTGGGACGCCAGCACCCAGCCGGCGGTCTCGCTCGCCTCGGTGAAGGCGCCGGGCTGCCGGGAGTACATGTTCAGGGCGCCGAAGTCCTCGCCCCGGGCGTACAGCAGGAAGCCCATCACGCTGCCCACACCGAGCCGGCGCGCCGCCGGGGCGTACTTCGGCCATGCGGGCTGCGGCCGGGTCATGTCCATGATCCGGTAGGTGCGCTCGGCGTCCGGCCGGCGCGCCGCGTCGAAGCAGGGGCCCTCCCGGAACCGCCCCTGGATCCGGTCGGACTCGACGGCCAGGTCGCCGCAGGCCGCGAGGGTCACCGCCTCCTGCTTGAGGAGGGTCAGCACACCGGCCGCCTCGCAGCCGTCGACGATCTCCACCGCCGCTGAGGCGACGCGGTCCAGGGTCGCCTGCACCGAGTCCTGCTCCAGCAGCTCGCGCGCGAGGACCGCAAGGCGCTGCGCGAACCTCTCCCAGTCCACCCACGCCACCCTTCTCCGTCCGGGCCGGTGGAAGTCGTCTGCCCCGTGCCTACGAACCTAGTCGGACCGGGTTGACCACGCAGGTCGTGGCGGCACGGGCGGCCGGCTGCCCGTGGGACGAGGGGAAGCCCCCGGCGTGCTCGCCGGGGGCTTCCCCCGTTCCGTGGATGCGTCCGGGCTGCTCAGCCGGTGAACGCCGCCGTGCCGTTCGGGACGCCGAGGCCGGACGGGCCGTCGTACCCGGTGGTGCCGGTGCACAGGTACGACCCGCCGCAGCTGCCGTTGGAGCCGCTCGTCACGTCGTACAGCGCGGAGGTGTGCGCGTACGGGAAGGACGACGGGTAGGAGCCGGCGGACGGGGCGCCGGCGAGCGCGTAGGTCGCCGCGATCAGCGGGGACGAGGCGCTGGTGCCGCCGAAGACCATCCAGCCGCTGCCCTGGCCGTAGGTGTCGTACACCGCGACGCCGGTGTTGGGGTCGGCGACCGCGGAGACGTCCGCGACCGTGCGGTTCGCGCAGCCGGTGTCCTTCTGCCAGCTGGGCTTGGCGTCGTAGGAGGAGCAGCCGGAGCCGGCGCCGCTCCACACCGTGTCGGTCCAGCCACGCGTGGTGGAGGAGGTCTTCAGGGAGGTGCCGCCGACCGCCGTCACGTACTTGGAGGCCGCGGGGTACTCCACGCCGTAGCCGTTGTCGCCGGAGGAGACGGTGATGGCGACACCGGGGTGGTTGAAGTAGGTGGAGTCGTACGTCGCGTCGCTGGAGGACTCGGAGCCGCCGTAGCTGTTGGAGACGAACTTCGCGCCGAGGCGGACCGCGGTGTTCACGGCCGTGCCCAGGTTGGTCATGCTGGACGAACTGGCCTCGACCAGCAGGATCTTGCAGTTCGGGCAGGCCGCGCTGACCATGTCGAGGTCGAGCGATATCTCCTCGGCCCAGCCGGAGTTGCCGCGCGGGTACTTGGTGCCGCCGTTCTGGTCCACCTTGGTGAAGCAGCCGTTGGCCGTGGTGCAGGCCGAAAGGCCGTACTGGGAGCGGTAGGTGGCGAGGTCGGACTCGGCGTTCGGGTCGTCGTAGGCGTCGACGATGGCCACGGTCTGGCCGGAACCGCCGGTCGCCGAGGGCAGGTTGTACGCCGACTGGAGCGAGGCGGGGCCGTAGCCGGAGGGCGCGGCGGCCGCCGTGAGGTCGCTCTCGGCGTGCGCCGAGCGGGGGGTGCCCGACGTGACCTGGAGGGCCTTGCAGGCCATCTGGTCCTTCTGCGTCGGGGCCGCGCAGGCGTGCGCGACGGTGACGCCGTGGGCCGAGGTGGTCGCCTGGGCGGCCTGGCCGACCGGGGCGGCCAGGGCGAGGGCTGCCGTGGCCAGGGCGGCGACGGCGGTGAGGGAAACGGTTCTGCGCAACGTACGTCCTCCACGAGTGGGGTGAACCGGGAAGAGCTGTGGGGGGTGCGCGGCGGTACGACCGGGCGCAGGGTGTGCGCCGAGGTCGCGCAGAACGTACGGATGTCGGGCCCACGTCAACAAGATGAAGATCGAAGACAGAACATTCCTTTGCCGTTGGCGGGGAGTTCATGTGCGGTCAATGAGCAAGCCATGGCTCAAAAACGTCCGGACCATGGCTTGACTCATGCCGGCAGCCGGGTCCCGGTGGCGGTCACGGCGTACGGCTCGGGATCACGCAGTTCTTCTGCTGCGGACGTCCCGTGGGCCAGCCCAGCCCGACGAACTTCAGATCGCCCTCGCCCTGCCGGCCCGGATCCAGCTCGACCACCGCGACCGGTTTGTCGTACGGATTGCCGGCGCTGGTCAGGCAGATCAGGCCGCCCGTGCCCTGGATCCGGTGCCGCGACTGGAGCTTCGACCACTCCCGGCCGACGTCCTCCAGGCCGGGCACCCCCGAACCGTTCTGCACCTGGTGCAGCGCCGTGCCGATGGTCACCATGCCGTCGTACACGAGCATCGTGCGGGAGTTGCGCAGATCGGGAGCGGTGCCGAGGTCGGAGGTCCGCACCGACCGGATCAGGCTCTCCAGGCCGTCCAGGGCCGCCTTGGGCTCGGTGAGGTACTGGGGCAGGTCGGACGGGGCCGGCTTGCCGTGGTGGGTGGCGGTCCACTGCCGGGTCCAGGCGGCCAGCTCGGTGCTCCACGCGTCGGGGTGCGCGGGGGCGGCGTACTGCACGGTCACCCGCGCCGTGCCGCCCGTGCCGCGCAGCTGCTGCCAGTCCCTGTCCGTCATGCTCTGCTGCAGCGAGGCTCCGTCGGAACCGCTGATGACGGTGTAGTGCCGGTTCGCGCAGCCCAGCTGGGCCAGTTTGAGGGCGAACAGGCGCAGGTGCAGGGCGCGGCCCGCGAAGTACACGGTGTCGGCCTCGGTGTCGCAGATGTTGTTGGCGATCTGGGTGAACTGGTTGCCGGTCGAGCCCACTTCGTCGATCGCCGGTGAGGTGAAGGGCATCGCGGCGGGCCCGGCCGGCCCCTGCTCCTTGATGTCGCTGAACGCCTTCGCCAGCGAGTCGTCGTAGCCGTCGGGGCGGGTGTCGTAGACCAGCACCGTCCTGCGGTCCTGGCGGCCCCGGGCGCCGTTGAAGAAGGCCAGCGCCTGCGCCATGTCGTGGTTGGTGGGGATGATCCGGGCCAGTCCGGGGAACCGCACCTTGGCCATGCCGTCCCCGGTGTCCTCGTTCGCTATCTGATCGCCGGTGATCCGGGAGGCGAGCACCGGGATCCGGTGCGCCGTCAGCCGGCTCACGGCCTGCCGCGTCGCGTCGAGGCTCAGGTTGAAGCCGGTGACGGCACGCAGCCGGTCCTTCGTCGAGCCGGCCATGCGGATCAGGGTGTCCACGACGGCGGACTGGTGCGCGTAGTCCCGCCCGGGGTTGGCCAGCACCAGGCGGATCTTCGGCGGTTCGCCCTCGCCCTTGTTGGCCGCCAGCTGGCCCAGGTACGCCCCCTGCAGATCGCCGCGCATCTCCCGGCGCAGCGCGGGCACGTCCGACTGGAGCGGCAGCATCATCGCCACCGTCACATGCGGCTGGCCCTCGATCCGCTTGTTCTCCCGGGCGATGGCCCGGGCCACGGCGCGGATCTCCGGGGTGCCGAAGTCGTAGCCCGACCCGTCCACCCCGACGCACTCGCCGTCGATCCGCTGGATCCCGTCGGCGCAGGTGTCCGGTCTGCCGATGACCGATGTGGCGAACACGATGAGTGCCGCCACCACCGCCAGGGCCAGCAGCGCGTAGAGGATCTTCCGCCATCTGGGCATCGCCGTTACCTCCTTCGCCCGAGCTGATCGGTGCAGGCGCAGCGCAGCAACGGCTGCTCGTTCTCCGCCAGGCCGCTCCAGTCGGTGGCCGTGGCGCCCAGCTCCCCGGCGCCGTCGAACTCCATGATCGACAGCAGGTCCAGCAGCTTGGCGAGGGTGCGGGCGGTCTGCGGCCCGGTCGGCCTGGTCCGCTCCTCGCACAGCCACACCGCGTGCAGCAGCTGGTCGACGGTGCGGCGCAGCGCCGGCCCGTCCACCGCCACCAGGCCCTCGGCACGCTCCCGCCGGGTGTCCGCCCCGGCCGGATACGGCGCCTGGGCGATCTCCAGCAGCTCCGCGCACCACTCCCGGGGCCGGCCGGGCAGCGTGTCGGCCAGATGCCGGACCACGTCGTCCACACCGCCGGAGACCAGGTGGTGGTTCATCCGGTGCGCCAGGACCGAGCGGAACGCCCCGCCGTCCGCGGCCCCGTCCTGCGCCGCGCGCCGGGTGTAGTGGTCGCGCAGCAGATGGTGGTCGGCGTACCAGGCGGCGCCGTCGGGGCGCAGTCCGTACAGCCGGTGCACCAGCAGCTGGCGCAGCCCGAAGTCCCCGATGAAGTGCCGCTCGCAGCGCGGCCATCCGGTGTCGGTGAGCAGCTGGGAAACGTGATGCGCGGTCAGCCGGTGGACACGGCCTGACTGGTGGTGGCGCAGCAGCACGTCGGCGCACTCGGCGTCGTGCGCCACGGACAGATGGGTGAGCAGGTCCAGCCACTGGTCGTGGTGCTCGGCCGGCAGCCGTACCGGCAGCTGCTCCAGGACCAGTTCGTCCAGCAGGACGTCCGCCACGGGCCGCTCGCCGTCGCTGTCGCCGGGAAGCCGCAGGGGGGCGTCGAGGATGTCCCGGTCGTTGGCACCGGGCGCCATCCGGAAGGCGGCGGACGCGGCGGCCAGCCGGATCACCATGTGCGGCCGGCCGCCGCTCAGCCGGGCCACGGCGGCGTCGACACGGCGGCGGCTCGTGCCGCTCGCCGGCTCCGCGCGCCGCTGTCCGCGCTCGGTCTCCCGGCGGATCTGGTCGCCGGTGAGCAGCGGCATCCGCAGCAGCAGCACGCCGTCGGCCAGCGGCGCCCGGTCCGCTTCCGGATCCGCGCGCCTGGTCCACTGGGCCGGGAACCCGTCGGCGGGCCGGAACTGCGCCGGGACCGGCACGTCGCCGGGGGGCAGGCCGCCGTACAGGAAGGCGCCGCCGTCCGCCCGGCGGGCCGTGCCGGCCACCACCACGCGGTCGCGCTGCCCGTCCCTGCGGTCCCTGAGCACGGCCCGCAGCAGCTGCTCGCCCAGCGGTGTCTCGGCCCGGTCCAGCAGCAGCGCCGGCCGGCCGACCCGGAGCAGCCAGCCCGACGCGCCCGTGTACGACGCCTCCAGGTCCTCACGCAGCGCCCGGAAGAGGAAGCTCTCGGCGAGCTCCCGCTCCTCGCCGCCGGCCCGGAAGTCGGCGGCGAGATCGCGCATCCCGTACTGGGGCTGGCCGCCGGCGCCGGGGTAGGCGCCGTAGATGCGGGCGAGTTCGGTACGGCCCCTGGGCGGCAGGCTCGCGAAGATGGCGTCCAGCAGGGCGGTGCTCACCGAGGCCGTGTACGGGCCGAGCGCCTGCCCGGCCAGGGTGGTCAGCAGGTTGCGGACGGCCGCGCGCAGCGCGCCCCGCCAGAAGTCGCCGGTGGCCAGGGGACGGCGGTTCTTCTGGGACAGCTTCTCGTACCGCTCGATCTCGGTCGCGACCGACTGGGCACTGCCCCCCGCGACGCCGGTCGCGATCACCGCGAGGCCCGCGTAGAGCCGCGGGAAGGCGAACGAGCCGCCCGGCCCCTGCCAGGCGGCGAGCCGCTCCGCCGCCTCGACCAGCGCCTCGGTCGCGGCCGAGCGGGCGCCCGGCTCGGGATCGGCCCGGTCCGCGTACACGGGCGAGCCGCAGTCCAGGTAGATCACCGGCACCTTGGCGGCGAACCGGTCCCGTACGGCGCGCAGCAGCCGCCCCTTGCCCATGCCGGGGCCGCCGGTGAGCAGCACCACGGGCAGGTCGGGGCCGTACAGCGGCTCGCGTCCGGCGCCCGACGGCGACCGCCCGAGCAAGCGCGCGAAGAACCCTTCCTCACCGAGGAGCGAGTCGAACCCCAGGTCCTCACACGGATCCCCCATGCATGCTCTCCCGCCCAGGAGCTGGTGATCGTTGTGGTGAAAGGAGATTAGTGCACCATAGGGCGCTGTGTACGGACAACGGTGCTTGTGAGGAAGGAAGTTGGGCGAGGAGCGCGCACGGCCCCCGGGCGCGGGAGCCGTGCGCGGCGTGGATCAGGCCGGGGTCCGCACCGCCGCGGCCTGCGCCTCCTGCCGGGGCACGACGGGCCGCCGCCGGGCCGGCAGGAGGGTCGGGTGGGCGACGCCCCAGGCCGCGCCCTTGCAGACCAGCTCCTTGTAGAGGGCGGCGGTACGGCCCGTCAGGGCCGCGCGGACGGCGCGGTCGTCGGCGGTGACGTACTGGATCAGGCCTTCCCTGCGGCCCAGCGAGATGCACTGGTTGAAGTAGCGCAACGGCACCGTGGGGACCTTGCCGCCGGTCAGGCGGGCCGCGATGGCGTCGGCGGCCTGCCAGGCGGAGGGCACCCCGGAGGCGCAGGACATCCGCAGCGGCTTGTCGCCGGGGCCGGTCGCCAGGGCCGCGTCGCCGATGGCGTACACGTCCGGGTGGGAGACCGAGCGCATGGTGCGGTCGACCACGATCTGCCCGGTGCCGGAGACCTCCAGGGTCGTGGCGCGGGCGATCGGGTGGACGGCGAAGCCGGTGGTCCACACGGTGACCGCCGCCGGGACCGTGCGGCCGCCGGCGGTGCTGACGCGGCCGGCCTCGACGGCGGTGACCTCGGTGTGCTCGTGCACGGTGATGCCGAGCCCGTCGAAGACCTTCCGCAGGTGCCGGCGGCCCTTGTCCGAGAGCCAGTCGCCGAGGCCGGCCCGGGCGGCGAGGGCGACGTCGAGGTCCGGGCGGGCCTCGGCGATCTCGGTCGCGGCCTCAACGCCGGTGAGGCCGCCGCCGACCACGAGCACGGGCTGCCCGGCGGCCAGGCCGGCCAGCCGCTCGCGCAGCCGGAGCGCTCCGGGGCGGGAGGCGATCTCGTGGGCGTGCTCGGCGGCTCCCGGCACACCGTGGTCGTGCCATCCGCTGCCGAGGGCGTACACGAGGGTGTCGTACGGCAGTTCCCGCGTGCCGTCGTCCGCGTCGAGGACGGTGACGGTCCTGCGGTCCACGTCCACGCCGGTGACCCTGCCGACCGTGACGTCCACGCCGGTGCCCGCGAACATCCCGGCGAGCGGGCGGGGCGTGAGCGACCGGCCGGCCGCGAGCTGGTGCAGCCGGACGCGTTCCACGAAGTCGGGCTCGGCGTTGACGAGGGTGATGCTGACGTCCTCGGGGCGCAGCCGCCTGGCGAGGCGCCCGGCGGCGGTCGCTCCGGTGTAACCGGCTCCGAGGACGACGATGCGGTGCTGCATTTCCCGGCTCCTGTCTGCTGCTGTCTTCAGCGGGCTCGCCCCTTGAACCGGGCGGCCCGCCGTTTCCTGACAGGAACCGGATGTGAAGCAGCTCACATTGAGATCGGAACGGATCAGAACACCGTGAGCAGGGGTTCGCCGCGGTCGGCGGCCGCCCACAGCCGGGTCGCGCGCTCGAGCTTGTCGGGGTTGACCTGGTTGCGGAACGCGGCGATGCCCTCGTCGGTGATCTCCAGGCACATGACGCCGATGACCCGGCCGTCCACCACCACGACGAGGGCGGGTTCGGCGTTGGCGGTCGCGGCGAAGATCTCGGCGGTGCCGCCGACCAGGTCGCGCTTGGCCTTGCTGGGCTTGAACAGCCCGCGCATGAAGGTCGCGACCGCGCGGGCGCCCTCGAACGCCTTGGCGCGGGCCGGGACCTTGCCGCCGCCGTCGCCGATCGCGACGGCGTCCTCGGTGAGCAGCCGGACGAGCGGCTCGGTGCGGCCGCTGGTGGCGGCCGCGAGGAACTCCTCGACGATCCGCCGGGCGGCGTCCCGGTCGACCTCGGCGCGGGCCCTGCCGTCGGCGACGTGCCGCTTGGCGCGGTGGAAGATCTGCTGGCTGGCGGCCTCGCTGATGTCGAGGATCTCGGCGATCTCCCGGTGCGTGTAGGCGAACGCCTCCCGCAGCACGTACACCGCCCGCTCGTTCGGGGAGAGCCGCTCCAGCAGGGTGAGGACCGCGTACGACACCGATTCGCGCTGTTCGGCGGTGTCGGCGGGGCCGAGCATCGGGTCACCGGCGAGCAGCGGCTCGGGCAGCCACTGGCCGACGTAGGTCTCGCGCCGGGCGCGGGCCGAGGTGAGCTGGGTCAGGCACAGGTTGGTGAGCACCTTCGTCAGCCAGGCCTCGGGGACCTCGATGCGCTCGGTGTCGGCGGCCTGCCAGCGCAGGAACGTCTCCTGCACGGCGTCCTCGGCCTCGCTCGCCGAGCCGAGCATCCGGTAGGCGATGGCCTCCAGCCGGGGCCTGGACGCCTCGAACCGGTCCACGTCGCTCATGCTGATGGCCATGCCCGGGATCCTAGCTGGCGGGCCCGGCCACGTCCTCGGTGTTCCGGGGGCCTGCCCCGCACCCCACCCGTCCCCGAACCCACGCAGCCCCCGGGTCGGGGGGGACCAGGGGGCTGCGTATCTGCGTACCGGCGTACCGGCGGCCCGGCTAGCGGGCGCTGTGGGCGTTGGGTGCGGGCAGGTGCTCGCCGGGGACCACGGCGGGATCCGGGGCCGGCCGGGCGCTGCCGCCGGCGGGGGCGGCGGGCGTCGCGGCGAAGGCGGACCGGCCCGCGGACTGCGCCGGCAGGTCGCCGTCGGCGGCCCAGTACGTCGTCGTCCAGGAGCTGTTCGCGGCGATCGCCGAGGCGATGGCGGTGCGGTTGGCCTGCGGGTAGGAGGCGTTGCCGCCGAAGGTCTGCACGAACCAGACGCTCGCGGCCTCCTGGCCCAGGTAGTACGACGCCGGTGCGGACAGCGTGGACTCGGTGGACCAGAGCATCGGCCCGTACGTGGCGGTGGCGGCGCCGCCCGCGACCGCGTTCTGCCAGGTCCAGGTGTCCTCCACGGTGACCGACGTCGGCGCGGACCACCAGAAGCGGGCCAGGTTGGCGGCGACGTCCTCGTGGGTCTTGCCGCTGATCGCCCAGAAGCTCCAGGCCTTGTCCAGCGTCACGTGCTCCATCGCCTGGGTGGCGTTGTAGCCGACCGTGACGAGGTTCGTGGTCTTCGGGTTCAGGGCGTTCAGGTAGTTCCTGACCGACGCGGGGACCGTCTTGCCGTTGGTCAGCAGGACGACGCCGGTGCCGTGGTAGCCGAGCGAGCCGGCGGCCGTGGAGGCGGCGATCGGGTCGTGGTAGTCGCCTCCGTCGGCGACGAACACCCAGCTCGGGGTGGCGCTGATCTGCTTGGCGACCCGGGCCGACAGCGCGGACAGGTCGGTGCCGTCGAGGCGCAGCACCTTGTAGCCGAGCGCCTGGACCTGGCTCGCCACCTTGGAGCCGAGGATGCGGGTGCCGCCGTTGAGGTAGACGGTGCCGCCCTTGGGCAGGGACCGCTTGAGCTCCTTGGCGGCGGACGCGTCCAGGCCGCCGGCGGAGGTCATCAGCACCGGGCCCTGCTTCTCGGCGGCCAGCGCGATCGCCGGGGCCGAGTAGGTGGCGTTGCCCTTGTTGACCAGGACCGCGGACTTCGCGGAGATCAGGCCCTGCACGTGCGTGCCGCCCGCGGTGTCGAACGTCCAGCGGGAGGCGGCGGCGTCGATGCCGGTGGAGCCGGTGCCGTAGACCCGGGTCAGGGTGTTCTTGCGCAGCGGCTGCCAGGACGGCCTGCCGCCCTTGCCCGCCCCGGTGACCTGGGCCGACGTGCCGCTCGCCAGGTCCAGCAGCCGTACCGTCTGCACGTCGTCGGACCAGCCGGCGTGGCCGCCGTGCGCCTCGTAGGCGATCCGGCCGCCCGCCGGGTCCCAGGCCGGGTACAGGTGGTCGGAGGCGTCCGTGGTGACCTGCTGCACGCCGGTGCCGTCCGCGGCGGCGGTGAACAGCTGGGTCCAGCCGTCGACCTGGCGGGTGAAGGCCAGCTTGGTGCCGTCCGCCGAGAAGACCGGGGCGGAGCCGGCGGCGACGATGTTCTTCAGCGCCTTGGTGGACGGGTCGTACGTCCAGATGCCCTGGCTGTCGGAGCAGCCGTTGTGGTGCCGTTCGAAGGCCAGCGTGCCGGTCGGGCTCGCCGTCGGGTGGGTGTCGCACACCGTCGACGGCTCCTGAGCGGACGTCAGCAGCGGCTCCGGCGCCCAGGATCCGTCCGAGGGGCCGTAGGCGAGCTGGCCGCCCGTGCTGAACACCACGTACCGGCCGTCCAGCCAGAACGCCGGATCGTCGTACGAGGCGCTGGAGCGCACCTTGGTGGCCCAGGGCAGCGTGACGAGCGAGGTGGTGCCGGTGACCCGGCCCGTGGCCAGCCGGCTCCAGCCGGCCACCACCTTGCTGCCGTCCGGCGCCCAGTTCGGCACGTACCCGGCGTTCGGGATGTTGGGCACGGACCGCAGCCCGGACCCGTCGGCGTCGACCGTCTCCACCCCCGTGGAGCCGCCGTACAGGCCGATCTGCCCCCCGGTCACCTCAGCCGGTGCGGCCTGCGCGCCCGATGCGGCGGCGCCGAGCAGGCCGGCCGCCATCGAGACGGCCGACGTGAGCGCCGCGATGCGGCGGCGCGTGCGAGATCTCAACGAGAAGTCCCCCTGCGAAATGCCTGCGTGTCCCCGCAGGCCACTGTCCGTGCATGCCTGCCTGTGCAGGCATGTCCTGCCTGCCTGCCCGTCGCGGGCGTCCCGGCGCGGGCGCGCGTCGCGCGGCTCCGGCTCCCCCCGGGGTGACAGCGATCACTCGCGGGCAGCAGGACGCTATGTGATGACGGACGGGGGGCGCCGGAAAGGGTGTTCGAACAGTGGGTGAACAAATCGCGGGTCCGGGGGGTGTGGCCCGCGGTCGGTCTCAGCTCTGGCGCGGGTCGGGCCTGAGGACGGCGAACAGGGCCTGGGCCGGGTCGGTGAGCCAGGCGACGCGGCCGACGCCCGGGATGTTCGCCGCCGGCATGACGACCGAGCCGCCGCCCGCGGCCGTCGCGGCGACGGTCGCGTCGACGTCGGTCACCGCGAAGTACGGCACCCAGCGCGCGTCCTCCCGGTCGTCGGTCAGCGGGGCCACGCCGCCGAAGGAGCCCTCCTGCTGGTCGCCCTCCGCGATGCTGAGCACCTGGTACGTCATGCCCGGCCCCTGCATCTGCCGGGTACGCCAGCCGAACAGCCCCCGGTAGAAGCCGATGGCCGCCTCCGGGTCGCCGGCGTGCAGCTCCACCCACACCAGGGCGCCCTCCTCCGACGCCCGCTCCAGTCCCCGCCCGGACTGGAGCACCGCGAACCGGGCGCCCTGCGGGTCCGTGAACTGGGCGAGCGTGGCCTCGCCCATGCTCGTCGGCGCGGTGCGCACCGTGCCGCCGGCGTCGGTCACGGCCCGCGCGGTGGCCTGGGCGTCGTCGGTGCGGAAGTACGTCATCCAGGCGGACTCCGCTCCCGGTTCGGTCAGCGGGCCGAGCCCGGCGACGGTGCCGCCGTTCCTCAGGAAGAACCCGTAACCGCCGCCCTCCGGCCCCGCGGAGGCGAACTCCCAGCCGAGGACGGCGCCGTAGAAGTCGGCGGCCGCCTGCGTGTCGGGGCTGCCGAGGTCGATCCACTCGGGCGATCCGGTGCGGAACTCTGTACCGAGCATGCGTCTCCTCCTGCCGGTCCGGTGCGGAAGCCGCCCGCCACTATGCCGACGGCGACGCCCGGGCACGGCCGGGACACGGGCAAAGAACCCGAGGAATCTGCGCAGGAGTGCCACACGGGCTGCACACAGCCTTTCGAAAGGCTCGTTACCGTGACGGACGCCCGCTCCCCCTTGCACACAGGAAGACCACAGATGGACTACTGCTCCTCGTGCCGCCGGCACCTCAATGGCGCCCTGGTCTGCCCGGGGTGCGGTGCCTACGCCCCGGACATAGCCCCGCCCCGGACCACCGCCCCCCACACCGGCGGACACGCCACGACGCCGGCCGCCGACGACTGGTTCACCGCCGAACACGCGGCCGGATCACCCGGCTCGGACAGCGACGCCCCGGCCGACGTCACGGACGCCCCGCCCGCTCCCCAGGGCCGCGCCGCCCGACGTCGGCAGCTGGCGCGCTGGAAGAAGAACCAGCGCCGGGCCGTGGTGGCGACGGCCGTCGCGCTCGTCGGCGGCGGGATCACGCTCGCCTCGCTGGACCGCGGCAGCGGCGACAAGGCGCAGGCGGCCACCGCGCCGGACCACCGCAGCATGAGCCTCACCGACGAGCCGTCCGCCGCGCCCAGCCGGCCGGCGCCCGCGCCCGCCTCGCCCACCACCGGCCACCGGCACACCGCGGCCACGGTGACGGCCCACACGCCCGGCACCGGTGTCACCCGGCAGCAGTCCGCCGCACCGGCGCCCCGCACGGTCCAGTCCGCAGGCGGGGCACACACCGCCGCGGTGGCCCCCCGTCAGGCCGCCTCCGCGGCACCGGCCACGCCGGCCGTCCCGCAGCAGCGCGGCACCACGACGACATCGTCGTCCGGGACGGACACGGGCACGAGCACGGGCACGGCCACGGGCACCGGGACGAGCACGGGCTCCTCGGGTACGTCCACCCAACCCGCCTCCGGCACCGGCGGCGGCACCTCCGCGTCCTCCCCCACCGCGTCGTCCCCGTCGCAGACCTCCTCCTCCGGCCAGCTCTGCCTGGTCCTGCTCTGCCTGGGCTGACACGGGGGCGTCCGGCGCCGGACTCACTCCCGGTACCGCCGTGCCGTCCGCCGGTCCCGGCGGATCAACACGGCGGTGGTCAGGGCGGTGAACGCGCATGCGGCCGACAGGGGGATGAGGAAGCCGGCCATCAGCGCAGGCCCGCGTCCCGGGCGCGGTCGATCGCGGATTCCACCGCCGCCACGCGGTCGGCGAGCAGGCCGAGGGCCGCCACCGCGCGGCTCAGCGGATCGTCGCCGGGGCCGCCGAGGGTGCGGACGCGGATGTGGGCGGCCTTGAGCTCGGCCCAGCGGGCGGCCTGGGCCTCGGTCAGGGTGCCGCGCAGTTCGGCGAGTTTGAGCAGGTTGGCCTCGGCTCCCGTGGTGAGGGTCTGGGCCTCGGCCGTGTAGTGGTCGTCGACGACCGCCTCGCGTTCGGCGTCGTTCATGACCGGGCGCAGACGCCCGGCGATCTTGTTCATGTCGCGGTAGGAGCCCTGGAGGCGGAAGGGCGGCTCGGTGCGGGCGGCCTCCGACCGGGCGGCGGAGGCGATGTAGGCCGCGTTGACGCGGAGCACGGTGTCGCGGACCGCCGTCAGATGGCGCAGCACCGCCAGCACGGCGTTCAGTTCGGCCGCCGGCATCGGGTGGGTGAGGCGGTCGGCGCGGGCCGTGGGGTCGGCAGCCGCGAGCCGGACCAGCAGGTCCAGGTCGGCCCGGTCCCGGGCGGCGAGCGGGGCGAGCACCGGGTTGGCGGTGAGGGCGTTCTCCACGAAGCTGAGCGCGAAGACGTCCTCCTTGCCGGTCAGGACGTCGCCGAGGTTCCACACGTCGGCGCGGTTGGCGAGCATGTCGGGGATGCGGAAGCGTTCCCCGGACTCGGTGTACGGGTTGCCGGCCATGCAGACCGCGAACCGCTTGCCGCGCAGGTCGTAGGTGCGCGGCCGGCCGTCCCACACGCCGTCCACCCGCCGGGTGGCGTCGCACAGCGGGATGAACTTCTGCAGCAGCTCGGGCGAGGTGTGCTGGATGTCGTCGAGGTACAGGAGCGTGTTGTTGCCGGCCGCCAGCGCGAAGTTGATCTTCTCGATCTCGCGGCGTGCCGTGGCGTTCGGGGCGTCGGCCGGGTCCAGCGAGGTCACGGTGTGGCCGAGCGCCGGGCCGCTGACCTTGACCAGCATCAGGCCGAGCCGGTCGGCGACGTACTCCATGAGGGTCGTCTTGCCGTAGCCCGGAGGGGAGACGAGCAGCAGCAGACCACCGGTGTCGGTGCGTTTCGACGCGCCGGTGGTGCCGAGCTGGCGGGCCAGGCTGTCGCCGACCAGCGGCAGGTACACCTCGTCGACCAGACGGCCCCGGACGAACGCCGGCATCACGCGCGGGCGGTGCTCGTCCAGGCGGAGCCGGTCGCGTTCGGCCGCCACCAGGGCGGTACGGCGGCGCTGGTAGGCGCGGAAGGCGGGCACGTCCGAGGCCGCGAAGCGGGAGGTGCGGGCCAGGAACTCGTCCAGCCGGAGCGGGAGCCGGCCGCCGGTCACGCGCGGGTGCGTGCCCAGCAGGCCCTCCGCCGTCGCCGTGAGCGGGGCGTCGCCGTCGTAGCGGGGCAGGCCGGGGCAGAGTTCGGCGGCGACCGCCTCGGCCAGCTCGCCGGGCGTGGCCTCGGCGCCGGTGGCGGCGGTGTACGCGGCGAGCCAGGCGTGCACCACCTGGCGGCGCGCGGCCAGGTCGGTCAGCCCCTCCAGGTCGGTGCGGTAACTCCCCTCCGCGTGCCGGAACTTCTCCAGCAGGGTGCGCGCCGCGGCCCCGAGCACGAAGCCGTCCGGGCCGCCGGTCAGCTCCTCGAAGAGGTACGCGGCGGCCGGCCCGCCCGGCGCCGACGCGTCCCACGCCCCGATCGCCCCGGCCAGCTCCCGCCGCAGCTCCCCGATGGCCGGTACGGCACCGAAGGCGTCCCGGGCCCGGGCCAGCGACACCGCCCGCCGGGCCCAGGCGGTGCGGGCCTCCTCGGTCGTGCCGTGCGCCCAGAACAGCTGGGCGGCGGCCCGCGCGGCGGGCTCGTGCCGCAGGGTCCCGACGCCCTCGTACAGCGGCAGCAGGGCCCGGAGCACAAGGGTCGCGTCGTGGTCGTGGACGCCGCGCTCGTACCCCTCGTCGTACGACTCCTGCGCCGCCCGGCGTACCAGGTCCGGCAGGTCGTCGGCGGCGGCGAGGACGGCCGGGCCGGGCTCGGCGAGCAGGCGGGCGGCCAGGTGTTCGGCGCGGTACACCTCGGGCGACTCCGAGGGCAGATGACGGTCCCAGCAGGCGCGGTGCGCGGCGAAGTCGGGGTCGGTGACCGGCGCCCGGTAGTCGGTGCCGGTGACGGCGAAGGCCAGGGTGTCGCCGTGCGGGACGAGGGTGAGGTCGAGCGGCTGGGTGTTGACGGCGAAGCGGTGGCCGCCGAGCAGCAGGGTGCGGCCGTCCCCGTCGTACAGGTCGGCGCGGTCGCGCAGGGCGCGGGCGGCCTCCTGGCGGGCCGCCTTCAGCCGGCCGTCCAGCTCCTCGGCGCGCACGCTGTCGCCGAGGGCGCGCAGCTCGTCGGCGGTGCGGCGGACCTTGGCGACCAGCGGGTCGGAGGCGAAGTACGCGGCGGCCGCGTCGGCGTCGGCCAGGCCGGCCGCCCGGCGCCCGACCGTCTCCAGCACGCGCCCCGCCGAGACGGCGAGCTGCTCGGCGCGGCGGGCGCGGGCGTCGGCGAGGGACTGCTTGCGGGCGGCGAACGCCTCGTAGACCTCGGTACGCCGGCCGTCCAGTTCGGCGAGGAAGTCGTCGGACTCGGCGAACCGCCCGTCCAGGTCCTCCAACCGCGCCAGCACGGCCGCGAGTTGGTCGTCGCACTCCTCGGGGGTGCCGGACGCGGCGAGCGCGGCGGTGACGGCCTGGGCGAGCAGCGCGGTCTCGGCGGCGAACTCGGCCCGGCCCTCGCTGTCCCGCAGGGCGCGGCGGCGGCCGTCGAGAAGGGCGCGGGCGCGGTTGACGCCGCCCAGCACCTCGGCGATCCGCTCCAGCACGGCCGTACGGACGACCGCGTCGGCGATGTCGAGGCCGGTGACCACCTCGGTGACGGTGCGCAGCCCGTCGGCGAGGCCGTCGAGCCGTTCGGCGACCGGCCCGGCGCCGGCCACGGTCTCGACGGCCGCCGCCTGACCGGCCAGGTGCTCGACCTCCGCCTGCTGGGCGGCGAAGGCGTCCTCGCGCGCCAGGAACTGCACCGCGCGCCGCCCGAATCCGGCGAGGTCGTCCTCGGCGGCGGCCGCCAGGCGGTCGATCCGGGCGGTGTCGGCGTACCGCAGGTCCCGCAACGTGAGCAGGTGCCCGTGGGCCTGCCGGAGTTCGGTCAGGCCGCGCACCCAGGCGGCGGCCTCGCGCGGGGCCTCGCCGCGCAGCCGGCGCACCACGGCCGCGATCCGCGCCTCCGCCGCGTCCAGCGCGCCGGCGGCCTGCCGGGTCAGCTCCCGTACGGTCTCGAACTCGCCCAGCACCTGCTCGGCGGTCGCCCGGACCGCTCCCAACGGCTCGGCCAGATCGCCGAGTTCGGGATCGGCGAGCCAGTGGTGGGCGTCGGCGGCCCGCACGCACGCGGCGGTGAGCGCCCGGTACCCCTCGCTCGTCCCGACGCCGTCGGTCACCAGCCGCGCCACGGACAGGCAGTCGGCGAGCCCGCGCACGAGATCGGCGTTGCCGACCCGGGCGAGCGCGCCGGTGCCGGTGCGCAGCGCGGCGGCGTGCGTGTCGGAGACGTACGGCGAGGTCCACCACTGCACCGGGTGCGTGTGCGCGGGCTCGTCGCCGGCGGCCCGCAGCACGGCGAGCGCGCCGTCCTCAAACAGCGCCCAGCCCCGGCACGGCAGCGGAGCGGCGACCTCCTTGCGCAGGGTGTTGTACGACAGCAGCAGCGCGCGCCCTCCGGCCCGGGACCGGAACGCGTACAGCACGTCCTCGCCGTTCGGCGCGCGCACCTCGCGCTCGAACTCCAGGCCGGCCACGTCGAGGTCGTACGTCTTGTGGGCGCCGCCCGCGAGGCAGTACCCGCCGGGGAAGACGATCCCCTGCTCCTCGGGCAGCCGCCGGCACGCCTGCCCGATCCCGTCGAGCCGTACCACCGTACGGCTGAGGGTGTCGAAGACGAGGTACCGGTCGTCCTCCTCCTTGTACGGCCGCACCCGCAGCAGCACCAGCGCGCCCACGCGCGCGTGCCCGACGGCCGCGTCCGCGAGCGCCTGCAGCGGCTCCTGCACGGGCTCGGCGTACAGCTCCTCGCCGTCCGCAGTGCGCACGGTGAGGGTTCCGCCGACGGTGGTCACGCCCAGGCCCCCGGGGACGGCCACGTACTGCTCCCGGCCGAGGACGTGGTCCTCCCGGGTGGTCTGCGTCCAGGTGACGTCCTGGGCCGGCGGGAAGACGTCGTCGCGGTCGCCGCGCGCGTCCAGGAACGCCACCTGGCCGTCCTCGGCGACGCTCCAGCGCAGGACGCGGACGTCCTCGGCCTTCTCGCCGGTGCGGAACACCGCGAGCAGCCGGCCGTCTGCCCGGCGCAGCCGCAGCAGGCTCGCTTCGCGGTAGTAGCGGTGCAGGGCGGTGAACTCCTTGGCGAACGCCGGGTCGTCGAGGAGTCCGGGGACCGCGCCGTCCGGCAGCTTCTCGCCGTCGCGGCCGTGGAGCGCGAGTACGGCGGTGGTTCCGCCGGTCGCGCCGAAGAGGAGGGTGTTCCCCACGGCCGCGATGTCGCTGGGCACGCAGGCGTGCGGCGTCCTTAGCCGGGCAGTGGCAACGAGGTCCAGTTCCGCCGACCCGAACTCCTCGCTCCGCCGCGCGTTGAGTGCGTCCGCCCTCCGGGCCAGCTCGGCCGCCTGCGCGGCGAGGCGGTCGCGGAGGACCTCGTAGGTTCCGGCATCCGCGGTGCTCTGCGGCGCCTCAGCGGTGGACATGTGCGGGTGCTTCCCTTCATGGGCTGTGCGGCTACGGGCTCGGGACTGCGGGGTGTGTGCCGGGTGCGGGTGCGCGGGGCTGGTCGCGCCCGCGCGCGGAGCCGCATGTCAGGCACAGCCCCGCGCCCCTTCGGGGCGCTTGCTCAGCCGCCCCCGCACACCCCCGCCGGTCTCAGCCCCGTGCCCCGCTGCCGTTCAGGACCGTCACCGGGGTGTCGGCGAGGCCCAGCTCGCTCGCGCGGTCCAGGAGTTTCTGGAGTTGTCCGGCGTTCGGGCCGCCGCCCTTGATCTGCTTCATCAGGAGCGCCGACACCGTCAGGTTCCGCAGGTCCGCCGAGCCCAGCGAGCCCAGCACCCGGCTCAGGTCCTCCGTGAAGCTGCCGGAGCCGTCCAGCCACGGCTTGGCCAGGGCCTGTGCGGTGTCGGAGCTGGAGAGGAAGCCGTCCACGCCCTTGCCGAGGGAGATGGAGGACACCAGCCGGTCGAAGAAGACGGACTCGCCGCCGACGATGTCGATGTCGGCGTGCTCCAGACCGGTCGCGAGGACCGTCGCCTGGGCCTCGGCCACCTGCCGCTGGGTCTCCAGGCCGGCCAGCCGGATCTCCTTCTCCGCCTGGAGCCGGAGCCGGTACTCCTCGTGCCCGCGCGACGCCTCGTCCAGCGCGGCCATCGCGGCGGCCTTCTCGGTCAGTCCGGCGGCCTCGGCCTTCAGCTTCTCGCCGATGGCGGTGGCCTCCGCGAGCGCCTTCGCCCTGGCGCTCTCCGCCTCGGCCAGGCCCTTGGCCCGCGCACCGTCCGCCTCGGCCGTCAGCCGCGCCGCGGTGGCCTCCGCCGCCGCCCGCGCGCCCTCGGCCTCGGCCCGCAGCCGTGCCTCGGTGGCCTCGGCCTCCGCGCGGCCGGCCTTGACGGTGACCTCGGCCTCCTTGTCGCGGACCTGCACCGCGGCGAGGCCCTCGGCGGCGGCCTCGGCCTGGACGCCCTCGGCGAGCCGCAGCTTGGCGCGGGCGTCGAGGTCGGCGGTCTTCAACCGGGCCTCGGCGAGGGTGAGTTCCTCGGCGGCGCGGTGCGTGGCGGCCTGTTCCGCCGCCTCGGCGGCCTTGATGTCCTTGACCAGCTTCTCCTGCGCCTCCGCCTCGGCGGCGATGACGAGGGCCTGCCGCTCCCGCTCGGCCTCCTCGACCACGCGGAGCTTCTTGATGGACTCCTCCTGCTCGGCGACCGTGCGGTCCACCGCGACCCGCTCCCGGATGACCTCGGCGATCTCCCGCTTCTCCGCCTCGACCTCCTTCTCGGCGGAGATCCTCGTCAGCTGGGTCTCCCGCTCGCGGGCGATGACCTCCAGCAGCCGGTCCTTCTCGATCCGCTCGTTCTCGACGGCGATGACCCGCTCGCGGTTCTTCGCGGCGACGGCGATCTCCCGGGCCTGGTTCTCCCGCTGGACGCCGAGCTGTTCCTCGGTGCGCAGGAAGGCGGCCTGGGCGCGCAGCCGTTCCTCCTCCACCACGCGGGCGGTCTCGGCCTCCTCGCGGGCGCGGGACGTCTCGATCTCCCGCTTCTGCTTGATCTCGGCGTCCGCCTGCCGGCGCTCCAGCTCCAGGATGGCCTCGCGGGCGTCGACGTCCTGGCGGGTGATCTCCTTCTGCTCGTTGCGCCGGGCCTCGTTGGTGCGCACGTGCTCGATCGCCGTCAGCTCGGTGATCTTGCGGATGCCCTCGGCGTCGAGGACGTTGGCCGGGTCCATCTGGGACAGCGGGGTCTGCTCCAGGTAGTCGATCGCCGCGTCCTCGAGGTGGTAGCCGTTGAGGTCGATGCCGATCAACTCGATGATGTGGTACCGGAGTTCCTCGCGCTTGGTGTAGAGGTCGGTGAAGTCCATCTGCTTGCCGACGGTCTTCAGCGCCTCGGAGAACTTCGCGTGGAACAGCTCCTGCAGCGTGTCCTGGTGGCTGGCGCGCTCGGTGCCGACGGTCTGGGCGACCTTGATGACGTCCTCGACGGTCTTGTTGACCTTGACGAAGAACAGGATCCGGATGTCGGCGCGGATGTTGTCCCGGCAGATCAGGCCGTCCCGCCCCGAGCGGCTGATCTCGATGGTCTTCACCGAGATGTCCATGACCTCGGCCTTGTGCAGGATCGGCAGCACCACCTGGCCGGTGAAGGAGACGTCGACCCGGCGCGTCTTCGACACGATCAGGGCCTGGCTCTGGTCCACCTTCCGGTACAGCCGCGAGAAGGCGAGCAGCGCGAGCAGCACGACGACGAGACACGCGGCGACGAGCGCTCCGAGGACTTCCATGGCATACGTCCTTGCGTCAGACGACGAAACCGGAGCCTCCTCAGGGCCGCGGCGCCGGGCGTCTTGCGCTGTCCGGCACCGCGGCCCTCCGTAGTGCTCCCCCGCGGACGATGGTGCGCCCGGGGCCGCGGCCAGCGCATTGCCGGTTTCTGGCAGTGTTCACTAGGGTCTGCATGCCGGGCAGGCGCCAAGGTTGTGTCACCGGCGCGTCAGGATCGCGGGAAGACGGGGACACGGGGGACGGGAACCGCCATGGGGGACGAGCACGACGGTCACGGCGCGCCCGAGCACTACCTGGACGGGTTCGCCCGGACGCTGGCGGAGGTCGCGGCCACCGGCCGGCGGCTGACCAGGGAGGAGGTGAAGGCCCGGCGGGCCCTGGGCGAGCAGGCCGCCGACGCCGGACACGGGCTGCGCGCGCTGATCGTGGCCCATCTGGCCGCCGCCCGCGCCGCGTGGCCGTCCGTGCCCGGCTCGGCCGAGAGCGCCCTCGCCACGCTGGCGGCCGCGGAACAGGCGATCGACGCCTTCGCCGAGGGCTATGAACGCGCCCAGCGCCTGACCGTGCGCCGGGAGGAGGCCGCGCGCCGGGAGTTCATCGACGACCTGCTGTACGGCCGCAGCGACCTCGGCCGGCTCGCCGAGCGCGCCGAGCGGTTCGGGCTGCGCCTGTCCCGGGCGCACGCGGTGGCCGTCGCCGAGGGGCCGTCCCCGTATGTCGAGCAGGGACCGGTCGCGCGCCGGGTCGAGGCCGCCGTACTGGCCCGCTTCGACTCCCGCAGCATCCTGCTGACCACCAAGAACGGGCGGATGCTGTGCGTGGCGCCCGGCGAGGAGGACGAGATCCTCCAGCACTTCGCGCACCAGGCGCAGGCGGCGACGGACGGCTGCCGGGTCGCCATCGGCCGGCCGCAGCACGGTGCGGGCGGAGTGGTGCAGTCGTACGAGGAGGCGCTCGCCGCACTGGAGATGGCGGCGCGGCTCCATCTGCCCGGACAACTGCTGCGCGCCGCCGACCTGCTCGTCTATCCGGTGCTGGCCCGGGACCGGCAGGCTCTGGTCGACCTGGTGTCGCACACGCTCGGCCCCCTGACGGCGGCGCGTGGCGGAGCGGTGCCGCTGCTGGACACGCTCGACGCGTACTTCGACTCCGGGTGCGTGGCCGCGGAGGCCGCGCGGCGCCTCGCGCTCAGCGTCCGCGCGCTGACCTACCGCCTGGACCGCATCCGCACGCTCACCGGCGCCCACCCGTCCGACCCTGCGCACCGCTACATGCTCCAGACGGCGGTCATCGGCGCCCGCCTCCTGGACTGGCCGAACCAGCCGCTGTGAACGCGGCTCTCACGCAAGGCCGTTGCTACTCCTCGTCCGTGGTGCGCACCGGCGTCGCCCGGCCCGGCTCCCGCGCTTCGGCCGTCTCGGCGCGCAGCAGCAGGACGTCGCCGATGAACAGGTCGTACACGACGATCCCGACGACGGCGCCGATCAGCGGGCCGACGATCGGGATCCACCAGTAGCCGCTGTACACGCCGGAGACGCTGCCGGGGAACGCCAGGCTGTTCCAGCCGGCCGCGTAGGTGAACAGGCGCGGCCCGAAGTCACGGGCGGGATTGATGGCGTAGCCCGCGTTCGCGCCGTAGGACATGCCGACGGCGGCGACGACGAAACCCACGACCAGCGGCCCGAGGTTGGCCTTCACCGCCTGGTTGCGCACGTCGAGGACGGCGGCGATCAGCATCAGCAGGAAGGCCGTGCCGACGATCTGGTCGACCAGGGGGCCCCAAACGCCGCCGTGGAAGTAGGCCGCCGGGAACGTGGCGAAGATGGAGAAGGTGGCGTTCGTGTGGCCGTTCACCTTCGGCCCGGGCGCCGCCTGGTCGTAGGCGTGGATGGCGTCGTGGTAGACGAGGTACACGAGCGCCGCGCCGGTGAGCGCGCCGGCGACCTGCGAGAACCAGTACGGCAGCACCTTCGCCCAGGGGAAGCCGCGGCGCACCGCCATGGCCAGGGTCACCGCCGGGTTGATGTGGGCCCCGCTGACGCCGCCCGCCACGTACACGCCGAAGACCACGGCGAACGCCCAGCCCCAGGTGATCAGCAGCCAGTCGCCGGCCGCCAGGAAGATGGTGGTCGGCGTCGCCGCACGGCCGGAACCGGGCAGTGCCGCCACCGCCATGGCGACCACGCCGCAGCCGAAGGCGATGAGCACCAGCGTCCCGAGGAACTCGGCGAGGCACTCGCCGAGCAGCCCTCCCCGGCTTCTCAGCCGCGACGGCTTGATGAGCGGGGGGATGTCGACAGCCATGCGGGCCCCCTCGAAGAGAGCGATACGGCCAACGTCACCATCTTGGCCCACAAACCCCTGCCGCGCAGGTTGACCGTGCCCGGTCAGCCGGCCACGGCGCGGGCCGGGGCCGTCGCCGGTTCAGGCGTCGAGGTCGTCGGCGAAGTGCCGGAACCCGTGCCGGTCCCGGTGCAGCCCCCACAGGGTCTGGGCCAGCACGGCCGGGTCCTTGCGCGCGTGCCCCGGGGTGATGGCCCCCGGGATCACCAGCTGGGCGACGTGGACGCCCTCGCCCGCGAGGCGTTCGTGCAGCAGATGGCCGTACGCGCTCTCCGCGGCGAACGCGATGGACGTACCGGCCCGTTCGGTGTGCGGCACCACGGCGGTGCCGCCGTTGACGAACAGGATCGTGCCGCGCCCCAGCCGCCGCATCCCGGGCAGCACCTGCTGAACGGCGGCGACGGCTCCGTACACGGAGAACTCGATGGGTCCCACCAGGTCCCGGTATCTGGTCTCCAGCACGGGCCGCATGAAGTCCCGGTGCGGCACCGGGCTGTACTGCAGCACCTCGACGGTGCCCAGTTCGTCCGCCGCCCGGGCGAGGGCGGCGGACAGCTCCTCCGGCCGGCGCACGTCGGCGGCGAAACCCCGGGCCCGGACTCCGTCGCCGGCAAGGTCGCGCACCAGCGCGTCCAGGCGCTCCCGGTCCCGGGCGAAGAGGGCGACGGCGAACCCCTCCCGCCCGAACCGCCGTGCGACGGCGGCTCCGAGACCCGGTCCGGCACCCACGATGGCGATGGTCGTCATGCCCTGCATCCGTACCGCACACCGCGGCTGCCCACACACGCCGCCGGGCGTGCCGGACGGCGCGCGGCGCGATTGGGCCGTCCGGGTGCATCCGTCACCCGGACGGCCGCGCGTCGGCCGCTGAGCGCCGCCCGAACGCCCTCGCCCGGCAAATATGGCGGGTAGCCGACGTCATGGCGTGCGCGGACCGCGAGCAGCAGGAGACAGACGACTTGTGAGCATCCTCAACGAACCCCATGGTGCCGCCGCGCCCGCGGAGTCGTACGACAGCGAGATCCCGCTCCGGGGCAGGCAGCCCGGCGGCGTCGTGGTGAAGTGGCTGACGACCACCGACCACAAGACGATCGGCACCCTGTACCTGGGCACGTCGTTCGCGTTCTTCCTGGTCGGCGGCCTGATGGCGCTGATCATGCGCGCCGAGCTGGCCCGGCCGGGTCTGCAGATCGTGTCGAAGGAGCAGTTCAACCAGCTGTTCACGATGCACGGCACCGTGATGCTGCTGATGTTCGCGACACCGCTGTTCGCCGGTTTCACCAACTGGATCATGCCGTTGCAGATCGGCGCGCCCGACGTGGCCTTCCCGCGGCTGAACATGTTCGCCTACTGGCTGTACCTGTTCGGCTCGCTCATCGCGGTCGGCGGCTTCCTCACCCCTGACGGCGCGGCCGACTTCGGCTGGTTCGCCTACTCGCCGCTGACCGACGCGAAGTACTCCATCGGGCTGGGCCCGGACGTGTGGATCATGGGTCTGGCCTTCTCCGGTTTCGGCACGATCCTCGGCTCGGTCAACTTCATCACCACGATCATCTGCATGCGCGCGCCGGGCATGACCATGTTCCGGATGCCGATCTTCACCTGGAACGTGCTGCTGACCGGTGTCCTGGTCCTGCTGGCCTTCCCGGTGCTGGCGGCCGCGCTGTTCGCGCTGGAGGTGGACCGTCAGTTCGGCGCCCACGTCTTCGACGCCGCGAACGGCGGGCCACTGCTGTGGCAGCACCTCTTCTGGTTCTTCGGCCATCCGGAGGTGTACATCATCGCGCTGCCGTTCTTCGGCATCGTCAGCGAGATCATCCCCGTGTTCTCCCGCAAGCCGATGTTCGGCTACATGGGCCTGATCGCCGCGACCATCTCCATCGCGGGCCTGTCCGCGACGGTGTGGGCGCACCACATGTACGTCACCGGCGGTGTGCTGCTGCCGTTCTTCTCCTTCATGACCTTCCTGATCGCCGTCCCGACCGGTGTGAAGTTCTTCAACTGGATCGGCACCATGTGGAAGGGCAGTCTGTCGTTCGAGACGCCGATGCTGTGGGCGACCGGCTTCCTCGTCACGTTCCTCTTCGGTGGCCTGACCGGCGTCATCCTGGCCTCCCCGCCGATGGACTTCCACGTCTCCGACTCGTACTTCGTGGTGGCCCACTTCCATTACGTGGTCTTCGGCACGGTGGTGTTCGCGATGTTCGCGGGATTCCACTTCTGGTGGCCGAAGTTCACCGGCAAGATGCTGGACGAGCGCCTCGGCAAGATCACCTTCTGGACGCTGTTCGTCGGCTTCCACACCACGTTCCTGGTCCAGCACTGGCTGGGCGCCGAGGGCATGCCGCGCCGGTACGCCGACTACCTGGCCGCCGACGGCTTCACCGCCCTGAACACGCTGTCCACGATCGGCTCGTTCCTGCTCGGCCTGTCGATGCTGCCGTTCCTCTACAACGTGTGGAAGACGGCCAAGTACGGCAAGCCGGTCGGCGTGGACGACCCCTGGGGGTACGGCCGTTCGCTGGAGTGGGCGACGGCCTGCCCGCCGCCGCGGCACAACTTCGTCACCCTGCCGCGGATCCGCAGCGAGTCCCCGGCGTTCGACCTGCACCACCCCGACATCGCGATGGGCGAGCACGCGCTGCAGTCCCCGGCGGGGATCCCCGACCGGAGCCAGGGGTGAGCGGTCCGGCCCGGCGCCCGCCCATCCAGGGCGCCGACGACGCGCTCGCCAACCAGGTCGAGGGCTATCTGCTGTGGCAGGCCCGGATCGCCGAGGCGGAGCAGCGGGCCCGCGAGTTCACCGGCCCGCTGGAGTGGCTGACGACCGCACAGCGCGAGGAGATCGAACGCCGCTACACCGCCGACAGCCTGGCCCGGGCCCGCACCGACCTGGAGCGCATCGCGGCCCGCTGCGTGTCCCTGCGCGCCGAGTACGAACACCGCTACCAGGACCTCAAGCGCCGCTGTCTGGCCGTCACCCTCGCCGTCTGCGCGCTCTGCGCGGCCCTGGCGGGGCTGGCGCTGCTCGTGTGACCCGGCAGGCTCCTCACGCCATCCAGAAGAAGACGGCCGTCATCCGCTTCTCCTCGAGCGTCGTGCCGTGGTACGCCGTCGCGCTGTGCACCAGGTTGGCGTTGTAGAGGAGCAGGCGGTTGTACCGGTGGGGGACGCGGACGTCCTCCTCGAAGTGGTCGGCGGGCACGAAGCGGGTACCGAGGGCCTCGACGAGGTTGTTGTGCGGGGCCTGGACGATGTTGCCGCCGAGCCGGCCGCCCGGCAGGGACTGGCGGTAGAAGGCGGTGCCGCAGGCCTTCGGCACCCGGGGGTTGAGGTAGAGCACCGCCGCGTACCGGCACAGGGCGCGGGAGTCGGTGTGCGGGCGGGGCTCGCTCTCGCCCTCGCCGACCACCTGGACGCAGTTGTGGTTGAGGGTGCCGCCGCCGGGCGCCTGCTGCACCCACAGCTCCTTCGCCCCCGTCGCCTTCTTCACCAGCCGCTCGATCACGGCGAGTTCGCCGGGTTCGAGTCCCGGCATGGCGCGCAGGCCGGGCCAGGTCTCGGAGGTGTACGGGTAGCCCTTGACCCAGTCGTCCTTGGCCAGGCACCGCTCCCGTACGGCGTCGACGTCGGGCAGGGCGTCGTCGATGACCCAGTAGTCGCGGCCCTTGGTGGGCTTGCGGTAGGGCAGGACGGGGAGGGCGGCGGCGCCCGGGGAGCGGGGCGCGGGCGTGCGGGACGGCGGCTGTGGGGGCATGCGGCGAATCTAGGACCGCGCTTCGCACGCCTTCTCCCGGAGACCGGTCAACGTTTCCCCAACCGTTTGTCATGCACACCAACGCATGGCAATCCGCGGCGGAGTCCCCGGGCGCACTTTTTACCCGCGCCACCGAGACGAATCGCTCCCGCGTCCGTATTGCTGTGCGTCCGAACCGCCCGGAGCCGCCGACGCCCCGGGCGGATCCACGACCGGGCAGGAGGCACGGTGCGCTTTTCGCGGAACGCGACGGGAACCCTCTTCGTGGGCGGTGCGATGGCCATGACGCTCGCGGCCCTCGCCTATCCGGGCATGCTCGGCCTGAGCAAGGCCACCACCGCTCAGGACCGCGTCATCGCCAACACCCAGTGGGGGCCGCTCACCGAGCAGGACCGGGACTTCGTGGTGAAGGTGCGGGCCGCCGGCCTGTGGGAGTACCCGGTGGGGCAGATAGGGCTGCAGAAGGGCACCACGCCGGGCGTCATCACGGCCAGCAAGCACCTGATCGACGGGCACGCCGCGCTGGACACCACCTGCCGCAAGATCGCCCCGCTGCTGAACATCACCCTGCCCGACCTGCCGAGCCCCCAGCAGCAGGGCTTCGTCACCCAGTTGAAGGCGGACAGCGGCAAGAAGTTCGACAGCGACTTCGCCAACATCCTGCGGATGACGCACGGCGCGATCTTCAACGCGATCGCGAAGATCCGCTCCACCACCAAGAACTCGCTGGTGCGCGCCCTCGCCGACCAGGCCAACGACACCGTGCTCGACCACATGACGGTGATGGAGAAGACCGGTCTGGTCGACTTCGACCAGACCCTCTTCCAGCAGACGACCCCGCCGAAGCTGCCCGCCTCCGACCTGACCCCGCCGCCCCCGGCCCCCGGCCAGCCGGAGGTGGTGCTCACCCCGCCGCCGACCGCCACGTCGACGCCGGTCGACCTCAGCGGGCTGACCGGCGGCAACGCGTCGGGGGCGCCGAGCCCGAGCCCGACGGTGCGCTGAGCGGCCCGCTCAGCCGAGCCAGACCGTGGTGTCCGGCGGCAGGGTCCGGGCGTCGGGCAGCGGCGTGCTGGCCAGCAGCAGCTCGCCCGGCGGCAGCGGTACGGGCCCGTCGCCGAGGTTGGTCACACACCGCCAGCCCGCGCGGCGGGTGAAGTCCAGCACGCCGGCGGGGCTGTCGGCCGCCCAGGTCAGCGTCTCGCCCTCGAGCAGCTTGCGGCGCAGCCGCAGGGCGGTGCGGTACAGCTCCAGGGTGGAGCCCTCGGTGCCCGCCTGGGCCTCGACGGCGTACCGGGCGAAGGAGGACGGCTGGGGCAGCCAGGCCGCGCCGGGACCGAAGCCGTACGACGGTCCGCTCGTCGTCCACGGCAGCGGCACCCGGCAGCCGTCGCGCCCCTTGCGGACATGGCCGGTCTGCTCCCAGATCGGGTCCTGGAGGACCTCGGTGGGCAGGTCGGCGACCTCCGGCAGGCCCAGCTCCTCGCCCTGGTACAGGTACGCGGATCCGGGCAGCGCCAGCATGAGCAGGGTCGCGGCGCGGGCCCGGCGCAGCCCGGCCGCGGTGTCCGGTGCGGGCGCGGTGCCGCCCGACATCAGCCAGGCGTCCGGGTCGGTGCCGGGCGGCAGCATCAGCCGGGAGGCGTGGCGTACGACGTCGTGGTTGGACAGCACCCAGGTGGCGGTGGCGCCGGCGGCCCGCGCGGTGGCCAGCTCGTCGGTGATGACGCGGCGCAGCTCCCGCGCGTCCCAGCGGGTCTCCAGGTACTCGAAGTTGAAGGCCTGGCCGAGTTCGTCGGGGCGCGCGTACAGGGCGCGGCGGGCGCCGGGGACCCAGGCCTCGGCGACCGCCGTGCGCGGCGGGCTGTAGGCGTCGAACACCTTGCGCCAGTCCCGGTAGATCTCGTGCACCTCGTCGCGGTCCCAGTACGGGTGGCTGCCGGGCGGCACCAGCGGCAGGGCCGCCTCGCCGGTCGCGCCGATGCTCCCGATGTCCCGCAGCGGCTCGGAGAGGTCCTTGGCCAGGCCGTGGGCGACGTCGACGCGGAAGCCGTCCACGCCCCGGTCGGACCAGAAGCGCAGGGTGGCGCGGAAGTCGGCGCGGACCTGCTCGTGGTCCCAGTTGAGGTCGGGCTGTTCGGGGGCGAACAGGTGCAGGTACCACTCGCCGTCCGCGGTGCGGGTCCAGGCGCTGCCGCCGAAGACGGACGGCCAGTCGGTGGGCGGGAGTTCGCCGTGCACGCCCCGGCCGGGGCGGAAGACGTAGCGCTCGCGGGCCGGAGAGCCGGGGCCGGAACGCAGGGCCTCCTGGAACCAGGGGTGCTGGTGCGAGGTGTGGTTGGGGACGATGTCGACGACGACCTTCAGGCCGAGCCGGTGGGCCTCGGCGACCAGGGCGTCGAAGTCGTCCAGGGTGCCGAGGCGGGGGTCGACGTCCCGGTGGTCGGCGACGTCGTAGCCGCCGTCGGCCAGTTCGGAGGGGTAGAACGGGCTCAGCCACAGGGCGTCGACGCCGAGCGCGGCGAGGTGGCCGAGGCGGCGCGTGATGCCGCGCAGGTCGCCGAGCCCGTCGCCGTCGGCGTCGGCGAAGCTGCGCGGATAGACCTGGTAGATGACGGCCTGGCGCCACCAGTCGGGGTTCTTGGAGGAGAGGTCCGGGAAGCGGTCTGCCATGCGGGCTCCCTTCGGGGGGTGGACGACAGTACAGGAAGTCTGTACCCATTGCCCGGAAATTCCCGGATAGGGGGCCCTTGTGCCTCCGGTGGGGCCCGCTACGGCCGCTCCACCGTCTCCAGGTACAGCTTCACGTAACGTTCCACGTCCACCTCCAACGCCACGTCCACCAGCGCCTGTTCGCGCGCGCCCTCGTGGATCTCCGACTCGCCGGGGCGGGGCCGGCGGTCCACCAGGGTCTGGCCCCGGGTGGGGCCGGGGGCGAGGGCGACCTCGACCGGCAGGCGCCGGGTGCCGATGCCCTGCGGGTCGATGACCGCGCACACCGCGCCCGCGTCGCCGAGTCCGCCCGCCTCCTCGGCCTCGGGGGCCTCGCCCTGGAAGGTCGGCCGGTGGGCGAGGAGGTCGCCGGCCAGGCGGGTGCCGGGGTCGCTGCTCGCGCGCATCCGGTGCACGTCGGCGGCGGGCACGACGACCTGCATGAAGACGTCGAGGCCGTACATCGTGATCGGCACCCCGGCGGTGAGCAGGATCGCCGCCGCCTCCGGGTCGTGCCAGACGTTGAACTCGGCGACCGGCGTGGCGTTGCCGGTGGCCACCGCGCCGCCCATGAACACGATCCGCTCGATGTTGCCGGTCACCTCCGGATGGGTGCGCAGCAGCAGGGCGATGTTCGTCAGGGGCGCGGTCGGGATCAGGGTGACCGGGCGCGGGGAGGCCAGGATCTCCCGGCGCAGGAGCGTGACGGCGTCCACGTCCGCCGGGGACCGGGACGGCGCGGGCAGGCCCAGGTCGCCCATGCCGTCGGAGCCGTGCACGTGCCGCGCCGAGCGCGCCGGCTCGATCAGCGGGCGCTCGGCGCCCCGGCCCACCGGGATGTCCGGGGCGCCCGCCCGCTCCAGCACGGTCAGGGTGTTGCGGACCACGCCGTCGACGTCCGTGTTCCCGGCGACGCAGGTCACCGCCCGCAGGTCGAGGCCCGGGTGGCGCACGGCCAGCAGCAGCGCGAGGGCGTCGTCGACGCCGGTGTCGCAGTCGATGATCACGGGGATGGGCTGACCGGTCACTGCGGGCTCCTTCCGTCACGCCGACCTTAAGTCAGGACGGATCGGTACGGTCACTCCCACAGGGCGGTACCGCGCGCCCGCACCCGGTCGGCGATCCGGTCCAGCAGCTCGGGCACCGGCAGCTGGCCGGGCCTGCCGCCGCCGCGCAGCCGTACGGCCGCCCGCCCGGCCTCGGCCTCCCGGGCGCCGATCACCGCCTGGTACGGCACGAGGCGCGCGGCGCGGATCCGGGCACCGAGGGTGCCCTCGCCGGGACCGGCGAGTTCGGCGCGCAGGCCCAGTGCCACGGCCTCCCGCACGACCTGGGCCGCCCGCTCCTCCTGTGCCCCGGCGACCGGCAGCACCACCAGCTGGACGGGCGCCAGCCAGGCCGGGAAGGCGCCGGCGTGCACCTCGATCAGATGGGCGACGGCCCGCTCCACGCTGCCGATGATGCTGCGGTGCACCATCACCGGGCGGTGCCGGGCGCCGTCCGCTCCGATGTAGTGCAGGTCGAAGCGGGCCGGCTGGTGGAAGTCGATCTGCACGGTGGACAGGGTGGACTCGCGCCCGGCCGGGTCGGCGATCTGCACGTCGATCTTCGGGCCGTAGAAGGCGGCCTCTCCCTGCGCCTCCTCGTAGTCGACGCCCGACTCGTCCAGCACCTGCCGCAGCAGCGCGGTGGCCCGGCGCCACAGCTCCGGGTCGGCGACGTACTTGCCGCCCTCGCCGGGCAGCGACAGCCGGTGCCGTACGGCCTCGATGCCCATGTCGGCGTAGGCGCGGGCGATCAGCTCCAGCGCGGCGCGGGCCTCCTCGACCGCCTGGTCCAGGGTGCAGAAGATGTGCGCGTCGTTGAGCTGGATGGCGCGCACACGGGTCAGCCCGCCGAGCACGCCGGACAGCTCGGCGCGGTGCATGCTGCCCAACTCCGCGATTCGGAGCGGCAGTTCACGGTAGCTGTGGGAGCGGGACCGGTAGATCAGGGCGTGGTGGGGGCACAGGCTCGGGCGCAGCACGACCTCCTCGGCGCCCAGTTTCATCGGCGGGTACATGTCGTCGCTGTAGTGGTCCCAGTGCCCGGAGATCTCGTACAGCTCCCGTTTGCCGAGCGCGGGCGAGTACACGTGCCGGTACCCGGCCAGGCGTTCGGCCTCGCGGACGTACTCCTCCAGGGCGTGCCGTACGACCGCGCCGTCGGGCAGCCAGTACGGCAGACCGGCGCCGATCAGCGGGTCGGTGTCGAAGAGGCCGAGTTCACGGCCGAGGCGGCGGTGGTCGGGGATCTGCTCGTTCATCGGGGTTCCTCCGCGGGTCCGGTGGGCGGGGCGAGGAACCGGCAGGACGCGGCGACGCCGAAGCCCCGGGGCGCTCGCCCCAGGGCTTCGATGCTGGTCAGCTGTCAGCGCGCCGGGACGGTCTCCGGCGTCGTCGTGCTCTTCGGGCACTGCGGGGCGCGCTGCATACGGGGACGGTAGCAGGCGGCGAAGCCGCTGTTCGAGCGAATTACGGCGGCCCGCCCGGACCGGCCGGGCGGGCGGCGCTCACACCTGACCGGCGGGCCTTTCACCCGGTTCCGGCGGGCCGGTCACCCGGACGGACGGGAGCGCTGGTGAGGCGGTCGGGGCGGTGGTGCCGTGAGATCGGGGACCACCGGCAGGTGCCCCCACCGGCACGGACACACGCCGGCAGCCCCACCGGCCCCGAGCGCTCAGGAGGCACCGATGACCCCCGCGATACGCCCGCGCGACCCCGGGGCCCGGAGCACGCCCCGCACCCCTCGGAACCCGTACGGCCGACCGGACCCCGACACCCTCGGCACCCCCGGCGACCCGGAGCCGCGGCAGAGCCGCCTGGCCGGACTGCCGGACCTGCCCGGTCTGCCGATCCTCGCCCGGCTCGCCGATCTCCCCCGCGGTGCCGTGCTCTCCCTCATAGCCGTCGGACTGGTCCTCGCCGGCGGCTGCGCGGCCCTCGGACTGAAGCAGCAGGAGACCGCGACACCGCCGATGCCGACGATCGACAAGCCGTCGAAGACGCCGAAGACCTCACCCCGGCCCGACGGCTCCACGCTCACCGACGAGCAGGCCCAGGCCGCGCTGCTCACCCCGAGCGACCTCGGCGTCCCCTGGACGGCGACCCAGGGCGCGGCCACCTGGCGGGACCAGCTGCTGAAGGCGACCACCTCGGCCGGCGACTGCCAGCGGCTGCTGGACGCCCTCTACACCGACGAGATCCTCGGCGGCCCCGCCCGCGCCGCCGTCGGCCTCGACGACACCGACACCGGAGCCCAGCTGCGCTACCAGATCGCCGCCCGCCGCCCCGCCGACGTCGACGCCGCCCTGGCGTGGCTCGGCACGATGCCGGCGCGGTGCGCGCGGTTCACGGCCACCACGCAGACCGGGATCCAGGAGGACGTCCAGGTCGGCGACGCCCCCCTGCCCAAGGTCGGGGACAAGGCCCAGGGCCTGCGGATCAGCCTCGCCGCCACCGACTCCGACAACCGGCACGCCGTGCTCACCCTGGACGTGGCCGCCGTCCGCGTCGGCCAGGACGCGTTCGCCCTCACCAACGGCGGACTGGGCGACGTGCCCAACGACGCGACCCAGGCCGCGGTCCAGGTCGGCGCCCTGCACCTGGCGGACGTCCGCAAACAGGGCAGGGCGCAGGTGTGACCCTCACAGCGGGGGCTGTGCCGGAGCCGGGCCCAGGGTCGTCGTCCCCGGGGCCGTGCGGTGGCCGAGACCCGTGCGGTACGCGTCGAGGGCGGCCTCCACACGGCCGGTGCGGCGGAACAGGTCCCCGAGAAGGCGGCACAGGTCGGCCAGGTCGCCCGCGGCGCCCGCGCGTTCCAGCAGGCTGAGCGCGCGGACGTAGTGCTCCTCGGCGGCCTCGGTGTCCCGGGCGTCCTCGGCGATGATGCCGAGCAGCCGGTGGGCCGCGGCGGCGTGCACCGCGCCGCGCTCGGAGGAGAAGTCGCCGAGGACGCCCTGAAGGAGGACGGCGGACTCCTCCGACTTGCCGCGCCGGTGCAGCACGTCGGCGAGTTCCACGGCCGCCTGGCTGCGGTACAGGGCCGCCCGGCTCTGCGCGAGCATGGCGTGCGCCTGACGCAACTCCTCCTCGGCGCGCTCCAGTTCGCCGTTCTGCGCGCAGACGTACCCGCGCATCCAGTGGCAGTTGGCCAGCTCGGTGCGCAGCCGCAGCCGGCCGTACAGCTCGGCCGCCTTGGCGAGGGAGGCGTCGGCCTCGGCGACCCGGCCCTCGGCGATCAGGGTGCGGGCCACCGAGCGGTGCATCCGGGCGATCAGCGCGGGGTCGCCGGACTGCGGGGCGAGCGCGAGCGCGAACTCGGCGGCCTGGGCGGCGCGGGCGTGCGCGCCCATGTCCATGTACGGGCCGATGACGCTGGCGTAGAGCAGGAGCAGGGCGTCGGGGTCGTGCAGCCCGCCCCGGTTCAGCTCGTCGAGGGCGGACTCCAGGAGGTAGACGGCGTACCGGAGTTCACCGGCGAGGTAGTGCGCGACCGCGCGGCCCCGCACGGCCGGGACGCGCACCGGCAGCGACTCGTCCGCCAGGCGCCGCTCGGCCCGTTCGAAGAACTCCCGCGCCCGCTCCAGCTCGCCCGTCTCCAGGGCGCATTCGCCGAGCCCGAGCAGCGCGGTCGCCTGCTCGCGGCCCAGGGCGTGGGTCTCGGCCCGGTCCAGCAGTGCCGCGTACTCGACGGCGGCCTCCTCGGCCCGTCCGTCGGCGAGGATCCGCTGCGCCTCGGTGAGCGCCAGCCTCAGCTCGGTGGCGAGGTGGGCGGGCCGGCCGACGGCCAACTCCTCGAAGGCCACGCCGAGCCGGCCGGCGATGTGCCGCAGCGCCTCGTCGGAGGCCCGCACCCGGCCCGCCTCCAGAGTGGAGATGTAGGCGGGCGTGTAGGCGGGCTCCGCGAGCTGCCGCTGGGTGAGTCCCCGCCGGGTGCGCAGCCGCTGCACGCGCTGCCCGATGACCACCGGGTCGTCCCGCTCCGGCATCCCCCGCACCCCCAACTCCCCTGGCGCCTCTTGCCGTTGGCACCGCTCAGCCCCTAGGTTAAACGGAAGATTAAGTGTGCTTAATACGTCGCTGTTGTGTTGCGAGGTCGCCGTGCCGGGACGTACAACCGCACCCTACGGAAACACCACCGTGCGCAGGGCCGTGGCCGCGGCCGTGATAGCCGCGACGGCCCTGATCCTCGCGGCGAACGCCGGCCCGGCCCACGCGGCGAACCCCGGCCCCGCGGAGCGGCCCCAGCAGACGGTCGGCGGTTCCCGGTAGACACCGCACATCGCCGGCTCCCCACGCACTGCCCCCCGCCGCACCGGAGGCCTACCCTCGCGTCATGACCTCTGCCGCCGCCCGTGCCGCCCTGGACCTGACCGCCGACCTGCCGGTGCCGGACCTGGAAGACCTCTACCGCGACCTGCACCGCCACCCCGAGCTGTCCCTGCGCGAACACCGCACCGCCGGGAAGCTGGCCGAGCGGCTGGCGAAGGCCGGGTACGAGACGGCGCAGGGCGTCGGCGGCACCGGGGTCGTGGGGCGGCTGGACAACGGGGACGGGCCGACCGTGCTGCTGCGGGCCGACATGGACGCGCTGCCGGTCAAGGAGGAGACCGGGCTGCCGTACGCCTCGCTCACGGACGGCGTGATGCACGCCTGCGGCCACGACCTGCACGTCACCTGGCTGACCGGCGCCGCCGCCGCGCTCGCGGCCGGCCGGGACGCCTGGGCCGGCACCCTGCTGGTCGTCGGACAGCCCGCCGAGGAGAGCGGGCAGGGGGCGAGCCGGATGCTCGCGGACGGGCTGTACGAGCGGTTCGGGCGGCCCGACGTCCTGCTCGGCCAGCACGCCGCGCCCGGTCCGGCGGGCCTGTACCCGCACTCGCCGGGACTGATCATGTCCGCCGCGACGGACGTGGACATCGTGGTGCACGGGCGGGGCGGGCACGGCTCGCGCCCGGAGTCCACCGTGGACCCCGTCGTGACCGCCGCCTATCTCGTGACCCGGCTGCAGACCGTCGTCTCCCGGGAGATCGCCGCCGGGGAGTCCGCCGTGCTGACCGTGGGCCGGATCGAGGCCGGCACCCGGCACAACATCATCCCGTCCGAGGCGCGGATCTCCCTCAACCTGCGCACCCAGTCCGAGGCGGTACGGCAGCGGATGCTGGAGGCGATCCGGCGCATCGCGCGCGGCGAGTGCCTGGCCGCCGGCTGCCCGCGCGAACCGGACGTCACCCTCGGCAGCAGCTTCCCGGTGACCGTCAACGACGCGGACACCGACGCCAGGGTCGCCGCCGTGCACGGGGAGGTCTTCGGCGCGGGCACGGTGTTCGACCCGGGCCCGGCGATGGGCAGCGAGGACTTCCCGCAGCTCGCGCTGGACGACGCGATCCCCTACTCGTACTGGTTCGTCACCACGACCCCCGCCGAGGTCTGGGACCGCGCGCCCGGCGACGGCTTCCCGGAGAAGTTCGCGGCCGTGCCGAGCAACCACAGCCCGCACTTCGCCCCCGACCTGTCCGTGATCGCCCCGGGCGTCCGCACACTGGTCTCCGGGGCGCTGGCGCTGCTGTCGGAGGCATGACCGAGCCTGGAGCGCGGGCGGGGGCTTGCCGAGACCCGTCGTCCTCAGGGGGCGGCCTGCAACTGCCGTAGCTGACGGCGGACGTTCTCCAGCGCGCCCTGCCGCCGCCCCGGCACCCGCAGCCTCAACTCGGCGAGTTCAGCCCCGAGTTCACGCGCCCGCGCCGGGTCCGTGATCCGCGTCCACTGATGGTGCGCGCGGTCCACGGCCGCCTCGACGGCGGGCGCGTCCACGGCCTGCCCGGCCGCCAGCCGCGTCCGGGCGACCGCCAGCCAGGCGCGGCAGCTGCGCACCGCGTCCCCCGCGAACATCGCGAGATCGGCTCGCACTTCGGCCCAGTGCAACGCCTCCTCGGACCCCGCCCCCCGGGCCCCTACGGCACGCTCCTCGTACCGAGCGGCGAGGGCCTCGGCGTCCTCGTGCCGCCCGCTCCGGACGGCGGCGCTGATCAGTGCGTGAGGATCTTGACCGGGAGCCTGCCCGGGGCCGGGCGGTGCCGGCTCCGTGGCGTACGGCTCCCGGGCGGCCGGGGGCGGGACGGGGCCGGCGGCACGCGTCTCCTGCCCGGCCCCGGCCGGGACCGGCTGCGCGCCGGCCAAGGGCGGACCGACGGGGGCCGGGACCATGGCACCGGTGCCGGGCGGCAGCGTGACCGGCCGGGCGGGCGCGTAAGCGAACGGCGGCCTGGAACCGCCGGGGAGGGACAGCAGCAGGTCACGGCCGGCGCCGACGTCCGCGATGCGGGCCAGCGCCTGCTCGTGCAGCTGAGGGAGCGGGGGCCGGTAGCCGCTGCGCAACAGCGTGGCCACCGCCTTCATGTACGCCGGCTCGGCCGCCCCGCGCCGCCCGGCGCCCGGGGCGACACGGCCGTACACCGCCGCGTTGGCCCCGCAGTCCAGCCCCCGCTCGGCGACGTACCGCCAGGCCTCCGCGTCCGCGTGCAGATCCACCACGAGCGCCGTGTCCGCGGCGGACCGCAGCCGCAGCTCCTCGCGTACCCAGTGCCAGGGCAGCGCGGTGTAGCGCACCGTCGCCGGCGTGGTGCGGGCCAGCGCGAGATGCGGCAGCCGCTGCCGCCGGTCCAGGTGCAGTTGCCCGGCGACGTACACGGTCAGCGGCCCCGGCGCCGCCGCGGCGGCCCGCAGCCGGGTCAACACGGCCTGCGGCTCCAGCGGATCGGCGAGTTCGACGACGTTCGCGGTGTCCGTACCGGACAGCACGGCGGGTGCGACGGCGGCCAGCACCGGCAGCACCCCGGCCGCGTCCACCAGGCGCCCCCGGCCCAGCGGCGAGGCCGCGAGCAGCAGCACGGTTCCGGGCATCGTCCCTCCCCCTGTCGGACCCAGATCGGCTCTCCAGCCAGCACCGTAACCGCTGCGGCTGCAAACGCGCGCCCCACCAGGGCGACAGACCCGCAATCGCCCGCCTCACCTGACCCGTCATCGCGCCTGGGCCCCTGTCGCTGCCCGCCCCCTCCCCGCCCCCGACGGCAGGAACCCCTCGCCGCCCGCCGCCCCTCGCAGACGACCGCGATCACCCCTCCACCGCCCCCTCGCCTCCAACAGCCCCCGTGCCTCTCACACCCGGGCCCGCTCTCTTACCCACCGCCCGCCCGCAGCCGCCGTCAGACCCGTCATCGCGCCTCGCCCCCGTCGCTCTCCGCCCCCTCCCCGCCCTCCTCCGCCCCCACCCCCCGCAGTCGCCGTACGGCGAACACCGTGGTGTCGTCGGCCAGGCGGCCCCGGCAGTGGTGGAGTACGCCGTCCCGGACGCGGCGGACCAGTGCCCGGGGGGCGGCCTGCGCCGGGTCGGTGGTGACCGCACGGGTGATGTCCTGGGCGAGGGGATAGAAGGTGCCCCCGCAGTCGCGCGCCTCGGTCACGCCGTCGGTGACCAGCAGCAGCGTCTCGTCGTCGGCCAACCGCACCCGGTGCACCGGCGGCAGCCCGCCCCCCAGGTCGCCGAAACCGATCGGCAGCCCGTCGCCGCAGGGCAGCTCGCGGACCCCGCACGGGCCGACGGCGAGCGCGGCCTCGTGACCGAAGTTGACCAGTTCGATGGTCCCGGCACCGCCCTCGGGAAAGCCGATCAGCACGGCGGTGGCGAACCGGTCGCCGTCGTCCCGGCCGAGCGCGGTGACGTGCCACCGGTGCCGCAGCATCCGGGTCTCCAGCCGCTCGGCGACGGTCGCAAGATCCTTCTCGTGGTAGCCGGCCTCCCGGAACGTGCCGAGCAGCGCCGCCGCCGTCTCCACCGCGCCGAGCCCCTTGCCCTGCACGTCACCGACGAGGACCCGGGGACCGTGCGGGCCGGGCTGGATGTCGTAGAAGTCACCGCCGACCCGGGCGTCGGTGTCCGCCGCGAGATACACCCCGGCGTGTTCGAGACCGGCCCAGGGCGCCGGCAGCGGACGCAGCACGGTGCGCCTGGTCGTCTCGGCGATGTCCCGGATGTGCAGGCCCTGCCGCTCCTTGCGCACCCGCACCGCGGACGCCACCACGGCCAGCAGGCCGCCGAACGCGACCAGGATGAAGTCGGCGAGCCCGGCCCGGTACTGGTGGGGCCAGGCATGATCGACCATGACGTACGCCACCACCGCCAGCACGGCGTAGCAGCCCGTCGTCCACACGCCGCAGACCGCGGCGGCCGTGCCCGGGACCAGCACGATCCAGGAGACGATCCGGAACCGTTCGCTGGTGCCGAAGTCCAGCAGCACGATGCCGCCGAGCAGCAGCAGAGGGCACACCAGGGCGATGTTCCGGCCGTACCCGTGCAGCGGTTGCCGCCGCCGGCCGTACTCCATCTCCGTCACGGGGCGCAGCCTCCACGTTCCTCGGTTTCCCAGCGAAGCACGCGGGAGATGCCGTCGCATCCGGGCACCCGTCACCCTCCCGGCCGACTTGCCAGGCCGTGCCCCCCGGTGTGCTCTGGAAGGCGGGGGCGAGGAGAGAGAGGAGTGCTCTCATGGCTCAAGCGGCACCCGCGCCGGGTGGCATGCCCCGCCCCGGCCGTACGGCTCCGATCGAGCGCCGGACCTCCGGCGTCCCCGTCCGTCCGCCGGACGTCTTCGACGCGCGCACGCACCGCATCGGGCACATCGCGGTCCCGGTGGTACTGGGCCTGGTCTACGGCTACTGGGTCGCGGCCAACGCCCGCCAGGGCGGCCCCATCACGGGCGGCAACCTGCTGCTCGGCTGGCTCAGCGCGCTGGTGTTCGCGGTGGTGTGCATCGCCCTGCTGACGCTGGCCCCGCGCATGCTCCGTGAGGTGCACGCGCTGCTGTGGACGGCCTTCGTCGGCATCGCCTTCGGCTTCCTCTACATCCAGACACCGCACTCGGTCTGGCGGTCGGTGATCATGTCGCTGCTCGTCGCGGCATGCACCTTCGCCGCGTTCTTCTACCGCTACTACACACGCGAGGACGCCTTCGGCCGCCGGGTCCGCTGAGCCGTGCGGGCGGCCGTACGGGGCGTACGACGACGGCGTGGGCCCCGGTCCGCCGGGGCCCACGCCCGTCCTCCCGTGTTCCCCGCTTCCCTCACCCGGCCGTGGAACCCGGCCGAGGACCGGACTCCCTCTCCCCCCACACCAGGAAACACCCGTTCGGGTGAACCCTCCACCGGAGAGCGGACACCCCGGTTCCGGGACGCCGGTTCCGCCAGGAGTGCGGGGCTTCGCCCGAACGCAGTCGTCCCGCTCGCGGACCCGCCCCGCAGGCCGTTGTCTGGAAGCGTGCCCCCACGCCTCAGGAGCGCCCTGTCGGCCGTACTGCTCGCGCTGTCCTGCCTCCTCGTGCCGTTCGGCACGCTGGCGGCCTGGGCGGCGTACGGACTCGCCGACACGGGCCGGTACGTCACCACGATGGCGCCGCTCGCCGCCGACCCGAGCGTGCGGGAGGCCGTCGCGGACACGGTCGGCGACGGCATCCTGCGCGCGGTGGACCAGCACATGGACGTCCGCCCCGCCGGTGGCATCCCCGCGGGGGGAGGTTCGGTCCGCTCGTTCGTGCGGGACGCGGTGCGCTCCTTCACCCAGACCGAGGCGTTCCGACTCGCCTGGGACACCGGCAACCGGGTCACCCACGACGCGGTCCTGCGGGCCCTGCGCGAGGAGGACGACGGGACGGCCGGACGCCCGGTCACCGTCGACCTCGCCCCCGTCACCGACCAGGTCAAGCGGCAGCTGACCCGGGACCATGTGCCGCTCGCCGCGCGCATCCCGGTGGAGCACACCGCGGTGTCCGTCCTCCCGGCGAGCCGGCTCGCCGCCTTCCGGAAGGGGTTCCACGTGCTCGAAGTCGCCGGTCTCTGGCTGCCGGTGGCGGCCGTCGCCCTCGCCGCCGCCGGAATCGCCCTCGCCGTGCACCGCCGGCGCGCCGTCGCCGCGACCGCGCTCGGCACCGCCCTGGGCGGGGCCCTGCTGTCCCTCGCCGTGTCCGTCGGCCGCGGCCTCACCCTCGCCGACCTGCCCGCGGACGTGCCCCATCCGGCGGCCGGCGCGGTCTACGACGCCCTCACCGCGAGCCTGCGCACGGCCTCCTGGCTGCTGCTGGGGCTGGGCCTGGCGGTGGCGCTGACGACCTGGCTGACCCGCCGCCTGCGCCTGGGCCGCCCGCCCCGGCCCCGGCCCCCGTCCGGCCCGGGCACCCCGCCACCGCCCCCGGTCCGCACACCGACACAGGCCCGGACCTGACCGCTCGGCCGGGGCCGCCCGGAACCCCGGAGAAGCCCGACCGCTCCGCCCCCGGCATCCGACACGGCACCCGCCGCCCCCACCCTGTGGACAACCGGCCCAGCCCCGCCAACCCACCAAAGCCGCCGCGTGCACAGGCCCCCACCCGCGCCCGCGCTCTCGGGGCGGCCGGCCCGCGAACCCGCGGCAGGGCGGCGGCGCGACCACCGCCCCTCTCCGGCCGGCCCACACCCCCACCCACCGAAGCCGCCACGCGCACAGGCCCCACCCGCGCCCGCACCCGCGGACACCTGGCCCCGGACGCGGTCCCAGGCCCCCGAGGCAGTCGACCCCCGCACCCAGGGGCCCCCGGACCTCGGGGCCGCTCGCTCCTCGCACGGTGGGGCCGCTGTCCCCGGACCTCGGGCGGCTCGCCTCCCGCCGCTGCCCCCGCGCCTCGGGGCGGCCGACCCGCCAACCGCGCGACCACCGCGCCCCCTCCAGCCGGCCCACGAACCCACGCGACCACCACACCCCCCTCCAGCCAGCCCACGAACCGCGCAACCACCACCCCTCTCCGACCGTCACGCCCTGGCGCCCGCCCGAACACCCCCCGTACGCTCGCCCCGTGAACCGTCGCCGCGGACGCAGGCTCGGCGCCTGGTGTGCCGGACTGCTGCTCGCCGGGGTCGGTGTGGTCGCCGGCTGCCGGGCCGCCGGCACCGACGGTGTCACCCCGGTGCCCCAACTGCTCGCGTTCCTGCCCTGGCTGCTCGTGCCGGCCGGCTTCGCCCTGCTGTGCGCGCTGCTCGCCCGCTGGTGGCCGGGCCTGGTGGGCGGGGCCGTCGTCCTCGGCGTGCTCGCCTGGTACGTGCAGCCGTACGGCGGCGCCGCCGACCCCGGCGGGCCGCCGCTCGCCTCCCTGCGCGTGCTGACCTCCAACGTGGAGTTCGGGCGCGCCGCCCCCGCCCTGGTGCCGCTGATCCGCGAGCGCCGGCCGGACGTCGTCTTCGTCGAGGAGTGCGAGTTCACCTGCCAGGGCACGCTGGAGACCGAGTTCGCGACCGCCTACCCCTACCGGCGGGCGGTCCGCGCCGCCGGCTCCCACGGCTCGCTCATCCTCAGCCGCTACCCCTTGAGGCCGACGGCCGGTGTCCCCGGCACCATGGGCATGCCCGGCGCGATCGCGGACGTGCACAAAACCGCCGTACGCCTCCAACTCGCCCACCCCATGCCCCCGCTGCCCGGCCAGGTCGGCCTGTGGCGCCGGGAACTCGGCGCGCTCCGCGCCTTCGCGGCGGCCGGCCGGAGCACGCCCACCGTCCTGGCCGGCGACTTCAACGCCACCCGGGACCACGCCGCCTTCCGCCGCATCCTGGACACCGGCCTGACCGACGCCGCCCGCCGCGCCGGACCCGGCCTCGCCGCCAGCTGGCCCGCGCGCACCGCGTCCGTCTTCGGCGCCCAGATCGACCACGTCCTGCTCTCTCCTGACTTCACCGCGGCCGGCGCCCACTTCCTGCGCGTGACCGGCACCGACCACCGCGCCCTCGTCGTGGACGTCACCCTCCACCAGCGCGGCTGACCGCACCCCGGCCGGTCGCCGCGCGACCACGGCACCCCCGGACCGGTGCCCGGACCTGGGACGACTCCGGCCCCCGGGAACGAACCGGCGATAATGGCCGCATGTCGCGCGAGTTCCCCATCGCCCTCACCCCTCCCGACTGGCTGGTGCGGAACCTGCGCCCCGAGCAGGCCCCCGTCAACAGGGCCGCCGTGGCCCGGGCCGCCGTCGCGATGGCCCTCCCGCTGGTGCTCGGCCTCGCCGCCGGTTACCCGGCGTACGGCGCCCTGGCCTCCATGGGCGCCCTGTCCGGCGTCATCGGTGACACCGCCGACGCCTACCGCATGCGCATCCTCAACATCGCGGTACCCCAGCTCTTCGGCGCGGCCGGCGTGACTCTGGGCACGCTGGTGTACGGGCACGGCTGGTACGCGGTCGCCGCCGTCACCGGGATCGCCCTGGTCTCCGGCATGATCTCGACGATCGGCGCGGTCGCCTCGGTCTCGGGCCTGCTCCTCCTGCTGAACTGCGTGATCGGCGCCGGCCTCCCGCTGCCCCGCCCCTGGTGGCTCGCCCCCGCCCTGATGACCGGCGGCGGCCTGCTCGTGCTCCTCCTCGCCCTGCTGGCCTGGCCGTTGCGCTCGGGCGTACCCGAACGCTCGGCGGTCGCGGCCACCTACCGCACGGTCGCGGCCCTGCTGGCCGTCTCCGGCACCGACCGCACCGAGGCGTACGACGAGGCCCGCCGGGCGGTCACCCAGTCCGTCAACCAGTCGTACGACCTGATCCTGGGCCGGCGCGCCCGCCACCACGGCCGCAGCCGCGAACTCACCGGGCTGCTGGCCCAGTTGAACGCCATCACGCCCGTGCTGGAGGCGGCCCCGGCGGCCCACCTGGCCGGTCGTCCCCTGCCGCCGCAGGTTCCCGAGGCCGTCGGCCACCTCGCCCGGGCCGTCGAGACCGGCTACACGGGCCCGATAGCCCTGGACCTGCCGCTCCCGACGACCGAGACGGCGCGCGCGGTGGACCACGCTCTGCGCCACGCCGCGGCGGTGGTGACGGCCCCCGACACGGACCCGCGGGGCATCGACGACCCCCTCGGCCGGCCGCCGTCGCTGGGCATCCGCACGGCACGAGCGGCCCGCAACGTCGTCCTCTCCGCCAACTCCTGGCGCTACGGCGTACGCCTGGCGCTCTGCATCGCCGTCGCCCAGGCCCTGGTCTCCCTGGTCCCGGTCCCGCGCTCCTACTGGGTGGCCCTGACGATCACGTTCGTGCTCAAGCCCGACTTCGGCTCGGTGTTCTCCCGGGCCCTGCTGCGCGCCCTCGGCACGGTGGCGGGCCTGGTGATCGCGGCGGTGGTGCTGGCGGAGGTCCCGCTGGGCTGGTGGGACGTACCGGTGATACTCGTGCTGGCCCCGCTGATCCCGGCCCTCACCCCACGGGGCTACGGCTACCAGACGGCGGCGATCACCCCGGTGATCCTGCTCCTCTCCGACCTGCTGAACCACCAGGGCACGGCCCTGCTCCTGCCCCGTCTGACGGACTCGCTGCTCGGCTGCGCCATCGCCCTGACCGCCGGGTACCTGCTCTGGCCGGAGAGCTGGCGCACCCGCGTCGGCGACCGCCTCGCGGACGCGGTGGCGGACACGGCCCGGTACGTGGAGACGGCGTTCGGCGCCGACGGCGACCCGGCCGCCCGGGCCCGTATGCGCCGGCGGCTCTACCGCGACCTGTCGGTGATCCGTACGGAGTTCCAGCGGGCCCTGACCGAGCCGCCGCCGACCGGCCGGCGCGCGGCGGCGTGGTGGCCTCTGGTCGTCGCGGTGGAACGGATCGTCGACGCGACGACGGCGGCCCGCGTCCGCGTGCGGCACGGGGCGCCGCCGCCGTCGTCGGCCGAGATCGCCCATGTGGTGCTGCAGTTGAGAGAGCTGGCGCAGGGCGTACGGGACGCCGACGTCCTCACCCCGGTCCGCACCGATCTCACCGGTCCCGCGGGCAGCGTCCTCGAACCGCTGCGGCAGGAGGTCGCCGCGGCCCGGTCGATCGCTTCCCCCCACTGAGCCCTTCGCTAACCTTACGTGTCCGTCCTGGCCAGGGATCGACGGGCATCAACTCACGAAGGGTTGCGCACATGGGCATTCTCACTCTCCTGCGGAACGCGTTCAGCCGCTCACGCAAGGGACGCGCCACACCGGCAGAGGATGCGAACTCCCTGCACACGGGGGCGGAAGAGCCGGCGAAGGCGGAGACCACCCGGGCGGAGGAGTCCGCGCCCCACCCCGCGAAGCGGGAGGAAACGGCCCCCCGGCCCACGCAGCCCGAGCAGCCGGCCGCCTCCCTCCCCGCCCAGCAGCAGGCCCCCACGGAGGCCGAGCCCACCACCCCGACCGTGCCCGAGCCCCGCCGCGAGGAACACGAGCTGGTCTCCGCCATCTTCGACAAGATCCAGGTCCCCCGCCCGGCAGACCCACACACCGAGACCCCGAAGCCGGGCACCCCAGAGCCGGACACCAAGGCCGAGCCGGAGACCGAGCCGGACCCCGCCGCCGAGAAGCCGGAGCCGGAAGCCAAGCCGGACCCCGCCGCCGAGAAGCCGCAGCCGAAGCCCGAGACCGAACCACAGCCCGCCGCCGACAAGACCGAGACGGAACCGGAACCCGAAGCCGAGCCTCAGCCAGTCGCGGAGAAGCCGGAGCCGGAAGCCAAGCCGGAGCCCATCGCCGAGAAGACGGAACCGGAGCCGGAAGCCGGGCCTCAGCCAGTCGCAGAGAAGCCGGAGACCGAGTCGGAGCCCGTCGCCGAGAAGCCGCAGCCGAAGCCCGAGGCCGAGCCACAGCCCGTCGCCGACAAGACCGAGACGGAACCGGAACCCGAAGCGGAGCCGGAAGCCGAGCCTCAGCCGACCGCGGCGACGGCGACGGCGACGGCGACGGCCGAGGAAACTGCCGTACCGGCCGAAGAGACCACGCTCCCGCAAGCCGCCGACGGCGAGGACGCCCCGCAGGAGCCACGGACAGCCGACGACGAGACCCGCACGGGTGGTGCGGGTGGGAACGACACCCCCGCCGAAGGCGAAGCCGAGGCGGCACCGGCCGAAGACACCGACGCGCCCCGCAAGAAGACCCCCGCCACCACCCTCGCCAGGATCAAGTCCCGCACCCCCTCCCTCACCGCCGCCTACAAGGCCGCCACCACCGCCCTCAAGAAGCACGACCTCACCGGCACCCGAGCCAGGGTCTACCTCGTGCTGGACCGGTCCGCGAGCATGCGCCCGTACTACAAGGACGGCTCCGCGCAGGCCCTCGCCGACCAGACCCTCGCCCTCGCCGCCCACCTGGACCCCGAGGCGACGGTCCACACCGTCTTCTTCTCCACGGAGATCGACGGCACCACCGACCTCACCCTCGCCCCGGACCACGAGACCAGGATCGACGACGTGCACGCCGGCCTGGGCCGCATGGGCCGTACCAGCTACCACGCCGCCGTGGAAGCCGTACTCGCCCACTACGACAAGCACACGCAGGAGACGGGAGAGAACGAACCCCGCACCCCCGCCCTCGTCGTCTTCCAGACCGACGGCGCCCCGGACGCGAAGACCCCCGCGACGCAGGCCCTCACCGACGCCGCGGCCTCGCACCCCGCCGTGTTCTTCTCCTTCGTCGCCTTCGGGGAGCACGACAACAAGGCCTTCGACTACCTCCGCAAGCTGAAGACCCCCAACACGTCCTTCTTCCACGCGGGCCCCACCCCCCGCGAGCTGACGGACGCGGAACTGTACGAAGGCGTACTCGCCGCCTGGCGTCCGTGACCGTACGTCACCGTCCGTGATCCCCGGGCCGCCCCTTTCCCACCCTGCAAAACGGGAAACGGGCGGCCCACCCCTGTCGGCTACGATTTCAAGGTTCGAAACCGCAGAAAACGCAGCGACCTGGGAGCAGCCACGATGGCTCGACACCTCATCACCAGCGCCCTTCCCTACATCAACGGGATCAAGCACCTGGGCAACATGGTGGGGTCCATGCTCCCGGCGGACGTGTACTCCCGGTACCTCCGCCAGCGCGGCCATGACGTCCTGTACATCTGCGCCACCGACGAGCACGGCACCCCGGCCGAGCTGGCGGCGAAGGAGCAGGGCCTGCCGGTGGAGGAGTTCTGCGCCCAGGCGCACGACGCGCAGAAGGCCGTCTACGACGGTTTCCAGCTCGCCTTCGACTACTTCGGCCGCAGCTCGTCCGCGGAGAACCGCGAGATCACCCAGCACTTCGCCCGCAAGCTGCACGAGAACGGCTTCATCGAGGAGCGGGCGATCCGCCAGGTGTACAGCCCCACCGACGGCCGCTTCCTCCCGGACCGCTACGTGGAGGGCACCTGCCCGCACTGCGGCTATGACAAGGCCCGCGGCGACCAGTGCGAGAACTGCACCCGTGTCCTGGACCCGACCGACCTGATCAACCCGCGCTCGGCGATCTCCGGCAGCACGGACCTGGAGGTACGCGAGACCAAGCACCTGTTCCTGCTGCAGTCCAAGCTGGAGAACGAGGTCCGCGAGTGGGTGGCCCGGCACGACAAGGACTGGCCGCAGCTGGCCTCCTCCATCGCCCACAAGTGGCTGACCGAGGGCCTGCACGACCGGGCGATCACCCGTGACCTGGACTGGGGCGTCCCGGTCCCGGCCGACACCTGGCCGGAGCTGGCGGCCGAGGGCAAGGTCTTCTACGTCTGGTTCGACGCCCCGATCGAGTACATCGGCGCGACGAAGGAGTGGGCCGACCAGGACCCGGAGAACCGCGACTGGAAGTCCTGGTGGTACGACGCGGACGACACCGTGCGCTACACCGAGTTCATGGCGAAGGACAACGTCCCCTTCCACACGGTGATGTTCCCGGCCACCGAGCTGGGCGTGCGCGAGCCGTGGAAGAAGGTCGACTACGTCAAGGCCTTCAACTGGCTGACGTACTACGGCGGGAAGTTCTCCACCAGCCAGAAGCGCGGTGTCTTCACCGACCAGGCGCTGGACGTCCTGCCCGCCGACTACTGGCGCTACTTCCTCATCGCCAACGCGCCCGAGTCGGACGACTCGTCCTTCACCTGGGAGCACTTCACCGCCACGGTCAACAAGGACCTCGCCGACACGCTCGGCAACTTCGTCAACCGCGTGCTGTCCTTCTCGAAGAAGCGCTTCGGCGAGGAGGTGCCGGCCGGCGGCGAGCCCGGCGAGGCGGAGACCCGGCTGGGCGAGGAGATCGCCCGGCTCCTCGGCGAGTACGAGGAGCACATGGAGGCGATGCAGTTCCGCAAGGCGGCAGCGGCCCTGCGCGCCCTGTGGTCGGCGGGCAACTCCTACCTGGAGGAGAAGGCCCCCTGGCTGCAGATCAAGACGGACAAGGACGCCGCGGCCCTCACCCTGCGCACGGCGATGAACCTGATCCACCTGTACGCGGTGGTCTCCGAGCCGCTGATCCCGGCCACGGCGAAGGCGATGCGCGCGGCGTTCTCCCTGCCGGACGACACCGCCACCTGGGTCACCACGGACGAGGCCAAGTCCCTCGCCTCGGTCCCCTCCGGCACCCCGTTCACCGTCCCGCCGGTCCTCTTCGCCAAGCTGACCGACGAGGACCTGGCGACGTACAAGGAGCGCTTCGGCGGCGAGGAAGGCTGAGCCGGTCGGCAGGTCCGTTGAGGGTCAGCTTCCGGACGCGTACGCCAGGAAGTCAGCCCAGGCCTCCGGCCCAAGCATGAGCCGGGGGCTGCTGTCCCGGAACTTGGAGTCGCGGACGTGGACGGTGCCGGGGGTGTTCGCCACCTCGACGCAGGAATTGCCGTCGCCGCTGCTGCTGTAGCTGCTCTTGAACCACGCCAGCGTGGATCCGTCCCTGGTGGTGGGGTTGCCGCTCATGTTTCTCCAAGCATCTGCTCGATGAAAGCCCGCGACTCTCGGGGCGTGAGCGCCTGGGCCCGGATCATGCTATAGCGCAGGTCAAGGATGCGGATCTGCTTCGGATCGGCGACGGGGCGGCCATTGAACGCCCCCTCGGACCGCCCCGCCGCCGTACCGTCCGGGAACCTCAGCACCTCGATGACCCCGCCCGTGCCGAAGTGTTCCTCGATGTCTGTCGGCATCACCTGGATCGACACGTTTCGCAACTCCCCCAGCTCAAGCAAGCGTTCGAGCTGTTGACGCCACACCATTCTGCCCCCGACCGGTCGCCGGAGCGTCACCTCTTCCTGGACGAAGCTGAGCGTCGGCGCGGGTGACCTCTCGAAGATCGAACGGCGAGCCATGCGTGCGGCCACCATCCGCTCTGTCTCCTCGTCCGAGTAGGCGGGGAGCCACGCGCCAAAGAGTGCCCGCATGTGCTCCTCGGTCTGCAGCAGACCCGCGATGTTGCTGTTCTCGTACACCCCGATCTCGACCGCCTTCGCCTCCATCTCCGCCAAGGCCCGCACCTTCTTCGGATACCGGACCTTCGCCACGTCCTCCTTCATCGCGGCGAGCAGCCCGCCCGCCCCCAGCACCTCGTCCGCCCTGTCCAGAAACTCGGGCCGGGGAATCCGCTTCCCGCTCTCGATCTTGTAGACGAGATCCTCGCCGTACCCCACGGCCTTCCCGAAGTCGCCGGCCCGCATCCCCACGGCCTCGCGCCGCAGCTTCAACTGCCGCCCCACGGTGGCGACGACCGCGACACCCCACTCGTCGTCCGGGTCCACTTCCCACCCCGGCTCGTCAGCCTCGGTCCTCAGCCGCCGAACCTCGCCGTCCACCGACATGCGCGCCCCTCCGTCGTACCGCCTCGTACCAGCCACGCCCTACCCGTACGCGACGCCCCGACAAGCCCGGACACCGCCGGACAACGGCTGGACAGTCACCGTACGCAACCACGACGTCACTCACCACGGTAGGTGCATACGGCCACGCTGAGTCACGTGAATGAGAACTTCAGCGTCCTGCTGTCCCCCACACCCCGAGGTGCCCGCCTCGCCCGGCTACTCGCCACGGAACAACTGCGCACCTGGGGCCTGCCGTTGGACCCCGCGCAACTCATCGTGGCCGAACTTGCGAACAACGCCGCCACTCACGGCCGCGTCTCCGGCCGAAGCTTTCAGCTCCTCCTCCAAACGGTCGGCGACACCCTCCGCATCGAAGTCACGGACACACGCGGTGACCGGCTCCCACACCGCCACCCCGCTCACCCCACCGCCGAATCCGGCCGCGGCCTGACCCTGGTGGCCGCCCTCGCCGACCGCTGGGGAGTCACCCCCGGCCTGCCGCCCCGCAAGACGGTCTGGGCCGAACTCACCCTCCCCGCCCCGCAGTCACCGGAACATGAAAGCCCATTCTCCGGTCCGACCTGCGCTCCCCATGCACTACTCACCGGGGAGAAAGAACCCCACCAAGCCCCACCCCTCCCTCCCGCCGGGCAAACTCACACCCGCGAGTGAATATGCCCAAGTAGGCTGGATTCGGGACCGGTTGCCTGCCCTGCGCTCAGCGCCAGCAGCACCCGACAACCCCAGACATGCGACGGCCCTCGCCGGGACTGGCATCCCAGTGCGAGGGCCTGACCACCGAGGAAGATAGGCGCTTCCCGATGGACACCGAAAACCCTAGCGCGCCCTCGCGCGCCCAGTCCCGTCTCCGGGGCAAAAACCACCCCGCCGGGCACCGGACCGCCGGCGTCGTCCACGACCACGTCCGCCACACCGAGAACTTCACGGTGATCGGCAACGACCTGGCCCAGCCCCCGGAGCTGTCCCTGCTCGCCATCGGGCTGGCCTGCTACATCCAGTCCGTCCGACCGGGCACCGCCGTCGACATCAAGACCCTCGCCAACCGCTTTCCCGAGGGCCCCACCCGCATCGCCGCCGCCCTGCGGGAGCTCGAAACCCACGGCTACCTGCGCCGCACCCGCGAGCGCACCCCCACCGGCCGGATCGTCACCCGCACGGTCTCCTGCAACCGGCCCGGTCACCGCGCCGCCCGCGAGACACCCACCCGCACATCCGGCGCACGGCGCACGTCCCCGGACGAACCCGCGCCCCGCAAGCGCCGCCTCCCCGCCGTCCCGCAGCCGTCGTACTCCTCGCCCGGCCTCCTCCAGACCGCCGTCGACGTCCTCGCCGGCCTGCGCCGCCACGACCCCCGCCTGCTCCTCTCCGCCACCGACGCCGAACACCTCGCCCCCGGCGTCGCCGCCTGGCTCGAACGCGACCTCACCCCCACCGCCGTACGCCACGCCCTGACCGAGAACCTGCCGAACGAGCCCCTGATCCGCCCCGCCGCCCTCCTCGCCCACCGCCTGACTGCCCAACTGCCGCCCCCGCCGCCGTTCCGGCCCCCGGCCCCATCGGCCCCCGAGCCCCGCCACCCCCTCCAGACCTGCGACGGCTGCGACCGCGCCTTCCGAGCCCCGGCCCCCGGCCACTGCCGGGACTGCCGAGCCGATCGATCTCCCGGAGGCCGCCTCCCATGACCCCCCTACCGGGCGACGCGCCGCAGGGCGCCTCCCACGTCTATCGGGCCATGCGGACTTCGTCCGGTCGGCGGACGACACCCTGCCCGGGAAGTGAGAGGTCACCCGGGAAGGGATCGTCCACGACATGAGGTCGCCCGTCGGTCCGCACAAGCTGACCGCAGCGCACCTTCGAAGGCGCCTCGAAGAGGTGATGCCGGAAGAGGTCGTGGCCCATACGGGCAGGCCGGAGGTGTCCCGGTCTACGCGATCTTCGACCCCCGCACAGGCGAGGGCGCCGTCTTCACCGACATCCACCCCACCCCGGCGGGACCCGGCTACGCCACCCGCAGGGACTTCCTCTACGGCGAGGACGTCACCCTCGCCGACTGGACGATCTCCACCGAGGGCCTTCCCCGCTAGGGAGCAAGAAGGGACGAGCAGCGGTGACACCCGCACACGACGTATGGCGCCCCCTCCTGATGAAGGCCCCGCCGGATACCCTGGCTGGGGCGATCCTGGAGGACACCATGAGCACACTGCCCGACCACGGACACGAGCTGATCCCCCGCCCCGAGCTGACTCCTGATGCCCTGCGTGCAGCCCTTACCGTCGTCGCACCGGGCCGCCTGGACGAGATGCAGGCCATGAAGGACGAGGCTTTTGCCAAGGCGGTCGAGTGGCAATCACTCAGCCCGGTGCAGAGCTGGGTTCTGATCTGGGCCAAGGAGATCGAAATCGCCCGCCGCCCGGACCTCTCCACCCGCTACGCCCGGGCGAAGCGCAATCTGGAACATGGAGATCCGGACATCGCGCGGGAAGCCCTCCGCGAGCTGAGCGCGGTCCTCGACGAGGCCCTGAAAGCAGTGCGCGAGTGAGCTGGAAGTGGGAGTACGCCTTCGGCGCCGAAGAAGCCGCTCGCACCGCCCCCGCAGACTTCCTCACCGCCGTGGAACGCAAGGCCGACGAACTGGGCAGAGCGGCCGAAGCCCTCCACATTCACGGGCGGGCCCATGACGGGACCGACCCGAAGGGCGGCGAGATCATCGTCTCCGGCGGCTGGTTCGGTTACCAGGTCGTCGTACGCAGCGAGCGAGTCTACGTCGTCCAGATCACCTACCTCGGGTTCTGAGCGCAGCCGGCCCGTAAGCAAGTGACAGGAACCCGGAAACACCTTGACCCTCCCCGAACCCCACCACCGGCTCATCGGTGACGTCGTCAGTGCGGGCGGCGTCCACGGGCTGGTGCTTGCCGGTGGATATGCGGTGCAGGCGCACGGCTTGGTGGTGCGTCCGCATGCGAATCTCGACTTCGCCACGGAGAGTTCCGAGCCGATGGAGCGGATCGCCGCCGCCCTCGGCACCGCTCTGGAGGCACGTGGGCGGCAGGTCCGGGTCGGCGCCGGCACCTACCTGACCGCCCAGCTGACGGTCACCGACCCGCCGACGGGCGAGCCCTGCGCCCTTGCCCTGCACAAGGAAACCTTCTGGCAGCCGCCGGAGCTGACCGGGTACGGCCCCGCCCTCTCCCTGGAGGACGCCGTCGGTACGAAGGTCCGGGCGCTGTACGACCGGGGAGCGGCCGTCGACCTGATCGACGCGCGGGCCGCCGCCGCCCGTTTCTCCCTGCCCGAGCTGGAGGCGCTGGGCCGCCGGCACGCCCATGACCCCTTCGATCTGCCCACGCTGCAGTCCCGGCTGACCGGCACGGACTTCTACTCCGACCGGGACTTCCTGCGGTACGGCCTTGACGATGCCGAGGTCGCCGCCCTGCGTGCCTGGGCCCAGGAGTGGTCCGACGACATCGCCGAGCGGCTGCTCGAAGACGGCGCGTCCCCCGACATCGAGCCGGACGCGGAGTCCGGGCCCGACACGGGGGACTGACCAGACGCGGAGGGCCGCAGCGCGGCGCCGTCCTACTTCGGCTGCGGCTTCCTGATGTTCAGGTGCAGCTCGCGCAGGCGGGTCTCGTCCAGCTCGGTCGGGGCGCCCATCATCAGGTCCTGGGCGTTGCCGTTGAGCGGGAAGGCGATCGTCTCGCGGATGTTCGGCTCGTCCGCGAGGAGCATGACGATGCGGTCGACGCCGGGGGCGATGCCGCCGTGCGGCGGGGCGCCGAAGCGGAACGCGCGGAGCATGCCCGCGAACTTGTCCTCGACGGTCTCACGGTCGTAGCCCGCGATCTCGAAGGCCTTGAGCATGATCTCCGGCTCGTGGTTCCGGATCGCGCCGGAGGACAGCTCGACGCCGTTGCAGACGATGTCGTACTGCCAGCCCAGGATGTCCAGCGGGTCCTGGGTCTCCAGAGCCTCCAGGCCGCCCTGGGGCATCGAGAAGGGGTTGTGCGAGAAGTCGATCTTCCCGGTCTCCTCGTCCTTCTCGTACATCGGGAAGTCGACGATCCAGCAGAAGCGGAAGACGCCCTCCTCGAAGTGGCCGGCCCGCTTGGCCGCCTCCACCCGGACCGCGCCCATGATCTTGGAGAACTCGTCGAACTCGCCCGCGCCGAAGAAGACGGCGTGGCCGGGGGCCAGCGAGAGCCGCTTGGTCAGCTCGGCGACGTTCTCCTCGGTGAGGAACTTGGCGATCGGGCCGGACAGGGAGCCGTCCTCGCCCACGCGGACCCAGGCCAGGCCCTTCGCGCCGAGCGAGACGGCGAACTCGCCGAGCTGGTCGAAGAACTTGCGCGGCTGGTCCTGCACCGCCGGCACCGGCAGCGCGCGCACGTGCTTGCCGGCGAACGCCTTGAACTCCGAGCCCTCGAAGACGTCGGTGATGTCGACCAGTTCCAGCTTGGCGCGCAGGTCCGGCTTGTCGGAGCCGTACTTCAGCATCGCCTCGCGGAACGGGATCCGCGGGAAGGGGGAGGTGACGTGCCGGCCGCCGCCGAACTCCTCGAACAGCTCGGTCATCAGCTTCTCGACCGGCTGGAAGATGTCCTCCTGCTCGACGAAGCTCATCTCGATGTCGAGCTGGTAGAACTCGCCCGGCGAGCGGTCGGCACGGGCGTCCTCGTCGCGGAAGCAGGGCGCGATCTGGAAGTAGCGGTCGAAGCCGGAGATCATCAGCAGCTGCTTGAACTGCTGCGGGGCCTGCGGCAGCGCGTAGAACTTGCCCGGGTGCACACGGGAGGGGACCACGTAGTCACGGGCGCCCTCGGGGGAGGTGGCGGACAGGATGGGCGTCGCCATCTCGTTGAAGCCCATCGCCGACATCTTCTGGCGCATGGCCGAGATGACCGCCGTACGCAGCATGATGTTGCGGTGCATGCGCTCGCGGCGCAGGTCCAGGAAGCGGTACTCCAGGCGCCGCTCCTCGTTGACCCCGTCCTCGGTGTTGATCGTGAAGGGCAGCGGGGCCGCCGCGCCGAGCACCTCGACGTCGCCGACCTCGATCTCGATCTCGCCGGTGGGCAGGTCGGGGTTCACGTTCTCGGTTCCACGTGAAACAACGCGGCCGTCCACGCGGACCACGGTCTCCTTGGACAGCTTGTCCAGGGCCTCGTACGCCTCGGTGCCGGGGCGGGCGACCAGCTGCGTGATGCCGTAGTGGTCGCGCAGATCGATGAAGAGGATGCCGCCCAGGTCGCGCCGATTGTGCAGCCAGCCACTCAGCCGGACGTCGGTGCCGACGTCAGAAGCGCGGAGCTGGCCGCAGGTGTGGGACCTGTACCGATGCATCGTCGTTCATCCAGTCTTTGCGGATCGGGTGTCGCCAGGCGGGTACGGCCTAGGCCACCCCAAGGGTACCGGGCACCCCTACCGGGGCTCCCCACCCTTTTCCCGTGCCGCACGCTGGAGGATCCTCCGAGCGCCGGGAGCCCGGCTCCTCCTCTTCCTACGGTGGCACCCATCCGTCATACCTTCTTAAAGTGGGCGAATGCGTACAGGCCAGCCCCTCCCGTCCGTCGGTGACGTCCTCGCCGCCCTCGCGACCGGGTTGTGGCACTGGGACACGGCTGCCGGAAAAGTCACCGTCGATGCGGAGGCGGCGCGGCTGCTCGGGCTGCCCGCGGAGGCGACCACCCTCACGGAGGCCCAGACCCGGGCCCGGCTGCACCCGGTCGACTGGAACGAGATCACCGGAGTGATCCCCCTCGCCGTCGCCGAGGGCACGCTCGCCGAGGTGCGCATAAGGATCATGGACGAGCAGGGCAGCGTCCTGCGGGTCGTCCGCAGCCGGTCGAAGCCGTCGTACGACCCCGTGCGGCAGGCGTACGAGCTGATCGGCACCCTCCAGGAGGTCACCGAACCGGCCCCCGGCACCTCCGCCGCCCGCAGTGCGGTCACCGGCGACTGGCGGCGCTCGCGGGAGGCGTTCCTGCTGGACGCGGGCCGGGCGCTGGCCGAGGCGCGGTCCACCGCCGAGGTGCTGCGGGTGGCCGGCGGCCTGTCGATGCCGGGCTTCTCGCCGGACGGCCTCGTGGTGTTCGGGGTGGAGGGCGACCGGCTGACGATCATCGGCCAGCACGGCCACCATCCCGGCGACATGAACCCCTTCTCGGACATGCCGCTGACCACCGACTACCCGGCGGCCGAGGTCGTCCGCACCGGCCGCGCGGTGTATCTGTCCTCTCCCCAGGAGTACAAGGAGCGCTATCCGGCGACCTGGCCGCTCGCCCGTCACTTCGGCCGCCGGTCGTGGGCCTTCCTGCCGCTGACCTCGGCCGGACGCACCATGGGCGCCTGGCTGGCGGCCTTCTCCTACCCGGTGACGTTCACCCCCGACGAACGCGCCGTGCTGACGACCGTCGCCCGGATGCTCGCGCAGGCGCTGTCCCGGGCCGGCGCCGCCGAGGAGGAGCGGGAGCTGACCGAGGGCCTGCAACGCTCCATGCTGCCCTCGCTCGGCCCGGAGATCCCCGGGCTGCGGGTGGCCGCCCGCTACATCCCCACCGGCGGCGGACTCCAGGTCGGCGGCGACTGGTACGACATGATCCCGCTGCCCTCCGGCCGCATCGCGCTGGCCATGGGCGACGTCCAGGGCCACGACGTACGCGCCGCCGGCCTCATGGGCCAGCTGCGCATCGCCCTGCGCGCGTACGCCTCCGAGGGGCACCGTCCGGACGCCGTGCTCTCCCGCGCCTCGCGGTTCCTGCACGGCATCACGCACGACGACGGCACCGGCCACCCGGCCGACCCGCGGTTCGCGACCTGCGTGTACGCCGAGGCCGACCCGGTGACCGGGACGCTGGAGATCGCTCGCGCCGGGCACCCGGACCCGGCGATCCGGATGGCCGACGGCACGGTGATGATGCGGCCCACGGCCGGCGGACTGCCGCTCGGCATCGACCCCGACCCGGACTATCCGACGACCCGGTTCACGCTGGAACCCGGCGAGACGCTGATGATCTGCACCGACGGCCTGATCGAGACCGGCGGGCACGACCTGGACAGCGGCTGGCGCCGGCTGCGCGCGATCCTGGAGGAGCATCCGGGAGACGGCGGGGTCGATCCGGAGTCGCTGGCGGACGCACTGGTGCAGGGCGTGCACGGGCCGTCCTCGCACCACACCACCGGCCCGCTGGCCGACCGCCGCGAGGACGACATCGCGCTGGTGCTGCTGTACCGCCCGCTGGACGGCACCGTGCGGCCCGCGGTCCGGCGCACCCTTCTTTCGGTGGCGCAGGACGAGCCGGCCCGGATCGCCGACGCCCGCCGGCACCTGCGCGAGCTGCTGCACGACTGGGGCTCGCCCGAGCAGATCGACTCGGCGGTGCTGCTGGTCTCCGAGATGATCACCAACGTCCTCGTGCACACCGACACCGACGCGCTGCTGCTCGCCGAGGTGACCGGCGAGGCGGGGCTGCGGCGGCTGCGGGTGGAGGTCACCGACGCGGGCGACGACCTGCCGCACAAGCGCCGGCCCGGTGAGCTGGCCTCCTCCGGCCGCGGCCTGATGCTGATCGAACTCCTCGCGGACGCCTGGGGGGTGGAGCCGCGGGGCGAGGGCAAGAGCATCTGGTTCGAGCTCTACGAGCCGGGCGGCGTCCCGGCGGACGGGCCCGCCGCTGCCGGGCCCTCCGCTGCCGCGGAGGAGGGCGCCGCGTAACGCGTCCGCAGCTCCTGTACGACCCCGAAGGCGGCGGCGGTCAGCGGTACGGCGAGCAGCATGCCGAGGACGCCCGCGACGGACGCCCCGGCGGTGAGAGCGACCATCACCACGGCCGGGTGCATCTGCACCGTCCGGCTCTGGATGACGGGCTGCAGCACGTGCCCCTCCAGCACCTGCACGGCGAGGACGACGCCGAACGTCCACAGCGCGATGACGAAGCCGCGGTCGGCGAGCGCCACCAGGACGGCCACCGTGCCGGAGACGAAGGCGCCGAGGTAGGGGATGTAGGCCCCGACGAAGACGAGCGCGCCGAGCCCGATCGCGCCGGGCACCTGGAGGATCAGCAGGCCGACGGTGATGCACAGGGCGTCGATGAGGGCGATCACGGTGGTCCCGCGCATGAACCCCTGCACCGCCTGGAAGGCCCGCCGGGCGACGGCCTCCAGCATGTCCCCGGAGCCGCGGGGCGCGAGGGCGCGCAGGGCCTGCACGGCGAGGTGGGAGTCGCGCAGGAAGAAGAAGACGAGCAGCAGGGCGAGCACGGCCATCGCGAGGGACTCGCCGACCACGCTGACCCCGCTGATGACGTTGGAGGCGGCCGTGCTCCCGAACCTGCTCAGCAGCTTGCGGGAGTTGACGGCGAGGTCGTCCAGGCCGGTGCCGGCGGCCCCGAAGTGCGCGGCGACGCTCTTGGCGGCGTGCCGCAGCGAGGCGATGATCTCGTCGCCGGTGTCGATGAGCGCGGCGACGACGATGTACACCGCGCCGCCGACGACGGCCACGACGGCGACACAGGTGAGCCCCGCCGCCACGGAGGCCTGCACCCCGGCCCGCACGAGCCGCTGGTGCAGCGGGCCGAGCAGCGCCGTGCCGAGCAGGGCGAGCAGCACCGGCGTGACGGCCGTACGGAACTCCCCGCACAGCCGCACCCCCACCCATCCCACCCCGGCGACCAGCAGCAGGGCGGCGCACCAGGCGGCGAGGCGGCGGACGGGGTCGGGCAGCAGCTGCACGCGTCCAGCGGATCACGCCCCGGCGCCGGGCGCCCTGCGCACGACGCCGGGCGAGTGAGCCGAACCGGGACCGGCGCCGGTCGGATGACGCGGTACGCCGCCGGGACCCGCCCGGTCCGGGTGCAGGGGCCCGCCCGGTGCCTGGTGCCGCGAGGCCCGCACACGGCCGGCACCGCCACCCGCACGCTGCGGATACCAACGCCCGCACGCTGCCGGTACCGGGGCCGCCCGGTGCGGGCCGACGCCGGCACGGTCCGCGCACGCTGCCGTACCGGCCCGCACGCTGCCGGCACCGAGGCCGCCCGATGCGGGCTTACGCCGGCGCCGGGCTGCGCGCTGTCGTACCGGCGCCCGCGCGGGCCGGTGCCGGGGCGTCAGGCCTGGGGGCCGGTCTCCGTCATGCCGTGGACCGCCGGGATCGAGCCCAGCCGGCCCTTCTGGTAGTCCTCGAAGGCCTGCATCAGCTCGTCCTTGGTGTTCATGACGAACGGGCCGTAGTGCGCCATGGGCTCACGGATCGGCCGTCCGCCCAGCAGCACGACCTCCAGGTCCGGGGTGTGGGAGTCCTGCCGGGCGTCCGCGCGGACGGTCAGCGAGCCTCCGGCGCCGAACACGGCGGTCTGGCCGAGGTGGATGGGCCGGCGCTCGGTGCCGACGCTGCCGCGGCCCGCGAGGACGTAGGCCAGGCCGTTGAAATCCTCCCGCCAGGGCAGGGTCAGCTCGGCGCCCGGAGCGAGGGTGGCGTGGATCATCGTGATCGGCGTGTGGGTGATGCCGGGGCCCTGGTGGCCGTCCAGCTCGCCCGCGATGACCCGCAGCAGCGCACCGCCGTCGGGGGAGGTGAGCAGCTGGACCTGCCGGCCGCGGATGTCCTGGTACCGCGGCGCCATCATCTTGTCCTTGGCCGGGAGGTTCACCCACAGCTGGAGCCCGTGGAAGAGTCCGCCGGACACGACCAGGTGCTCCGGCGGCGCCTCGATGTGCAGCAGGCCCGAGCCGGCGGTCATCCACTGGGTGTCGCCGTCGGTGATGGTGCCGCCACCGCCGTGGGAGTCCTGGTGGTCGAAGATCCCGTCGATGATGTAGGTGACGGTCTCGAAGCCGCGGTGCGGGTGCCAGGGGGTGCCCTTGGGCTCGCCCGGCGCGTACTCCACCTCGCCCATCTGGTCCATCATGATGAACGGGTCGAGGTGGCGGTAGTTGATCCCCGCGAACGCCCGGCGCACCGGGAAGCCCTCGCCCTCGAATCCGCTCGGAGCGGTCGTGACCGCCAGCACGGGACGCGCCACGGCGTCGGCGGGAGCGGTCACGCGGGGCAGCGTCAACGGGTTCTCGACGGTCATTGCAGGCATGGTCGGTACCTCCTTGTGCACCCAGTTTAGTTGAGCGTTGAACTTTCTGCCACCCCAACAGAACGAGCCCGGAGGGCATTCCCTCCGGGCTCGCGGGCGGCGACGGCGGTCGGCCGTCTGCGGAGCAGCGGCGTCTAGCCGTACATCCGGCGCATCGCGAAGTCGACCATCTGCTCGACCGCCTTCGCGTCGAACACCATCCGGTGCTCCCCCTCCATGTCCAGGACGAAGCCGTAGCCGGTGGGCAGCAGGTCGATCACCTCGGCGCCGGTGATGACGAAGTACTTGGACTCCTTGCCCGCGTACCGGCGCAGCTCCTTGAGCGAGGTGAACATCGGGATCACCGGCTGCTGGGTGTTGTGCAGGGCCAGGAAGCCGGGGGTGTCGCCGCGCGGGCAGTACACCTTCGACGTGGCGAAGATCTGCTGGAAGTCCTCGGCGGACATCTGCCCGGTCGTGAAGGCGCGCACCGCGTCGGCGAGCGAGGGCGGGGACGGCTCCGGGTAGAGCGGCGGCTGCTGGCCGTACCCGCCGACACCGCCGGGCTGCTGCGGCGGGGCGTACTGCTGCTGGGCGGCGGCGCCGTCCATGGGCTGGCCGTATCCGTACATGGCGCAAGAGTACCGAGGGCCGGCCGCGCCGTGGGACGACGCAGGATTTGCCCCGGACGGCGGCCGGGGCGGGGCGCATACCGGGCGGTCACCCGCCTTCCGTGCGGGCGGCCGGAGCGGCCGGCGGCCGCGCCCGACGCGCTGCTCACGGGCGGGCGCGCGGTACGGTTCCCGCCCGCCGCGGAGTAGACCCTTCTCACACTTGCGGGGGTGGGGCTTGCTTCTTATTACCGACGGGTAGCATCATCGTGGCTACTTGTTGGTACGTGAACTAGGTGCGAGGAGTCAGTGCCTCGCCGATCCCTCTACGGAGCCGTGACCATGGGGCACTACAAGGCGAATCTCCGCGACATCGAGTTCAACCTCTTCGAAGTACTCGGCCGCGACAAGGTGTACGGCACCGGCCCGTTCGAGGAGATGGACGTCGACACCGCGAAGAGCATCCTGGAGGAGATGACCCGCCTCTCGGAGAACGAGCTGGCCGAGTCCTTCGCCGACGCCGACCGCAACCCGCCCGTCTTCGACCCGGAGACCAACACCGCGCCGGTCCCGGCGTCCTTCAAGAAGAGCTACCAGGCCTTCATGGACTCCGAGTACTGGCGGCTCGGCCTGCCCGAGGAGATCGGCGGCACCACCTCGCCGCGCTCCCTGATCTGGGCCTACGCCGAGCTGATCCTGGGCGCCAACCCCGCCGTGTGGATGTACTCCTCGGGCCCGGCGTTCGCCGGGATCCTCTTCGAGGAGGGCAACGAGGTCCAGAAGCACATAGCGAAGATCGCCGTGGAGAAGCAGTGGGGCTCCACCATGGTGCTCACCGAGCCCGACGCGGGCTCCGACGTGGGCGCCGGCCGCACCAAGGCGGTCCAGCAGGAGGACGGCTCCTGGCACATCGAGGGCGTGAAGCGCTTCATCACCTCCGGTGAGCACGACATGTCGGAGAACATCCTCCACTACGTGCTCGCGCGCCCCGAGGGCGCCGGCCCCGGCACCAAGGGCCTGTCCCTGTTCCTCGTGCCGAAGTACCTGTTCGACTTCGAGACCGGCGAGCTGGGCGAGCGCAACGGCGTCTACGCCACCAACGTCGAGCACAAGATGGGCCTGAAGGCCTCCAACACCTGCGAGATGACCTTCGGCGACAAGCACCCCGCCAAGGGCTGGCTCATCGGCGACAAGCACGACGGCATCCGCCAGATGTTCCGCATCATCGAGTTCGCCCGCATGATGGTCGGCACGAAGGCGATCTCCACGCTGTCCACCGGCTACCTGAACGCGCTGGAGTACGCCAAGGAGCGCGTCCAGGGCCCGGACCTGGCGAACTTCATGGACAAGACCGCGCCCAAGGTCACCATCACCCACCACCCGGACGTGCGCCGCTCGCTGATGACGCAGAAGGCGTACGCCGAGGGCATGCGCGCCCTGGTGATGTACACCGCCTCGATCCAGGACGCGATCCAGATCAAGGAGGCCGCCGGCGAGGACGCCTCCGCCGAGCACGCCCTGAACGACCTGCTGCTGCCGATCGTCAAGGGCTACGGCTCCGAGAAGGGCTACGAGCAGCTCGCCCAGTCGCTGCAGACCTTCGGCGGCTCCGGCTTCCTGCAGGAGTACCCGGTCGAGCAGTACATCCGGGACTCCAAGATCGACACCCTGTACGAGGGCACCACCGCGATCCAGGGCCAGGACTTCTTCTTCCGGAAGATCGTCCGCAACCAGGGCGCCGCGCTGAACTCCCTCGCCGAGGACATCAAGAAGTTCCTGGCGCTCGGCACCGGCGGCGAGGAGCTGGCCGGCGCCCGCGAGCACCTGGCCAAGGCCGCCGTGGAGCTGGAGGCGATCGTCGGCCTGATGCTGACCGACCTCGCCGCCACCGAGCAGGACACCAAGAACATCTACAAGGTGGGCCTGAACACCACCCGCCTGCTGATGGCCTCCGGCGACGTCGTCGTCGGCTACCTGCTGCTCAAGGGCGCCGCGATCGCCGCCGAGAAGCTGCCCACCGCCTCCGCCAAGGACAAGGCGTTCTACACCGGCAAGATCGCCGCGGCGAAGTTCTTCGCGGCGAACGTCCTGCCGGGCGTCACCCTGGCCCGCAAGGTCGCCTCCGGTGTGGAGCTGGACCTGATGGAGCTGGACGAGGCCGCGTTCTGAGCCTCTGTAGATACCCTGTGCGGGCCCGCTCCCTTTCCGGGAGCGGGCCCGTGCACGTCGTTAAGGTGAATCCATGAGCGCACCAGTCCGCTTCGACCGCGGCCACACCGACGACCTGATGTCCTTTCTCGCGGCCGGCCCGACGCCGTACCACGCCGTGGCGGCCGCCGCCGAACGGCTGGAGAAGGCCGGCTTCCGGCAGGTGGCCGAGACGGACGCCTGGGACGGCACCAAGGGCGGCAAGTACGTGCTGCGCGGCGGCGCGATCATCGCCTGGTACGTCCCCGAAGGCTCCGAGGCGCACACGCCGTTCCACATCGTCGGCGCCCACACCGACTCCCCGAACCTGCGGATCAAGCCGCGCCCGGACAGCGGGGCGCACGGCTGGCGCCAGGTCGCCGTGGAGATCTACGGCGGCCCGCTGATGAACTCCTGGCTCGACCGCGACCTGGGCCTGGCCGGCCGGCTGAGCCTGCGCGACGGCTCCACGGTCCTGGTGAACGTGGACCGGCCGCTGCTGCGCGTCCCCCAACTCGCCATCCACCTGGACCGTTCGGTCAGCAGTGAGGGGCTCAAGCTCGACAAGCAGCGCCATCTGCAGCCGGTCTGGGGCCTCGGCGACGACGTCAGCGACGGCGACCTGATCGCCTTCCTGGAGCAGGAGGCGGGGCTCGCGGCCGGCTCGGTCACCGGCTGGGACCTGATGACGCACCCCGTGGAGGCCCCCGCCTACCTCGGCCGGGACCGGGAACTGGTCGCCGGCCCGCGCATGGACAACCTGCTGTCGGTGCACGCGGGCACGGCCGCGCTGGCCGCCGTCGCCACCTCCGGCGCCCGGCTCACCCGCATCCCGGTGCTGGCCGCCTTCGACCACGAGGAGAACGGCTCCCAGTCCGACACGGGCGCCGACGGCCCGCTGCTCGGCACGGTGCTGGAGCGTTCGGTCTTCGCCCGCGGCGGCACCTTCGAGGACCGGGCCCGCGCCTTCGCCGGCACAGTCTGCCTGTCCTCCGACACGGGCCACGCCGTCCATCCCAACTACGCGGAGCGGCACGACCCGACGCACCACCCGCGGGTCAACGGCGGCCCGATCCTCAAGGTGAACGTCAACAACCGCTACGCCACGGACGGTTCGGGCCGCGCGGTGTTCGCCGCCGCCTGCGAGAAGGCGGGCGTGCCGTTCCAGTCGTTCGTCTCCAACAACTCCATGCCGTGCGGCACCACGATCGGCCCCATCACCGCGGCCCGGCACGGCATCAGGACCGTGGACATCGGCGTGGCCATCCTGTCGATGCACAGCGTGCGCGAACTGTGCGGCGCCGACGACCCGTTCCTGCTGGCCAACGCCCTGACGGCCTTTCTGGAGGGCTGATCGGGGCGCCGCCGACGGCTAGTCGGGGCCTCGCCGGGTACCCGGACGGCACCGGAGATTCCGGAACCGAAAGGGGAGGCGACTTCTCATGGGGCTCGGAGGGTGCATCATCCTCATCGCCGTGGGGGCCATCCTCACGTTCGCGACCGACTGGCACATGCACGGCGTCAACGTGACCGTCGTGGGCGTGATCCTGATGGCCGTGGGTCTGATCGGCGTCGCGACCTTCAGCGGCATCGCCCGCCGCCGCCGGGTCGTGATGCCGCCGACGCCGGTGGTCGAGGAGGAACCGCACCACCATCACCACCACGTCGACGGCTACAGCGACGGCTACGGCGTGTGACGCACCGCCTGCCTGCCTACTGCTCGTCCATCCCGGCCAGGACGAGGGGCAGGCGGTCCGCGCCGCCGTCGGTGAGACGGACCGGGACGCCCCAGTCCTGCTGGTGGACGTGGCAGGCGGGGTAGTCGTTGGCCGGGTCGTCGTCGCAGCTCGCCGCCATGGCCGAGACGTGCAGGACGCCCTCGGCGACCTCCGGGTTCAGCTCCAGGTCGCGGGAGAGGTCCGTGCCTGCGCCCTCGCCCTCGAGCAGCAGCCCGGGCGGGGTGGAGGAGACCAGCAGGCGGGTGGAGGGGCCGTACCGGGTGTCCAGTTTCTGGCCGGGCGGGGCCTGGAAGACGACGTCCAGCCGGAGTCTGCCGGGCGCGACCTCGGTCGCCGCCCGCCGGGTGCGGTGGGCGACCGCCTCCACCCGCACCGCCTCCTCCGGCAGCCGCAGCCGGGTCAGCCGGTGCCGGGCCGACTCCACCACCACGATGTCCTCGCCGACGAGCACGGCGTCGCTGGGCTCGCGCAGATCCGTGGCCAGGGTCGTGACCTCACCGGTCGCCGGGTCGTAGCGGCGCAGGGCGTGGTTGTAGGTGTCGGCGACCGCCACCGAGCCGTCGGGGAGGACCGTCACACCCAGCGGATGCTGGAACAGGGCCTGCCCGGCGGGGCCGTCCCGGTGCCCGAAGTCGAACAGCCCGGTGCCGACCGCGGTGTGGACGTGTCCGTCCGGGTCCACCCAGCGCAGCGCGCTCGTCTCGGAGTCGGCCAGCCACAGCCGCTCGGCGGTGGCCGCGAGACCGGAGGGCTGGGCGAACCAGGCCTCGGCGCCGGGCCCGTCCACCAGACCCTCGTTGGTCGTGCCGGCCGCCACGCCGACCGTGCCCGCCTCGGGGTCGTACGTCCACAGCTGGTGCACGCCCGCCATCGCGATCCACACCTTGCCGGCGAACACCGCCACGTCCCACGGCGAGGACAGGTCGACCTCGCGGGCCGGCCCGGAGGCGGGGGACCCCTGCCACCACTGCCGCCCGGTGCCCGCCAGGGTGGTCACCTCGCCGGAGTCCGGGTCGAGGCGGCGCAGGGCGTGGTTGACGGTGTCGGCCACCACCACCGCGCCGTCCTCCAGCAGGGCGAGCCCCTGCGGCTCGTTGAAGGAGGCGTCTGCCGGGCCGCCGTCGGCGAACCCGCGCGAGCCGGAGCCGATGCGCCGTACGACCGTCTCGCCGTCCTCCGCCAGCTCCACCAGCTGGTGCCGGGTGGTGTCGCTGACCAGGAGGTTGCCCGACGGCAGCAGCAGCGCCTTGCCCGGGAAACGCAGGGTGGTGGGCTGCGGCTCCGGCGGCACGTACGGCCCGTCCCCGCGCCGCAGCGTGCCCTTCTCCCCGTGCTCCGCCTCCAGCTCCTCGACCAGCCGCTCGATGGCGTGCGCGTGCCCCTCGCCCGCGTGCTGCGCGACCACGTACCCCTCCGGGTCGATCACCACCAGAGTCGGCCAGGCGCGCACCGCGTACTGCTTCCACGTGGCGAGCTCCGGGTCGTCCAGCACCGGGTGCTCCACGCCGTAGCGCTCCACCGCGTCCACCACCGCCTGGTGCTCGGCCTCGTGCACGAACTTCGGCGAGTGCACCCCGATGATCACCACCGTGTCCCGGTGCTTCTCCTCCAGCTCCCGCAGCTCGTCCAGGACGTGCAGGCAGTTGATGCAGCAGAAGGTCCAGAAGTCCAGGACGACGATGCGTCCCCGCAGACCGGCCAGGGAGAGACCCCTGCCTCCGGTGTTCAGCCAGCCGCCCTTGCCGGCCAGCTCGGGGGCACGGACGCGTACACGTGAAGCCATACCCCCATCCAACCGCAGGGGCTGGGGAAGCATTCCGTGCGGGTCGGTCGGTCAAGTCAGCGCGTGTCCCGTGGTCACGTCCACGTGATCGGGCACGTCCTCGTGGCGGTCGCCGACCGAGAGGGTGCCGGTGGGCTCGAAGAGGAGGACTTCGGCGCGGCGGGGAGCGGACGGCTTGTGGTAGGTGCCGCGCGGTACGGTGAACACCGATCCCCTGGTCAGGACCACCGTGCGCGCTCCGTCCTGCTCGCGCAGGCCCAGGTGCACCTCGCCGTCGAGGACCAGGAAGAACTCGTCGGTGTCCTCGTGCACGTGCCAGACGTGCTCGCCCTCGAACTTGGCGATCCGGACGTCGTAGTCGTTGACGGTGGCGACGATGCGCGGGCTCCAGCACTCGTCGAAGGAGGCGAGCGCCTTGTCCAGGGACACGGGTTCCTTGGGTTCCTTGAGTTCCATGGGCTCATCGTGCGGGTTCCCCTGCCGCCGTACGAGTGCTAGGAATCGCATATGCCGCAAGGATCCTCTCAGCCGGCGCGCCCCGACCAGCCGCCTCCGCACCGGGTCGTCGTGATCGTGGACGCCGGCACCAACCCCTTCGAGGTCGGCGTCGCCACGGAGCTGTTCGGGCTGCCCCGGCCCGAACTGGGCCGGCAGGGGCCGCTGTACGCCGTCACGCTGTGCGCGCCCGGCCCATCGACCCGGATGAACCACGGCTTCTTCACGCTGGCCGGCGTACCCGGCCTGGAGGCGGTGGACGACGCCGACACCCTGGTCGTACCGGGACGCCCCGACAACGTCGTGCCGCGCGGCGCCGACGTCCTGGACGCCATCCGGCGCACGCACGCGCGCGGGGCGCGCATCGTCAGCTTCTGCACGGGCAGTTTCGCCCTCGCCGAGGCCGGGCTGCTGGACGGACGCCGGGCCACCACCCACTGGATGTGGGCGGACACCTTCCGGGACCTGCATCCCAAGGTGCTGCTGGAGCCGGACGTGCTCTTCGTCGACGAGGGCGACATCCTCACCGCCGCGGGCAGCGCGGCCGCCCTCGACCTGGGGCTGCACATCTGGCGCCGCGACCACGGCGCCGAACTCGCCAACGCCGTCTCCCGGCGCCTCGTCTTCGCCGCCCACCGCGACGGCGGCCAGCGGCAGTTCGTGGAACGGCCGGTGCCCGACGTGCCCGACGAGTCGCTCGGCCCGCTGCTGGCCTGGGCGCAGGAACGGCTGGGCGAGCCGCTGACGGTGGCGGACCTCGCCGCCCGCGCGGCCGTCAGCACCGCCACCCTGCACCGCCGCTTCCGCGCCCAGCTGGGCACGACCCCGCTGGCCTGGCTCACCGGGGAGCGGGTGGCACTGGCCTGCCGGCTGATCGAGCGGGGCGAGGAGCGCCTGGACGTCGTCGCGGCCCGCAGCGGCCTGGGTACGGCGGCCAACCTGCGGGCGCGGCTGCGCCGGGAGACGGGGCTCAGCCCGTCGGCGTACCGGAGGCGTTTCGGGCAGGTGGCGCCGTGACGATCAACGCGCGGCGGGGAACGGTACCCGCATGAGACTCCTCGTACACGACCGGCTGCTCGGCATCGGCGACGACTACTGGATCGAGGACGAGCACGGCCGCAAGGTCTTCCTCGTCGACGGCAAGGCCATGCGGCTGCGGGACACCTTCCAGCTGAAGGACGCCCACGGGCGCGTCCTCATCGACATCCACCAGAAGATGTTCGCGCTGCGCGACACGATGGTGATCGAGCGGGACGGCGAGGGCCTGGCGACCATCAGGCGCAAACGGCTGTCCCTGCTGCGCCACCACTACCGGGTGTCGCTGGTCGACGGCACCGAGCTGGACGTCAGCGGCAAGATCCTCGACCACGAATTCGCCATCGAGTACGACGGCGAGCTGCTGGCCGTGATCTCCCGCCGCTGGCTCACCCTCCGGGACACCTACGGGATCGACATCGTCCGCGAGGACGCCGACCCGGCCCTGCTGGTCGCGGTGGCGGTGTGCGTGATCCACCTGGCCCAGAAGGAACGGGAAACCGACTGACCACACCGACCCGCCGGCTGGCACCGCGGGGGTTCCGGGCCCCGGGGGGCTCAGGCCGACCGGTCACGCTGAGACCGCGGGGGCTCAGGGCCGACCGGTCGCCCGCTGAGGCTGCGGGCGCTCCAGGCCAGCGGTCGCCGACCGGCGTCACAGCGCTCCACGCACACCGGTCGCCCGCTAACGCCGCCAGGGTCGCCCGCTGGCGCCGCCGGGGGTCCAGGCCGACCGGCCGCGATGAGACCGCGCGGCTCGGGCCGACCGGTCGCCCGCCGACCAGTTGACCGCTAGCCGGTTGACCGCTAGCGGCGCGGTGGTTCCAGGCCCAGGACGCGGTCCTTCAGCGCCGGGAACTGCTCGCGGGTGGTGGCCACCTTCGCGGGGTCGAAGTCGACGGTGAGGATCTCCTCGTCCTGGCCCGCCTCGGCGAGCACCTCACCCCAGGGATCCACCACGATCGAGTGACCCGCCTGGGGAACTCCCGCGTGGGTCCCGGCCGTTCCACACGCGAGCACGAACGCCTGGTTCTCCACCGCCCGCGCCTGAGCCAGCAGCGTCCAGTGCGCCCGGCGCCGCTCGGGCCAGCCCGCCGGGATCACCAGGGTCTCGGCGCCGGCGTCGACCAGGGCACGGAAGAGTTCGGGGAAACGGAGGTCGTAGCAGGTGGCCACGCCGAGCGTGGTCCCGGGCAGCCGGACCGTCACCTGGTCCCGCCCGGCGCCCATCAGGACGGCCTCGCCCTTGTCGAAACCGAAGCGGTGGATCTTGCGGTAGGCGGCGGCCAGTTCACCGGAGGGGGAGAAGACGAGAGAGGTGTTGTAGAGGGGCCCGTCAGGGTCACGCTCCGGAATCGACCCCGCGTGCAGCCACACGCCCGCGTCACTCGCGGCCTTGGCCATCGCCTCGTACGTCGGCCCCTCCAGCGGCTCGGCCTCGCGGCCGAACTCCTCGTAGGCGAAGGCCCCGGTGGTCCACAGCTCGGGCAGGACGACGAGGTCGGCGCCTGCCTGTTCCCGGACCAGTGCGGCCACCCGCTGCCGCCTGGAGTCGACCGATTCGTCCTCGTTCACAGCGATCTGGATCAGCGAGGCGCGCACACTACCACCGTCCTGGCATTCGAGTCGTCCACACCGGCCTACGATCGTCACACGAAAGCACTGCCGGGGTGCCTGCGGGGAGCGTAACTTAGCCTCCCAGACACCCGCCGAAGTGCAGCCACCGCCCGCTGGCACCGCCGCCACAACCTGCCCGTGTACCGACCGCCGAGGGGTCCCGTTCCGTGAGTCTGCATCCCACCCTCCAGCCCTACGCCGACGCCTGGACGCACTCCATCGAAGCGATATCCGAGATGGTGCAGCCGCTCGTCGAGGGCGAGTGGAACCGGCGGACCCCCTGCCCGGGCTGGTCGGTCCGGGACATCGTGTCGCACGTCATCGGCATGGACTGCGAGATGCTCGGCGACCCGCGCCCGATCCACTCCCTGCCCCGCGACCTCTTCCACGTCACCACCGAGCACCAGCGGTACATGGAGATGCAGGTCGACGTCCGCCGCCACCACACGGCGCCGGAGATGACGTCCGAGCTGGAGTACACGGTCATCCGCCGCAACCGGCAGCTGCGCAACGAGTCCCGTGACCCCGGCACGATGGTGCGCGGCCCGCTGGGCAAGGACATCACGCTGGAACAGGCCTACCGCATGCGCGCCTTCGACGTGTGGGTGCACGAGCAGGACCTGCGCACGGCCCTCGGCCGCCCCGGCAACCTGGACTCCCCGGGTGCGTACGTGACTCGCGACGTCCTCCTGGACGCGCTCCCCAAGGTCGTCGCGAAGGACGCGGACGCGCCGCGCAGCTCGGCCATCGTCTTCGACGTGCACGGCCCGGTGGAGTTCCTGCGTACGGTCCGCGTCGACATCCAGGGCCGCGGCACCCTGGAAACCACCCCGGCCCTCGGCCCCGCCGCCACCCTCACCCTCGACTGGGAGACGTACGTCCGCCTCGCCTGCGGCCGCGTCACCCCGGAGGCGGTCGCCGACCGGATCAAGGCCGAGGGCGACCCGGCCCTGACGGCAGCGATCCTGGCGAACTTCACGGTGACGCCGTAGGGGTACCGCGCACGTCGCGAGCGGGGAGCCGGGAAGGCCGGGCGGCTTCTCGAGCAACCGGGAACGGGGATGCCTGGGTGGAGCGCGTCGGCCTCGGCTAGGCCGCGGGCGCGTGCACCGTCTCCACCCGGCTCGCCACCAGCCGCTCGCGCTCGCGCCGAGCCGCCCGCCCCCGCAGCCGCAGGATCTGCGACACCCCGAGCGCCTGCAACACGAACACCGCCGAGAACGCGACGCCGTAGTCGTCCCCCGTGGCGTCCAGCAGAACCCCGATCGCGAACAGCGTCGTCATCGAGGCGACGAAACCACCCATGTTGGTGATCCCCGACGCCGTCCCCTGCCGCTCCGGCGGATTCGCCGGCCGGGCGAAGTCGAACCCGATCATCGAGGCCGGCCCGCACGCCCCCAGCACCGTGCAGAGCACGACCAGCAGCCACATCGGTGCGTGCGCCCCGGGATACGCCAGCGTCGCAGCCCACAGCGTCGCCGACGCCCCCACCGTCCCCAACGCCAGCGGCAACCGCGCGGCATGGTGCCGGGCGACGATCTGGCCGTAGACCAGACCGATCACCATGTTGGACAGCACGACCAGCGTCAGCAGGTCACCGGCCGTGGCCCGGCTGAGCCCCTGAGCCTGCACCAGGAACGGCATTCCCCACAGCAGCAGGAACACCATGGCCGGGAACTGCGTGGTGAAGTGCACCCACATCCCGAGCCGTGTCCCCGGCTCCCGCCAGGCCGCCGCGATCTGCCGGCGGACGTAGGCCGCGCCCTGTTGCGCGACGGGCTCCGGCTCGTACCCCTCGGGGTGGTCCTTGAGGAACAGCAGCGTCAGCACGAGGACGACGACACCCGCGAACGCGCTGCCGGCGAACGCCGCGGTCCAGCCGATGCCGTGCAGCAGCCGGGCGATGACCAGCGTGGAGACCAGGTTGCCCGCCATGCCGACGAGCCCAGCCAGCTGCGCGACCAGCGGTCCGCGCCGGGCCGGGAACCAGCGGGTGCCGAGCCGCAGCACGCTGATGAAGGTCATCGCGTCACCGCAGCCCAGCAGCGCACGTGAGGCGAGCGCGGTGCCGTAGGACGGGGAGAAGGCGAAGCCCAGCTGCCCGGCCGTGAACAGCACCGCCCCGATGCTCAGCACCTTCTTGGTGCCGAGCCGGTCGACGAGCAGGCCGACGGGTATCTGCATGCCGGCGTAGACCAGCAGCTGGAGGATGGAGAACGTCGACAGGGCGGAGGCGTTCACATGGAAGCGGTCCGCCGCGTCCAGTCCCGCGACCCCCAGCGACGTACGGAAGATGACGGCGACGAAGTAGACGGCGACGCCCGTGCACCACACGGTGACGGCGCGTCGGCCGCCCGGCGGATCCCCCGGAAGGGTGAGGTTCCGTGCCGGGGCGCTCATCGGACCTCACCCCGCGCGAGGTGCTCGAACCAGGTCACATGCCGGTGCACGACCTCCACGGCCGCCTCCGCGTCCCCGGCGCGCAGCGCCCGCAGGATCTCCTCGTGCTCGGCGAGCGTCTTGGCGATCCGGTCGGGGTGGGAGTGCATCACGGCGACTCCCATCCGCAGCTGCCGGTCGCGCAGCTGGTCGTAGAGCCGGGACAGGATCTCGTTGCCGCCGCTGCGCACGATCTCGGCGTGGAAGCAGCGGTCGGTCACCGCGGCCCCGGCCAGGTCACCGGCGGCGGCCTGCGCCTTCTGCTGCTCCAGCAGCTCGGCCAGCCGATCGAGCAGCGCGGGCGGGGCGGGTACGGCCTTGCGGGCGGCGTGCTCCTCGACCAGCTGGCGGGTCTCCACCACGTCCGCGATCTCCTGCGCGGAGACCGGCAGGACCAGGGCGCCCTTCTTCGGGTACAGCCGGATCAGGCCCTCGACCTCCAGCCGCAGCAGGGCCTCGCGCACGGGCGTACGGGACACGCCGACGGCCTCGGCCAGCTCGCCCTCCGTGAGAAGGGTGCCGCCCTCGTAGCGACGGTCGAGCACGCCCTGCTTGACATGGGCGTACACGCGGTCGGCGGCGGGCGGGGGCTTGTCGTGCCGGCGGGCCGGCTGCTCTACGGCCGTCTTCATGTCCACAGGATAGATACAACACGTACTCATGAGGCAGGGCCGTCCACCATCCGGACGAGGCACCGGGCCCGACGCCCCGTGCGACGAAGATCTCATGCAGCATCCGCGCAACCTTCTGTGCTACTTACGTGTCTCACACATGCGGCCTCTTGCTCTCGCCACCTCAACTCGGCCGCACTCCAGGGGCATTCACGACTATCGGGGTACATCACTTTGATTACCGGCATTAAGGGCACCCGCAGCACCAGCATCCGCAGAGCCGCCGCCGTCGCCGTCACCTCCGGCGCGCTGTTCGCGACCGGCGCCCTCACCGCAGCTCCCGCTCAGGCCGTCACCACGCCCTCGATCATCGCCAAGGGCGGCTACGCGATGAACAACGCGAGCGGTACGACGCTGTTCACCAAGGCGGCAGACACCCGCCGCTCCACCGGGTCCACCACCAAGATCATGACCGCCAAGGTCGTGCTCGCGCAGTCGAACCTCAACCTCGACAAGAAGGTGACGATCCAGAAGGCGTACAGCGACTACGTCGTCAAGAACAACGCCTCCCAGGCCCACCTGATCGTCGGCGACAAGGTCACCGTCCGCCAGCTGCTGTACGGCCTGATGCTCCCGTCCGGCTGCGACGCCGCCTACGCGCTCGCCGACACCTACGGCTCCGGCTCCACCCGCGCCGCGCGCGTGAGCAGCTTCATCGGCAAGATGAACACCGCCGCGAAGAACCTCGGTCTGAAGAACACCCACTTCGACTCGTTCGACGGCATCGGCAACGGCAACAACTACTCGACTCCGCGCGACCTGACGAAGATCGCCAGCAGCGCGATGAAGAACTCCACGTTCCGCGCGATCGTCAAGACCAAGTCGTACACCGCGAAGACGATCACCAAGACCGGCAGCACCCGCACGATGGCCCCGTGGACCAACACCAACGGGCTGCTCAGCAGCTACAGCGGCACCATCGGCGTGAAGACGGGCTCCGGCCCGGAGGCCGGCTACTGCCTGGTCTTCGCCGCCACCCGCAACGGCAAGACCGTCATCGGCACCGTCCTCGCCTCCACCTCCATCCCGAACCGGGAGTCGGATGCGAAGAAGATCATGAACTACGGCTTCGCCAAGCTCGGCTGACACACCTGAGGCACCGACGGGCTCGCCGCGCAAACGGCGGGCCCGTTCGCATGGGCGGGCCTGCCCGCATGGGCGGGCCCGTCCGCGTGTGCGGGCCCGTCCGCGTGCGCGGCCGTCACCTCGCGGGGGACAGCTGGTCGTAGGTCTTGAACGTGTACGAGGCGTCGTAGGACAGCAGGTTGCCTTCGGCCGCCGGCAGGCCGAGGCGTCGGTTCAGGGGCCCGGTGAGCGGCCCGCACTGTCCGGCGGCCGGGACGGTGAACGTGTCGTCGTAGGCCGAGAACTCGATCACCGGAGGGTCCTGCGAGACCCAGGTGGAGGGTCCGGAGCGCTTCAGCCGGAAGTCGACCGGTGCGTGGGCACCTATGGTGCAACCGCGCGGCAGCAGCGGGCCGGTGAGCCGGAACCGGAGGCTGAGCTGCCCGGTGTAGAAGTCGGACCGGCCGCCGTACTCCGGCTGTATCGCGAGGCCCAGCACGGCCGCGCGGTCCCCCGCCGGGGTGCCCGTCAGGCCCCCCGGTATGGCGGTGGGGGAGCTGTGCATTGCGCCCCACACCTGGCCCTTGCCGCCGTCCGGCATCGGGCCCTCGGCGTGCGTCATGGTGATCGGGGCGAGGCTCACCGTGACGTCGCCCAGGGTCAACCGCGGGGCGGCCGTGTGCACTTCGCATCTCCATCGCGCCGGGTCGACGCCGTCGGGCAGCGGCGGGCAGTCACCGAACACGGTCGCGACCGCACTCGGCGGGCGGGGCGCGGCATGGGCGGCACCGGACGCCCACACCGCCGCCGTGCCGGCGAGGACGGCGGCGCCCGCGACGGCGGCGACACGGCGGGCGGGGGAGGAAGTCGGAGATACCCAAGGGGAACCGGGGCGAGCGGCAACGGATTTCGTCATGGCACCAGCGTGCCGCCGCGGCCACTCCGTCACCATCCGTGACGCCCCTGACGCCACCCCGACCGGCCCCTGACACGGTGTCAGGGACGGTCCGTACCCGGTATGCGGGATGCCCAGGTCAGCGCAGCCCCGGAAGTCGTCGAAGCTCGCCGATCCCCAGCGCTCTGCCGGCCACCGCATAGACGAGCCCGAGTACCAGTGAGCCGGTGACGGTCGTCAGCACCGCCTCCACGGTGCCGTGCCCCGCCACCCCGGCACAGGCCCGCGCCGCCGCCCAGCCCGCCACCGCCGCGACGCCTCCGGCGCCCAGCAGCCGGGCGTAGGTGCCGCGCAGGGTGCCGTCGTCGAGCCGGCCGCCGGTGCGACGGGCCAGCAGGCGGGCGGTGAGGAGGAGCCCGGCGACGTAGGAGACGGTGTAGGCGCCGGCCATGCCGGTGACCGCCCAGCGCGCCGGCAGCAGCAGATGGCAGGCGGTGGCGAGCGCGATGTTGACGACGCCGATCCACACGGCCATGAAGAACGGCGTGCGGGTGTCCTCGAAGGCGTAGAAGCCGCGCAGCAGCAGATACTGCGCCGAGAACGGGATCAGCCCGAGCCCGAAGGCCTGGAGCATGTGCCCCAGGGGCTGGGCCGTGGCGGGGTCGGCGGCGCCGTGCGCGAAGAGGAGGACGGCGATGTTGGGCCCGAGCGCGGTGAAGAGGAAGGCGGCCGGCACGATCACCACCCCGCTGACCCGCAGCGCCCGGGACAGGTCGGCGCGCAGATCGGAGATACGCCCTTCCGCTGCGGCCTTGCTCATACGCGGCAGCAGGGCGGTGAGAGCGAGACGGTGACGACGGACTGCGGCAGCATCCAGATGGTCTGCGCGTAGCTGTACGCCGTGTACCCGACGCCCGCCTTCGGCAGTTGCTGGTCGGCGGCGTTGGCGTAGTTGGTGACGGCGGTGAGGGCGACCAGGTTGGTCAGCACGAACAGCAGCGTCCACTTGGCCGCGTGGATCCCGGAACCGAGTCCGGCACCGCGCCAGTCGAACCGGGGCCGGAACCGGAAGCCGGCGGCACGGGCGAACGGGACGAGCGCGAGGGCCTGCACGGCGATGCCCAGCGTCGTCCCGGCGCCGAGCCAGCGCACCTGGGCGTCGGTGACGTCGGCGACGGAGCTGGGCACGGTCATCATCCTGAGATACGCGCCGAACATCGCCACGAGCACGACGTTGTTGAGCACCGGCGTCCACATCATGGCGCCGAACCTCTCGCGGGCGTTGAGCACTTGGCCGTAGATGGCGAAGAGCCCGTAGAAGAAGATCTGTGGAAGCAGGAACCGTGCGAAGACGACCGTCAGCCGGTACGCCGCGTGCGTCTTGGGCGTGTCCCGTATGTACAGGCTCACGATCTCAGGCGCCGCCCACACGGCGAGCGCGGTCCCGACGGCCAGCACAGTGACGACGAGGGTGACGAGCCGCTGCTCGTACGCCCGCCCGCCATCGGCGTGCGAGGCACGCGCGCGTACCAGCTGCGGAACCAGCACGGCGTTCAGCGCGCCGCCGATCAGCAGGGTGTACAGGCTGGTCGGCACGGTGTTGGCCGTGTTGTACGTGCTTGCGAGCAGGCCCGTCCCGAGCGCGGCCCCTTGCAGCACCTGCCGCACCAGCCCACTGGCCCGCGACACGACGGTCCCGCCGGCCATGAGCACCGAGGCCCGCCCGACGCCACCCACCGCCTGCGGCTTCGCATGCCGCCGGCCGGCCTTCTCCCCCGTCACCATGCCGTCAGATTACGGCAGTTGTGATCACCGCCGGACAAGGTGCCCGGCCAGACGGCCGGTCGCCTGCCCGAGGGGCGAGCAGAAGGGGGCGGCCGCACGTCGAGGTTGCGACCGCCCGCGCTTCCGGGCTGTCCGGGCCGTCAGGCCCAGGTGATCAGCCTCTTCGGCTGTTCCAGAATCGCCGCCACGTCGGCCAGCACCTTCGAGCCCAGTTCACCGTCCACCAGGCGGTGGTCGAAGCTCAGCGCCAGTGTGGTGACCTGGCGCGGCTTGACCTTGCCCTTGTGGACCCACGGCTGGAGCTTGATCGCGCCGACCGCGAGGATCGCCGACTCGCCGGGGTTGAGGATCGGCGTGCCGGTGTCGACGCCGAAGACGCCGACGTTGGTGATGGTGACCGTGCCGCCCTGCATCGCGGCGGGGGACGTCTTGCCCTCGCGGGCCGTCGCCACCAGCTCGCCGAGCGCGGCGGCCAGCTGCGGGAGCGTCTTGTCGTGCGCGTCCTTGATGTTCGGCACGATCAGGCCTCGCGGAGTGGCCGCCGCGATGCCCAGGTTGACGTAGTGCTTCTGGACGATCTCCTGGTTGGCCTCGTCCCAGGACGCGTTGATCTCCGGGTTGCGCTTGATCGCGACCAGCAGAGCCTTGGCGATCAGCAGCAGCGGGTTGACCCGCAGGCCCTGCATCTCCTTGTCCTGCTTCAGCTCCTCGACCAGCTTCATCGTGCGGGTCACGTCGACCGTCACGAACTCCGTGACGTGCGGCGCCGTGAACGCCGAGCCGACCATCGCCGCCGCCGTCGCCTTGCGGACGCCCTTGACCGGGATGCGGGTCTCGCGCGCGCCGTCGTACGAGGCCATCGGCGCCTGGGTCACCGGTGCGGCGACCGGGGCCGCTGCGGCGGGGGCCGGCTGCTCGGCGGGCCGCGGTGCCGCCGCCGCGTGGACGTCCTCGCGCGTGATGATGCCGTCCGGGCCGGACGGGGTGACCGTCGTCAGGTCGACGCCGAGGTCCTTGGCCAGCTTGCGCACCGGCGGCTTGGCCAGCGGGCGGGGCTTCTCGGCGACCGGCGGGTGGCCGTTCAGCTCGGCCTGGATCGCCTGGGCCGGCGCCGGGACGCTCACCTCGGGGCCCTTGCGGGGGCGCCGCTTGGTGGCGGAGGTGGACACGCCGTAGCCGACGAGCACCGGCTGGCGGCCCTCCGGCTTGGCCTCGGCCTCCTCGGCGGCGGGCTGCGGCTGCTGCGCCGGCGCCTCGGCCGCCGTACCGCCCGCCACGTCCACCGCGATGATGGGCGTGCCCACGTCGACCGTGGTGCCCTCGGGGAAGTGGAGGGCGCGGACCACGCCGTCGTAGGGGATGGGCAGTTCCACCGCCGCCTTGGCGGTCTCCACCTCGCACACCACCTGGCCGTCGGTGACGGTGTCACCCGGCTGGACGTACCACTTGAGGATCTCGGCCTCGGTGAGTCCCTCGCCGACGTCCGGCATCTTGAACTCGCGTACGGACGCTTCCGTCATCGTCGTCACGACCTTCTCCCTCAGTACGCCAGCGAGCGGTCGACGGCGTCGAGCACGCGGTCCAGGTCCGGCAGGTACTCCTCCTCCAGGCGGGCCGGCGGATAGGGGGCGTGGTAACCGCCCACCCGCAGGACCGGCGCCTCCAGGTGGTAGAAGCACCGCTCGGTGATCCGGGCGGCGATCTCCGCGCCGGAGCCGAGGAACACCGGGGCCTCGTGGACCACGACCAGGCGGCGGGTCTTCTCGACGGAGGCCTGGACGGTGTCGAAGTCCAGCGGGGACACCGAGCGCAGGTCCAGGACCTCCAGGGACCTGCCCTCCTCGGCGGCCGCGTCGGCCACCTCCTGGCACAGCTTCACCATCGGGCCGTACGCCACCAGGGTGAGGTCGGTGCCCTCGCGGACGACCTGCGCCTTGTGCAGCGGGGCGGGGATCGCCTCGGCATCCACCTCGGCCTTGTCCCAGTACCGGCGCTTCGGCTCGAAGTAGATCACCGGGTCGTCGCTCTGGATGGCCTGCTGCATCATCCAGTACGCGTCCGACGCGTTCGACGGCGAGACGACCTTCAGGCCCGCCACGTGCGCGAACAGGGCCTCGGGGGACTCCGAGTGGTGCTCGACCGCGCCGATGCCGCCGCCGTAGGGGATGCGGACGACGACCGGGAGCTTGACCTTGCCCAGCGAGCGCGCGTGCATCTTCGCGAGCTGGGTGACGATCTGGTCGTAGGCCGGGAAGACGAAGCCGTCGAACTGGATCTCCACCACCGGGCGGTAGCCGCGCAGGGCGAGGCCGATCGCGGTGCCGACGATGCCGGACTCCGCCAGCGGGGTGTCGATGACGCGGCTGTCGCCGAAGTCCTTCTGCAGGCCGTCCGTCACACGGAACACACCGCCGAGCTTGCCGACGTCCTCACCCATGATCAGGACCTTGGGGTCGGTCTCCAGGGCGCGGCGCAGCGACTCGTTGATGGCCTTGGCCATCGCCATCTTCTCGGCCATCTCAGTGACCCCCTTCTGCGTCCGCGAACGACGCCTGGTAGGCGGCGAACTGCGCTCGCTCCTCGTCGACGAGCGCGTGCCCGTCCGCGTACACGTTCTCGAAGATGGCGAAGTGGTCCGGGTCGGGCATGGCGCGGACCGCTTCGCGCACTCGTTTGCCCAACGCCTCGGACTCGGCCTCGAGTTCCGCGAAGAACCCCTCGTCCGCGTGGTTTGAGGCCTCCAGGTACCGGCGAAGGCGCAGCAGCGGGTCCTTCGCCTCCCAGGCGAGGCGCTCGTCGTCGCCGCGGTAGCGGGTGGGGTCGTCGGAGGTGGTGTGGGCACCCATGCGGTAGGTGTACGCCTCGACGAGGGTGGGGCCCTCGCCGCTGCGGGCGCGCTCCAGCGCCCACTTGGTGACCGCGAGGCAGGCCAGCACGTCGTTGCCGTCCACGCGCACGCCGGGGAAGCCGAAGCCCTGGGCGCGCTGGTAGAGCGGCACCCGGCTCTGCTTCTCGGTCGGCTCGGAGATCGCCCACTGGTTGTTCTGGCAGAAGAACACCACGGGGGCGTTGTAGACCGCGGAGAAGGTGAACGATTCGGCCACGTCGCCCTGGCTGCTCGCGCCGTCGCCGAAGTAGGCGATCACCGCGCTGTCCGCGCCGTCCTTGGCGACGCCCATCGCGTAGCCGGTGGCGTGCAGCGTCTGGGAGCCGATGACGATCGTGTACAGGTGGAAGTTGTTGCTGTTGGGGTCCCAGCCGCCGTTGTTCACGCCGCGGAACATGCCGAGCAGGTTGGTCGGGTCGACCCCGCGGCACCAGGCGACGCCGTGCTCCCGGTAGGTCGGGAAGACGTAGTCGTCGTCGCGCAGCGCCCGCCCGGAGCCGATCTGGGCGGCCTCCTGGCCCAGCAGGGAGGCCCACAGGCCCAGCTCGCCCTGGCGCTGCAGGGCGGTGGCCTCGGCGTCGAAGCGGCGGGTGAGCACCATGTCGCGGTACAGACCGCGCAGGTCTTCGGGGGTGATGCCGGCGACGTAGGCGTCGTACTCGGCGTTCTCGACCCGCTCGCCCTCGGGCGTCAGCAGCTGGACGAGCTCGGGCTCGGTGCTCTTCGCGGCGGTGGCGCGGGGGGTGCGCTTGGTGCCGGTGGCTCCGGACTTGGTGCCGGTCGTGCCGGCCTTGCTGCCGGTGGTGCCGGCTTTGCCTGCGGCGCTGCGTCGCGGCTTGCGCGCGGCACTGCTGTCCACGGTCACGTGTGCTCCTCCGTCGTTCCGGCCCCCGGGGTTGCCGGTAGGCCAGTGCGGCTCACCTGTTCCGACCACCGGGCACGGGGTGGGTGCCACTCGGCCGGGAACAGGCGTGACAGGTGCCCCGGCGAGCGCCCTGCAACCATCACGTTACCCACAGCTCCACATTTCTGTGAAACCCCACCTGACCTGCGATTTTGCTTGGATTTCCAAGTAAATCGAGGAGGGGTGGAAGCGCGCTGGTCACAGCCTTGCGAAAGGCCGGAGCAAAGCGCACGTTATATCGCTGACCCAGCTCACGGGAAGAGCTGTGTGTGAGACCGATCGCGCACCCAAGGCAGGACATGTCCGGTCATTCTCCGGCGCCGGCCATGCGGGTGAGGGGACGGAAAAGCACAGCGCCCTTTGCGGCTGCGGGAAGTCACCGGGCCTTTCCCGAACGACGCACCGCCACCGGAGAGGGAATCATGATCGGAATGCGCGGGGAACGCACGCCCCGGACCATGGCGTGACCGAATGCGATCGACGGCGACTTCCTGTGACAACGCCCAGCTCAAAGCCGCTTTTCGTGCCCTACGATCTGCGGCGTGCCGCGCTCATGTGTACCACCCCTCGTACCCCACGCGCCCCCTCTGGGCGCCTTGCTGCGTCTCTACGCCGCCGGTACGGCCCTCACCTGCGAGCCGGTCGACCAGGGACTGCTGAACCGCGGCTACCGGCTGTGCACCACGCGCGGCCGCTACTTCCTCAAGCACCACTTCGACCCCGACACCGCGGACCCCGCGGCCATCGAGCGCCGGCACCGCGCCACCCAGCGCCTGGCCGACCTCGGCGTCCCGGTCGCCGTGCCGCTCGCGCACCGCGAGGGCCGCACGGTCGCCGTCGTCGGCGGCCACGCCTACGCGCTGCACCCCTGGATCGACGGCAGGCACCTCCACGGCGGACAGCTCACGCGCGGGGAGAGTGCCCGCCTGGGCGCCGTCCTGGGCGCCGTGCACGCCTGTCTGGAGCGGGTGATGCCGCCCAAGGGGCGCACGCGTCCCGCCACAAGCCCCCACCCCGTGGAGAGCGCCGATCCCGCCGACACCTACGCGCTCATCGACGACCTGCTCGCCCATGTGCGCCGGCACCGCCCCGCCGACGCCTTCGACGAGCTGGCGCGGCACCGGCTGCTGGAACGCCGCGCCCTCCTGGAGCAGCACGCGGACCGGCGGCCGCCGCCCGGCGGCTCGGTGGGCTGGGTGCACGGCGACTTCCACCCGTTCAACGTGCTCTACAAGCACGACACCCCGGCGGCCATCGTCGACTGGGACCGGCTCGGCGTGCAGCCCCGCGCCGAGGAGGCCGTACGCGCCGCCGCGATCTTCTTCGTACGGCCCGGAGGCACCCTCGACCTGCCCAAAGTACGCGCCTACGCGCGCGCGTACCGGCGTGCGGCCGACGCCACGCCCGCGGAGCTGGCGGCGGCCGTGCACCGGGTGTGGTGGGAGCGGCTGAACGACTTCTGGATGCTGCGCTGGCACTACGAAAAAGGCGACACGCGCGCGGACTGCCAGTTCCCAGCCGCGTCGGCGCTCGCCGTGTGGTGGACGCGCGAGTACGACGCGGTGTGCCAGGCGTTCACCGGCTGATCCTCGCGCGCGCCCGCGGGGCAGCCCCGGTGGCAGCCCCGGCGGGCGTTCCTCAACCGGTCGTGCCGGTGTCCGCGCCGCCGTCCGCCGTGGTTCCGCCGTCGGTGGCACCGCTGGTCGTACCGCTGTCCGTGCCGCCGTTGGTCGTGCCCGTGTCCGTGCCGCCGTTGGCCGTACCCGTGTCCGTGCCGCCGTTGGCCGTACCGGTGTCGGTGCCGCCGTTCGTGGTGCTGCCGGTGGTCTGCGACGGAGAGGTCTGCGGGTCCGTGGGCTCGTCGGTCGGGCCCGTGGACTGCGACTGCGACGTCTGCGGGTCCGACGGCGTGTAGTCGGAGCCGCCCGAGGTCGAGCCCGAGCCGTCGTCGGTGGTGCTGCCCGTGGGCTGGTCGGTGGTGTCGTCCGTCGGGGACGGGGTGTCCGAGTGGTCCTTCGGGGCCTGCGAGTGCGTCGCCGGCGGCTTGGTGTCGGTGCCCGTGCCCTGGCCGCCGGTGTTGTGGTTCAGGGCCAGCGCGACACCCGCCGCGATCGCGACGACCGCGAGGACGGCCAGGAGCCACAGCTTGCCGCGACCGCCGCCCTTGTTGCCGTGCCCCTCGAAGCCGCCGTCGTCGCCGCTCCCGTAGCCCTGCGGCAGGATCGGCTGCGGGATCTGCGCGGTGCCGGAGCCGAAGTCGCCCGGGTGCTGCATCGCGGTCGTCCGCGCGAAGCCGCCCGCCGGGGTGTGCCGGCCGTCGTGCGCCTCCACCGGCCCGGTGTTCCAGGTGCCGGTGTGCCCGCCCTGCTCGTACAGCATCTGCAGGCCGTACTGGACCAGACCGCGCATCTCCTCGGCCGTCTGGAACCGGTCGTCCGGCTCCTTGGCGAGCGAGCGCATCACCAGGCCGTCCAGCTCCGGCGGGCAGCCCTCGGAGACCTCCGAGGGCGGGGTCGGGATGTCCTGGACGTGCTGGTAGACCACCGACAGCGGGGTCTCGCCGGTGAACGGGGGCCGCAGCGCGAGCAGTTCGTACAGCAGGCAGCCGGTCGCGTACAGGTCGGAGCGGTGGTCCACGGCCTTGCCGAGCGCCTGCTCCGGGGAGAGGTACTGCGGCGTGCCCATGACCATGCCGGTCTGCGTCATCGTCGTCGACGCGCCGTGCAGGGCGCGCGCGATGCCGAAGTCCATCACCTTCACGGCGCCGCTGTTCGTGATGATCACGTTGGCGGGCTTGATGTCGCGGTGCACGATGCCGTGCTGGTGCGAGTAGGCGAGCGCGTCCAGCACCCCGGAGACGATGATCAGCGCCTGCTCGGGGCCGGGCGCCTCCGCGTTCATCAGCAGGTCGCGGATCGTCCGGCCCTCGACCAGCTCCATCACGATGTACGGCACGGACTGGCCGCCGACGAAGTCCTCACCGGAGTCGTACACGGCGACGATCGCGTGGTGGTTGAGGCCGGCCACGGACTGCGCCTCGCGCGTGAAGCGGGCCTTGGAGACCGGGTCCTCGGCGAGGTCCGCACGCAGCAGCTTCACCGCGACGGTACGGCCGAGACGGACGTCCTCGGCCGCGAACACCTCGGCCATGCCGCCCCGGCCCAGCCGGTGGGTCAGCCGGTACCGGCCGTCGCCGACGAGCCCTCCGTTGCCCCACGTCTCCGGCGCGTCCGACATGCCGCCGCCACTCGCCTCGGGGTCGGACGGGCCCTGGGCGCGCTGCGTCTGTGCCATCAGTCCTCGCCGTCGTTTCTGCCCGCGGTGCGCGCGGTGTTGTCACGGTCTCCGTCCGCCACGCTACAGCCTCCGCGCGAACCACCGGTCCGGAACCGGAACCGGGACCGGCCGAAGCCGGACCGGCCATCAAACCTGTAGCACGCGCTGTCGTGCAAATTCTGTGTGCCGGCCGTACGCCCCCTGTAACGCTTGCGCGACGCTTCTTGCGCGTACGGTCACGGAACGGGCACCGCGCTTGACGTGCCGGGACCCTCCGGCAGACTTGGCCGGGAATGACACATTCGATCAAGGCCCGTGCGAAGAGCGAAAGCGCCGGACGGCCGATGGGGGACGCGGAGAGATGAGCCAGGACGGCGCACACGGCCGGTACACGGGACAGGCCCTGGCCGGCGGACGCTACCAGCTGCGGGACCTGCTCGGCGAGGGCGGCATGGCCTCGGTGCACCTGGCCTACGACGCCGTGCTCGACCGCCAGGTGGCGATCAAGACGCTGCACACGGAACTCGGCCGGGAACAGGCGTTCCGCGAGCGCTTCCGCCGCGAGGCCCAGGCCGTGGCCAAGCTCACGCACACCAACATCGTCTCCGTCTTCGACACCGGCGAGGACGATCTGGGCGGCATGACCACGCCGTACATCGTCATGGAGTACGTCGAGGGCCGCCCGCTGGGCTCGGTCCTCGCGGAGGACATCCGGCAGTACGGCGCGATGCCCGCCGGCAGGGCGCTGAAGGTCACCGCCGACGTGCTGGCCGCGCTGGAGATCAGCCACGAGATGGGGCTGGTCCACCGCGACATCAAGCCGGGCAACGTGATGGTGACCAAGCGCGGCGTGGTCAAGGTCATGGACTTCGGCATCGCCCGCGCCATGCAGTCCGGTGTGACGTCGATGACGCAGACCGGCATGGTCGTCGGCACCCCGCAGTACCTCTCGCCCGAGCAGGCCCTCGGCCGCTCCGTGGACGCCCGTTCCGATCTGTACTCGGTCGGCATCATGCTGTTCCAGCTGGTCACCGGGCGGCTGCCGTTCGACGCGGACTCGCCGCTGGCGATCGCGTACGCGCACGTGCAGGAGGAGCCGGTCACGCCCTCCTCGATCAACCGCGCGCTGCCGCCCGCGGTGGACGCGCTCGTCGCCCGCGCGCTGAAGAAGAACCCGAACGAGCGGTTCCCGAGCGCGGAGGCCATGCGCGACGAGTGCCTGCGCATCGCCGCGTCCCTTCAGGCGGCCGCGCCGAGCATCGTGCCCGGTGCCGGGCCGACGCAGAGCGGCGCGGGCGTCGGCTCGGCGGTGTTCCCGCCGGTCGACCGGAGCGCCCAGGCGGCCCCCGGCCCGGTGCAGACGCCGTACCAGCCGGGCCCGTACGGCGCGCCGCAGACACCGGCGCCGGGCTACGGCTACCCGCAGCAGGGCGGGCAGAGCGGCTACCAGACGCCCCCGCCCGTGGGCTACGGCCCGCAGGCTCCGCAGGCCGCGTCGACCCCGCCGCCGTACGTCATCTCGGCGCAGCCGTCCGCCCCGCACTCCGGCGGGGGCAGGAGCAACAAGCCCGTGATCATCGGCTCGGTCGCGGTGTCACTCGTCGCGGTCGTCGCCCTGGTCGTGGCGCTCGCGCTGAACAACAACGGCAGCGACGACAAGGGCGGCAGCGGCGGCGCGAGCGCCTCGGCGTCCTCCCACCCGTCGGGCTACCGCGCGCCGGACAGGACCCGGGTGATCGACCCGGCCAAGTGCACGGACCCGACGGAGTCCTACAACGACGAGAAGAAGGTCCTGCTGCCGGACTTCCGGTACAAGGACATCGACTCCGTGAAGAAGTGCCTCCAGGCCGGGCACTGGAAGTACAAGACCACCCCCCAGAACGACAACACCTGGGGAGACGGCACCGTCCTGGACCAGTTCCCCTCCCCGGACACGGAGGTCGACCCGAAGGACCCGGGCACCATCGAACTGACCGTCTCGACGGGCAATCCGGCCTAGAAGACACGAAGGGCCCGGCGCCGATGCGCCGGGCCCTTGTCGTGTACGGCCTGCCAGTCCCGCTCGCCGCACGTCCGCTGACGGGTACGTCCCTTACAGGTACGGATTACAGGTACGGACCGCCCGAGCGGCCCGCGGTGCGGTGGTCGTCGCCGCCCTCATGACCGGTCATGCCCGGCGGCAGCGCGCGGCGCATCTGCTCCAGCTGGGCCCGCGCGGCCATCTGCTGGGCGAACAGCGTGGTCTGGATCCCGTGGAAGAGGCCCTCGAGCCAGCCCACCAACTGTGCCTGCGCGATCCGCAGTTCCGCGTCGCTCGGCGTGACGTCGTCGGTGAACGGCAGCGAAAGCCGCTCCAGCTCCTCCACCAGCTCCGGGGCCAGGCCGTCCTCCAGCTCCTTCACCGAGCTGGCGTGGATCTCCTTCAGCCGCACCCGGCTCGCCTCGTCCAGGGGAGCGGCGCGCACCTCCTCCAGGAGCTGCTTGATCATGCTGCCGATCCGCATGACCTTGGCCGGCTGTTCCACCTGCTCCGTGACCGGGGTCTCACGGGACTCGTCGTCCCCGTTGCCACCGCCGAGCGCCATCCCGTCCTGGCCCACGACGAGGATCTGGGGATTCTCCGGCGACCGTTCGTTCCTCGGCATCTCCATGCCGCCATTCTCTCGCACCCGTACACCTCATCACCGTGGTGCCCCCTCGTGGGGGTGATCCACCGTTTAGACCCGACGGCCCATCCTGAAATGCCCGGTTCGCCATTGAATGTGAGGCTGGATCCGTCGGCCATCCGGCCGTCCGCCCCTCCACCTGCCCCACCGACCCGGCCTCCATTCCCAGTCCCCGTCCCCCGTCCCCTTGTCCGCCCGCCCATGGCTCACGCCATCGGGCTCCGGGAGGTCACCGACGTGACTCCATGGCTGCGCACCTCACTCCGCTGCGTACGGCTGCTGCCGCTCGTCCTCGCCGTGTCACCGCCGGCGTACGGCACCGTCACCGCCCACACCACGCCCGCGTACGCCGCCCACCCCGGCCCGAGGACGTCCCCCGATTCCCCGCACCGGCCCACCCCGCACGACACGGCCCAGGCCCGTCCGGCCCGCCCGGAGCCGGCAGAGCACGGTAAGCACACGGGGCGGGCGGACCGCGGCGACCCCGAGCCGTCGGACGGCGGCCCCGGCCCGGCGAGCCCCGGTCCCGGTCACTTCGGTCTCCCCGTGCCCGGCCGCACGCCGATACCCCCCATACCCTCGGACTCCGCCTCCGCCTCGTACCGTCCGACCGCCGTCGAACCGACCCGCGCGGGCAGCCGGCCCGGTGAAGGGCGGATGCGGCCCGGACGACCGGACGGTCCCGCGGCCGAAATCGAGGGCGACGACCCCATACCCACCGCCGCCCCCAGCAGCGGCCAGGCGGAGGAACCCGAGACCGCGGACCTTCCGACCGCCACCCCGACCCCCTCGAACACCCCCGGTGGGGCCGGCCTCGACCGGCCCCCGCCCCAGAACGCCGCGCCCCAGGACGAGACCGACCAGCCAGTCCTGCAGATACTCCCGCTGGGCAGCGGCCTGGTCCTCATAGGCCTGGGGCTGGCCCTGGCCCTCCTGGGCCTCAGACTCCGCAGAGACTGACCACCAGCCCCGGAAAACACCCCTCGCGGGACCATCGCGCCCCGCCGGCCGCCTCCCGGCGTTACGACGTCACCAACAGCACCTTCCCCACGTGCCCGCTCTCCTCCACCACCCGGTGTCCCTCGGCCGCCTCCGCCATCGGCAGCTCGCGGTCCACGACCGGACGGACATGTCCGCCGGCGACCAGCGGCCACACGTGCTCCCGCACCGCCGCCACGATCGCCGCCTTCTCGCTCAGCGGCCGGGCCCGCAGCGAGGTCGCGCTGACCGCGGCCCGCTTGTTCAGCAGCGTGCCGATGTTCAGCTCACCCTTGACCCCGCCCTGCATGCCGATGATCGCCAGCCGTCCGTTGACGGCGAGCGCCCGCACGTTGCGGTCCAGGTACTTGGCCCCCATGTTGTCGAGGATCACGTCGGCCCCCGCGCCATCGGTGGCCTGCTCGATCTCGGCGACGAAGTCCTGCTCCCGGTAGTTGATCAGGATGTCCGCGCCCAGCTCGGCACACCGCTCCAGCTTCTCCTTGGTGCCGGCGGTCACCGCGACCTTCGCCCCGACAGCCTTGGCGAGCTGGATCGCCATGGTGCCGATGCCGCTGGACCCACCGTGCACGAGCAGCGTCTCGCCCGGCCGCAGATGGGCGATCATGAACACGTTGGACCAGACGGTGCAGACGACCTCGGGCAGCGCTGCGGCCTGGCTGAGGCCGACACCCTCGGGCACGGGCAGCAGCTGCCCTGCCGGTACGACGACCTTCTCGGCGTAACCGCCGCCCGCGAGCAGCGCGCACACCTCGTCGCCGACCGCCCAGCCGGACACTCCGGGACCGAGCGCGGCGATCCTGCCGGAGCACTCCAGGCCGGGGTACGGGGAGGCGCCGGGCGGCGGGTTGTAGAAGCCCTGCCGCTGCAGGATGTCCGCACGGTTGACGGCGCTGGCCACCACCTCGACCAGCACCTCGCCCTCGCCGGGCGCCGGGTCGGGCACCTCCGCCCACACCAGCGCCTCGGGACCACCAGGTTCGGGAATCGTGATCGCATGCATGCCCGTGACGCTACTCCCCGCGACAGCGCGCCCGGGGCAGACCCGCTCGCCAGGTGCTATGGCACCGGGCAAGACGTTTCACGTGAAACGCCCGATGGCGGCGGGGCCGGACGTTTCACGTGAAACACACCTCGATTCCCGCGGTCGCCCACGGCAGTTCGAGCAGCTCGGTCTCCTCGCCCTGCCGGGCGCCACCGGGCGGTACGACGGCCAGCGCGTCGGCGGCGGCGATACCGCGGAGCATGGCCGGCCCGTTGTAGTGCAGCGGTACGGCATGGTCGCCGCGCAGCACCACGGGAATCAGCCGGGTGTCGTACGGATGCCCCTGAACGGCGTCGCTGAGCGGCAGCGTGTACGGCTCGGGGGCCGGGTGGGCGGCCAGCGTGCGCACCAGCGGCTCGGTGAGCGTCAGCAGGCCGGAGACGGCCGCGAGCGGGTTGCCGGGCAGACCGACGAGGTACTGGGCGTCCTTGGTGCGGGCCAGCAGCATGGGGTGGCCGGGGCGCACCTTCACGCCGTCGACGAGGAGTTCGGCGCCGAGACGCTCCAGGATGGGGTGGACGTGGTCGACGGGACCGCCTGCCGTACCACCCGTGGTGACGATCAGGTCGGCCGCAGAGCCGCTGACGGCCTTGCGCAGGGCCTTGGCGTCGTCGCCGATCCGGCGTACGGAGATCACCTCGGCGCCGAGGGCGCGCAGCCACGGCGGCAGCATCGGGCCGAGCGCGTCCCGGATCAGCCCGTCGTGGGGCAGCCCCTCGGTCAGCAGTTCGTCGCCGAGCACGAGGACTTCGGCACGCGGTCGCGGTACGGCGGTGACGGTGTCGTACCCGGCCGCCGCGGCGAGGCCCAGGACGGCGGGGGTGATCCGGGTGCCGATGGGCAGCAACTGGTCGCCGCTGCGGCACTCCTGACCACGCGGGCGGATGTCCTGGCCGTGCTCGATCTCCCGTGTGGCGTGCAGCCGCCCCTGCGCGTCGGTCCGTCCGTGCTCGCTGCGCAGGACGGCGGTGGTGTCGGCGGGGATGCGGGCGCCGGTGGCGATGCGGACCGCCTCGCCGTCGGTGAGCGGTTCGGGCTGGGCGTGCCCGGCGAGCACGCCCTCGTCGCGCACCTCCCAGGGGCCGGGCCCGGCGACGGCCCAGCCGTCCATCGCGGAGGTGTCGAAGGAGGGCAGGTCGGTGAGCGCGTCGAGCGGGGCGGCCAGCACCAGGCCGAGGGCGTCACCGAGCGGCACGGAGACGGGGGCGCGACGGGTCCCGGCGCGTGCGGCGCGGGCGGCGATCTCGCGGGCCCGGTGCCAGGGGGTGGCCTGGTGCCGGTGGTCGCCGTGCGCTTCGGGCGCCGGGCCGGGGAGCCGGCCCGTGTGGCCGTCCTTCGCTTCCCTCACGAGGGCCAGGGCCTCCTCGACATCGAGGTCGTCGCCGTCCTCGGCGGGCGCCGCGGCGCGCGTTCCCGGGGCGGTCATCCGGCGTCCGGGGCGCTCGGGCCCCCGCTGCTCGCTTCCTTGCCCCCGGCGTTCTCGTCCTCCCAGCGCAGCGCGAGCGCGGCGGCCTTGCGGGCGGCCTCGGTGACGGCCTCGGGGCCGCCCTTGCCCTGCGCGGCGGCGTAGCCGACGAGGAAGGTGGTCAGCGGGGCTGCGGGCCGGGCCACGCCGTGCGCGGCGTCGCGGGCCAGGTCGAGCAGGACGCCGGTGTCGACGTCGAGGTCGATGCCCAGCTCGTCCTTGACTGCGGAAATCCATTCATCCAACACGTGCCCATGCTCCCTGATGCGTGCCCTGGCGTTGACGAGGTCGTCCCAGGTGTCGCAGTCGAAGGACGCGAGCGGGTCCGGGACGCGGGTGAGCTTGAGGGCGCCGGTCAGCCGGCGCAGGGGCAGTCCGTTCAGGCCGTCGGGCCCGGCCGCGAGGGCGGCCAGCTCGCGGCGGAGCACGGCGGTGCGGTAGGCGGCCACGAGCGGCTGGTCGCGGCCGTCGGCGTCGGTGAGCAGCGCACCGTCGGCCCCGGTGTCGCCGAGAGCGGCCAGCAGGCGCCGTAGCGTGGCCGGCCGGAGGAACGGCAGGTCGGCGGAGAGGACGACGGCGTGCTCGGCACCGGTGAGCCGCAGTCCGGCCTCCAGCGCGGCGACCGGTCCGGCACCGGGGGGCTCCTCACGCGCCCAGAGCACCGGCCGCGCGGTGGGCCGTCGGTCGGCCACGACCACGGTCGTCCCGGCGTCCGCGCAGGCGGCCAGGACCCGGTCGAGGAGTGCCCGGCCCCCGACCCGCAGACCGGGCTTGTCGGCCCCGCCGAGCCGCCGGGCGGCGCCCCCGGCCAGCACGACGGCGTCGTACGGCACGGGCGTCGCCGGTGCGGCGGGGGCGTTGTCGGTCACCCCCCGAGTATGTCCCGAGGGCGCCGCTTTGTATCTCCCGCGGGGCCTTGGCTGCGGGCCCCGCGAGGGTCACAGGGTGCGCAGGAGCACCGCCGGCTGCTCGACGCAGTCCGCCACGTACCGCAGGAAGCCGCCGGCCGTGCCGCCGTCGCACACCCGGTGGTCGAAGGTGAGCGAGAGCTGGACGACCTGACGCACGGCGAGCTCGCCCTCGTGCACCCACGGTTTGGGGACGATCCGGCCGACGCCGAGCATGGCGGCCTCGGGGTGGTTGATGATCGGGGTGGAGCCGTCGACTCCGAAGACCCCGTAGTTGTTCAACGTGAAGGTCCCGCCGGTGAGTTCGCCGGGTGTCAGCGTCCCGGCGCGGGCGGCCTCGGTGAGCCGGGCGAACTCGGCGGTCAGCGCCTCGGCGTCCCGCGCGTGAGCGTCCCGGACCACCGGCACGACGAGCCCGCGGTCGGTCTGCGCGGCGAACCCGAGGTGCACGTGGTCGAGCTGGACGACCTCGCGGGTCTCGGTGTCGACGAAGGAGTTCAGCTCGGGGAACCGGGCAAGCGCTGCCGTGCAGATGCGGGCGAGCAGCGCGATGAGGGAGATCTTCGGCCCGCCCGCCGCGTTCATGGCGGCACGCGCGCGCATGAGCTCGGTCGCGTCGGCGTCGACCCAGCAGGTGGCGTCCGGGATCTCCCGGCGGCTGCGGGAGAGCTTGTCGGCGACGGCGCCGCGGACGCCCTTGAGCGGAACACGGGTGCCTGCGGCGCGCGCACCGAGAGCGGTGGTGGGCGTCTGCGGCGCGGCGGGGGCGTGCGGGGCGGCAGCAGCGTGCGCGTCCTGGGTCGCGGGCGCCGCGGCGGCCTTGACCCGCAGGGCGCTCTCGACGTCCGCCCGCAGGATCAGCCCGTCGGGGCCCGAGCCGGCCAGCTGCCGCAGGTCCACACCGCCCTCACGGGCGAGCCGGCGGACCAGGGGGGAGATGACGGGCACCGGACCCTCGGCACGGGGTGCGCCCACGCGCGCGCGGGTGTTCCCGCCGGCTGCCGTACCGGCGCGGCCCGTACCGGTGCTGCCGTTCGCGGCGGCCGGACCCGTCGGCGCCGGCCGCACCCTGCGGCGCCGGGCCGGGGCCTGCGAAGTGCCGTATCCGACCAGGACGTTGCCCGACCCCTCGCCGTCCCCGGAGGGGGCCTGCGGGCCGACGGCAACCGTCAGCAGCGGTGCGCCGACCGGCAGTTCGGTGCCCTCCTCGCCGAGGAGGGCGGTGACCACGCCGCCGTACGGACAGGGCACCTCGACCATCGCCTTGGCCGTCTCCACCTCGACGACCGGCTGGTCGACGGCGACGACGTCGCCGACCCGGACCAGCCAGCGGACGATCTCCGCCTCGGTGAGTCCCTCGCCGAGGTCGGGCAGCTTGAACTCCAGCACCTGTGCCATCAGCCCTCGGCCTCCCACTGCAGCCGGGCCACGGCGTCCAGGATGCGGTCGACGCCGGGCAGATGGTGCCGCTCCAGCATGGGCGGCGGGTAGGGGATGTCAAAGCCGGCCACGCGGAGCACCGGCGCCTCCAGGTGATGGAAGCAGCGCTCGGTGATCCGGGCCGCGATCTCGCCGCCCGGCCCGCCGAACCCGGTGGACTCGTGGACGACGACCGCGCGTCCGGTGCGCCGCACCGCCGCGCAGACCGTCTCGTCGTCGAACGGCACCAGCGAGCGCAGGTCGATCACTTCCAGGTCCCAGCCCTCGGCCTGCGCGGCCTCGGCGGCCTCCAGGCAGACCGGCAGGGAGGGACCGTAGGTGATCAGCGTGGCGCTGCGGCCGTGTCGGCGGACGACCGCCCGTCCGATGGGCTCCACGTCCGTGGGGTGCTCGGGGTTCCAGGAGTCCTTCGACCAGTACAGGCGCTTGGGCTCCAGGAAGACGACCGGGTCGTCGGAGGCGATGGCCTGGCGCAGCAGCCCATAGGCGTCGGCGACGGTCGCGGGCGTGACGACGTGCAGGCCCGGCGTGGCCATGTAGTAGGCCTCGGAGGAGTCGCTGTGGTGCTCGACGCCGCCGATGCCACCGCCGTAGGGGACACGCACGGTGATCGGCAGGGGCATCCTGCCGCGCGTGCGGTTGCGCATCCGGGAGACATGGCTGACGAGCTGCTCGAAGGACGGGTAGGCGAACGCGTCGAACTGCATCTCCACCACCGGCCTGAGGCCGTACATGGCCATGCCGACGGCGGTGCCGAGGATGCCGGCCTCGGCGAGCGGGGTGTCGGTGCAGCGGTCCTCGCCGAACTCCTTGGCGAGGCCGTCGGTGATCCGGAAGACACCGCCGAGGGTGCCGACGTCCTCGCCCATGACGTGTACGGCCGGGTCGGCGGCCATCGCGTCGCGCAGCGCGCGCGTGAGGGCCTGCGCCATGGTGGCGGGCTTGACGGCGACGGTGGTCATCGGGCGCCGCCTTCCTGCGCGCCGTGCTGCTCCTGCTCGGCTTCCAGCTCGGCCCTGAGCAGGGCGCGTTGTTCGCGCAGCTGCGCGGTGGTCTCGGCGTAGACGTGGTCGAAGAGGGCCATCGGATCCAGCTCGGGATCGCGGTTCATGCGGTCACGCAAGGAGGCGGCCATCGCCTCGGCGTCCTGGCGGGCGGCCTGGATGCCGGCCTCGTCCAGCAGTCCGCGCTCGGTCAGCTCCGCCTCCAGCAGTTCGATCGGGTCGTGGGCGCGCCAGGCCTCGACCTCGGCGTCGCCGCGGTAGCGGGTGGCGTCGTCGGCGTTGGTGTGAGCGTCGATCCGGTAGGTCACCGCCTCCACCAGGGTCGGTCCGCCGCCCGCACGCGCGCGCCGCACGGCGTCGCTGAGGACCTCGTGCACGGCCGCGGCGTCGTTTCCGTCGACCAGCCGGCCCGGCATGCCGTACCCGACGGCCTTGTGGGCCAGGGAGGGGGCGGCGGTCTGCTTGGCGAGCGGGACGGAGATCGCGAAGCCGTTGTTCTGCACGAGGAAGACGACCGGGGCCTGCCAGACGGCGGCGAAGTTCAGCGCCTCGTGGAAGTCGCCCTCGCTGGTGCCACCGTCGCCGACCATGGCGAGCGCGACGACGTCGTCGCCCTTGAGGCGGGCGGCGTGCGCGAGGCCGACGGCGTGCGGCAGCTGGGTGGCCAGCGGGGTGGACAGGGGGGCGACGCGGTGCTCATAGGGGTCGTAGCCGCTGTGCCAGTCGCCGCGCAGCAGGGTGAGGGCCTCGACGGGGTCCACACCGCGGGCGACGACGGCGAGGGTGTCGCGATAGCTGGGGAAGAGCCAGTCGCGCTCTTCGAGGGCCAGGGCGGCGGCGACCTCGCAGGCCTCCTGGCCGGTGCTGGACGGGTAGACGGCGAGGCGGCCCTGCTTGGTCAGCGCGGTGGCCTGCGTGTTGTAGCGGCGGCCGCGCACCAGCTGGGCGTGGAGCCGGCGCAGCAGGTCGGGGTCGGCCTTGGCGACCGCCTCGGTGCCGAGGACGCGGTAGGGCTCGGCGTCGGGCAGCAGCGGCGCGGGGTCCATACGGGGCTGCCAGGCGGGCGGCGGCGACGGCCGGTACGCGCCCCGCTGCTCCAGAACCGTCATGACGGCACCTCCTCGTGGGAGCGGCTACGGAGGCGCCTCGGCTGTGAGGCGCCCCACCAACCGATTGTTCGGTCGCCGGCACATTTTGGCTACAGGCGGGTCCAGGCTGTGGACAAACGGTTCTCCACAGCCTGCAATGAACGCAGGACGTCCACGGCGAGGGAGCGGGGGGCAATGGCAGCTGAACAAATGGCCGACGGGCCGCAGGACGGCACCGCACTGCCGCCGCCACGCCCGCTGGACGCGATCGACCAGGACATCCTGAAGATGCTGCAGGCGGACGGCCGCGCCTCCATACGGTCGGTCGCCGAACGCGTCCACGTCTCGCGCGCCAACGCCTACGCGCGCATCAACCGGCTGGTCGAGGACGGCGTCATCCGCGGGTTCAGCGCGCGCGTCGACCACGAGCGGGCGGGGCACGGCACCTCCGCGTACATCACGCTGAAGATCGTCCAGAACACGTGGCGCACCGTCCGCGAGCAGCTCAGACAGCTGCCCGGCGCCTCCCACATCGCGCTCGTGGGCGGCGACTTCGACGTGCTGCTGCTGGTGCACACTCCCGACAACAGGGCGCTGCGCGAGCTGGTGCTGACCCGGCTCCAGGCCATCCCCGAGGTGCTCAGCACCCGCACCCTGCTGGTGTTCGAGGAGGAGGACGTGGAGCCGGAGGCGTGAATCCGGGGCGGCCGGCGCCGGCTGCCCAGCCCCGGTGTCAGCTCTGCTTCAGGCCCGCGAAGACCAGCCGTACGACCGCGTCGGCTACTTCGCGTTCGCCGGCGCCCCGCGGGTCCGGCCGGTACCACTCCACGATCGAGTTGATCATTCCGAAGACCAGCCGGGTGGCCAGCCGGAACTCCACGTCACCGCGCACGTCCCCGTCGGCCGCCGCCGCCTTCAGCAGCTGCGCGACCCGGTGGTCGAAGTCGCGCCGCCGCTCCAGCGCCCACCGCTCGGTCGCCGTGTTGCCGCGCACCCGCAGCAGCAGCGTCACGTACGGCAGCTCGCGGATGAGCACCTCGACCATGCGCCGCACCACGTGCTCGAGGCGGTCGACGGACCGACCCACGCGCGCGTGCTCCTCGTCCAGGATCGCGAACAGGCCGTCCAGGGCCCGGCTGACGGCCCGCTGCAGCAGCTCCTCCTTGCCGCTGACGTGGTGGTAGATCGACGACTTGGAGATGCCGGCCGCCTTCGACAGGTGCTCCATGGAGGTCCCGTCGTAGCCGCGCTCGATGAAGACCTGGACGGCGACGGAGAGCAGCGTCTCGGGGGTGTAGGTGTCGCGCTTGGCCGTGGTCATGACGTGCCCTCCCGCTTGTCCTCGACGGCGTATGCGTGGCGGTAGAGCGCGAGGGAGGGCGCGTAGCGTCCGGAGGGGTCGCGCTCGTGCATCTCGTCCAGGACGTCGAAGGAGAAGTCGCGGCCGAGTTTGCGGTCCCACTCGAACGGGCCGAGCGGGTAGTTCACCCCGAGGCGCATCGCCGTGTCGATGTCCTCCTCGGTGGCGACGCCCTTGGCGACGGCGTCGTGGGCGAGGTCGATGATCCGGGCGACCGTGCGCGCGACGATCATGCCGGGGACGTCGCCGATGACGCTGACGTCCTTGCCGAGGGCCTGGAAGAGGCCGGTGGCCTCGGCGAGCGTCTGCGGCGAGGTGTCCTGTGCGGCGGACAGGGCGATGCGGGTGGCGGCGCGGTAGTCGAGGGCGAGGTCGAAGTAGACGACGTCGCGGAACTCCGCGGAGGTCTGGCCGTCGGCGAGGACCAGCTGGCCGCCGCTGGGCAGCACCAGGCGGGTGCCGTTGTCCTCGTCGTCCTCGCGGACCCGGATGCCCGCCTCGCGGATCAGCGTGAGCAGCTCCGCCGCCGGACCGAGGCCGCCCTCGGCGATGACGTAGGCGGGCGGCTGCTCCTTGTCGGCGGTGTGCGGCTCGGGCCGCTCGGCGCCTTCGGTGTGGTCGTACCAGCCGTGCCCGGTCTTGCGGCCGAGGCGGCCGGACTCGACCAGCCGGCGCTGGGCCAGGGACGGGGTGAAGCGCACGTCCTGGAAGAAGGCCTGCCACACCGAGTGGGTCACGGACTCGTTGACGTCCTGGCCGATCAGGTCGGTCAGCTCGAAGGCGCCCATCCTGAACCCGCCCGACTCGCGCAGGACGGCGTCGATGGTGGCCGGGTCGGCGGCCTGCGCCTCGTAGACCGCGAAGGCCTCGGCGTAGAACGGCCGGGCGATCCGGTTGACGATGAAACCCGGGGTGTCGGCGCAGGCCACCGGGGTCTTGCCCCAGGCGCGGGCCGTCTCGTACGCGCGCGTGGCCGAGGTGACGTCGGTGGCGAACCCGGAGACCACCTCGACCAGCGGCATGAGCGGGGCCGGGTTGAAGAAGTGCAGGCCCACGAAGCGGCCGGGACGGCGCAGGGCGCCGCCGATGGCCGTCACCGACAGCGAGGAGGTGTTGGTGGCGAGCAGGCAGTCCTCGGGGACGATCGTCTCCAGCTCGCCGAAGAGCTCCTGCTTGACGTCCAGCCGCTCCAGGACGGCCTCGACGACCAGAGCGCAGTCGGCCAGGTCCGCGAGGCTCTCCACGGGGGTGAGGCGGGCGCGGGCCGTGTCGCGGTCGGCGGCGGCGAGCCTGCCCTTCTCCACGAGCCGGTCCAGACGGGCGACGATCGCCGCGGCCGCGTCCTGGGCACGCCCGGCGACGGCGTCGTACAGCCGCACGGGGTGGCCGGCGACCAGCGCGACCTGGGCGATGCCCTGGCCCATGGTGCCGGTGCCGACGACGGCGACGGGGCTGCTGAGGTCGAGTGCTGTCATGTGCGCGATCCTCCCGCACGACGTTTTCCACAGATGCGGCAGGCCCCCTTGTCCCGACCGATCGTTCGGTTACTCTAGCCCTGACCGTCCCGCCCGTCACCCGCCACCGACAAGAACGAGGCGCTTCGCGCCGGACCTGCCGATTCCTGCCAGGTTTCCGCCCAGGTCATGGACTCGAGGAAGAGTTCTCCAGACGAGGAGTTGGTCCCGTATGGCCGCCGAACTGACCGCCCACGAGCTGATCGCCAAGCACCGGCCCACGCTCGACCAGGCGCTGGAAGCGATCCGCACGCGCGCGTACTGGTCCCCGCACCCCGAGCACCCCAAGGCCTACGGGGAGAACGGCAGCCTGGACGCCGCGGCGGGCAAGGCCGCCTTCGACGCCCTGCTGGGCAACCGCCTCGACCTCACCGACCAGCCCGGCACCGACGACTGGGTGGGCGGCGAGGTGTCCCCGTACGGCATCGAGCTGGGCGTGACCTACCCGCACCCCGACATCGACGTGCTGCTGCCCGCGATGAAGGCCGGACAGCGGGCCTGGCGGGAGGCGGGCCCGGAGATCCGGGCCATGGTCTGCCTGGAGATCCTGCGGCGCATCAGCGACCGCACGCACCAGCTCGCGCACGCGGTCATGCACACCTCCGGCCAGGCCTTCATGATGGCGTTCCAGGCGGGCGGCCCGCACGCCCAGGACCGCGGCCTGGAGGCGGTGGCGTACGCGTACGCGGAGCAGATCCGCACGCCCGAGACGGCCGAGTGGACCAAGCCCCAGGGCAAGCGCGACCCGCTGGCCCTCACCAAGCAGTTCACGCCTGTCCCGCGCGGCCTCGCCCTGCTCATCGGCTGCAACACCTTCCCGACCTGGAACGGCTACCCGGGCCTGTTCGCCTCCCTCGCCACCGGCAACGCGGTCCTGGTCAAGCCCCACCCGCGCGCGGTGCTGCCGCTCGCGCTCACCGTGCAGATCGCGCGTCAGGTGCTCACCGAGACCGGCTTCGACCCGAACCTGGTGGCGCTGGCCGCCGAGCGCCCGGGCGAGGGCCTCGCCAAGACCCTCGCCACCCGCCCCGAGATCAAGATCATCGACTACACGGGGTCCACGTCCTTCGGCGACTGGCTGGAGGCCAACGCCCGCCAGGCGCAGGTCTACACCGAGAAGGCCGGCGTCAACACGGTGATCGTGCACTCCACCGACGACTACAAGGGGATGCTGTCGAACCTGGCGTTCTCGCTGTCCCTCTACAGCGGCCAGATGTGCACCACCCCGCAGAACCTGCTGATCCCCCGGGACGGCATCCGCACCGACGCGGGCCCCAAGACCTTCGACGAGGTCACCGCCGACCTCGCCCGCGCGGTCGACGGCCTCCTCGGCGACGACGCGCGCGCCAACGCCCTGCTGGGCGCGATCGTCAACCCGGACGTCAAGGCGCGTCTGGAGGCCGCCGCCGGCCTCGGCGAAGTCGCCCTCGCCTCACGCGAGATCACCAACCCGGACTTCCCCGGCGCGGTGGTCCGCACGCCCGTCATCGTCAAGCTGGACGGCGCCAAGCCGGATGCCGAGGCCGCCTACATGAGCGAGTGCTTCGGTCCCGTCTCGTTCGCCGTCGCCGTCGACTCCGCGCACGACGCGGTGGAGCTGCTGCGCCGCACGGTCCGCGAGAAGGGCGCGATGACGGTCGGCGCCTACACCACCGACGGCGAGGTGGAGCAGGCTGTCGAGGAAGTGTGCCTGGAGGAGGCGGCCCAGCTGTCGCTCAACCTGACCGGCGGGGTGTACGTGAACCAGACCGCCGCGTTCTCCGACTTCCACGGCTCGGGCGGCAACCCGGCGGCCAACGCCGCGCTGTGCGACGGAGCGTTCGTGGCCAACCGGTTCCGGGTCGTGGAGGTCCGCCGCGAGGCCTAGGAAGGCGTGAGCGCGCCCCCTGTGCTCCAGTGGTAGAGCGTCATCGCCACGCTGGTGGCCAGGTTGTAGCTGGAGACCTGGGGGCGCATCGGCAGGGACAGCAAATGGCCGGCACGCGCGCGCAGTTCCGCCGACAGCCCGCTGCGCTCGGAGCCGAAGGCGAGGACGGCGTCGTCCGGGATCCGCACGCCCCGGATGTCGTCGCCCTCGGGGTCCAGCGCGAACAGGGGCCCCGGGGGCAGCTCGCCGACGTCCAGCCGCTCGACGGCGGTAGCGAAGTGCAGGCCCGCGCCGCCGCGCACCACCGTGGGATGCCAGGGGTCGAGCGTGCCCGTGGTGACCACGCCGGTCGCCCCGAAACCGGCGGCCAGCCGGATCACGGCACCGGCGTTGCCCAGATTGCGCGGGTTGTCCAGCACCACGACGGGCGCGGTGCGGGGCAGGTGGGCGAGCCTGCGCAGATTGGCCTCGCGCGAGGGCCGTACGGCGAGCGCGGCGACCCCGGTGGGGTGCGGCCTCGGGACGAGCGAGGCGTACGCCTCCGCGAGCACCTCGGTGAGCAGCGCGTCGAGCGCGTCCCGTACGTCCCCGGCCAGCTCCTCGGCGAGGGCGAGCGCGGCACGCCGGTCCACGGCGACCGCCACCGGGATCTCGGCGCCGAAACGCAGCGCGTGCTTCAGGGCATGGAAGCCGTCGAGCAGCACGGCGTCACCGGCACGCTCGCGCCAGCGGATCAGCGGATCGGTCACGCGGTGAACCCTCCCCCACGCTCGGCCGCGCTCGCGCGGGGGGACTCCCACCGGCCGGACACGCCGTCCTCAGTGGCGAGGTCAGGGCCGTCACCGGAAGAGCGCGGCTCGGGCACCCCGCGGCCGTCGTGCTCGTGCCGGACGAGCCGTCCACGCGCGCGTGCGGCCAGCGCGCCCAGCCGGCGCAGGAACGACGTCGGCAGGAAGACCGCGTCCGCGGCGATCATCGCCAGCGAGAAGAACGGCAGGCCGAGCACGACCGCGATCACCGCGTGCTCGGTCATCATCAGCACCAGCAGGACGTTCTTGGCCCGCCGGTTGAACAACGTGAACGGGAAGGCGACCTGCACCGCGACCGTGCCGTAGGCGATGGCCAGCATGATTGTGCCGCTGGAGGACATCAGGTCGGCGAGGCCGGGCCAGGGCGAGAAGTAGTCCAAGTGGAGCGGGTAGTAGACGGCGGTGCCGTCCTGCCAGCGCGAGCCCTGGATCTTGTACCAGCCGGCGGTCGCGTAGATCAGGCACGCCTCCGCCATGATCACGAGGAGACCGCCGTTGTGCAGGACGTTGGCGACGACGTCCAGCAGGATGCGCGGCTGCTGCGACGTCGCCCAGCGGCCGGCGGCCCACCACAGGCCCTGCAGCACCCAGGCCGTCCACAGCAGCGCCGGGATCAGCCAGCCGTTGTCGAACCGGCCGGTGAACGTCGCGACGAGGAGCGCCAGGCCGAACACCGACCACAGGGCGGGACCGACCCGGTCGGCGGGCACCCGCTCGCCACGCGCGCGTGCCGCCTCGGCGCGTGCCGCCCGCCGCGCGTCCAGGGACCACACCTGCCCGCAGCGCGTGAACACGAGATAGAAGGACATCAGGTGCAGGACGTTGTCGCCGCCGTCGCCCATGAAGACGCTGCGGTTCTGCAGCGACAGCACGCCCACCATGAACAGCACGGACGCCGTCCGCGTGCGCCAGCCGAGCAGCAGCGCCGCCGCGGCGGCGATCGCCAGCGCGTAGCAGCACTCGAACCACAGCTGTCCGTGCGACCACAGCAGGGCCGTGAAGGCATGGTTGTCGTCGGTCAGCTCCTTGGCGAGGTTCCAGCCCCAGGGACCGGACGGGCCGTACAGCTCCTCGCGGTGCGGGAACTCACGGAGCAGGAACAGCAGCCAGGTCCCGGCGAAGCCGATGCGTATCACGGCGCTCTGGTACGGCCCGAGAGCCGATCCGGTGACGTTGGCGATGCCGCGTGAGAGGGTCAGGGAGAGCCGGTTCACCGCACACCTCCCGCTGCCTCGTCGGCCGTCACGTTCCACCAGGGCAGCACACGGTAGACGGGTTTGTCGGACACGCGCTCACCGCTCCACGCCGGCGGCTGCACATTGGTGGTGCTCGAACGGATCTGCACCCGCTGGATGATCCCGTCGCGGCCGGCCGGATACGTCCGGTACAGGCGCATGACCACGATCCGGCGCAGGTACTGCTCGGACAGGGAGCCGCGCATGCCCACGGGACGGTTGTCGGCGCCGTGCGTGGCGGTGAAGAAGTCCCAGGCCCGGCGCAGCTCGTTCTGCTGGGTGTGGCTCGGCACCGGATTGCCGTCGATCGCGGCGCCGTCCTGGGCGGAGAGGTCCGTCCAACCGGTGGTGCGCAGCCCGCCGTCCTTCGTGCGTACGTCGGCGCGCACCTGGACGGCGATGTTCTGCTGCAGCGGGTTCGGCGCGAACAGCTTCCAGTTCTGCTCGAACTCCGGGAACACCCACTCCTCGACCGCCTTGCCGTGCTGCTTGGTCACCGTGTTCGCCGGAGCGAGGCTGAGGAACACCATCAGCAGGTGCACACAGGCGGCGACGGCGACCACCGCGAGCGCCAGCGCCGCGGCGACCTGGTACCGGGGGGAGAGGGCGGCCACACCGGTACGGGGGGCGGGCGGCGGCACAGAAGCACCGGACCCGGCGGCGGGCGGCGGCACAGAAGCACCGGACCCGGCGGCGGTGAACGGCTGGTCGGCTCCGGTCGGCTGTGGAGAGACGGGCGGATGCGCAGACGCTCCGGGCTCGGCAGCCTCGCCCGGCTCGCTGAGCCCGGCCGAAGAGGTCGCCCCGGACGTCTCCGCGCCGGTCACACCGCCGCCGACGCCCTCGGCGCCCTTCCCTCCGCCGCCCGCCGCAGCGCCCTCACCGCTCGCAGCACCGGGCTCCGCCGGGGAATCTGTGCCGGTCCCGCGGTCCATTCCGGTCCGGGAATCCCTGCCGGCCGCAAGGCCCGCCTCGGTCTCGGAGTCCCTGCCGGCCCCGCGGTCCACTGCAGTCTGAGCATCCCTGCCAGCCGCGCGGTCCACCTCAGTCCGGGCATCCGTCCCGGGGGAGTCCCCGCCGATCACGGCGTCCACACCGTCCGGGGGGCTTTCCGGCAGACGCGCCCCGGCCGGCCCGCCGGGGTCCTGCCGGGCCCCCGGGTCCTCGTCGTACGCGTCCATTCCGCCCCGTCCCCGTTTCGGCTAGTCGTTCGGCTCGGTGGTCCGCTCAGTGATCCGGCGCCCGCCACGAGCGCCCCACCGTTCACCTACGCCACTCGGCGTCAGCACGGAACGGTACTCAGCCCCGGCCGCCCGGCGCAGCCCCGGGTACGGCCGACGGCCGTGGCCCTCGCCACGCCGGACGGCGCCGCCCCCGGCCCGACCTGGTCCCACCTGGTCCCACCTGGCCTCCCGCTGGTTGCTCACAGGCCGGGCGACGGAGTTTTCCACAGCGGTTGACACCCCATGGCGGCCCGGCACACCATTGATGCGCACGGACCGAACGATCGGTCGGGACAGACGTCATCGAAGAGCCCGAGGTCAGGGGGACCGCATGGCCACAGCAGCCCCGCAGCGCACGGACCGCACAGCGGCGGACGGCGCGCCGGACACCGTCGACACGGCGGCTTTCCAGCACGCCTTCGACGCGGCCGTGGCCGCCGACGAACGCATCGAGCCGCGCGACTGGATGCCGGACGCCTACCGCGCCACCCTGATCCGGCAGATCGCCCAGCACGCGCACTCCGAGATCATCGGCATGCAGCCGGAGGCCAACTGGATCACCCGCGCGCCCTCCCTGCGCCGCAAGGCGATCCTGATGGCCAAGGTGCAGGACGAGGCCGGCCACGGCCTGTATCTGTACAGCGCGGCCGAGACCCTCGGCGCCGGCCGCGACGAGCTGCTCGACAAGCTGCACAGCGGCCGCCAGAAGTACTCCTCGATCTTCAACTACCCGACGCTGACCTGGGCCGACGTCGGCGCGATCGGCTGGCTGGTGGACGGCGCCGCGATCACCAACCAGGTGCCGCTGTGCCGCTGCTCCTACGGACCGTACGCGCGGGCGATGGTGCGGATCTGCAAGGAGGAGTCCTTCCACCAGCGCCAGGGCTACGAACTGCTGCTGGCCCTGAGCAAGGGCACGCCCGAGCAGCACGCGATGGCCCAGGACGCGGTGAACCGCTGGTGGTGGCCCTCGCTGATGATGTTCGGCCCGCCCGACGACGAGTCCCAGCACTCCGCGCAGTCGATGGCGTGGAAGATCAAGCGCCACTCCAACGACGAGCTGCGCCAGCGCTTCGTCGACATCTGCGTCCCTCAGGCCGAGTCCCTGGGTCTCACCCTCCCCGACCCGGACCTCCGGTGGAACGAGGAGCGCGGGCACTACGACTTCGGCCCCATCGACTGGACGGAGTTCTGGGAGGTCCTCAAGGGCAACGGCCCGTGCAACGAACAGCGGATCACCCAGCGCAGGCGCGCCCACGACGAGGGAGCGTGGGTACGGGAAGCGGCCGCCGCCTACGCGGCCAAGCACACCGGCGGCAGCGGCCGCACCGTTGAGGCAGGACACGAGACAGGAGCGGACCGAGCATGAGCACCACCGACTGGCCCCTGTGGGAGGTCTTCGTGCGCTCCCGGCGCGGCCTCTCCCACACCCACGCCGGCAGCCTCCACGCCCCGGACGCCGAGCTCGCCCTGCGCAACGCCCGCGACCTGTACACCCGCCGCGGCGAGGGCGTGTCGATCTGGGTCGTCCCGGCCGCCGCGATCACCGCGTCCTCGCCGGACGAGAAGGACCCGTTCTTCGAGCCGGCCGCCGACAAGCCCTACCGGCACCCGACCTTCTACGAGATCCCGGAAGGGGTGAAGCACCTGTGACCGCCACCGGCCCCGCCACCGTCCCGGTGACCGCCGCGCTCGCCCTCGGCGACGACGCCCTGGTGCTCTCCCACCGGCTGGGGGAGTGGGCCGGGCACGCCCCCGTCCTGGAGGAGGAGGTCGCCCTCGCCAACATCGCCCTCGACCTGCTCGGCCAGGCCCGGGTGCTGCTGTCCATGGCCGGCGACGAGGACGAACTGGCCTATCTGCGCGAGGAGCGGTCCTTCACCAACCTCCAGCTGGTCGAGCAGCCGAACGGCGACTTCGCCCACACGATCGCCCGCCAGCTCTACTTCTCCACCTACCAACACCTCCTTTACACCGATCTGGCCGCGGGCGACGGCCCCTTCGCGTCCCTCGCCGCGAAGGCGGTGAAGGAGGTCGCCTACCACCGCGACCACGCCGAGCAGTGGACGCTGCGCCTCGGCGACGGCACCGAGACCAGCCACGAGCGGATGCGCCTTGCCTGCGCGGCGCTGTGGAGGTTCACCGGTGAGATGTTCCAGCCGGTGGAGGGCCTCGACGCCGACTGGGCGGGCCTGGACACGCGCTGGCAGGAGTCCGTCCAGGACGTCCTCCGCCGGGCCACGCTCCCGCTCCCCGAGGGTCCGCGCACCGGCGCCTGGTCGGCCGGCGCCGGCCGGCAGGGTGTGCACACCGAGCCGTTCGGGCGGATGCTCGCCGAGATGCAGCATCTGCACCGCAGCCACCCGGGAGCGACATGGTGACCACCACCTCCCTGGAGGCGGAGCTGCTGGAGCTGGCCGGCTCGGTGCCCGACCCCGAACTGCCGGTCCTCACGCTCCGGGAGCTGGGCGTGGTGCGCGCGGTGCACCTCAACGGCCCCGACGCGGTCGAGGTCGACCTGACCCCGACATACACCGGCTGCCCCGCCATCGAGGCGATGAGCGTGGACATCGAGTGCGTGCTGCGCGCCCACGGCATGCGCGAGGTCACGGTCCGCACGGTGCTCAGCCCCGCCTGGACGACCGACGACATCAGCCCCGAAGGCCGGCGCAAGCTGCGGGAGTTCGGCATAGCTCCTCCGCGGGTGCGCACCGCCTCGGGACCGGTGCCGCTCACGCTCGGCCCGACCCGCACCGGAGAAGCGTCCGCCGGGCACACGGACGCGGGGTACACGGAGACGGGGCACGCGGCCACCGACGCCACGCTCGCCGAGCCCGTCCGCTGCCCGCACTGCGGCTCCGCCGACACCGAGCTGCTGAGCCGGTTCTCCTCCACCGCGTGCAAGGCCCTGCGCCGCTGTCTCGCCTGCCGTGAACCGTTCGACCACTTCAAGGAGTTGTGATGGCGCGCTTCCACCCGCTCCCGGTGGCCGCGGTCGACCGGATCACCGATGACTCCGTCGCCCTCACCTTCACCGTCCCGCCAGAGCTGCGCGAGGAGTTCCGCCACGCACCCGGCCAGCATCTGGCGCTGCGCCGCCGGGTCGACGGCACCGAGATACGGCGCACCTACTCGATCTGCTCCCCCGCCCCCGACCCGTCCGGCCCGGGCCCCGACACTCTGCGGGTGGGCGTGCGGCTGGTGGAGGGCGGCGCCTTCTCCGCCTACGCGCTGAAGGAGATCAACGTCGGCGACGTCCTGGAGGTGATGACCCCGGCCGGCCGCTTCACGCTGGACCCGGCGCCGGGGCTGTACGCGGCGGTGGCCGGCGGCAGCGGCATCACGCCGGTGCTGTCCATCGTCTCCACGCTGCTGGCACGCGAGCCGGCAGCCCGGTTCTGCCTGATACGCAGCGACCGCACGGCCGCCTCGACGATGTTCCTGGAGGAGGTCGCCGACCTGAAGGACCGCTACCCGGAGCGGCTCCAGCTGGTGACGGTGCTCTCCCGCGAGGAGCAGCAGGCGGGCCTGCCGTCCGGACGGCTGGACCGCGAGCGGCTCACCGGGCTGCTGCCCGCGCTGCTGCCGGTCGGCGAGGTCGCGGGCTGGTTCCTGTGCGGGCCGTACGGGCTGGTGCAGGGCGCCGAGGAGGCGCTGCGCGAGCTGGGCGTCGACCGGTCCCGCATCCACCAGGAGATCTTCCATGTGGACGCGGGCGCGCCCCCGGTCCCCAGCGCCCAGGCCCCCGCGCACAGCGCGGTCACCGCCCGCCTCGACGGGCGCGGCGGAACCTGGCCAGTGCAGGACGGCGAGACACTGCTGGAGACGGTCCTGCGCAACCGCCCCGACGCGCCCTACGCCTGCAAGGGCGGTGTCTGCGGGACGTGCCGCGCCTTCCTGGTCTCCGGCGAGGTCCGTATGGACCGCAACTTCGCCTTGGAGAAGGAGGAGACGGAAGCCGGATACGTCCTGGCCTGCCAGTCGCATCCACTGACGGAACAGGTGGAGCTGGACTTCGACCGCTGAGACGCGCGATCGCCGAGACGCGCGGTCGCTGAGGTGCCTGACCGCTGAGACGCGCGATCGCCGAGGCGCGCGGACGCCGTCTCGGCGTGAGCGATCCACGGGGCCGGGCGGACGGGTGCCGCAGATCACCGCGCGGCCGGTCCGGGCAGCGGGGGTGAGCTACAGGACGAAGCCCGGCCGGCCGTCGTCCGTGATCACCGGGCGGCCCTTGGCCTCCCAGACCTGCATGCCGCCGTCGACGTTCACCGCGTCGATGCCCTGCTGCACCAGGTACATGGTGACCTGCGCCGAGCGGCCGCCGGAACGGCAGATGACGTGCACACGGCCATCCTGCGGAGCCGCCTCGGTCAGCTCGCCGTAGCGGGCCACGAACTCGCTGAGGGGGATGTGCAGCGCTCCCTCGGCATGGCCCGCCTGCCACTCGTCGTCCTCGCGGACGTCCAGCAGGAAGTCGCCGTCCTTGAGGTCCGTGACCTCGACCGTGGGCACACCAGCTCCGAAGTTCATGCCCCCGACGCTACCCGAACGTGCCAGGGTCCGGCCGGACCGAGCCCCGGCTCAGGCCTGCCCCAGCAGCGCCGCGAGTTCCGCCTCCCGCTGGGCGATGTCCGAGCGCAGCTTGCCGGCGATCTCCTCCAGCAGCCCGTCGGGGTCGTCCGGGGCGAGCCGGAGCATGCCGGCGATCGCGCCCTCCTCCAGTTCCCGGGCGACGAGGGTGAGCAGTTCCTTGCGCTGGTCGAGCCATTCGAGGCGGGCATACAGCTCCTCGGCGGGGCTCGGACGCCGCTCGGGCGGCACCGGTCCGGCCGCCCACTCCTCGGCCAGCTCCTTCAGCAGGGGCACGTCGCCACGGGCGTAGGCGGCGTTGACCCGGGTGAGGAACTCCTCACGCCGCTGCCGCTCCTCTTCCTCCTGTACGAGGTCGGGGTGGGCCTTGCGGGCCAGCTCGCGGTAGAGCTTGCGGGCCTCCTCGCTGGGCCGCACCCGCTCCGGGGGCCGCACGGCCTGCTCGGTCAGCATGGCGGCGGCCTCCGGGAACAGGCCCTCGCCGTCCATCCAGCCGTGCAGCAGCTCCTCCACACCGGGGATCGGCAGGACCCGGGCCCGGGCCTCCTCGGCGCGCCGGACGTCCTCCGGGTCACCGGTGCGGGCGGCCTTCGCCTCGGCGATCTCGGCGTCCAGCACCTCGATACGGGCGTAGAGCGGGCCGAGCCGCTGTTCGTGCAGCCGGGAGAAGTTCTCGACCTCGACGCGGAACGTCTCCACGGCGATCTCGTACTCGATCAGCGCCTGCTCGGCGGCCCGTACGGCCCGCTCGAGCCGCTCCTCGGGGCGCGGGGCTTGTTCGGCATCCGGGGTCGTCACGCGAACAGGGTAGGCGGTCCCGGAGGGACGGGACGCCGTAGGGCCGCCGATGGCCTCGTCCGCAGGGTGCGGGCCCGCGCTGTCGCGAGCGCCCAGGCGGCGGGCCGCATGCTGGAAGATCAGGCCACCGCGCGTTGCCAGGCAAGGTCACCGTGCGCTGCCCGGCAAGGCCGCCGTGCGGTGCCAGGGAAGGTCCGCTGCGCTCACACGCCCAGCTCGGCGGCGATGCGGCCCGTCCTGATGCCGGCCACCAGTTCGGCGTGGTCGGCTTCCGTGCGGTCGGCGTAGGTGACGGCGAAGGCGGCTATCGCCTCGTCCAGTTCCTCGTTCTTGCCGCAGTAGCCGGCGATCAGGCGAGGGTCGGCGCTGTGGGAGTGCGCGCGGGCGAGCAGGGCGCCGGTCATGCGGGCGTAGTCGTCGATCTGGTCGGCCGGGAGGGCGGCGGGGTCGACGCTGCCCTTGCGGTTGCGGAACTGACGCACCTGGAAGGGGCGCCCCTCGACGGTCGTCCAGCCGAGCAGGATGTCGCTGACCACCTGCATCCGCTTCTGGCCGAGCACGACCCGGCGGCCCTCGTGCTCCACCGGCGGCGCCTCGAACCCGGCGGTGGCCAGGTGCGGGAGGAGCGCGGAGGGGCGGGCCTCCTTGACCTGGAGGACCAGCGGCTGCTCGCGGTGGTCGAGGAGGAGTACGACGTAGGAGCGGGTGCCGACACTGCCGGTGCCGACCACCCGGAAGGCCACGTCGTGCACCGCGTGCCGGGCGAGCAGCGGGTGCCGGTCCTCCGGCAGGGTCGTCAGGTACTCCTCCAGGGACGCCGCGACCGCCGCGGCCTCGGCGTCCGGGATCCGGCGCAGTACCGGTGCCGCGTCGATGAAGCGCCGCCCGCCGTCCTCGTGCGGCTCGGTGGACTTCGCCGCGAACCGGCCGCTGGTGTTGGCGCGGGCCTTCTCCGAGACCCGCTGCAGGGTGCCGAGCAGATCGTGGGCGTCGGTGTGGGAGACCAGTTCCTCGTCGGCGATGGCGTTCCACGCGTCCAGCACCGGCAGTTTGGCCAGCAGGCGCATGGTGCGGCGGTAGGCGCCGACGGCGTCCCGCGCGGCGGCGCGGCAGGTGTCCTCGTCCGCGCCGGCCTCCCGTCCCGCGAGCACCAGCGAGGCGGCGAGCCGCTTCAGATCCCACTCCCAGGGGCCGTGCACGGTCTCGTCGAAGTCGTTCAGGTCGATGACGAGGTCACCGCGGGCGTCGCCGTACAGGCCGAAGTTGGCCGCGTGCGCGTCTCCGCATATCTGGGTGCCGATCCTGGTCATCGGGGTGCGGGCCAGGTCGTACGCCATGAGTCCTGCCGCGCCGCGCAGGAAGGCGAACGGGGTCGCCGCCATCCGTCCGACGCGGATGGGGGTCAGTTCCTCGATACGGCCGGCGTTGGACTCGGCGACCGCGGTCACGGCGTCGGGACGGGCGGCGTCGAGGTCGAGCGTGCGGTGCGCGCTGCGCGGCACGCTCGACCGCAGCGCCTTGCCCTCCTCCTTGGGCGAGCCCTGCCGCGGCCACCGGGCGAACCCGCGCACCCTCGGCAGCCGGCGCGTCTCCCGGCCCACCGCGTCCGCCAGCGCTTCCCCACCGGTTCCGGTCACCGCGACCGCCTCCCCCGAACACCCGTCGGCTGAGAACCGACACGGACATCAACTCGTGCAGACCGTACAGCGGGTGACGGAAACACGTCAGGCCCGCCACGTAGACCGTCCGGCGGAGATACGAGGAGGGGAAGGCGAAGGCGCGGGAAACCTCTCGACAGGAGGCACAGGCACAGGCACCGACACAGGCACAGGAGCCAGGAGGCAGCACGCTCGAGAGCCTCCGCCTGCACCGCATCCCGCGCCCCACCCGCCCCCTGCACCGCCACCACCTCCGCCCCCAAGGACCCTGCCATGCCCGAGCTTCCCGATGTCGAAGGTTTCCGCAGGCTGCTCGTGTCCTGTGCGCGGGGCAGGGTCGTCCGCCGGGTGGACGTGCGCGACGCGGGCGTCCTGCACGGGCTGAGCGCGCGGCGGCTGGGCGAGGCACTGGAGGGGCGGCGGTTCACCGAGCCGGAGCGGCACGGCAAGTGGCTGCTCGCCCGCACCGGCGGCCCCACCCTCCTGCTGCACTTCGGCATGACGGGGCGGCTGCTCTGCGCCCGTCCCGAGGACCCCGTGGAGCCGTACGACCGCGTCCTGTTCGAGCTGAGCGGCGGACACCGGCTCCACTACCGCGACCAGCGCAAGCTCCAGGGTCTCTGGCTGGCCGAGGACGACTCCGGTGTGGCGCGGATGCTGGAGCGCCAGGGACCCGACGCGCTCGCGGTGGGCCGTGCCGGCTTCGAGGAGGTGCTCTCCGGGCGCCGCGGGCACATCAAGACCACGCTGACCGACCAGTCCGTGCTGGCCGGTCTCGGCAATCTGCTCGCCGACGAGATCCTGTGGCGTGCCGGGCTGCACCCCGGCCGACGGGCGGGTGATCTCACGGAGTCCGAGCGCCGGCGCCTGTACACGCACATGCGCCGCACGCTGCGTTCCGCGGTCGACGCGGGCTGTGTCCCGCCACGCGAGGCGTGGCTGACCGGCCACCGTGACGACCCCGATCCGGTCTGCCCTCGCTGCGGCGCCCATCTGCGCCGGACCCGCATGGCGGGCCGCGGCACGGTGTGGTGCCCGCGCTGCCAGCCGGACGCGGCCTGAGAGGCCGAGCGCACGCTTCCGAGCGCACGCATCCGAGCGTTCCGCGGCCGACCTCTTGCGTGAGATAGCTCACCGGCGGAGCCGACCGCCGACCACCCGCCACGGCCTGCCCCTTGCCGGCTACAGCTGTGCGATCCCTCACAATCGCGACCGCAATGCGAAACGGGCCCCTGCCGTGACTTCCGTCACCGGCAGAGACCCGTCTCGTCTCTGTGCGCGAGGGGGGAGTTGAACCCCCACGCCCTTGCGGGCACTGGAACCTGAATCCAGCGCGTCTGCCTATTCCGCCACCCGCGCATTGGGTGTGTCTTCCGGTTCCGGCCCTTTCGGGCTGGCCCCTTCCGACACCCAGAACATTAGCACGCCGTACGGGATGGATTCACATCCCTTCCCGCCGCCCCAGGGAGCCGCCCCGCCCGGCCCCACCGGCACCCGCGCCGCACGCGCCGCCGCCCGGAACCGGCCCGCCGCAGTCCGCCCCCCGTCCCTCTCCACCCCCTTCCATCCCTCTCCACCGATCCCCAACCGATCCCTCCACCGCTTCTCCCCGCCCCCGTTTCCCCCGTCTCCCCGCCCGTCCCCGAACCCCCGCCCGCCGACCACCGCACACGCACACGTCCAGGCACGCGCCCGCACCCGCACCCGCACCCGCACCCGCACCCGCCCAAACCAACCTCCCCTACCCACTCCACCCGCATCCCACGTTTCAACGAGACCCGGTTCACGTATCAACCTCGTACCGGTACCGGCCGTCTGCCCAGGAGGCGGTCCGGGTGCACAGCCGGGTGCGGGACACTGGTCTGCGCCCGCCTCTACGATCCATGGCAGGAACCGGCTGATCGCCGGGCGCGTAGATACGATCAGTGAGCAGGGCGCGGTAGCACGCGGCAGTACGCAGTACAGAGCACGGCAAGGCAGACGGCAGGGACGGAGGAGGTGCCCCATGGGAGTCCTGAAGAAGTTCGAGCAGCGTCTCGAAGGTCTGGTGAACGGCACCTTCGCCAAGGTCTTCAAGTCCGAGGTCCAGCCCGTGGAGATCGCCGGCGCGCTCCAGCGCGAGTGCGACAACAACGCCACGATCTGGAACCGCGACCGGACCGTCGTACCCAACGACTTCATCGTGGAGCTGAGCGCGCCGGACTACGAGCGTCTCAGCCCCTACTCCGGGCAGCTCGGCGACGAGCTGGCCGGCATGGTGCGCGACTACGCCAAGCAGCAGCGCTACACGTTCATGGGGCCGATCAAGGTCAACCTGGAGAAGGCCGACGACCTGGACACGGGTCTGTACCGGGTGCGCAGCCGCACCCTCGCCTCCTCCAGCAGCCAGCAGGGCGCGGCCCCCGCGGCCCCGGCTCCGGCCCCCGGCCGTCCCGCGCCGGGCGCCCCCGGCGGCTACGGCTACCCGCCCGCCGCGCCCGCCGGCGTGCCCCCGATGCCGTCGGCGCCGCCGCCCGGCGCCCGGCCCGGCGGCTACGGCTACCCCCAGCCCGCCACGCAGCGGCCCGCGGCCGCCCCGGTGAGCGGCGGGCGCACCCGCTACTGGATCGAGATCAACGGCACCCGCCACCAGATCTCCCGCCCGACGCTCGTGCTGGGCCGCAGCACCGACGCCGACGTGCGGATCGACGACCCCGGCGTGTCCCGCCGGCACTGCGAGATCCGGACCGGAACGCCCTCGACGATCCAGGATCTCGGGTCCACCAACGGCATCGTGGTGGACGGGCAGCACACCACCCGCGCTACGCTCCGCGACGGCTCGCGGATCGTCGTGGGCAGCACCACCGTTATCTATAGGCAAGCCGAAGGGTGAAGCGGGGGCAATGTCAGAGCTGACCCTCACGGTCATGCGGCTGGGTTTCCTGGCCGTACTGTGGCTGTTCGTGATCGTGGCCGTGCAGGTCATCCGGAGCGACCTGTTCGGTACGCGCGTCACCCAGCGCGGATCGCGTAGGGACGCCGGGCGCCAGCAGCAGGCGCCGCGGCAGCAGGCCGCCGCGCCCCCGCAGCAGCGCGCCCAGCAGGGCGGCGGCCGGCGCGGCCGGAACGCCCCCACGAAGCTGGTCGTGACGGAGGGCACGCTGACCGGCACCACGGTCGCGCTCCAGGGCCAGACGATCACGCTGGGCCGGGCGCACGACTCCACGATCGTGCTGGACGACGACTACGCCTCCAGCCGCCATGCCAGGATCTACCCGGACCGCGACGGTCAGTGGATCATCGAGGACCTCGGTTCCACCAACGGCACCTACCTGGACCGGTCCCGGCTGACGACCCCCACGCCGATCCCGCTGGGCGCGCCGATCCGCATCGGCAAGACCGTCATCGAGCTGCGGAAGTAGTACGACAATGAGCGAGCGGAGCGAGCACGCAGCGGCAGGCCGCCACCCGGCCGCCGGCGCGCTCCCGACCGGAGGGTGGGCAGTGTGGCTCGACACGACCGGCTGTACCCGGAGCCGATGGGCGAGGTGGGCATGAGTCTGTCACTGCGCTTTGCCGCCGGATCGCACAAGGGCATGATCCGCGAGGGCAACGAGGACTCCGGTTACGCCGGTCCGCGGCTGCTCGCCATCGCCGACGGCATGGGCGGCCAGGCGGCCGGCGAGGTCGCCTCGTCCGAAGTGATCTCCACCCTGGTCACGCTCGACGACGACGTACCCGGCTCCGACATCCTCACCTCCCTCGGCACGGCCGTGCAGCGCGCCAACGACCAGCTGCGCGCCATGGTCGAGGAGGACCCCCAGCTCGAGGGCATGGGCACCACGCTGACCGCGCTGCTGTGGACCGGGCAGCGGCTCGGGCTCGTGCACGTCGGCGACTCGCGCGCGTACCTGCTGCGCGACGGCGTCCTCACCCAGATCACCCAGGACCACACCTGGGTGCAGCGGCTCGTCGACGAGGGCCGGATCACCGAGGAGGAGGCCACCACGCATCCGCAGCGCTCCCTGCTGATGCGCGCCCTCGGCAGCGGCGACCACGTCGAGCCCGATCTGTCCATCCGCGAGGTCCGGGCCGGCGACCGCTATCTGATCTGCTCCGACGGCCTGTCCGGCGTCGTCTCCCACCAGACGCTGGAGGAGACCCTCGCCAGCTACCAGGGCCCGCAGGAGACCGTGCAGGAGCTGATCCAGCTCGCGCTGCGCGGCGGCGGCCCCGACAACATCACCGTCATCGTCGCCGACGTCCTCGACCTGGACACCGGCGACACCCTCGCCGGGCAGCTGTCCGACCAGCCGGTGGTGGTCGGCGCCGTCGCCGAGAACCAGCACCATCTCCACGACAACGGCATCATGCAGACCCCGGCCGGCCGCGCCTCCCACCTGGGCCGCCGGCAGTCCGGCCACGGCGGCGGCGAGTTCGGCCCGCCCGGCTCGGGCGACACCGGCTACATCCCGGCGGGCAGCTTCGGCGACTACGCCGACGGCGACTTCACCAAGCCGCGCGGGCAGCGCAGGTGGCTGAAGAGATCTTTCTACGGCGTCCTCGCCCTCGCCGTCGTCGGCGGCGGCCTCTACGGCGGCTACCGGTGGACGCAGACGCAGTACTACGTCGGCGCCAAGGGCGAGCACGTGGCGCTGTACCGCGGCATCAGCCAGGACCTGGCCTGGGTGTCGCTGTCGAAGGTGGAGAAGGACCACCCCGAGATCGAACTCAAGTACCTGCCGCCCTACCAGCAGAAGCAGGTCAAGAACACGATCGCGGCGGGCGGTCTGCAGCAGGCGCAGGCCAAGATCGAGGCCCTGTCGGTGCAGGCCTCCGCGTGCCGGAAGCAGGCGGAGCGCCAGGCGGCCGAGTCGCAGCAGAACGCGAAGCCGGGCCAGGCCTCGGGGACCACGGCAACCACCCGCAGCGCCCTCACGTCCAAGGCGTCCCCGACTCCGCACCCATCCACGACGGCTCCCGCTACGAAGAACCCTTCGAAGTCCCCGTCCGCGACCGCCACTGCGAACCCCGGCCCGAGCCTCTCCGAGGATGAGCAGAAGGTCGTCGATCAGTGCGGCAAGCAGTAGCCGAGCCGCGAGAGGCCCTGTCACACGATGAGCAGTACGACTAATCCGCCGACGCACCACACGTCCACGATCGGCGCCATCGGCGCGCCGAGCCGCCGCAACACCGAGCTGGCCCTGCTGGTCTTCGCCGTGGCCGTCCCGGTGTTCGCCTACGCCAACGTGGGCCTGGCCATCAGCAACCACGTCCCCGCCGGGCTGCTGGAGTACGGCCTCGGCCTCGGGCTGCTGGCCGGCGTCGCCCATCTCGCCGTACGGAAGTTCGCGCCGTACGCGGACCCGCTGCTGCTGCCGCTGGCCACGCTGCTCAACGGGCTCGGGCTCGTGGTGATCTGGCGGCTGGACCAGTCGAAACTGCTGCAGTCGCTCAGAGGCTTCTCCCCCGCCGCGCCCCGTCAGCTGCTGTACAGCGCGATGGGCATCGCCCTGTTCGCCGCGGTGCTGATCTTCCTGAAGGACCACCGGGTCCTGCAGCGCTACACCTACATCTCGATGTTCTGCGCCCTGGTGCTGCTCATCCTGCCGCTGGTGCCGGGCCTCGGGGCCAACATCTACGGCGCGAAGATCTGGATCCGGATCCCGGGCCTCGGCTCCCTGCAGCCCGGTGAGTTCGCGAAGATCGTGCTCGCGGTGTTCTTCGCCGGTTACCTGATGGTCAAGCGGGACGCGCTGGCCCTCGCCAGCCGCCGCTTCATGGGCCTGTACCTGCCGCGCGGCCGCGACCTCGGTCCGATCCTGGTCGTCTGGGCGATCTCGATCCTGATCCTGGTCTTCGAGACCGACCTCGGCACCTCGCTGCTGTTCTTCGGCATGTTCGTGATCATGCTGTACGTCGCCACCGAGCGGACCAGCTGGATCGTGTTCGGTCTGCTGATGTCCGCGGCCGGCGCGGTCGGCGTGGCGAGCTTCGAGCCGCACATCCAGACCCGTGTGCAGGCCTGGCTCAACCCGATGCGCGAGTACCAGCTCAGCCGCCAGATCACCCACGACGGCATCCTCCACTCCGACCAGCTGCAGCAGTCGCTGTGGGCGTTCGGCTCCGGCGGCACCCTCGGCACCGGCTGGGGCCAGGGCCACTCGGACCTGATCAAGTTCGCCGCCAACTCCGACTTCGTCCTCGCCACCTTCGGCGAGGAGCTCGGCCTCGCGGGCATCATGGCGATCCTGCTGATCTACGGCCTGATCGCGGAGCGCGGCCTGCGCACCGCCCTCGCCGCCCGGGACCCGTTCGGCAAGCTGCTCGCCGTCGGCCTGTCCGGCGCCTTCGCGCTGCAGGTCTTCGTGGTGGCCGGCGGTGTCATGGGCCTCATCCCGCTGACCGGTATGACCATGCCGTTCCTGGCCTCCGGCGGTTCCTCGGTGCTGGCCAACTGGGCGCTGATCGCCATCCTCATCCGCATCAGCGACACCGCACGCCGCCCGGCGCCCGCCCCCGCCACGAACCCCGACGCCGAGATGACCCAGGTGGTCCGCCCGTCATGAACAAGCCCCTGCGCCGGATCGCGATCTTCTGCGGCCTGCTCGTGCTGGCCCTCCTGATCCGCGACAACTACCTCCAGTACGTCAAGGCCGACCAGCTGGCGAGCGACAAGGACAACCGCCGGGTCGCCATCGAGCGCTATGCGCACCCGCGCGGCGACATCATCGTCGACGGCAACCCGATAACCGGTTCCGTCGTGTCCAAGAGCGGCGACTTCAAGTACAAGCGCACCTACAAGAACGGGCCCATGTGGGCCCCGGTGACCGGCTACTCCTCGCAGGCCTTCGACGGCAGCCAGCTGGAGAAGCTCGACGACGGCATCCTGACCGGCAACGACGACCGGCTCTTCTTCCGCAACACCCTCGACATGATCACGGGCAAGCCGAAGCAGGGCGGCAACGTCGTCACCACGCTGAACGCGGCCGCGCAGAAGGCGGCGTACAACGGACTGGCCCAGCAGGGCGGCAAGGGCGCGGTCGTCGCCCTGGAGCCGTCCACCGGCAAGATCCTGGCGCTGGCCTCCTACCCGTCGTACGACCCCTCGTCCTTCGCGGGCTACTCCGACAGCGACGCCAAGGCCTGGAACAAGCTGCAGAAGAAGAACAACCCGGCCGACCCGATGCTGAACCGGGCGCTGCGCGAGACCTACCCGCCGGGCTCCACCTTCAAGGTGGTCACCGCGGCGGCGGCGCTGGAGAACGGGCTGTACAAGTCGGCCGACGAGAAGACGAACTCGCCGCTGCCCTGGATCATGCCGGGCACCACGACCCCGCTGAAGAACGAGGGCAACATCCCCTGCGAGAACGCCACCCTGCGTGCCGCCCTGCAGTACTCCTGCAACTCGGTCTTCGGCAAGATCGGCTCCGACCTCGGCAACGACAAGATGCTCGCCGAGGCGAAGAAGTTCGGCTTCGACTCCGAGCAGTTCACCCCGGTCCGCTCCAACGCGTCGGTGTTCTCCGACAACATGAACCAGTCGCAGACCGCGCTGTCCTCCATCGGCCAGTACAACACCGCCGCCACCCCGCTGCAGATGGCCATGGTCGCCTCGGCGGTCGCCAACGACGGCAAGCTGATGAAGCCGTACATGGTCGACGAGCTGCAGTCCTCCAACCTGGACCCGGTCGAGAAGACCCAGCCGGAGGAGCTGAGCCGGCCGCTGTCGCCGGCGAACGCGCAGATCCTGCAGTCGATGATGCAGACGGTGGTCGAGAAGGGCACCGGTACGAACGCGAAGATCAGCGGCGTCACCGTGGGCGGCAAGACCGGTACCGCGCAGCACGGTGTGGCGAACAGCGCCAACCCGTACGCGTGGTTCATCTCCTTCGCCAAGATGCCCGACGGCAGCTCGCCGGTGGCCGTCGCCGTGGTCATCGAGGACGAGAGCGCCAACCGCGACGACATCTCCGGCGGCGGCCTGGCCGCGCCGATCGCGAAGAACGTCATGGAGGCGGTCATCAACTCCAAGAAGTGACCTTGCCCTCAGGAAGTGACGCCGCTCACGTCTCCTCCACATCGCCGCACGTTGCGATACCGGTCCTGTATCGGGTTCCGGGCTTGGCCAGGTCATACAAAGCGAGCCGGGTACGGTAGGCCCGGACGGCAGCCTCCGGCCGTGCACGAGTGTGTGCGGCCGAGACCGACGGAGAGGGCTGGTAGGTAGCTATGGAAGAGCCGCGTCGCCTCGGCGGCCGGTACGAGCTGGGCCAGGTGCTCGGCCGTGGTGGCATGGCCGAGGTCTACCTCGCGCATGACACCCGCCTCGGCCGCACCGTGGCAGTGAAGACCCTGCGCGCCGACCTGGCACGCGACCCTTCCTTCCAGGCCCGGTTCCGCCGGGAGGCCCAGTCGGCCGCCTCGCTCAACCACCCCGCGATCGTCGCGGTCTACGACACGGGCGAGGACTACATCGACGGCGTCTCCATCCCGTACATCGTGATGGAGTACGTCGACGGCTCCACCCTGCGTGAGCTTCTGCACTCCGGCCGGAAGCTGCTGCCGGAGCGCGCGATGGAGATGACCATCGGCATCCTGCAGGGCCTGGAGTACGCCCACCGCAACGGCATCGTCCACCGCGACATCAAGCCGGCCAACGTCATGCTCACCCGCAACGGCCAGGTCAAGGTGATGGACTTCGGCATCGCCCGCGCCATGGGCGACGCCGGCATGACCATGACCCAGACGGCGGCGGTCATCGGCACGGCCCAGTACCTCTCCCCGGAGCAGGCCAAGGGCGAGCAGGTCGACGCCCGCTCGGACCTTTACTCGACGGGTTGTCTCCTCTACGAGCTGCTGACGGTACGGCCGCCCTTCGTCGGCGACTCCCCGGTCGCCGTGGCCTACCAGCACGTCCGCGAGGAACCGCAGCCCCCGTCGGTCTTCGACCCCGAGATCACCCCCGAGATGGACGCCATCGTCCTGAAGGCGCTGGTCAAGGACCCGAACTACCGCTACCAGTCGGCCGACGAGATGCGCGCCGACATCGAGGCCTGCCTGGACGGCCAGCCGGTCGCGGCGACGGCCGCGATGGGAGCGGTCGGCTACGGCGGCTACCCCGACGACCAGCCGACGACGGCCCTGCGCGCCGACGCCGGCGCGGGAGCGACCACCATGCTCCCGCCGATGAACCCCGACGACGGCGGCTACGGCTACGACGACCGCCCCGACCGGCGCAGCCGCCCGAAGAAGAACAACACCTCCACGATCCTCCTCGTCGTGGCGGGCATCCTGGTCCTGATCGGCGCGATCCTGATCGGCAAGTGGGTGGCGAGCGGAGGCAACAACGGCGACGGCAAGGTACCGGTCCCGAACTTCGTCGGCCAGACCCAGTCCTCGGCCAAGAAGATGGCCGAGAACGTCGATCTGAAGGTCACCACCTCCGGCAAGCCCTGCGACGACCAGCCCAAGGGCAGCGTCTGCGATCAGAGCCCCGACCCGGACACCAAGGTCGACAAGGGCAGCACGATCAGTCTGGTGATCTCGACGGGCGCGCCCAAGGTCCAGGTGCCGGACGTCCGCGGCATCCAGTTCGACCAGGCCGAGTCCCAGCTCACGGAGAAGGGCTTCAAGGTCGAGAAGAAGACCCAGGTGTCCTCCCAGACGCCGAACGTGGTCATCGACCAGGACCCGAAGGGCGGCACGAGCCGGCAGAAGGGCACCACGATCACCCTCACGGTCGCCAAGGCCGAGGAGAATGTCACGATCCCCAACGACATCATCGGCAAGTCCTGCGACGAGGCGAAGGCGGAGCTGACCCAGCTGGGCCTGGCGCCCAGCTGCACCAACCAGCCCACCACGAACCAGGACGACAACGGCAAGGTCACCCAGAGCAACCCGCAGCCGGGCCAGTCGGTGAAGAAGAACACGCCCATCTCCCTCACGGTCAGCGTGTTCCAGCAGAACCAGCAGACGCAGGTGCCCAACGTCACGCTGCAGACTCTGAAGGACGCCCTGCAGACCCTGAAGCAGCAGGGCTTCAACACCAACAACATCAGCGTCAACGGGCCCAACGACGACAAGGCCAGGGTCGTCCAGCAGAGCCCGGCGCAGGGCACCCAGGCCGACCCGAACAACACCCAGATCGTCCTGACCACCGCGGACGTCGGCGGCGGCAACAACGGCGGCAACGGCGGCCTCTTCGGCGGCATCAACGGCTGATCCGCCGGCCCGGCAGCACAGCGGGGCGGTCCCCACCGAGGGGGACCGCCCCGCGGCCGTGCCGGAGTGCAGAGATTCTCGAAGAACCCTGGTCAGCCGCGCAGTTCCTTCGGCGGTGTCCGGTCGCTGTCCACCTTCTGCACCCGGACCAGTTCTCCCCACACCACGTACCGGTACTCCGAGGTGTACACGGGCGTGCAGGTCGTCAGGGTGATGTAGTGGCCCGGCTTCTTCCTGCCGGACTCCTTCGGGACCTGGTCGATGACCTTGACGTTGTACTTCGAGGTCTCGGGGAGGATCGAGTAGACCTTGTAGACGTACCAGTCGTCCCGCGTCTCGAAGACGATCGGGTCGCCCTTCTTCAGCTTGTCGATGTTGTGGAACTTCGCGCCGTGCCCGTCCCGGTGGGCCGCGAGGGCGAAGTTGCCGGTCTTGCCGGACATCGGCAGCGTCGCCTTGACGGGATCCGTGTAGTAGCCGGCCACGCCGTCGTCGAGGACGTTCGTGCCCGTGCCCTTCTCGACCAGGACCACGCCGTTCTTCATCGCCGGCACGTGCAGGAAGCCGATGCCGTCCTTGGTGTCCAGCGCACCGGGCCCGGAGTCCGTGGCCTGCGCCCAGTGCCGGCGGACCTTCTCGGCCTGCTGGTCCGCCTTGCGGTCCGCTATCACGTTCGTCCACCACAGCGAGTAGACGACGAAGAGCGCCAGCAACAGGCCCGCGGTGATGAGGAGTTCGCCGAAGACACTGACCGCCGTCGCGATACGGCCGGGGCGCCGGCCGCGCGGGGCGGAACCCGGATCGGACGCGTCCGTGTGTTCTTCGGTGTCGTCGGCGGTCGCTGCCACAGTTCCCTCTGCCCCTACTCGATGAGCGCGTCCGGTTTGCCCTTGCTGCGCGGGCGTTCCTCGACCATCTTGCCCCAGACGATCAGCCGGTACTTGCTCGTGAACTCCGGCGTGCAGGTGGTGAGGGTGATGTAGCGGCCGGGCTTGGTGAAGCCCGAGCCCTTGGGGATCGGGTCCAGCACACTCGTGTTGGACGGCGACGTCACCGGCAGCATCGAGGTCACCTTGTACACGTAGTACGTGTCCTGCGTCTCGACCACGACCACGTCGCCGGCCGTGAGCTTGTTGATGTACCGGAACGGCTCGCCGTGCGTGTTGCGGTGCGCGGCGAGCCCGAAGTTGCCCGTCTTGGCGTCGGGCATCGCCGTCTTCAGCGGAGCCTCGCCGTAATGCCCGACCATGCCCTTGTCGAGCACCTTGGCGTTGCTGACGCCCTCCGCGATCGGCGCGACCACGTCCAGCTTGGGGATGTGCAGGATGGCGAAGCCCTGCCCCGGCTCGAAGACACCGGGGTTCCGCTTGCCGCTGGCCCAGTCGTTCTGCAGCTGGTGCGTCTCGCTGCCCGCCTGCGCATGGGCCCGGACGTTGGTCCACCACAGCTGGTAGGTGACGAACAGCAGCATCAGCACGCCGGTGGTGATGAACAGCTCGCCGATCACCCGGCTCGCGACCACCGCCGGGCTCGGCTTGCGCAACCGCGCCTGGCGCCGCGCCTCCACCCGGGACAGCGGCCGGCCGGACTCCGCCCCCGGCGGTGCCGTTCCTTCGGACGCGGTCTCCCGGCCACCGCCGTGCCGGCCACCGCGCCGCCTGGCGGCCTTTCTGCGCGCCGCACGGCCTCCCCGCGCCGCTCCGGTGGCGGAGGAGCCTACAGAGGCTCCAGAGGCCAGTGTGGCGCCGTTCTCGGCGTCTCCGGCCGCGCCGAGGACCCGGAGCGCCATCGTCTCGTCGTCGAGGGGAACCCGGGGCGGCTCCTCGTACCCGGATGTGCCGTATTCGGGTTCCTCGTATCCGGGCGCGCCGTAGCCCAGCTCGCTGTGGCCCGGCTCCGCGTACCCCGGCTCGGTATAGCCCGGCTCTGTGTGGCCCGGTTCCGCGTAGGGGCCCTGCGCCCCTTCCGCCTGCCACTGCCCAAGCGCACCGGAAGCCCCGTACGACTGATCCCCGTACGAGGCATCGGTCTCGCGCTCCGGGCGCAGCGCGGTCACGCCGTGGCCCTGCCCACCACCGGGGCCAGCCCCGTCGACCTCGCCACGGCGCCCTCGTCACCGCACTCCACCAGCCAGTTGGCCAGCATCCGGTGCCCGTGCTCGGTCAGCACCGACTCGGGATGGAACTGCACGCCCTCCACCCGCAGTTCACGGTGGCGCAGGCCCATGATGATGCCGTCGTGGGTGCGGGCGGTCACCTCCAGCTCGGCCGGGACCGTCGCCGGCTCCGCCGCCAGCGAGTGGTAGCGGGTCGCCGTGAACGGAGAGGGCAGACCCGTGAAGACGCCCTTGCCTTCGTGCTCCACCAGCGAGGTCTTGCCGTGCAGCAGCTCCGGCGCCCGGTCCACCACGCCGCCGTACGCCACCTGCATCGACTGCATGCCGAGGCACACCCCGAACACCGGCACTCCGGTCGAGGCGCAGTGCCGGACCATGTCCACGCACACCCCCGCCTCCTCCGGCGTCCCCGGGCCGGGCGAGAGCAGCACCCCGTCGAAGCCGTCCTGGGCGTGCGCCGTGGACACCTCGTCATTGCGCACCACCTCGCACTCCGCACCCAGCTGATACAGGTACTGCACGAGGTTGAAGACGAAGCTGTCGTAGTTGTCGACGACGAGAATCCGCGCACTCACTGGTTGTCCACCGTCACATCGTTGAAGGGCAGCAGCGGCTCGGCCCAGGGGAAGACGTACTGGAACAGGACATAGACCACGGCCAGCGCCAGAACGAGCGAGATCAGCGCCTTCACCCAAGCGTTTCCCGGCAGATGCCGCCAGATCCAGCCGTACATGCCGTCCCTTGCCGTCCCTTCCGTATCCCTACGGCATCAGACCCACGCCGTACGTCACCAGACTAACGGCGCGACGCCTCCGGTTCGCCTGCCTCCACAGACTGTGCGGAGCGTGTACACCCGGACTTACGTGGCACAGGGTCGATCACCTCAACGTCCGGCGACAGGGTTTTGTAGGGCCCTTTGTCGATCCGAAACCAGCTCGTTCCACGTGAAACCGAGTCGCGGGACGGAGGTGGTCACGCAGGGCATGGCGGGCGGACGCCTACTGCGCGGGCTTCGCGTAGTGCAGATCCACCGTGCCGGAGTAGCCGGGCAGCGTCACGGTCCCGTCGTCGGTGACCTTCCAGCCCAGCCCGTAGACGTTCACGTACACCATGTAGGTCTGGATGGCCTTGCTCGCCGCCAGCGCCTGCTGCAGCTTCTCCGGATCCCCGACCGCCGTGATCTTGTACGGCGGCGAGTAGACGCGGCCCTGGAGGATCAGCGTGTTGCCCACACAGCGCACCGCGCTGGTGGAGATCAGCCGCTGGTCCATGACCTTGATGCCCTTGGCGCCGCCCTGCCACAGGGCGTTCACCACCGCCTGCAGATCCTGCTGGTGGATCACCAGGTAGTCGGGCTGCGGCTCCGGATAGCCGGGAAGCTTGGCCGTGGCGTTCGGCGGAGCGTCGTTGAGCGTGACGGTGATGGCGCGACCGGTGAGCTTCTGCGTGCCGGCGCTCTTCTCCAGCCCGCTGAGCTCGCGGTCCTGCGCCTTGCTGCTGCCGTCGTCGCTCTCCGCGAAGGACTCCACCCGCCCGCGCAGCGCCGCGTTGGACTCGTCGAGCTCCTTGTTCTTGCGGCTGCGCTGCTGGATCAGGTCGGACAGCTTCAGCAGGGAGCCGTCCTGCCGGATGTCGGTGCCCTTGGCCGTGTCGAAGCTGGTGAAGAAGATCAGACCCGCGAGCGCGAAGACGGCCGCCGTGAGGAGCCGCACGGGGCGGACACGCAGGCGGCGGGCAGGGCCGGAGCCCGTTGATTGCGTCCCGGGGGAGTCGGCAGAATTGCTCAACGTACCCTTATCTCCTTAGGCGCCACGGAAGCACTACGCTAACGGACGCCCGGGGGAGCACACAGAGTCGTCATGTGGACCCCTTGTACGCTGCCCCGAGCCCCGTACCGGTTACCTGCGCGGCCACGCAGCGCATCGACAGGAGAGACCCTCGTGCCGAAGTCACGTATCCGCAAGAAGGCCGACTACACGCCGCCGCCCGCGAAGCAGGCGCAGGCGATCAAGCTGACCAGTCGTGCCTGGGTCGCACCTGTCATGCTGGCCATGTTCGTCATCGGCCTGGCGTGGATCGTCGTCTTCTACGTGACCGACGGCTCGCTGCCCATCGACGCGCTCGACAACTGGAACATCGTGGTCGGCTTCGGCTTCATCGCCGCCGGCTTCGGCGTCTCCACGCAGTGGAAATAGCTCTCCCAAGGGCTCTCCACCGAGTTATCCACAGCCGTTGTCCACATGGGGAAAAGAAAGACGATCTGTGGATAACTCATCGGGTGTTGACGCCGGTGTGACTGCCCGACCAACACTCATACATCTGTTCGCCCCCTGTCTGACCTGCGGAAACACATCCGAGCGACAGGGGGCACAGCTGTGCCCCCACCCGGTGCACAAGATCCGCCACAGCCTGTGGACAACGGTTCGCTCTCAGGTGAGCTGAGCGGTCCTGACCAGCGTGAGTACCACCACGACGGCGAGTACGACCGCGCAGGCGCCGTACTGCATCACCGTCCGCCTCTCCCGCGGGGCGTGGACCATCGCGTAGCCGACGGCGACCCCTGCGACGAGGCCGCCGATGTGGGCCTCCCAGGAGATGTTGAAGCCCGGAGTGAACGTGATGATCAGGTTGATCACCAGCAGGGCGATCAGCGGGCGCAGGTCGTAGTTGAGCCGGCGCATCAGCACGCCGGTCGCGCCGAAGAGACCGAAGATGGCCCCGGAGGCGCCCAGGGAGGGCAGGCGCGGGTCGGCGATCATGTAGGTGAGGGCGCTGCCGGCCAGGCCGGAGACGAAGTACAGGGCGAGGTAGCGGGCGCGGCCGAGGGCCGCTTCGAGAGGGCCGCCGATCCACCACAGGCTGAGCATGTTGAACAGGATGTGGGTGTAGTTGGTCGGCGAGTGCAGGAACATCGCGGTCAGCAGGCGGTAGTACTGCCCCTCGGCGACGCCCTGGACCGGGCCGAACAGGGAGAACTGCGCCTGCCCGATCAGTTCGAACCGGTCGGTGAGGCTGCTGCCCACGGCGAGCTGGGCGAGGAACACGGCGAGGTTGACACCGATGAGGACCTTGGTGAGCAGCCGTGGGTCGGCGGCGACCGTGCCGCCGGCGATGGTGCGGGGCCGGGAGGCGGCGGGGGCCGGGCCGGTGTCGTTGCCGCCGCGTACGCAGGCGGGGCACTGGAAGCCGACGGAGGCGCTGACCATGCATTCGGGGCAGATGGGGCGTTCGCAGCGGGTGCAGCGCACGCCGGTCTCGCGGTCCGGGTGCCGGTAGCACACGGGCGCGCGGTGGGCTCCCTGCATGCCTGCTGCGGCCTGGTCCATCTGTTCCCCTTGCTCGACGTGGGACTGGGGTGCCCCTGGCAGTACCTCGCCCCGCTCATCCTTGGTACGGACGAGCGGGGCGTTTGGTTCCCTGAGGGTGCGCGGAGCGGTGGGCTCAGCCCTCGCGCTTCTCGACGACGACCTCGTTGATCACGACGTCGTTGACCGGGCGGTCGTTGCGACCGGTCGGGACCGCGGCGATGGCGTCGACGACCTTCTGGCTGGCGGCGTCGGTGACCTCGCCGAAGATGGTGTGCTTGCGGTTCAGCCACGTCGTCGGGGAGACGGTGATGAAGAACTGCGAGCCGTTGGTGCCCGGGCCGGCGTTGGCCATGGCCAGCAGGTAGGGCTTGTTGAAGGACAGGTCGGGGTGGAACTCGTCCTTGAACTTGTAGCCGGGGCCGCCGATGCCGGTGCCCAGCGGGTCGCCGCCCTGGATCATGAAGCCGCTGATGACACGGTGGAAGATCGTGCCGTTGTAGAGCGGGTTCTTGCTCTTCTCACCCGTGCCGGGGTGCGTCCACTCGCGCTCGCCCTGTGCCAGCTCGACGAAGTTCTTGACCGTTTCCGGCGCGTGGTTCGGGAAAAGCTGGACCACGATGTCGCCGTGGTTGGTCTTCAGGGTGGCGTAAAGCTGCTCGGCCACGATCTGCCTTCCGTTGTCTTCCTGTGACTCCCCCGATCCTCGCACGGCGGAGCCCGTGCGTCGCCCGGCGGCCACGAGTTCCGCCCGGAAGGCAGCGCTCGGCGGCGATTCGTGGCAGTGTCGACGACAGGATCGGCTTGACCGGGAATTACCCGGAATCAAGGCGATGGGAGCGATCGGCACCCATATGCCCGCCCTCGCATGCCGTGCGGACCGTTGGCAGGCATGATCCGTAAAAGGGTGGAAAGTCGAACACCGTACGCCACCGAGGAGGAGGAACCCGTGACCCGCATCGACAGCGTGCGCGCCGCGACCGGCTCGGCGAAGGACAGCGTGCTGCACGCCGCGGAAGTGGTGGCGCCCTACGCCGACACGGCCAAGGAGCGTGCCGCGCTCTACGCGCAGGAGGCACGCGTACGGCTGGCGCCCGTGATGTCGCAGGCCGCCGAACAGGCCCGCGTGCAGTACGACGCCCGGCTCGCCCCGCGTCTGGAACAGGCTCGTGCGCATGTGCCGCCGAAGGTCGACCTGGCGGCGCAGGAGGCCGCCGTGCGCGCCCGCAAGGCCGCCCGGCAGGCGGCCGAATATTCGCGCCAGGCCGCCGAGTACTCGCGTCCGAGGATCGAGCAGGCCGTGGCCGCCGCGGCCCCGGTCCGCGACGAGGCTGCCGCGCGGGGCGCGGCGGCGCTGGCCGCGTTGCGCGGTCAGGTCTCGGCGGAGGACATCCAGAAGCTGGCCCGCCGGAATGCGCGCCGGTCCAGGACGGGCCGGACCGTGAAGGCGCTGGCGCTGCTGACCTTGCTGGCCGGTGGGGCTTTCGCCGCCTGGAAGTGGTGGGACAAGCAGGCCAATCCGGACTGGCTCGTCGAGCCGCCCGCCGCGACGGAGGTGCCCGAGTCGGGCGGCCGGCTGAGTTCGGTGGACGGCAGCGGCACCTCGGTCCTGGACCCCGAGGTGCAGGCGAAGCAGGCCGAGGAGGATGCCGCGAAGCACGACGACGAGCAGTAGGCCGGCCGAGCCGGTTCGTGCGTGAAACGGGCCGTGGATCAGGCGAGTTGAGGCTCGCCGGACCCACGGCCCGTTTCACGTGAAACCGCCCCGCCGCACGGTGTACGAACGGAGAAAGCCTCCCGACCTGCGTTTCCGCAGGTCGGGAGGCTTTTCTTGTGGAGCCTAGGGGAGTCGAACCCCTGACATCCGCCATGCAAAGACGGCGCTCTACCAACTGAGCTAAGGCCCCGGGAAGCAGCGTCCGGCCGGAAAAGCCGCGTTCCGGTGGGCGCCGCAGACCAGAGTACCGGGTCACCCCGGGTATCCCGCAAAAGATTGGGGGTCCCCGTGAATGACCACGCTCCGTAAGATGCTCGACGTGGTTCGCTACAGCGAACCGCGGTTTTCAGGGGAAGCGATGGGGAGACGCAATGGACGCCGCACAGCAGGAAGCCACCGCCAGAGCGCGGGAGCTGCAGCGGAACTGGTACGGGGAGCCACTGGGGGCGCTCTTCCGTAAGCTCATCGACGATCTCGGGCTCAATCAGGCCCGTCTCGCGGCGGTCCTGGGTCTGTCCGCCCCGATGCTCTCGCAGCTGATGAGCGGCCAGCGGGCGAAGATCGGCAACCCTGCCGTGGTGCAGCGGGTGCAGTTGCTGCAGGAGCTGGCGGCGCAGGTGGCGGACGGCAGTGTGAGCGCGGCCGAGGCGACCGAGCGCATGGACGAGATCAAGAAGTCGCAGGGGGGCTCCGTGCTCAACAACACCACCCAGACCACCAGCGGTTCCGGGGCGCCCACGGTCAAGCGGGTGGTCCGCGAGATCCAGTCGCTGCTGCGCTCGGTGGCCGCCGCGGGCGACATCATCGACGCCGCGGACAGCCTCGCCCCGACCCACCCCGAACTGGCGGAGTTCCTGCGCGTCTACGGCGCCGGCCGCACCTCCGACGCCGTCGCCCACTACCAGTCCCACCAGAACTAGCACCCGCGGCCCGGCGTCCGGGGGCAGGCGCGGGGAAGCGGGGAAACAAGGGGGCGGGGGACCGGCGCGGGTTCCGGGGGAGGAGCGATGGGCTGCCATGGGTGAGGTGTTCGCCGGCCGGTACGAACTGGCCGATCCGATCGGGCGCGGGGGCGTGGGCGCCGTATGGCGTGCCTGGGACCATCGCCGGCGGCGCTATGTGGCCGCCAAGGTGCTCCAGCAGCGCGACGCGCACTCGCTGCTGCGGTTCGTGCGCGAGCAGGCCCTGCGGATCGACCATCCCCATGTCCTGGCCCCGGCGAGCTGGGCCGCCGACGACGACAAGGTGCTCTTCACCATGGACCTGGTGGCCGGCGGCTCCCTGGTCCACCTGGTCGGCGACTACGGCCCGCTGCCGCCGGCGTTCGTGTGCACCCTGCTGGACCAGCTCCTCTCCGGGCTCGCGGCCGTCCACGCCGAGGGGGTCGTCCACCGGGACATCAAACCCGCCAACGTCCTCCTCGAGGCGACCGGGACCGGACGGCCCCGGCTGCGGCTGTCCGACTTCGGCATCGCCATGCGGCTCGGCGAACCCCGCCTGACGGAGACCAACCTCGTGGTGGGGACGCCCGGTTATCTGGCTCCCGAGCAACTGCTCGGCGCCGAGCCCGACTTCCCCGCCGACCTGTTCGCCGTGGGGCTGGTCGCGCTGTATCTGCTGGAGGGCGCCAAGCCTGACGCCAAGGCGCTCGTGCAGTACTTCCTGGACAACGGGACTCCCGGGCCGCCCAAGGGAGTTCCGGAACCGCTGTGGCAGGTCGTCTCCACCTTGCTGCAGCCCGATCCGGCCGCGCGTTTCCGCACCGCCACGGGTGCGCGCAAGGCGCTGGCCTCCGCCGCGGAACTCCTGCCGGAGCCCGAGCCGGACGACGAGCTGATCGAGATCTTCGACCAACTCGGCCCGCTGCCACCCGGATTCGGGCCGGACGGCCCGCTCAAGAGGGCGCCCGGGGTGGCGTCGGACCTGACGGAGGGCGCGGATACGGGGTCGGCTTCGGGAGTGGTGGCGAGGGCGGATACGACGGGTACGGGGCCGCCTCCGGGCACGGGTACGGGCGCGGCTTCGGGACCGTCTTCGAGTGCCAGCGCCGGTACGGGACCGTCTTCAGGCGGCGACGCCGGTACGGATGTCAGCGCGGAACCGGATTCCGGTGTGGACGCGGGTACCGGTTCCCTCTCCGACACCGGCAGTTTCCGCCTGCCGCCGCCCCAGCCCCACACCCCCTCCACACTCCGCGCTCCCTGGAGCGTCGTACCGCCCGCCCATCCGGTGACGGACCCTCCTGTCGATGCCTCCACCGCTGCCTACACAGCCCAGGACGTGCCCGCGCAAGGCCGCGGGGCGCACCGCCGGGCCACCCGGAGCCGGCGGCCCGGGCCGCCGGCCGGGGTCGCGATCCCGATGCTGTTGCTGGCGCTGGCCTGCTATGCCGTGGGTTTCTGGGCGTTGACCCGCGTCTGAGCGCGCCGTGCCAGCACCGTCCAGCCGGCGAGCACCAGCAGCAGCACGGTTCCGAGGCCTATCCCGCCGATCGCGGTCAGCCGCATCGCCGAACCGCCTCCCGTGCTGCCGGTGAGGGCCGCCTCCCGGTCCGCCCGCGTGGGAGTGAACACGTCGTCCGGCACGGGGCGCCCCGCGTACTCCGGTCCCGCGTGCGCCCGCCCGGTCACCCGGACCCGCAGCGTCACCGCGAACGGGCCGCGCCCGAACGTGCCGGTCAACCGCTCGCTGAGGTGCAGGACGAGGTAGTAGTCGCCGGCGAAGCGGACGGAGGTGACGCCGATGGGTGCGGCGTAGCGGTTGGCGTACTCCACCGGCGGCACCGGGGCGAGTACGGCAGGCTTCTGTGTGCCGGTGTAGCCGAGGGCGGCGTCCTCGACAAAGCCGCGGACGGGGTTGTAGAGGGAGAGGTTGAGGGCGCCACCGACATAGCCGTGACCTGCGGCATCGCCCAGTTCGGCGGAGGCGTGCAGTTGCCGTCCCCAGTCGACCGGCACCTTGTAGAACCGGGTCTCGCCGGGCACGAGGGACGTGCGCCAGACCCCTTGGCCCAGGGTGCTCGCGGAGGCGAATCCGGTGCCGCCGGGGCGGTCGTGGGGCTCGCCGTCGAGCGGCTCGGGCGTGGCGGAGTCCCAGGCCTGCGGCGCGGAAGTGGCTCCGGCCCGTGCCGTACGCGGTTCCGTGGCGGGCGCGATCTCCAGGTCCCAGCGCTGTGCCGGGGCGGCGGATCCCTGGGCGTCGAGGCGCTGGACGACCACGTAGTACGTTCCGGCGCCCTGACACAGCGCATTGCCGGGCTCCCGCCGGCCGAGCGCGGTGAGCGGGCGGGGGCTGAGCCCGGCGCCGAAGCGGGCGTTGGCGTAGGAGCAGCGGGTGCCGTGGGCGTCCTGGACCGACACGGCGATGCCGTCGGTGGCGGAGACGGTGGCGTGGGCGGGGGGTACGGCGGTGACGGGGACGTAGGCCGTGCCGGTGGCCGGGAGTTCGAGGCGGTAGTACAGCTCGCCTTTGCCTGCAAGGGAGCTGCGGTAGGTGCGGCCCGCCTCCAGCCGGGGTGCCGTGGCGGTGCTCGGCGCCCCCGCCACGGCAGCGGCGCCGGGCGCGAAGGCGTACGGCTCCGGTGAGCCGGCCTCGGCGGCGGCCGCCATCGCGCGCGCGGACGCCGTACCGGTCGGCAGGACGAGCAGCGCGCACAGCCCCGTCAGCAGAGCCCCCCGCATGGCGCCGGAGGCCGTCCGGCGGCCGGGGCGCCACCGCCAGGCCCTGCCCTGTCCTCGTTCCCCCACGTGCCGCCCTCCCCCAGTTGCCGCTCCACGGCCGGCGTGTTCACCGCGCCACCGCCGTACCGGACCGCGCTCCATCCTGCCGCGTGCATCCGCGCGCCATCCGGGCAATGCCTGCGGCCGTCCGAATCGCCCTGCAACGCCCGGTGGGCCCGCGCAACACGAAGCCCCGACCGCGAGGGGCGGTCGGGGCCTGCGTCAGATTCTGGAATCGGCACTCACGAACCCGTGGCCACGGAGTCAGTCGCCTCCGTCCACAGGTCCTGCTCGGCGCGATCCGCCTGGATCTGGCGGTACACGAGGAGCCCGCCGATGGCGGCCAGTGCGACCAGGAGCAGCTTCTTCACCGCGCGACCTCGTCTTTCCTTGACGTAGGGGACCTCTGGCGCCCGACTATACACACCGGCCGATATCGATCGGTGACCTGCGTCGGGGCCCAACTCCGGCCTCCGGCAGCGCAATAGGCCAGGTCCGACGCGGTTCCGACCGGAGGGTGATCACGCCTCCACGGACGGTTACTTTGCTCCCTCTTCGCTCAGCTGAGCAGGTTTTGGGGGCTTTCCATGCCTCTTGCCGCCATCCGGGTGGTGTTCATCGGAACATCGACGCGCCACGAGCGTCGGTCCACCACTTCGCGGCGCACATACACATCATGAGCAAAGTACGCAAATCGCCCAACCCGAAAGTGAGGGGCCATGACCAAGAACAAGGTCATGAAGCTGTGGACCGCCATCGTCACCGCCTTCTTCGCACTGTGCACCGCGCTCGGAATCGTCACCGCCACGACCGCCACGACCGCGGCGGCCGCCCCCAGCACCGAGGGCCCCCGCACCGGCACCGCGTTGAAGACCATCCCGGCGATTCCGGCCCAACGACAGTGGTCCTGGTCCCGCACCACGGCTCTGCCCCCCACGATGAAGCAGCGCATCCGGGCCGAGGCCCACGGTAAGTCCCCCAGCTGCCGGCACCGTCCGGTCGCCGAGACCGAGGCGGAGGACCTGATCACCGAAGAGTCCTCGACGGCCAGGCTCGACTGCTGACCTCCCACCCCACGCAGTACCGCAACGTCTCGACCACACGGCGACTTGCGTACGCAACAGTCGACACGGAAAGACCCCCGGCCGGGTTCGGCCGGGGGTCTCGCGCTGTTCCGGCCCCCCGGACAATGGACTGGCCGAGGCCGACGCAACCGCGGCCGGCACACCCACGGCGCGTCCCGCGCGTCCGACGCTCTCCGGAAAGGGGTGAGTGCTGCCGTGACCCGGCGCGTCACCGTTGTCACCGCTGTCCACGGCCCGTCCGCGCGTTTCCTGCCGGACGCCTACGCGTCCCTGTGCGAGCAGCGGCTTCCCGGTGGCTGGGACTGGGAGTGGCTGATCCAGCAGGACGGTACGACGGACGAAGTCCACCCATACGTCCCGGACGACGCGCGCGTGAGCTTCGGCCAGGGCCGGCCGGGCGGTCCCGGGGTCGCCCGCACCATCGCGCTGGCCCGCGCCAGGGGCTCGTACGTGAAGGTCCTGGACGCCGACGACCGGCTCACACCGGGCGCGCTGGCCCGCGACGTGGCCGTACTGGAGGCGGACCCGACCGTGGGCTGGACCACGTCCCGGGCCCTCGACCTGTTGCCGGACGGCTCGACGGCCGGTTTTCCCGGCAACCCTGACGACGGCCCGCTCGAACGCGGTGCCGTGCTCGACCACTGGAAGCGGAACGACTTCCGGGCCCCCGTCCACCCCGCCACCCTGTGCGTCCGGCACGAGCTGCTCATGGCGCTCGGCGGCTGGATGGCGTTGCCGGCGTCCGAGGACACCGGGCTGCTGCTGGCGCTGGACGCGGTCAGCCGCGGCTGGTTCTCGGCGGAGACCGGCCTGCTCTACCGCAAGTGGGAGGGCCAGGTCACCGGCCAGGCGTCCCACGTCGACCCCGTCGAACGGACGGCCCGCATGGCGGTCGCCGAGACCCGGGCCCGCGCCCTGGCCGGCATCGGATGGACCTACCCGACCGCTCCGGCCGACGCGGCGTCCACCGCGTGAGCCACGCCGTACCGGGCTTCTCCCGCCGCCCTACTCCGTGAGCACGATGGCCTGCGAGGGGCACTTCTCGGCTGCCTCCCGGACCTCCGGATCGTCGGCGGACTCCTCCCGCCCGGGCCGTACGACGCCGTAGCCGTCCTCGAACGCGAACACGCCCGGCACCCGGTGCGCGCACTCGGCGGAGCCGTAGCACAGGGAGCGGTCGACGGAGACCTTCATGGTGTCCTCCAGCCTCGCGGGCCTCTCGGCGGTGGCTTCCTGGACGTCACTGCCCAGGGAACCACCCGCCGAACCGGACCGGGAGGGCAGGGGAGCGCCGGTGGAAGGCGACCGCGTGCTTCCCATGGGTACTGCACATGGGTGTTTCACGTGAAACGTCACCCGCCCGGCCTCCAGCGCCCCAGGCTTCAGGTCGGGCATGGCCCCTGCCCGCCCGGTGCCGGTCCCTCCCCTCGTGGGGACCGGTACCGGGCGGTGCGGGGGTGTCTCCGGCGAACTTGGCCGAGATGGTTCGACGCCTCGGGGCTGCCTCTTCAGGCGCAGGGCCGTGGCCTGTCCGGACGATGTGTGAGCGGTCCGCTACCGGGTCCGGATCCTGCCATTCGAGGTCCGCGAGGAGGAGGGGACGACCTTCATCTCAGTGCTTAACCGCAGGTCAGGCATATAAGGTGGGTTTTCCGGTCCGGACGTCCAGATGCGGCGGCAAGTAAAGGGGTGGGACCTTGAGTTCCGACTCAGGGGCACGCACAGCCTTCGCCGAGCGCCTCGCGCTGCTGTACAAGGAGGCCGGAAACCCTCCCCTCAAGAGCGTCGCCGAGGCGGTCGTACGGCTGCAGCGGATCGACGAGCGGGGGCGGCCCGTGCGGGTCTCCGCCCAGCGGATCAGCGACTGGCGCCGCGCCAAGAACGTACCGGCGCAATTCACCGCGCTCGCGGCGGTGCTGCACATCCTGATTCCGGAGGCACGCCGGCTGCGGCCCGCGCCGGTGTCCCCGGGCCTGTACGACCTCGCCCACTGGCAGCGGCTCTGGGAGCGGGCGCTGGCCGACCCGGCCGGAGACCGTCCCGCGCCGCCCGCCGAGGAGAACCGGCGGCCTCCGGCCCAGGCCCCGCCCGCCGGAGGCGTCTGCCCCTACCGGGGACTCGCGCCCTACCGGCAGGAGGACGCCCGATGGTTCTTCGGCCGGGAGCGGAGCACGAGCGCGCTCGTCGCCCAGCTGCGCGCCGCCGAGCGGACCGGCGGCCTGGTGATGCTGGTGGGCGCCTCGGGCGCCGGAAAGTCGTCCCTGCTGAACGCCGGCCTGGTCCCCGCCCTCCGCGGCGGCGCGCTGCGCGGCGGACGCGGTACCTCGAACCCGAGCGCCACGGCGTCCCCGGCCTCCACCGAAGCCGCCGCCGGCTGCGTCCTGCACCTCGTCCCCGGCGCGGACCCCCTCGCCGAGCTGGTCCGCCGTATCCCCGAGCTCGCCACGGTCGCCGCCGACGCGCGCCAGGCCGAACGGGAGGCCACGGAGGATCCGGCCGTCCCCGGCTCCGACTCCCCCAAGATCGCCCGCGCGGCGCGCGAGGCCGTGTCGGCGTGGGCGCGGCGGGAGGCGCCCGGCGAGATCCGGCCGGTCGTCGTGGTGGACCAGTTCGAGGAGACCTTCACCCTCTGCGCCGACGAGGCCGGCCGGCGCGCGTTCATCCAGCTGCTGCACGCCGCCTGCACCCCGACCGCCGACTCGGACGAGCCCGCACCGGTGCTCGTCGTCCTCGGCATCCGCGCCGACTTCTACGAGCAGTGCCTCGGCTATCCGGAACTGGCCGACGCGCTGCAGCACCGGCACATGGTGCTCGGACCGCTGACCGCAGCCGAACTCCGCGAGGCGGTGACCGGCCCGGCCAAGGCGGTCGGTCTGGAGCTGGAGCCGGGACTCGCCGAACTGATCGTCCGCGAGGTGAGCGCCGACGGACCACGCGGAGCCCACGACGCCGGCGTCCTCCCGCTGCTCTCGCACGCCCTGCTGGCGACCTGGCAGCGCCGCAAGGGCGGGCGGCTGACCCTGGCCGGCTATCGCGCGGCCGGCGGGATCCAGGGGGCCGTCGCGGCGACCGCCGAACGCGCCTGGTCGAGGCTGGACCCCGCGGCCCGCACCGCGGCCCGGCTGCTCCTGCTGCGACTGGTCCGGCTGGGCGAGGACACACAGGCCACACGCCGGCGGGGCACCCGGCGCCAGCTGGCGGAGGAGTCCGCGGACCCGGGCAAGACCGAGGAGTCCCTGGAGGCCCTGGTACGGGCCCGGCTGGTGACGCTGGACGCGGACACCGTGGAGATCACCCACGAGGCGCTGCTGCATGCCTGGCCCCGGCTGCGGCACTGGATCGACGACGACCGGAGCGGACAGCTGCTGCGCCAGCGGCTCGAGGAGGACGGCCGGGCCTGGGAGGACTCCGGCCGGGACAGCGCGCTGCTGTACCGGGGCTCCCGGCTGGAGCAGGCCCGCAGCTGGGCGCGGTCGGCCGGCGACCCGTATCTGACCCGCAGCGCGGTGGAGTTCCTGGCCGCGGCGGTACGGCTGCGCAAGCGCACGGTGTGGATCAGCCGGGCCGCGGTGGCGGCGCTGGTGGTGCTAGCCCTGGTCGCGGGCGGTTCGGCGGTGATCGCCTGGCAGCAGCGGGACGACGCCGTGTTCGCCCAGGTGGTCGCCGAGGCCGACCGGGTCGAGCACACGGACCCGTCCCTGGCCGCGCAGCTCGACCTGGTCGCCCACCATCTGCGTCCGGACGACGAGGGGACGTACAGCAGGCTGATCTCGATCGTGAACGCGCCGCTGGCCACCCCGCTCACCGGCCACACCGGCGCCGTCTACCTGACCTCCTTCAGCCCCGACGGCAAAACCCTCGCCACAGCCAGCTACGACCGCACCGTGCGGCTGTGGAACGTGTCCGACCCGCGCCGCCCCGAACCGCTCGGAAAGCCGCTGACCGGCCACACCAGCTGGGTGAGCAGCGCCGTCTTCAGCCCGGACGGGCACACCCTCGCCAGCGCCGGCGACGACGGGACGATCCGGCTGTGGGACGTCACCGACCCCGCCCACCCCATGGCCCTGGGCAGGCCGCTCACCGGCCACCAGGGCACGATCTACCTGGTCGCCTTCAGCCCGGACGGGCGGACGCTGGCGAGCGCCGGGGAGGACCGCACGGTACGGCTGTGGAACGTGTCCGACCCGCGCCGGCCGCACGAGTCCGGGGTGCTGCGCGGTCACACCGCCGCGGTGCGCAGCGTCGCGTTCAGCCCCGACGGCCGTACCGTCGCCGCGGGCGGTGACGACGACACGATCCTGCTGTGGAACGTGACCGACCCGCACCACCCCCGGCGGTACGGCACCGCGCTCAAGGGCCACACCGACCTCGTGCACTCGGTGGCGTTCAGCCCGGACGGGCACACCCTCGCGTCCGGCAGCGCGGACGACACGATCCGGCTGTGGGACGTCACCGACCCCGCCCGCCCGTCCGCGCTCGGCTCACCGCTGGCCGGCCACACCGGCCCCATCTGGTCGGTGGCCTTCAGCCGGGACGGCGGCCGGCTGGCGGCCGCCAGCGCCGACAGCACGGCGAGCCTGTGGAACGTACGCGACCCCTCGTCGCCCTCGCAGGTCGGGGAGCCGCTGGCGGGCAGCAGCGGGGAGATGTACGCCCTGCAGTTCAGCCCGGACGGGCGGACCCTGGCCACCGGCAGCGGTGACGGCAAGGCACGCCTGTGGTCGCTGCCGGCCTCGGACATCATCGGCCGCACCGGCGCGTTCCGGCCGGACGGCCGGGTGCTGGCCACGGCGTCCCGGGACGGCAGGATCCGGCTGTGGAACGTGACACGGCCCGGCCGGCCCGTGCAGCTGGGCGAGCCGTTCATGCAGGCGGACGGCGGCCACCGGGCACCGGTGTTCTCCCCCGACGGCCGGATCCTCGCCATCCTCACCAACAACCAGGCGGTGCACCTGTGGAACGTGAGCGATCCGTCCCACCCGGTCGCCGCCGGTCCGCCCATCCGCCTGCGGACCCGGTTCGCGGGACCCGACACGCTGGCCTTCAGCCCGGACGGCCGCACCCTGGCCACCGCCTACGACGACCGCACCGTTCAGCTGTGGGACATCGCCGACCCCGGGCGCCCCACCGTGCTGGGAAAACCGCTCTTCGGGCACCGGGGTTTCCTCAACGCCATCGCCTTCAGCCCCGACGGGCACACCCTGGCCAGCGGCAGCGCGGACAGCACGATCCGCCTCTGGGACGTCACCGACCCCGCGCATCCGACCGGGATCGCCCAACTCACCGAGCACAGCGGTCCGGTCAACGTGATCGCCTTCAGCCCCGACGGGCAGGTTCTGGCCAGCGGCAGTGACGACGACACGGTCCGGCTGTGGAACGTCGCCCACCCGTCCTCCGCGACCGCGCTCGGCTCACCCCTCATCGGCCACACCGAGGCGGTCAAGACGCTCACGTTCAGCTCCGACGGACACGTTCTGGCCAGCGGCGGCAACGACAACACGGTCCGGCTGTGGAACGTCGCCCACCCGTCCTCGGCAAGCCCCATCGGGCAGTCGATGAGCCCCAACGCGAAGTCCGGCACGTTCCTGTCCTTCAGCCCCACGAGCCGCGTCCTCGGGGTCTCCAGCGGCACCGACACGGTGCGCGTGTGGAGCCTGGACGCCGACGCGGCGATCGCGCACATCTGCGCGGTCACCCGGGGCGTGATGACCCCGCAGAAGTGGCACGAGTACCTGCCCCGGCTCTCCTACGACCCGCCGTGCGGTCATTGACCGGCCAAGCTGACTTATTAACGGCCGACTGGGCCCCACAAGCCCCCCGGGCTTGTTACCCTTGGCCACAGCCCGATCGCTGGTGCATCCCCCGTCGCCAGCGATCGGGCCCTTTTCGTACGCGGCCGTCCCGCCCGCCACCGGCATCAGAGCCGCCGCTTGTCCCTGAGGTAGGGGAGCACCAGAAAACGCGGCCTGTTGAAGATGCCGATCAGGATGATCAGTATCCAGCAGAGGATCATCCCGCCGATCGCCGCCGCCGACATCGCCAACCAGGGCTCAGCCGGTTTCTGTGTCCGCGTGACCGCGAGCCCCACGGCCAGCGCGATCACCATGATGGCCATGAAGACGAAGTTGGCCGCAACGACCACGACGCCACGTGTGAGGACCCATCCCGGCGCGCCTCTCACGCTGAACGATCGCGCGGCATCGGGAGCGCGCTCGGGATGCCCCCAGAGCCGGACGGCCACCACAACGTACCGGACAGCCAGCGCCACGATCAGAGCCAGCGCGATGAGGCCCCCGATCACGTGCCGACTCCGCTCGTCCATCGCCCGCACACAGCCGGCTGGTGTCAAAAGACCCCCGGTCCTGGTGGACCGGGGGTCTTTTCGCTGGTGGGGCTAACAGGATTTGAACCTGTGGCCTCATCCTTATCAGGGATGCGCTCTAACCAACTGAGCTATAGCCCCGCCGCGCTCTGCGGTGTGTGTCCCGCGCGCTGACTCCTGAAGATTAGCGCACGACCACGTCAGTCCCAAAATCGGTTGTCGGGGGACCGTCACCGGCGCGCTGGACGCCGGTCACTCGTCCTCCGCCAGGGTCAGTTCGATACCGCCCACGAAGCCCGCGGACAGGTTGTAGATGAACGCGCCGAGCGTCGCGAGCGCCGTGGCCAGCACCACGTCGATGACCGCGATGACCGACGTGAACATCAGGACGTGGGGGAGGGACAGGAACGCCTGGAGGTCGAAGCCGTTGCCCTCGTTCGAGCCGGTCGCCTCCGAGATCGTGCCGCCCACCGTCGAGAACACGCCCATCGCGTCCATGACCATCCACAGCAGCGCCGACGCGACGATCGTGCAGATGCCGAGCGCGATGGAGAGCAGGAAGCTCACCTTCATCACCGACCACGGGTCGGCCTTGGCCACCCGCAGCCGCGCCTTACGGGTGCGCGGTGCCGTACGCGCGCCCGTACGGGGCCGTCGTACCGCGTCGGCGGGCGGCTGGGCCGGATAGGCCTGCGGCGGGTGGTAGGGGCCGGCGGGCTGCTCCTGGCTCCGCTCCTGGGGGAGCGGAGACGGCGACTGCGCCTCCCCGGCCACGGCCGGTCCTCGGGTGTCCGTCACAGTTCCCCCCTGGGATCCAGACGTGCCGGCGGAGTCCTGCCCGGACGCCTTCACCGGCTTCAGGTTGGTCGTGTGCGGGTCGGCCGCGCTCCCCGCACCGGCCCTGTGCGCGGCGGAGCCACGGCCGCCGCCGTCCGTCTCCGTACCCGTGGGGGTACCGGCCGATCCGGCGCCCGTGGCTCCGCTCACGATGACTCACTCCTCGTGCTACTCGGCCGAGGGCGCCTCACCCTCGTCCGTGCCGCCGGCCTGGACACCCTCGGCGGTGTCGGCGGCCTCCTCGCCGTCGACCTCCTCCGCCTCGCGCCCCGCCTCGGCGTTACGTGCGATGCCGACCACGGCATCGCGCTTGCCCAGGTTGATCAGTTGGACGCCCATGGTGTCACGGCCCGTCTCCCTGACCTCACTGACTCGCGTACGAATCACGCCGCCGGAGAGCGTGATCGCGAGGATCTCGTCGGCCTCCTCGACGACCAGCGCTCCGACGAGCGAACCGCGGTCCTCCACGATCTTGGCGGCCTTGATGCCGAGGCCGCCGCGGCCCTGGACGCGGTACTCGTCGACGGCGGTCCGCTTCGCGTACCCGCCGTCGGTGGCAGTGAACACGAACGTACCCGGCCGAACAACATTCATCGACAGAAGTTCATCGCCTTCGCGGAAACTCATGCCCTTCACGCCGGAGGTGGCGCGGCCCATCGGGCGCAGGGACTCGTCGGAGGCGGTGAACCGGATCGACTGCGCCTTCTTGCTGATCAGCAGCAGATCGTCGTCCGCCGAGACCAGCTCCGCGCCGATCAGTTCGTCGTCCGTGCCGTCCTCGCGCTCGCGCAGATTGATCGCGATCACGCCACCGGAGCGGGGCGAATCGTAATCCTTCAGAGGCGTCTTCTTGACCAGACCGGACTTGGTCGCGAGGACCAGGTACGGCGCCGCCTCGTAGTCACGGATGGCGAGGATCTCCGCGATCGCCTCGTCCGGCTGGAAGGCGAGCAGGTTCGCCACGTGCTGGCCGCGCGCGTCCCGGCCGGCCTCGGGCAGCTCGTACGCCTTCGCCCGGTACACCCGGCCCTTGTTGGTGAAGAACAGCAGCCAGTGGTGCGTGGTGGAGACGAAGAAGTGGTCGACGATGTCGTCTTCCTTCAGCTTCGTGCCCCGCACGCCCTTGCCGCCGCGCTTCTGCGCCCGGTAGTCGTCCGTCTTGGTCCGCTTGACATAGCCGCCGCGGGTGACCGTGACGACGATGTCCTCCTCGGCGATCAGGTCCTCGATGGACATGTCGCCCTCGTACGGGATCAGCTTGGTCTGGCGGTCGTCGCCGTACTTCTCGACGATCGCGGCCAGTTCCTCGCTGACGATGCCGCGCTGGCGGACCGGGGAGGCGAGGATCTCGTTGTACTCGCTGATCTTCGCCTGGAGTTCGTCGTGCTCCTGGACGATCTTCTGCCGCTCCAGGGCCGCCAGGCGCCGCAGCTGCATCTCGAGGATCGCGTTGGCCTGGAGCTCGTCGATCTCCAGCAGGTCCATCAGGCCGGTGCGCGCGACGTCGACGGTCTCGCTGCGCCGGATCAGCGCGATGACCTCGTCGATGGCGTCCAGGGCCTTCAGCAGACCGCGCAGGATGTGCGCGCGCTCCTCGGCCTTGCGCAGCCGGAAGCGGGTACGGCGGACGATGACCTCGATCTGGTGCGCCACCCAGTGCCGGATGAACGCGTCCAGGGACAGCGTGCGCGGCACGCCGTCGACCAGCGCCAGCATGTTGGCGCCGAAGTTGGTCTGCAGGTCGGTGTGCTTGTACAGGTTGTTCAGGACGACCTTGGCGACCGCGTCGCGCTTGAGCACGATCACCAGGCGCTGGCCCGTGCGGGACGACGTCTCGTCGCGGACGTCGGCGATGCCGCCGATCTTGCCGTCCTTGACCAGGTCGGCAATCTTCTGCGCCAGGTTGTCCGGGTTGACCTGGTACGGCAGTTCGGTCACGACCAGGCACTGCCGGCCCTGGATCTCCTCGACCTCGACCACCGCGCGCATCGTGATGGAGCCGCGCCCGGTGCGGTACGCCTCCTCGATGCCCTTGCGGCCCACCACCAGGGCGCCGGTCGGGAAGTCCGGGCCCTTGATGCGCTCCATGAGCGCGTCCAGCAGCTCCTCGTGGCTGACGTCCGGGTTCTCCAGGTACCACTGGGCGCCGGCCGCGACCTCGCGCAGGTTGTGCGGCGGGATGTTGGTGGCCATGCCGACCGCGATACCGGCCGAGCCGTTGATCAGCAGGTTCGGGAAGCGGGCCGGCAGAACGGTCGGCTCCTGGGAGCGGCCGTCGTAGTTGTCCGTGAAGTCGACGGTCTCCTCGTCGATGTCGCGGACCATCTCCATCGACAGCGGCGCCATCTTGCACTCGGTGTACCGCATGGCGGCCGCCGGGTCGTTGCCCGGGGAGCCGAAGTTGCCGTTGGAGTCCACCAGCGGCATCCGCATCGACCACGGCTGGGCGAGCCGCACCAGGGCGTCGTAGATCGAACTGTCGCCGTGCGGATGGTAGTTGCCCATGACGTCGCCGACGACACGGGCGCACTTGTAGAAGCCGCGGTCGGGGCGGTAGCCGCCGTCGTACATCGCGTACAGCACGCGCCGGTGGACGGGCTTGAGGCCGTCCCGGACGTCGGGCAGCGCACGGGACACGATGACGGACATCGCGTAGTCCAGGTACGAGCGCTGCATCTCCGTCTCGAGCCCGACGGGCTCGACGCGCATGGCGAGTTCGCCGCCCTCGGTCTCAGGAGTCTCTGGGGTGTTCTCGTCGGCCATTGCTGGTGAAGATCCTTCCTGGTGCGGTCAGCTGAGACCGACTCAGATGTCGAGGAAGCGGACGTCCTTGGCGTTGCGCTGGATGAACTGGCGGCGGGCCTCGACGTCCTCGCCCATCAGGACCGAGAACAGGTCGTCGGCCTGGGCGGCGTCGTCCAGGGTGACCTGGCCGAGGACCCGGTGCTCCTGGTCCATCGTGGTCACGCGCAGTTCCTCGGCGTTCATCTCGCCGAGGCCCTTGAAGCGCTGGATCGAGTCCTCGCGGACGCGCTTGCCGCGCTGGCGGCCCATCTCGATCAGTGCGTCGCGCTCACGGTCCGAGTAGGCGTACTCCACGTCGTCCCGGCCCCACTTGATCTTGTACAGCGGGGGACGCGACAGGTACACGTGCCCGGCCTCGACCAGCGGCCGCATGAAGCGGAACAGGAAGGTCAGCAGCAGGGTGCTGATGTGCTGGCCATCGACGTCGGCGTCCGCCATCAGGATGATCTTGTGATAGCGGAGCTTCTCGATGTCGAAGTCCTCGTGCACACCCGTGCCGAAGGCGGAGATCAGCGCCTGGATCTCCTGGTTCTGCAGGATCTTGTCGATCCTGGCCTTCTCCACGTTGAGGATCTTGCCGCGGATCGGGAGGATGGCCTGGTACTGCGGGTTCCGGCCGGACTTGGCCGAGCCGCCGGCGGAGTCGCCCTCGACGATGAAGATCTCGCACTTGGTGGGGTCGTTGGACTGGCAGTCGGCCAGCTTGCCCGGCAGCGACGCCGACTCCAGCAGACCCTTGCGCCGGGTCAGGTCACGGGCCTTGCGGGCCGCCACGCGCGCGGTGGCCGCCTGGATGCCCTTGCGGACGATGTCCGCGGCCTCGACCGGGTTGCGGTCCAGCCAGTCGTTGAGGTGTTCGTAGACCGCCTTCTGCACGAAGGTCTTGGCCTCCGTGTTGCCCAGCTTGGTCTTCGTCTGGCCCTCGAACTGCGGCTCGCTCAGCTTGACCGAGATGATCGCGGTCAGACCCTCGCGGATGTCGTCGCCGGTGAGGTTGTCGTCCTTCTCGCGCAGCAGCTTCTTGTCGCGCGCGTACTTGTTGATCAGCGAGGTCAGCGCGGCGCGGAAGCCCTCTTCGTGCGTACCGCCCTCGTGGGTGTGGATGATGTTCGCGAACGAGTACACGCCCTCGCTGTAGCCGCTGTTCCACTGCATCGCGACCTCGAGGGACAGGCTCTTGTCCTTGTCCTCCGCCTCCAGGTCGATGACGGTGGGGTGCACGACCTCGCCCTTGCGGGAGTTGAGGTACTTCACGAAGTCGACGATGCCGCCCTCGTAGTAGTACGTGACGGTCTTGACCTCGGCCTTCTCGTCCGCACCCGCCTCGTCGGCGCCGCTGGTGGCCTTCGCCGACTCGCGCTCGTCCGTGAGCCTGATCGTCAGGCCCTTGTTGAGGAACGCCATCTCCTGGAAGCGCCGCGACAGCGTCTCGAAGGAGTACTCGGTGGTCTCGAAGATCTCCGGGTCGGCCCAGAAGGTGACCGACGTGCCGGTCTCCTCGGTCGCCTCGTGCTTGGCCAGCGGGGCGGTCGGCACGCCCATCTTGTAGTCCTGCGTCCACCGGTGTCCGTCGGTCCTGACCTCGACGGCGACCTTCGTGGACAGCGCGTTCACGACGGACACGCCCACGCCGTGCAGACCGCCGGAGACGGCGTAACCGCCGCCTCCGAACTTGCCGCCCGCGTGCAGCACGGTCAGCACGACCTCCACGGCCGGCTTGCCCTCGGAGGGCACGATGCCCACCGGGATGCCACGGCCGTTGTCGACGACCCGGACGCCGCCGTCGGCGAGGATCGTGACGTCGATCGTGTCCGCGTACCCGGCCAGCGCCTCGTCGACCGAGTTGTCGACGACCTCGTACACCAGGTGGTGCAGTCCGCGCTCGCCCGTGGAACCGATGTACATGCCGGGCCGCTTGCGGACCGCGTCCAGCCCTTCGAGCACGGTGATGGCGCTGGCGTCGTACGACGTCGAGGCGGTGGCCTCGCTGGGGGCGGAGGCCTCGGTGGCCGCCTCGGCGTTCACGCCGGCGTCGGTGGACGGGATGTTCTCGTTGGGGTTGCCGGAATCGGCCACGAAGCGCCCTTTCTGGCACAGCACGAGCCGGGCTCGTCGGCAGGTTGCCGGAGCGGCTGCGGCATGTAGCGGTGGTAAGCCTTGATCAGCGTTGCTCAGCTTTTCCCGGGCGGTCCCCACGTTGGGGCGGGATTGTCTTCCAGTCTACCGGTAGGTCTGACATCGATGGGGGTTTGCCGGTACCTGAGTCCCCATGTGCCGCCCTGAACCGGCCTCGATCGGGTCCCGATATGCGGATGGGGGCTCCAAGGGGCTCACAGCGGCACTCAGCGCTTCGAGCCGTCAACCCTTGGCTACTGGGGGGTCAGATGGCTTTCCGGCCGTGCCGCAGGGCCCCTCCGCACGCGTGGGATCGCGCCGCGCCGACGGCACGACCACCCGCTACGACGTGATGTACGTCACCCGTACGTATCGCCGGGTCCGGAGCTTCCCGGAGCCCGCAGTGGGCCGTAGCGGCGGGCCGGACCGCCCGGATTCAGCACCTTGATCATCCGCACCGTGCCGTGCCCCAGGTCCTCGTTGAGCCGGGCGACCAGCGCGGGCGCGAGGTGGCGCAGCTGGGTCGCCCAGGCCGTGGAGTCGCACTGCACGACCAGTACGTGCTCGTCCTCGTCGTACCGCTGCGGGACACAGTGCTTGGCCAGGTCCTCGCCGACGATCTGCGGCCAGCGGCCCATCACGCCGCCCACCGCCGCGGGCGTCTCCCAGCCGCGCTCGGTCAGCAGCCGGTTGATCGCGGCGCCCAGCGCCATCGGGTCGCGGCCGTCCGCACGCGCCCCGGAACGCAGCCCGCCACCACGCCGGGCCTGCTTCTTCTGTCGCGCCGCGTCCCCACGCGCGCGTGCCTGCTCCTTCGCCGCGCGCAGCGCCACGCGCGCGAGGTCGACGCCGGAGGGCTCCGGCACCTTCTTGTCCGGCGCCTTCCCGGGGGTGGCCCCGTCGCCCTTCGGAGTGGGTTCGCCGGTGCTCATACGCGCTCCACCGTCCCCCCGGACACGGTGTACCGCGCCCCGGCCAGCATCCGCGGTACGTCGTCGTCCACGGCGGCGGTGACCAGCACCTGCTCGCCAGGCGCGACCAGCTCGGCCAGCCGGTCCCGGCGCCGCGCGTCCAGCTCGGCGAACACGTCGTCCAGGACCAGCACCGGCTCGTTGCCCTCGGCCCGCAGCAGGTCGTAGGAGGCCAGGCGCAGGGCGAGCGCGTAGGACCAGGACTCGCCATGGGAGGCGTATCCCTTGGCGGGCAGCTGACCGAGTTTGAGCACCAGGTCGTCGCGGTGCGGGCCCACCAGGGTGACCCCGCGCTCGATCTCCTGCTTGCGCGCCTGGGCCAGCGCCGCCATCAGCTGGGCGTACAGATCCTCGCGCGCGTGGGCCTCTCCGGGCGCGGACGGCTTGTACTCCAGCGCCAGCGGGCCGCCGCCGGGGGCCAGTTGCTCGTACGCCTTGTCGGCCAGCGGCTGCAGCGCGGCGATCAGGTCCAGCCGCTGGGCGAGCAACTCGGCGCCCGCGCGCGCGAGATGCTGGTCCCACACGTCGAGCGTGGACAGGTCCATGGACCGCCCGCCGTGCCGGCGCGCCAGGGCGGCGGTCTTGAGCAGGGTGTTGCGCTGCTTGAGGACGCGCTCGTAGTCGGAGCGCACCCCGGCCATGCGCGGCGACCGGGCGGTGATCAACTCGTCGAGGAACCGCCGCCGTTCACCCGGATCGCCCTTGACCAGCGCGAGGTCCTCGGGCGCGAACAGCACGGTCCGTACGATCCCCAGCACGTCCCTGGGCCTGACCTGGGAGGACCGGTTGATCCGGGCGCGGTTGGCCTTGCCCGGGTTCAGCTCCAGCTCGACCAGCTGCTGCCGGTCGCCCTGCCGGACCTGCGCCCGGATGACGGCGCGCTCGGCGCCCATGCGGACGAGCGGGGCGTCCGAGGCGACCCGGTGGCTGCCGAGCGTGGCGAGGTATCCGACCGCTTCGACCAGGTTTGTCTTGCCCTGCCCGTTGGGGCCGACGAACGCGGTGACGCCCGGGTCGAGCGGGACCTCGGCCCGGGCGTACGAGCGGAAGTCGGCCAGCGAAAGATGCGTGACGTGCATGGTCGTCTCGCCGGCCTTCCTCGGGTTGTGGATCGCGCCGCGACCCTGTGGATTACTTTTTTCCCTACGGCTTCTTCGCCACGGCGTGGCCGCCGAACTGGTTGCGCAGCGCGGCGATCATCTTCATCTGCGGCGAGTCCTCCTGGCGGGAGGAGAACCGCGCGAACAGCGACGCGGTGATCGCCGGCAGCGGCACCGCGTTGTCGATCGCGGCCTCCACAGTCCAGCGTCCCTCACCGGAGTCCTGTGCATAACCGCGCAGGCCCTCCAGGTGCTCGTCGTCGTCCAGCGCGTTGACCGCGAGGTCGAGCAGCCAGGAGCGGATGACGGTGCCCTCCTGCCAGGAGCGGAACACCTCGCGGACGTTCTCCACGGAGTCGACCTTCTCCAGCAGCTCCCAGCCCTCGGCGTAGGCCTGCATCATGGCGTACTCGATGCCGTTGTGGACCATCTTCGCGAAGTGGCCCGCGCCGACCTTGCCGGCGTGCACCGAACCGAAGTCGCCCTCCGGCTTCAGCGCGTCGAAGATCGGCTGCACCTTGGCGACGTTCTCGGCGTCACCGCCGTACATCAGCGCGTAGCCGTTCTCCAGGCCCCAGACGCCGCCGGAGACGCCGCAGTCGACGAAGCCTATGCCCTTGGCCGCCAGCTCCTCGGCGTGCTTCTCGTCGTCCGTCCAGCGGGAGTTGCCGCCGTCCACCACCACGTCACCGGGCTCCAGCAGCTCGGCGAGCCGGTCGATGGTCGACTGGGTGGGCTCGCCGGCCGGGACCATCACCCAGACCACGCGCGGGCCGCTGAGTTTGCCCACAAGCTCTTCCAGGCTGTGGACATCCGCGAGATCCGCGTTGCGGTCGTATCCGATGACGGTGTGGCCCGCGCGGCGGATCCGCTCGCGCATGTTGCCGCCCATCTTGCCGAGACCGACGAGACCGAGCTCCATCAGTTGTGTTCCTTAGGGTCGCTGTGTGGCGTGTGAGGCACCTTCGTGCCGTGCCGAGCCTAATCGCGACCCTTCGTGCACAGCTGTGGGCATACGCGCTCACCTGCGGAAACCGACACCGGCCGACATCTGCGCCGGGCATCCACAGCGGACGCCCGGCACTGTGCACAGCTGTGGAAAACGGTCAGCCGCTCAGCCGCACCGGCATGATCAGGTACTTGTAGGCGTCGTCGGCCTCGGCGTCCACAGCGGGCTTGCCGCTGAGCAGCGCCGGCTTGGTGGACGTCGTGAACGACAGCTGGGCCACCGGGGAGTCGATCGCGCTCAGGCCGTCCAGCAGGAACGTCGGGTTGAAGGCGATGGAGATGTCGTCGCCGTCCAGCTGGGCGTCGACCCTTTCCACAGCCTGTGCGTCGTCGCTGGACCCGGCCTCGAGGATGAGCACACCCTGCTCGAAGCTCAGCCGCACCGGGGTGTTCCGCTCGGCCACCAGCGCCACACGCTTGACGGCCTCCACGAAGGGCGCGGTCTCGATCACGGCGACGGAGTTGAACTCGGTCGGGAACAGCGTGCGGTACTTCGGCAGGTCGCCCTCGAGCAGCCGCGTGGTCGTACGGCGCCCGGCGCCCTCGAAACCGATCAGGCCCTCGCCGGCGCCCGAGCCGGACAGCGCCAGGGTGACGCTGTCCCCCGCGCCGAGCGACTTGGCGGTGTCCAGCAGCGTCTTGGCCGGGACCAGGGCGACCGCGGAGGCGTCAGGGTTCTCCGGCTTCCACAGGAACTCGCGGACCGCGAAGCGGTAGCGGTCGGTGGAGGCCAGCGTGACCGTGTCGCCCTCGATCTCGATGCGCACACCGGTGAGGACGGGCAGCGTGTCGTCACGGCCGGCGGCGATGGCCACCTGGGAGACGGCGGCCGCGAAGACCTCGCCGGAGACGGTGCCTGTGGCATTCGGCATCTGCGGCAGCGCCGGGTACTCCTCCACAGGCAGGGTGTGCAGGGTGAACCGGGAGGACCCGCAGACCACGGTCGCCCGTACACCGTCTGTGGAAATCTCCACCGGGCGGTTGGGGAGGGCGCGCGAGATGTCCGCGAGCAGCCGGCCGGAGACGAGAACGGTGCCCTCCTCCTCGACCTCGGCTTCCACGGACACCCGTGCGGAGACCTCGTAGTCGAAGCTCGACAGGCTCAGCTGGCCGTCCTCGGCCTTGAGAAGGAGGCCGGCGAGGACAGGCGCCGGCGGACGGGCCGGGAGGCTGCGTGCCGCCCACGCCACTGCCTCCGCGAGTACGTCGCGTTCCACCCGGATCTTCACCGTAAGCCGCCTCCTGCTGTTGCTACTGAGTCCTCCGACTCGGTGTCACCGCCCACTGCGAAGGGAAGGACACCGGGGACCAGTCTGACGCACCGCACTGACAGTAGGTGCCTGTCGGGGTCAAGTCGCTCCAAGAGGCAGCCGGGCACGAGACGGCGAGTTGTGCACAGCCCCCGCTTCGAAACGAATGCCGAGCTCTCTCTAGTCGGGAGTAGTAGTAGGGGCTGTGGATACCGTGGATAACCGCGTTTGCCCAGCTCAGAGGCGAGATTTTATCCACGGGCCCTGTGGGTGGCACCGGTGGACAACCAGGGGCGTCTGTGGAGAACGGAAAGTTCTGCACACACCGCCCACAGCCCGAGGGCGGTTCTCCCCAGCCGCGTCCCCAGGTTTACCCAGGTTTCCCACAACCCAATCCGGCACCTTGGTGTGACGGCTTTCACTCGACGTGGTGAGAGAGGGCGTCGCATTGCCGAACAGTGGACAGCCATGTGGAGAAGCCCGAGATCACTGGGGACAACCGGTCCCAGCCTGTGGGCCGCCGGTGGAAAACCTCGTGCACAGCCTGTGGATCTCCGCTCTGTCCACAGTCTGTGGAGATCGCTCGTCCACGATTCCACAGGGGTCTGACCTGGGTGAATCCCCCACGAACAGCCGTCCTGTGGACGCCGCTCGGGACAACTCGGCAGTCCCCAGCGTGTGGACGGAAGAAAGTCGGCGAATCTGTGGAGTGTGGCCGTAACCAGGCAGTTAATCGAACACAGGGAGACGCCCGAGCAACGCTCCTGGCCCGCTGACCGCCGTACCGCTGGGGCGGCACGGGTGGCCGCGGCGGCAGGAGTGCCGGCGCCGGCAGGCGCCCCGGCCTCCGCCCGGCCACAGCACAGGGCGCCCACAAGGACACCGGACGTGTCGGCAGCCCCGCATGCCGAAGGGCGCCCCGGGAGCACGTGTCCCGAAGGCGCCCTCAGCCCCGGCCAGGCCGGCGGCAGCCGTCCGTCGGCCGCCTGGTCAGCCGTTCTTGATGCGGTTCGTCAGCTCGGTCACCTGGTTGTAGATCGAGCGCCGCTCGGCCATCAGCGCCCGGATCTTGCGATCGGCGTGCATGACGGTCGTGTGGTCCCGCCCCCCGAACTGCGCCCCGATCTTCGGCAGCGACAGATCGGTCAGTTCCCGGCACAGGTACATGGCGATCTGCCGCGCGGTGACCAGCGCGCGCCCGCGCGAGGTGCCGCACAGGTCTTCCACCGTCAGCCCGAAGTAGTCGGCGGTGGCCGCCATGATCGCGGTGGCTGTGATCTCGGGGGCGGAGTCCTCGCCGCCGGGGATCAGGTCCTTCAGGACGATCTCGGTCAGCCCGAGGTCCACCGGCTGCCGGTTGAGGGAGGCGAACGCCGTCACCCGGATCAGCGCGCCCTCCAGCTCACGGATGTTCCGCGAGATCCGGGAGGCGATGAACTCCAGCACCTCCGGCGGGGCGTTGAGCTGCTCCTGCACCGCCTTCTTGCGCAGGATCGCGATGCGGGTCTCCAGCTCGGGCGGCTGGACGTCGGTGATCAGCCCCCACTCGAAGCGGTTCCGCAGCCGGTCCTCCAGCGTGACCAGCTGCTTGGGCGGCCGGTCGCTGGACAGCACGATCTGCTTGTTGGCGTTGTGGAGGGTGTTGAAGGTGTGGAAGAACTCCTCCTGCGTCGACTCCTTGTCCGCGAGGAACTGGATGTCGTCGACGAGCAGGATGTCCATCTCGCGGTAGCGCTTGCGGAAGCTGTCGCCCTTGCCGTCGCGGATGGAGTTGATGAACTCGTTGGTGAACTCCTCGGAGCTGACGTACCGCACGCGCGTGCCCGGGTACAGACTGCGCGCGTAGTGCCCGATGGCGTGCAGCAGATGCGTCTTGCCGAGCCCCGACTCGCCGTAGATGAACAGGGGGTTGTACGCCTTCGCCGGCGCCTCGGCGACGGCCACCGCGGCCGCGTGCGCGAACCGGTTGGAGGCGCCGATGACGAACGTGTCGAACAGGTACTTCGGGTTCAGCCGCGCGGTCGGCTCGCCGGGCCCGCTCGCCGGCGCGGGCTGCGCGGCCAGCGGACCGGGTGCACCGGTGGCGGGCAGGTCGGGACGGCCGGGGCCACCGCGGTGGGCGGGGCCGCCGCCGGCCGGCTGCTCGGGCAGCTCGCGGCGGACCGGGTCGCGCTGGTCGTACTCGGTGCGTGGGGGCTCGTACTCGGGGCGCGCGGAGTCGTAGTCCCCGCGCCCCGCGTCGTAGTCGGCGCGCGGGGCGTCGTACTCAGCGCGCTGCTGCTCGTACGACGGCCGGTCCATGCCCGGTGAGCGGTAGTCCGGGGACGGCGGACCGTAGCCGTCGGGGCCGGAGCCGTAGGCGTCCTGGGACGACGGCGACGCGTACGGGTCACGCTCGGGGAAGCCGAGCCGCGGCTGCTGCCAGCTGTACTCGTCCTGCGTGGGCCGCGGCCAGGCGCCGGGCTCGCGGCGCTGGTACTCGGAGGGGTACGCCGGGCGGACGACGGGGAGCTGGTCGCGGGACTGCTGCTCGGCCGGCGAGGGATCGGCGGCGCGGTGGCGGCCGTACCCGTCGTACGACCGCTCCTCGTAGGACGGGCCGGACGGCAGCTCCGGCTCTTCGTAGCGCGGTTTGGGCGGCTGCTGCACCGGCGCCGCGGGAGCCGGCGGCTCACCCGCGGAGTCGTCCACGGTGATCGCGATCCGGATGGGGCGGCCGCACTCGCGGCTCAGCGTCTCGCTGACGATCGGCGCGAGACGGCCCTCCAGTACGCCCTTCGCGAATTCGTTCGGTACGGCGAGCAGGGCGGTGTCCGCGACCAGCGCGAGCGGCTGGCAGCGCCGGATCCAGTGCTCGTCCTTCGCCTCGACACCCTGTCCGCGGCCTTCTCCGAGGAGCTGCTCCAGTACTCGCGGCCACACTGCGGCAAGATCGGCGGGTACGTCAGCCACAGGGCACGCTCTCTCACAGGTCCCACGAACGTGTGATCGCAGGACGGGTCGGGGGGGTACTTCGGGTGGTCGGTGGGTCAAACCCGCCGGGGCGGGGGACAAAAGAACGAATCGGAGTTCAGCCACGGTAGTCAGCGCGGCGGGTACGGTTCAAGTTGTTGTCCCCAGCCTGTGGATAGTGTCTCTCCGTGACCCCCGGTTTGACCGGATGCCGCAGCCCCGCGTACCGTAACCAGGTCGAGTTGTCGATGGCTGCTGCCGCCTGCCTCCGATGGGCACAGGTCACGTCAGGTGATCGGGAAGCGGTGCACTCGGGCGTGACGCGAGCTACTCGTGGGCGCACGGTGACAGCCAAGACGGCACCCCGCAACTACCGATTTCTTTCTGGAGCCCCCGAGTGAGCAAGCGCACCTTCCAGCCGAACAACCGTCGTCGCGCGAAGACCCACGGCTTCCGGCTGCGTATGCGCACCCGTGCCGGCCGCGCGATTCTCGCGTCCCGCCGCAGCAAGGGTCGCGCCCGTCTGTCCGCCTGATCCCGATCAGGTCATGACGTCGTGCTGCCCACCGAGAACCGGCTGAGGCGGCGCGAGGACTTCGCGACCGCGGTTCGACGAGGACGCCGGGCAGGCCGCCCGACTCTCGTCGTCCACCTTCGTAGCGGTGCCACGGACCCGCACGCGCCTGGGGAGAGCGCTCCCCCGACGCGTGCGGGTTTCGTCGTGAGCAAGGCCGTGGGTGGCGCGGTCGTGCGCAACAAAGTGAAGCGCAGACTGCGTCATCTGATGCGTGACCGAGTCGCCCTTTTCCCCCCCGGTAGCCTGGTAGTCGTACGAGCGCTGCCCGAGGCGGGCGGCGCGGACCACGCACAGCTGGCCCGAGACCTGGATGCCGCCCTACAGCGGCTGCTGGGAGGGGGCGCGCGATGAAGTACCCACTGCTGGCTCTGATCAAGTTGTACCAGTGGACGATCAGTCCACTGCTGGGGCCGGTGTGCAAGTACTACCCGTCGTGCTCCCACTACGGCTACACGGCCATCGACCGGCACGGTGCCATCAAGGGAACGGCACTCACCGCCTGGCGCATCCTCCGGTGCAATCCGTGGTCGCTGGGTGGTGTGGACCACGTCCCGCCGCGCAAGCGTCCGCGGTGGCACGAAATGCTGCGCAACGCTTGGCGCGCACGCAAGGCGGGGCCCTCCGCCGCCGAACCGGCCACCGGAACGGAGTCCGGAAGCCCTGCTTCCGAGCTTCCTCCGAGCCCGGCCGCAGAGACCTCGTCCCATGCCCAAGGAGCATGATTAGTGGACACGATTGCCAGCCTCTTCAGCTTCATCACGACACCCGTGTCATGGGTCATCGTCCAGTTCCACAAGATGTACGGCGCCATCTTCGGCCCCGACACCGGGTGGGCCTGGGGCCTGTCGATCGTGTCCCTGGTGATCCTGATCCGTATCTGCCTGATCCCGCTCTTCGTGAAGCAGATCAAGTCGACGCGGGCCATGCAGACGCTCCAGCCGGAGATGAAGAAGATCCAGGAGCGCTACAAGAACGACAAACAGCGTCAGTCCGAAGAGATGATGAAGCTGTACAAGGAGACGGGCACCAACCCGCTCTCCTCGTGCCTTCCCATCCTGGCGCAGTCCCCGTTCTTCTTCGCCCTGTACCACGTGCTCAACGGCATCGCCTCGGGCAAGACCATCGGCGTCATCAACGACTCGCTGCTGGCCAGCGCGCGTAAGGCGCACATCTTCGGGGCGCCGCTCGCCGCGAAGTTCAAGGACGGCAGCGCCACCGTCCATGCCCTGGGCGCCACGGTCACCGACGTGCGGGTCGTCACCGCGCTCATGATCATTCTGATGTCGGCCTCGCAGTTCTACACGCAGCGCCAGCTGATGACGAAGAACGTCGACACGACGGTGAAGACGCCGTTCATGCAGCAGCAGAAGATGCTGATGTACGTCTTCCCGGTCATGTTCGCCGTCTTCGGCATCAACTTCCCGGTCGGTGTCCTCGTCTACTGGCTGACCACCAACGTGTGGACCATGGGCCAGCAGATGTACGTCATCCACAACAACCCGACCCCGGGTTCCAAGGCGCAGGCCGCCTACTTGGAGCGCCTGACCAAGCACGTCACGCAACACGGCAAGATCCGTCGCCGCAGCGAGAAGACCATCGTCAAGGCGATCGTCGCCAAGGGCCGCGACCGCAACGAGTTCGAGCGCAAGTTCATCAACGCCCTGAACAAGGCCGGCCTCGCCGCGCAGGCCGACGGCAGCGTGGTGAAGAGCACGGCGCAGGCCGCGACGCAGACCGCGGACGGTGCGGAGGCCCCCTCGGACGCCGGCACCGGAGCGGGAGCCGCTGCTGCCCGGCGCCAGCAGCCCAAGCGCCAGTCCAAGTCCCAGCGCCAGTCCGGCGCGGCCAAGCAGGCAGGCGGGTCCACCTCGCTGGAGAAGTCCGACGAGCCGCAGGACAGCAAGCCCGCCGCGGCCCAGCAGGCCCCGAAGCCCGGCTCCGGCACCCGCAGCAAGGCCCAGTCCGGCCAGCGCAAGGGTGGTCCGCAGCGGCCCAAGTCCCCGTCCAAGAAGTAAGAAGGAGCCCATCCCGTGACGGAAGGCACCACCTCCGCCGCTGCCGACGGTGCAGACGCCCTGACCCGCCTGGAGCAGGAGGGTGAGATCGCGGCGGACTACCTGGAGGGTCTGCTGGACATCGCCGACCTCGACGGCGACATCGACATGGACGTCGAGGCCGACCGCGCCTCCGTGTCGATCATCAGCGACACCGGCAGCCGTGACCTGCAGAAGCTGGTCGGCCGGGACGGCGAGGTGCTGGAGGCGCTGCAGGAGCTGACGCGCCTGGCGGTGCACCGGGAGACCGGCGACCGCAGCCGGCTGATGCTCGACATCGCGGGTTACCGGGCCAGGAAGCGGGCCGAGCTGTCCGAGATCGGCGCCAAGGCTGCTGCCGAGGCGAAGAACACGGGCGAGCCCGTCCAGCTCAAGCCGATGACCCCGTTCGAGCGCAAGGTCGTGCACGACGCGGTCAAGGCCGCCGGACTGCGCAGCGAGTCCGAGGGCGAGGAGCCGCAGCGGTTCGTCGTCGTGCTGCCGGCCTGATCGGCCCCCACGTTTCACCGGCCCCGTCTGTTCAGCAGACGGGGCCGAACTTTGTCAGCCTGGTAGTTCTGGTGGTCGGTGCGCGAAGCGCCGGCGCTGTACGGAAGGACGGTCCCCGTGACGGAGGCAGCGGAGCTTCCCCCCGTGCCCGAGCAGGCGCGGGAAGTGTTTGGTGATCGCTTCGCCGATGCGGTCCGCTACGCGGAGCTGCTCGCCGAGGCGGGCGTGCAGCGTGGCCTGATCGGGCCGCGGGAAGTTCCCCGGCTGTGGGAGCGGCACCTGCTGAACTGCGCGGTGCTCTCCGAGGCCGTCCCCGAGGGAGTGACGGTCTGCGATGTCGGCTCCGGTGCCGGACTGCCGGGTATCCCGCTGGCCCTGGTCCGGGACGACCTGAACATCACGCTGCTGGAGCCGCTGCTGCGCCGTACCAACTTCCTCACCGAGGTCGTCGAGCTGCTCGGCCTGGACCACGTCACCGTGGTACGGGGCCGTGCGGAGGAGGTCCTGGGCAAGCTGCCGCCGGTCCATGTGGTGACCGCCCGGGCCGTGGCCCCGCTGGACCGGCTGGCGGCCTGGGGCATTCCGCTGCTGCGTCCTTACGGCGAGATGCTGGCGCTGAAGGGAGACACCGCGGAGGAGGAGCTGAAGGCCGCGGCCACCGCGCTGAGCAAGCTCGGCGCGGTGGAGACGTCGATCCTGCATGTGGGTGAGGGCATCGTGGACCCGATGTCCACGGTGGTGCGGGTCGAGGTCGGGGAGAGCCCGGGCGGTGTGCGGTTCGCGGCCAAGCGTGCCAAGGCCGCCCGGACGGGCCGGACGCGTCGTCGCCGCTGATCAGAAGCGGAGGCGTTCCCGGCCCCTTCTGACGAGGAGACGTACTCCACACAAGGTGCCAAACCTACGCAGGTCGGAGTGTCGCAGAGGCCAGGTCGCCGTCGCTGTGCATCGTGTTTCACGTGAAACGTCGCTCACTGCTGCACGGGATCATCAGTCGAGGCCGCGCTGCGGCCGAACCTCGCGACCGCAAGCCCCTCGGTTCCCTGGGAGAGGAGTCTGCCTCCCAGGGACCTTCGCTTCTCTGCCCGGAAACACCACCTCTCCCTCGGCGCGATGCGTCCCTCTCTCGGGGCGCGGAGATGTCCACAGAGGTGGATTTCTCCACAGAACACCAGGCCTCACTGGTTCACGACCCCGAAGGCATGGGAGGCTCTGTTCATTGCGAGCCTGAAGTCGAGGAGAGTGAATCCTTGCGGTCCGACGCCAACATCGCGGGACCGATGACCGATCCGGTCCCCGGTCCCCGTACCGAGTCGATGGGGGCGGATGTTTCACGTGAAACACCGCCTCCGATGGACGACACTCCGATCGGTCGTGCGGCCCAACTGGCGGTAGAGGCTCTGGGCCGCGCCGGCGAAGGTCTGCCACGGCCGGAGCAGACCAGAGTCATCGTGGTCGCCAACCAGAAGGGCGGCGTGGGCAAGACGACGACCACCGTCAACCTTGCCGCTTCGCTGGCTCTGCACGGCGGCCGTGTCCTGGTGATCGACCTCGACCCGCAGGGCAACGCATCCACCGCCCTCGGGATCGACCACCACGCCGAAGTTCCTTCCATCTACGACGTGTTGGTGGAGAGCAAGCCTCTCGCCGAGGTCGTCCAGCCGGTCCCGGATGTGGAAGGGCTCTTCTGTGCTCCCGCCACCATCGATCTCGCCGGTGCGGAGATCGAGTTGGTGTCGCTGGTTGCCCGTGAGAGCCGGCTGCAGCGGGCTATCCAGGCCTACGAGCAGCCGTTGGACTACATCCTCATCGACTGCCCGCCCTCGCTCGGCCTGTTGACGGTCAACGCGCTGGTGGCCGGCCAGGAAGTCCTCATCCCGATCCAGTGCGAGTACTACGCACTCGAGGGTCTGGGCCAACTGCTGCGCAACGTCGACCTGGTGCGGGGGCACCTCAACCCCACGCTGCATGTGTCGACCATCCTGCTCACCATGTACGACGGCCGGACGCGGCTCGCCTCCCAGGTCGCGGAAGAGGTGCGCACCCACTTCGGCGACGAGGTGCTGCGGACGAGCATTCCCCGCTCCGTCCGTATCTCCGAGGCGCCGAGCTACGGACAGACGGTGCTGACCTACGATCCTGGTTCGAGTGGTGCCCTCTCGTACCTTGAGGCGGCCCGAGAAATCGCGCTGAAGGGCATCGGCCTCAGCTATGACGCCAGCCAGGCCCACATCGGCGCCCAGAACGATCCAAGCATGGTGGAGGGGATCCAGTGAGTGAGCGACGGAGGGGGCTGGGCCGTGGACTCGGCGCACTGATCCCGGCTGCCCCGAGCGAGAAGAATCCGGCCCCGGCCGGGCTGGGAGGCGGAGCCCCCGCCTCTCCCGCGGCCGTCCCGGTGCTGACGACCGACCGCGGGGTGGCAGCGGCGAAGGTGGCCACCCTGCCGCCTGTTTCACAGGAAACCGAGGAGTCTCCGGCAAGCCCCGCCGCGGAGATGCCGGCTCCTCCAATGGGCGCGCACTTCGCCGAGATCCCTCTCGACGCCATCTCGCCCAACCCGCGCCAGCCCCGTGATGTCTTCGACGAGGACGCGCTCCAGGAGCTGGTCACCTCCATCAAGGAGGTCGGTCTCCTGCAGCCCGTCGTCGTACGGCAGCTGGGGCCCGCGCGCTATGAGCTGATCATGGGCGAGCGCCGGTGGCGGGCCTGCCGTGAGGCGGGTCTGGAGGCCATCCCGGCAATCGTCCGGGCCACGGAGGACGAGAAGCTCCTCCTGGACGCGCTGCTGGAGAACCTGCACCGCGCGCAGCTGAACCCGCTGGAGGAGGCGGCCGCCTACGACCAGCTGCTGAAGGACTTCAACTGCACGCACGACCAGCTGGCCGACCGGATCGGGCGCTCCCGGCCCCAGGTCTCCAACACCCTGCGTCTGCTGAAGCTCTCGCCGGCCGTCCAGAAGCGCGTGGCCGCCGGTGTCCTCTCCGCCGGACATGCCAGGGCGCTGCTGTCCATCGAGGACTCGGAGGAGCAGGACCGGCTGGCCCACCGCATCGTGGCCGAGGGGCTGTCGGTGCGAGCCGTCGAGGAGATCGTGACCCTCATGGGCTCGCGGCCCCAGAAGCCCCAGCGTCCGAAGGGACCGCGGGCCGGCTCTCGGCTCTCCCCGGCGCTGAACGAGCTGGCGACCCGGCTGTCGGACCGCTTCGAGACGCGGGTGAAGGTCGATCTCGGCCAGAAGAAGGGCAAGATCACCGTCGAGTTCGCCTCGGTGGACGATCTCCAGCGGATCCTGAGCACCCTGGCTCCGGGTGAGGGGCCGGTGCTGCAGCAGGAGCTGCAGAGCGCGACCGAGGAACAGGACGACTGATCCTCGGCTGCCCGCTCGGGCAGGCAGCAGGCGGGCCGTGTTCCGGTGTGTACCGGAACACGGCCCGCTCTTTGCTTTGACGCAGTATCGAGCGATTCGCATCGTGGATACGATGCGAACGGGTATGGCGCATCCACCGGACAGCATCTGCACCTCTGAGTGGGGAGTCGGGGCCATGCGATCGATGAGCCGCACAGGACTGGTGAGCGCGGCCCTGGGCCTTGGAGCGGTCGGCGGATTCGTCGGCAGCCTGCTCAGGGAACGCAGTGCTCTGACAGCCGCTCGAGATGCGGCGGGCGAAGGAAGCGAGGAACAGCCTTCATGGGGCGTCGGCTCGTGCCGCTCACGCTGGACAACCTTCAGGACCTCCCCCACCGCTGCCGCTCGTGCATCTTCTGGGAGCTCGACCCCGTCAGCGGAGAAGCGGCGGTAAAGGCGGGCACCTCGGCGCTGGAGAAGGAGGCCTGGATCTCCGCCGTCCTGCTGGACTGGGGATCGTGCGGCCGGGTGGTGTACGTCGACGACGCGCCGGTGGGTTTCGTTCTCTATGCCCCTCCGGCCTATGTCCCGCGTTCGACGGCCTTCCCCACGAGCCCTGTCTCACCGGATGCTGTGCAGCTGATGACGGCGTTCGTTATGCCCGGCTATCAGGGCCAGGGACTGGGGCGGGTACTGGTACAGACAGTCGCCAAGGATCTGCTGCGCCGGGGCTTCAAGGCGATCGAGGCCTTCGGTGACGCCCGCTGGAAGGAACCCGCCTGTCTGCTTCCGGCAGATCACCTGCTGGCCGTGGGGTTCAAGACCGTCCGGCAGCACCCCACGCATCCCCGGCTGCGACTGGAGCTGCGCTCGACGCTCTCCTGGAAGGAAGATGTGGAGATGGCGCTCGACCGGCTCCTCGGAGCGGTCCAGAAGGAACCCGCGCTCCGGCCGCTGTAGCTCAGCGCGCCGGCGCAAGCGAATGGGCCAACCCTTCGGGGTTGGCCCATTCGTGTTTCACGTGAAACGTGAAACGTCACTCGGCGATGAAGTCGGCGAGGTCCCGCTCGATCGCCGCCTTCGGCTTGGCACCGACGATGGTCTTGACGACCTCGCCGCCCTGGTAGACGTTCAGGGTCGGGATGGACATGACGCCGTACTTGGCGGCCGTACCCGGATTCTCGTCGATGTTCAGCTTGACGACCTCGATCTTGTCGCCGTGCTCCTTGGCGATCGCCTCGAGAGACGGGGCGATCTGGCGGCAGGGACCGCACCAGGCAGCCCAGAAGTCCACCAGGACGGGCTTGTCGCTCTTCAGGACGTCCTCGTCGAAGGAAGCGTCGGTCACGTTCTTCAGGTCGGCCACAGCGGGCTCCTCAACTCGATCGTGCAGTGGGGCGGGGAAGGGGAAGGTCAGACGGCGGCGGTCTTCTCGGGCTCAGCCTTGTCCTCGTCCGCGAGGGCGGCGAGGAAGCGCTCGGCGTCCAGAGCGGCGGAGCAGCCGGTGCCGGCGGCGGTGATCGCCTGGCGGTACGTGTGGTCGACCACGTCACCGGCGGCGAAGACACCGGTCACATTGGTGCGGGTGGACGGGGAAGCCACCTTCAGGTAGCCCTCCTCGTCCAGGTCCAGCTGCCCCTTGAAGAGCTCGGTGCGCGGGTCGTGACCGATCGCGATGAACAGACCGGTCACCGGCAGCTCGGACAGCTCGCCCGTCTTGACGTTGCGCAGCTTCAGACCGGACAGCTTCTGCTCACCCTGGATCTCTGCGACCTCGCTGTCCCAGACGAACTTGATCTTCGGGTCGCCGAAGGCGCGCTCCTGCATGGCCTTGGAGGCACGCAGGGTGTCCCGGCGGTGAACGATCGTCACGGACTTGGCGAACCGCGAGAGGAAGGTGGCTTCCTCCATCGCGGTGTCACCGCCACCGATCACGGCGATGTCCTGGTCCTTGAAGAAGAAGCCGTCGCACGTCGCACACCAGGAGACACCGCGGCCGGAGAGGGCGTCCTCGTTCGGCAGGCCCAGCTTGCGGTGCTGGGAGCCGGTGGTGACGATGACGGCCTTCGCCTGGTGGACCTTTCCTGCGGTGTCGGTGACGCTCTTGATCTCACCGGTGAGGTCGACGGAGACGATGTCGTCCGGAACGAGCTCGGCGCCGAAGCGCTCGGCCTGCGCCCGCATGTTGTCCATGAGGTCAGGGCCCATGATGCCGTCGCGGAAGCCCGGGAAGTTCTCGACCTCGGTGGTGTTCATCAGCGCGCCACCGGCGGTGACGGCGCCCTCGAACACCAAGGGCTTCAGCGACGCACGGGCGGTGTAGAGCGCCGCCGTGTAGCCTGCGGGCCCGGAGCCGATGATGATCACGTTACGGACGTCGCTCACGGCTTGATTCCTCGTCTCTGGTCTGCGTCAGTCGACCGGCGGGAGCCCCTTTCAGGACTCTCACCCCACCCAACGGATCCTACGGGGCGCGCATTCCCGCTGTGTCAGGGCACACGCATGCCGGGCGGGGAGACTGACGCAGCCTCCAGCGGACTCAGGGACGGGCGAAAGAGCGCTTCAGAAGCACGGTGCCGGCGGCGCCGGTCTGGCGGCCCATGCACGCCGCATCGACGACATAGACGGTGACGCGTGTGCCATCGTTGCGGTCGGGCAGAACGACGAGGTAGGCGCTTTTCCCGGCATAGGTGCCGGCCTTGGCGGCCAGGGCCTCGTCACCGCTCGGGATCGCCCGGCGGACGCAGTCGGGGACGGGGATCTCCGTCTGAAGCAGCGTATTGGCGCTCTCGGTGCCCTGCGGGGTGTTCTCGCCGCCCGTGAGTCCGGACCGCGGATGCTGGCTGTCGTAGCCCCGCTTCGGTGCCTTCTTGGTGGGGAGCAGATCGCGGACCTGGCTCTCGACGCTGGTGCCGGAGAACGTACTCAGGGACGGGCTGGGCGTGCTGTGGGCCGTCGTGGTCGATGTGCCGCCGGAGAACGACTGGAACACGAGGGAGCCGGCTCCCAGGACGGCAGCGGTGAGTACCGTGCCGAGAACGACAGCCCTGCGGCGCCGGCCGCGCCCGCTCTTCTTCCGTCCCGGTCCGGTCGTAGCGTGCGGGCGGCCGACGGGGCGGTCGGCGGGGGTCGATGTTTCACGTGAAACACGGTCTTCGGCGGTTACCCGCGAGCCGCTGGGCAAGGGCTCGGCGGCGAGAGCGGCATCGATCCGAGCGGCCACGTCGGCGGGCATGGGCTCCGCGTCCGGCGCGGACCCCAGCAGCCCCCGGATCTCCTCCAGGGAGGCCCGGACATCCGCGCACAGTCCGCACGTCTCCAGATGACGCTGTATGTCAGCGCCGCGGTCCGCAGGAAGCATTCCTTCGGTGAGGTCGGAGATCTCCGCGATGTCCGGGTGCCCGGCCGCGTCTGTCGTGGAAGTCACGCTCGCCCACCTCCGCCCTTCACTACGGCTGAATCGCTCGGTCCCGTGTCCTCCGGGCTCTCCCCGGGAGACTCCGTTGCCGGTGGGACGGATGTCCCCTGCACCCGGTTCCGTCCCGAGCCGGGTTCTTTTCCGCTTCCGGAACCCTCGGGCCGCAGATGGGTGAGCAAAGGCAGCAGTCGGGCTCTGCCCCGGGCGCACCGGCTCTTCACCGTGCCCGTCGGCACATCGAGGATCCGGGCGGCTTCGGCCACGGGATACCCCTGCATGTCGACGAGGACCAGGGCAGCCCGCTGGTCGTGCGGGAGCGTGCCGAGAGCTTCCAGGAGCTGGCGGTGGACATCGTTGCGTTCGGCAGGCGCCGACGCCGACTCGTGCGGCTCCAGGAGCTGCTCCAGCCGCTCGGTGTCGTCGACCGGCGAGGTCTTCCGCGAGGCCACCTTGCGGGCACGGTCCAGGCAGGCGTTCACCGTGATCCGGTGCAGCCACGTCGTGACGGCCGACTGGCCCCGGAAGGTATGGGCAGCCCGGTACGCCGACACCAGGGCGTCCTGCACCGCGTCGGCGGCCTCCTCGCGGTCCCCCAGCGTTCGCAGCGCGACCGCCCAGAGCCGGTCACGATGCCGCCGCACGATCTCACCGAAGGCACCGGAGTCGCCTTCCACGTGGCGAGCGAGCAGCTCCTTGTCGCTCACTCCGTCGTATCCGGCGCCCTCCGCCATCTGCCCCCTCCGGTCCGGGTGAGACGTCAGCCCGTGAACTTCACTTCGCCGATGGCCTGCTTGTAGCCGGCGCCGGCGTACGCGCTCGGGTCCGCACCGGAGTACGGCACGGCCGTCAGCCACACGAGGACGTACTGGGTCTTCACCGGCTTGCCGAGCTTGACCGTGGCGGTGGTGCCGCTGGTCGTGACCTTGCCGATCTGGTGCATCGAGTCCAGGGACGGGGGTGTCAGCGAGTCGGCCGAGTACAGCTCGACCGTGGTGTGGTCGCCGGGGTAGCGCAGGCTGATGGTGGCCGTGCTGAGGGACTCCGCCGAACCGAGGTCATAGACGATGCCGACGCCCGGCTTGTAGGGGGCGATGGTCGGGCCTTCGTTGAAGGTCTTGGTGCGCCAGTACGTCGATGGGTTCCCGTCGTACGTCTTGGCTACGTCGCCGGGATGCTGGGCGTCTCCCTTGGCGACGAATTCCTGACTGCCCTTGATGCTTATCGGCGTCGGCTTGGGCTGCGCGGCGCCCTTGTCGCCGTCGTCGGTCTGCTGGCTCTTGTTGGTGTCGTCGGACTTGCCGCCCTGGTCCATGAGGGCGTCCGCCAACTGCCAGCTGCCCAGGCCGAGAGCGGCGATGAGAAGGGCGGAGACCGCCCACTTCAGCGCCTTGCCGGTACGGCTCTGCAGCGGGGGCGGCGGGGTGGTGAGGGGCTGGGTGACGCCGGGGTGCGGCACCGGACGGCCGTACGTGCCCTGCTGGTAGGTCGTGCGCTGGTACTCCGGCGGGGCCGTGAACGCCGGCTCCGGCGGGCGGATGCGCGGCATCTCGCCGATCGCCTTCACCAGCTCCTCCGGCGTGGTGCACGGAGCCTCGTGGCGGGAAGCGGTGGCGCCGTCGTTGACGAGGGCACGCATGGCCAGTTCGGACAGGCCCCGGTGAACACCGGCCCGCACCTGGTCCGGTGCGATGAGCCCGACGTCCTTGGGCAGCCCGGACAGACCGTACGCATCATTCTCGTACGGCCATCGCTGGGTCAGCGCGGCGTACAGCAGGGCGCCGATCGCCTCGGTGTCGGTGCGCTGCGGGGTGTCGGAGCTGATGCCGCGCAGCGCGGCGTTCACGGCGAGGCCCCGGATGCGCCACTGGCCGGTGGAGGTGCGCAGGACGGCGTTGGGGTTGAGCCGGAGGTGGGCGAGGCCCTCGCGGTGTGCGGCGGCCATGGCGGAGGCGATCTGACTGACCATCTGGTAGGCGTCGTGCGGCTCCAGCGGGCCTGCCGTGAGGAGCGTGGTCAGCTCGGTGGCGTCGGGCAGCCACTCGTGCACGACGTAGACGAGGTCGTTCTCCTCGACGGCGTCGAGGACCTGGACGAAACGGGGGTCGCCGAGCAGCGCGGAAGCACGAGCGGCGGCGAGCACGGAACGGGCCCGCGTGTGATCCGCGGGAAGGATGTGGACGCCGACGGCACGACGCAGTTTCTCGTCGACCGCACGCCAACTGCTGAATCCGTCCAGACGGGTGACGCACTCCTCCAGCCGGTAGCGTCTGGCGAGCTTGTGACCGCTGTGCAGTTCAGGAGGCGAGGCCTTCTTTCCGGAACCGTCCGTCCCACCGCTCCCCTGTGCCTGGTCGCTGTCCGTGTCCAGCTCCGGGTTCTTGGCCACCCCGTCGGCCGTGGACTGGTCCGCCTTCGCGGTCAGCGGCTGCTCACCGCTGTTGTCTGCCACGTCGACGGCAGCCGTGCTCCGTTCCGCCACCGTCGTCCCTGCCTCCCCATCCGTTGCGCGCTGTCCGACGCCGAAACCAATTGTGCCCACAGTCCGCCGCTATGCACGACACACGGCGGCGGACGATGGTTGTGCGCCTACCCCCGCCTCAGCGGCCCAGACGCCCGCGGACCATGCCCACGAGCGAGTTCAGTTCCTCGATGCGCATCCGGCGGGCGGCGACGAAGAAGACGCCGAGCAGCACGGCACCGCCGGCGAGCAGCGCGGCGAAGGAGCCGATGACGCCCTGGCCGAGGGTGTGCCCGATGCCGTAGCAGGCCGCGCCGCTGAGCAGGGCCGCCGGCACCGAGGCGATGCACAGGCGCGCGTACGTCCGCATGACGCGCGTACCGTCCAGGTCGCCGCCGAGCCGCTTGCGCAGCCGCCGCCAGGCGACGCCCACACCGATCGCGTAGGCGAGACCGTAGGCGGCCGCCATGCCGGCCACCGCCCAGCGGGCGGGAAGCAGGAAGTAGCACAGCGCCGAGGCGCCCGCGTTGACGGCGGCGACGATGACGGTGTTGTAGAAGGGCGTGCGGGTGTCTTCGTAGGCGTAGAAGGCGCGCAGGACGACGTACTGCACCGAGTACGGGATCAGCCCGAGGCCGAAGGCCATCAGCATGTAACCCATGTTGGTGGCCTCGCCGGTGCCCGAGGAACCGAAGATCAGCGTGCACATCGGGATGCCGAGCGAGAGGAAGCCGAAGGCGATCGGGACGATGGCGACGGCCGTGGTCCGCAGGCCCTGGGAGATGTCGTCACGGACCGCGCCGCCGTCGCCCTCGGCGGCCGAGCGTGAGATGCGCGGCAGCAGGGCCGCCATCAGGGACACCGTGATGATGGCCTGCGGCAGGCCCCAGATCAGCTGGGCGTTGGCGTAGGCGGCGAAGCCGGTGCCGGCGGTGCCCGAGTCCTTTCCGGCCGCCGTGGACAGCTGGGTGACGATCATGGCGCCGGCCTGGTTCGCGAGCACGAACAGGACCGTCCACTTGGCGAGCATCGCGGCCTTGCCCAGGCCGTGGCCCCGCCAGTCGAACCGCAGCCGGATCCGGAAGCCGGTCTCGCGCAGATACGGGATCATCGCCAGCGCCTGGACGACCAGGCCCAGCAGCACACCGACGCCGAGCAGCCGCTGGCCCTCCGGCGGGATGTTCGTGACCGTCATGCGGGAGTGGGCGGCGGTGCCGTAGACCCAGATGAACATGCCCAGCGTCACGATGATGACGATGTTGTTCAGCACCGGGGTCCACATCATCGCGCCGAACTTCCCACGCGCGTTGAGGATCTGGCCCATCACCACATGGATGCCCATGAAGAAGATCGAGGGCAGGAAGTAGCGGGTGAAGGTGACGGCCACGTCGTTGGCCGCAGGGTTGGAGGCGACCGGGTTGGAGAGCATGCGCACCAGCAGCGGCGCCGCGAACATCGCGAGGCCGGTCAGCGCGGCCAGAGCCACCATCACCAGGGTCAGCAGCCGGTTGGCGAAGGCCTCGCCGCCGTCCTCGTCCTCCTTCATCGCCCGCACCAGCTGCGGCACGAAGACGGAGTTCAGTCCACCGCCGACCGTGAGGATGTAGATCATCGTCGGCAGCTGGTAGGCCACCTGGAAGGAGTCGCCGAGGAAGCCGAGGCCGAGCGCCGAGACGATCAGCGCGGAGCGGATGAAACCGGTGAGGCGGGAGACCATCGTGCCCGCCGCCATCACGGCGCTGGACTTCAGCAGCCCCGCGGCCTTGCCGCCTTTCTTCGCGGGCGCCTCCGCGGGAGCCGGCGCCTCGGTCTGCACCTCGCCGAGCGGAGCGGCGGGGCCCGGAGCTGCGGCAGGAGCGGGCACCGGCGGCTGCGCCGGGGTTCCCGGGGCGCCCGGGTAGGCGGCCTCGGCGTACGGCGTGCCCTGGTGAGGGCCCTGTCCGTGCGCCGGCGGGTACTGGCCCGCCGGGCCGTAACCGCCGCCCGGAGCGGCGGCCGGCCGCGCGTAGGCCGGCGGGTCCATGGGCGCCTGCCCGCCGCTGTGCTGCTGATCCTTGAAGAGGTGGGCGAACGCGTCCGCCTCGTGGTACCCCTCGGCCGGGTGCGTGACCGGGTCGTCCATGCCCAGGAACTGCTGGGGGCGCGGGTCGTCGCCGTACGGCCCGTACGCGGCGGGACCCTCCGGCTCCTGCGCCGGCGTCTGCCCCCAGCCACGCGGGTCGGGCGCGTACGGCTGCTCGGCGGGCCGGCCGTACGGCTGCTGCTGGTAGCCGCCCGGGGCGGGCGGCGGAGGGGCGGCGCGGTCGTACCGCGCCGTGCCGCGCGGGTCCTGAGCGGCGAGGTCCTGCGCGCGGTAGGGGCCCTGATCGTGGGCGTCCTGGGGGTAGGCGTCCTGGGGGTACATGTCCGCCGCGTGCTGCGGCGGTACCTGGCCGGGCTCCGGCGGCGTCTCGGGGTAGCCCGAGCCGGCCGCGCCCTGGCCGCGGTCACCGTCGTACGGCGCGTTCATGCTTACCCCACCTCATCGTCCCTGGCCCACTGGCCACGACCTCGCTCAACGGTCCACTCTCTCACCCGTCCCGGACGGGTCGGTGCGTTCCGGTGCGGTGTCCGGCGCAGGGTCACTCGGGTGCTCCGGGTCGTCTGCCCCGGAGGAGGAGACGGAACCCTCCGGCTCCTGGGGGAGACGGTCGGCGGGCGCGTCGGGGTTCCGGGACTCCTCGCCGGCCTGTTCTGCAGCGTCGGGGCCGCCCTCCTCCGTCTGGGCGGCCGACGCGCGCTTGCGCTGGGTGTACATACGGAAACCGGCGAGGACGAGGAGAAGGACACCGCCGCCGATGACCAGCATCACCGTCGGCGTGATCTCGGTGACCTTCACGTCGAAGCTGACGGGAGCGCCGTACTTCTGGCCGTCCTCGGTGTACAGCTGGGCGATCACCGTCGCCCGGCCGTTGGCGTTGGCCGAGGTGGTGAACTTCACGGACTGACTGTGGCCGCCGGAGATCTCCACCGGCTGCTCGTAGTAGGCCTTGCCGCCGATCTTCAGACGGGTCGGCATGGTGGAGGTGAGGCGCAGCACCAGATGGCCGACCGGCTGGACGAGATTGTTCTGGACGGTCACCGGGATGGTGGCGCTGCGGCCGGAGAGTTTGGTCTCCGACTTGTCGATCAGCTTGACCTGGTCGGCCAGCTCGTCCAGCCACTGCTCCACGCCGTCCCGGTAGCTCCCGGCCTCGCCGCTCCGGCCGCGCCAGGACGTGGACATCTCACGGTTTATGGCCCGGCCGAACGGCGTGACGACGCGGGACTGGTCGGAGAGGATCACCTGGAAGCTGTCGAGCTTGTCCTGGGTGCGCGCGATCTGCTCGAAGGCGGAGCGGGGCAGTTCGTGCGAACGCAGCGAGGAGGGATAGGCCGACGTCTGCGGGATGCGCGTGGTGGCGTTCGGGTCAGGCTTGTCCTTGGCCGCCGCGGAGAGATCCTGCGACTGGGACCAGTTCCCGTCCTGGAGCGCCTTCAGCGCTGCGGCCATCGCCTGTGCCTGGCTCGCGGTGGGCATGCGCTGAGGGGCGACCACGATGCTGCGCTGCTTGTCCGTCTGCGCGTTCACCTCGAGGCTCTGCGCCAGGAACTCCTGCACGGCGAGCGTGGCCGAGTCCGCCTTCGTCAGGTCGCCCTCGAAAGCCGTGGACAACCGGGCGTCGGCGACCACGGCCGTGGTGCCCGAGCCGACCGGGCGGGCCGCGGACGGCGTGTACGGCAGCCCGGCGTTCTCCTGGAGGCTGTCGCTGCGGGCGATCACGCGGTCGGCTCCGGCGGAGGTCGCGACCTTCATGATCGCGGGGTCGACGGCGCCCTCCACCGGCCAGGCGAAGTCGGTGCTCGGCGTGATGTGCAGCACCGTCTTGACGGTGGTGGCGGCGACGTCGGTGGCGTCCTTGAGGTGGCTGAGCGAGCCGGTGACGCTGGTGCCGTTGTGCGCGAGGGACGCCAGGTCGGGGTCGGCGAAGGGCAGCGCGACGACCTCCTTGCCCGCCACCGCGTCCTGCAGGTGCGCCAGCCACTGCTTGGCGAGCGCCTGGTGCTCCTTGGGGCCGGGTGTGGTGGTGCCACCCGCGCCGGGCAGCCGGTAGTTGCCGGTCGCCATCGCGTCCACCGAGGCCAGCAGATCCGGGTCGATCACCCAGGTGACGTCGAGGTCCTTGCCCAGATCCACCATCTGGGCCAGCCGGCCGCCCGGGGCGAGTTCCTTGGCCAGGTCGTCGTTGCGGAACACCGGGGTCTGAAGCTCGCCGGCTCCCGTCTTGGCCGTCATGTGGACCGTGGAGATCAGCGGCCACAGGTACGTCGTCCTGGTCTTGGTGTCTGCGTCGGACGGCTGCCACGGCAGGAACGTCCGCTGGATGCCGAGCAGCTGGTCCCAGGGCTGGGCCGCGGTCTGTCCGGAGAGGGAGACACCGAACGCGTAGACGCCGTCGTCGCCGAGGTCGAGCTTGGACACGGGGACGGAGATGCTGAAGTGCTCCGCGACACCCGGGGACAGCTTGGCGAACTTCTCCGTGTACTTGCCGCCGACCTCGGAGCCCGTTCCGCCCTGCAGGTCGTCGGAGTGCTGGGCGAGAGAGTCGATCTCCGAGCGGGTGTCCAGCAGGGGGCCCACCCGCAGGTCCACGTGAGCGCCGGTGACGGTCTGCTTGCCCTGGTTGGTCACCGTGCCCGACACGGTCAGCGTGTCGCCGTCCGTGGGCGCGCTGGGGGTCAGCGAGTCCAGGTCGACGGCCACCGTGCCCGAGGAGGCGGCCTGGGCGGGTGCCGCGGCGGGCAGCTGAAGCAGCCCGGCCAGCAAAGGCGCACCGGCGAGCAGCGCGCCGGCGCGTCGTAGCCACCGGCGGGCAGGTGAGGCAGGGGTCCCCTGGATGTCAGCCGCCTCGGCCACGCGCTCGCCCGTCCCTCGTCGTCGTCAGTGGTCGTCGGAATGTGCGTCCACGCATGGTAACGATGCGCGCCGAGTGGAAGTGCCGCGGTCTCCGTCACAAGATCGGGAAACACCGGCGACCTGTCCTCTATATCCAGTATCGAGGGAAGAGCTTTCGTACGCCGTAAGGGCAGCGCTTGCACGGGTATGGCGCCAGGTGTCCACGGCCTCTTTCACCGGGCCGTTCCGCGGCCTTCACCGGGCCGCCCGTGGATGAAATGGAGGCGGCTGCCGGCCGCCGGGGCACGTACCCTCTTCTGTTGTGCCGAACCCGAACGAAGACACTCCCTCTGCCCTGAGCCAGGCGCAGCAGCGCGCGGTCGCCGAGCTGCTGCGGGTGGCGCCCGTCGCCGACGATCTCGCCCGCCGTTTCCAGGAGGCGGGGTTCTCCCTCGCCCTGGTCGGCGGATCGGTACGCGACGCGCTGCTCGGCTGGCTCGGCAACGACCTGGACTTCACGACCGACGCCCGCCCCGAGGACGTACTGAAGATCGTCCGGCCATGGGCGGACGCGGTCTGGGAGGTCGGCATCGCCTTCGGGACCGTCGGTGCGCACAAGAGCGCCCGCGTCGCGGGCACCGACTGGAACTTCCAGATCGAGATCACCACGTACCGGTCGGAAGCCTATGACCGCACCTCCCGCAAGCCGGAGGTGTCGTACGGCGACTCCATCGAGGAGGATCTGGTCCGCCGGGACTTCACGGTCAACGCCATGGCCGTGGCCCTGCCGGAGAAGGAGTTCATCGACCCGCACGGCGGCCTGGAGGACCTTGCGGCGCGCGTGCTGCGGACGCCGGGCACGCCCGAGGAGTCGTTCTCGGACGACCCGCTGCGCATGATGCGGGCCGCCCGGTTCGCCGCCCAGCTGGACTTCACGGTCGCTCCCGAGGTCGTCACCGCGATGACGGAGATGGCCGGACGCATCGAGATCGTCTCGGCCGAGCGGGTCAGAGACGAGCTGAACAAGCTGATCCTCTCGGCGCACCCGCGCAAGGGGCTGAGCCTGCTCGTGGACACCGGACTCGCCGCCCATGTGCTGCCGGAGCTGCCGGCGCTGCGCCTGGAGCGGGACGAGCACCACCGGCACAAGGACGTCTACGACCACACGCTGATCGTCCTGGAGCAGGCGATCGCCCTGGAGGAGAACGGCCCCGACCTCACCCTGCGGCTGGCAGCGCTGCTGCACGACATCGGCAAGCCGCGCACCCGCCGCTTCGAGAAGGACGGCCGCGTCTCCTTCCACCACCACGAGGTGGTCGGCGCGAAGATGACCAAGAAGCGCATGACCGCCCTGAAGTACTCCAACGAGCTGGTGAAGGACGTTTCACGGCTGGTCGAGCTCCACCTGCGCTTCCACGGCTACGGCACCGGAGAGTGGACGGACTCGGCGGTGCGCCGGTACGTCCGTGACGCGGGCCCGCTGCTGGACCGTCTGCACAAGCTGACCCGCTCGGACTGCACCACCCGCAACAAGCGCAAGGCAGCCGCGCTGTCCCGGGCCTACGACGGCCTGGAGGAGCGCATCGCCCAGCTCAAGGAGCAGGAGGAGCTGGACGCGATCCGCCCGGACCTCGACGGCAACCAGATCATGGAAATCCTGGGTGTCGGCCCCGGCCCGGTCGTCGGCAAGGCGTACAAGCACATGCTGGAGCTGCGCCTGGAGAACGGCCCGATGGAGCACGACGCGGCAGCCGCGGCTCTGAAGGACTGGTGGGCAGAGCAGAGCTGATCTTTTGGCGAGCGCCGGGTCCGGGGTGACGATGTTTCACGTGAAACATGCCGCGAGACCGGGAGCGAGCGAGGGGCGGTGTTTCACGTGAAACACCGCCCCTCTTCGTCTGAGGGTCACCCACTCTGCGCCGGGATGCCGCCTCGGCGTCGCTCGAAATGTGCCATGGCCGCGGTCACCCCGCCGTAGATCACGGCGACCAGGATCACCAGAAGTGCCGAGCGGCCGTCCGGTGGCAGCATCAGGGCCGCTACTCCGGCGGCCCCCACGAAGGCCACATTGAAGAGCACGTCGTACACGGAGAAGATCCGGCCGCGGAAACCGTCGTCGACGGAGGACTGCACGATCGTGTCCGTGGCGATCTTCGCCCCCTGTGTGGTCAGGCCCAGGACGAAGGCCGCGGCCAGGAGGGGGCCGGTGGCGAAGGGAAGACCGAGGGCGGGTTCGAGGACCGTGGCGGCGCCGGAGCACACCACGATCCAGCGGCCGGGGCCGAGGCGTTCCGCCGACCACGGTGTGACCGCGGCTGCCGCGAAGAACCCCGCCCCCGACAGTGCCAGCGCGAGGCCGAGCAGCCGGAGTCCGTCCTCGGGGCTCGTCGACAGGGCGTACCGGCACAGCATCAGCAGAAGGACGAGAAGCGCGCCGTAGCAGAAGCGCATCAGTGTCATCGCGGCCAGCGCCCATGCGGCTGCCCTGCGCCGGGGAGCGGCCAGATGACGGACGGCCGCTATGAGCTCCCGTGCCGTCCCGGCGAGGGCGGTGGCCATGCGCGGCCGTGCCGGCCGTCGGTCCGGGCCGAGGAGCGCGGGAGGCACAGCCAGGGAGGTCAGGGCGGCGCACAGGTAGAGGAAGGCGCCGAGAAGGACCACGGCGGCGTCGGAATCGGATGCCACGAGCCGTACGGCGAACGCGAGGCCGCCGCCCGCGGTCGCGGCGAGCGTTCCGGCCGTCGGGCTCAGGGAGTTGGCGAGCACCAGACGCTCGGTGTCCACCACGCGCGGCAGGGAGGCGGACAGCCCGGCGAGGACGAAGCGGTTGACGGCCGTGACGCACAGCGCCGAGACGTAGAAAAGCCAGTCCGGGACACGGCTGACCATCAGTGCCGCGGTGGCCGCGGCCAGCACGGCGCGGAGCAGGTTGCCGTACACGAAGACCTGCCGGCGCCGCCAGCGGTCCAGCAGGACGCCCGCGAACGGGCCGACCAGCGAGTAGGGGAGCAGCAGGACCGCCATTGCCGAGGCGATGGCAGTGGCCGAGGTCTGTTTCTCCGGGGAGAAGACCACGTATGCGGCGAGCGCGACCTGATAGACGCCGTCGGCGCCCTGCGACAGCAGGCGGATGGAGAGCAGGCGCCGGAAGTACCGCAGGCGCAACAGGACGCGCAGGTCACGGACGACGGGCATGGGGCACAGCCTCACATATGCGGAAGGTCCCCGGGTCAGGGAACCCGGGGACCTTCACAGCCCTGGCAGGAGCGTTCTCGGGCGAGCGGGCGCCGTCAGGCACTCCGGCGCGCCGTGCCGGGTCGAACTATCGCTCGACCTCGCCGCGGATGAACTTCTCGACGTTCTCGCGGGCCTCGTCGTCGAAGTACTGGACCGGCGGGGACTTCATGAAGTAGCTCGACGCCGACAGGATCGGGCCGCCGATGCCGCGGTCCTTGGCGATCTTCGCGGCGCGCAGGGCGTCGATGATGACACCCGCGGAGTTCGGGGAGTCCCAGACCTCGAGCTTGTACTCCAGGTTCAGCGGGACGTCACCGAAGGCGCGGCCCTCGAGGCGGACGTAGGCCCACTTGCGGTCGTCCAGCCAGGCCACGTAGTCGGACGGGCCGATGTGGACGTTCTTCTCGCCGAGGTCCCGGTCGGGGATCTGGGAGGTGACGGCCTGCGTCTTGGAGATCTTCTTGGACTCCAGGCGCTCGCGCTCGAGCATGTTCTTGAAGTCCATGTTGCCGCCGACGTTCAGCTGCATCGTGCGGTCGAGGATGACACCGCGGTCCTCGAACAGCTTCGCCATGACGCGGTGCGTGATGGTCGCGCCGACCTGGGACTTGATGTCGTCACCGACGATCGGCACACCGGCCTCGGTGAACTTGTCCGCCCACTCCTTGGTGCCGGCGATGAAGACCGGGAGGGCGTTGACGAAGGCGACCTTGGCGTCGATGGCGCACTGGGCGTAGAACTTCGCCGCGTCCTCCGAGCCGACCGGCAGGTAGCAGACCAGGACGTCGACCTGCTTGTCCTTCAGGACCTGGACGACGTCGACCGGCTCCTCGGCGGACTCCTCGATGGTGGCGCGGTAGTACTTGCCGAGGCCGTCGAGGGTGTGGCCGCGCTGGACGGTGACACCGGTGCTGGGCACGTCGCAGATCTTGATGGTGTTGTTCTCGGAGGCGCCGATCGCGTCCGCGAGGTCGAGGCCGACCTTCTTGGCGTCGACGTCGAACGCGGCGACGAACTCGATGTCGCGCACGTGGTAGTCACCGAACTGCACGTGCATCAGGCCGGGGACCTTGGTCGCCGGGTCGGCGTCCTTGTAGTACTCGACTCCCTGCACCAGCGACGCGGCGCAGTTGCCCACGCCGACGATGGCTACGCGAACCGAACCCATTCCGGTTGCTCCCTGTGTGTACGAGTGAGGCCCTGAGTGGGTCTCACGTGGCGGTGTCGTCGGGCGTATCCGTCTGGGGGGTGTCCCCGCGACGGGGCAGGCCGCCCGTCGATCCATTGGTGGTGTCCTGCTGAGCGGGCCCCCCGGATGCGGCACCCTTCAGGTCCCGTCCGGCCCGCTCGCTCTCGATGAGCTCGTTCAGCCAGCGCACTTCGCGCTCCACGGACTCCATCCCGTGGCGCTGGAGCTCGAGTGTGTAGTCGTCGAGGCGCTCCCGGGTGCGTGCCAGAGAGGCGCGCATCTTCTCCAGACGCTCCTCGAGGCGGCTGCGCCGGCCCTCGAGCACACGCATGCGCACGTCCCGCGACGTCTGCCCGAAGAAGGCGAAGCGTGCGGCGAAGTGCTCGTCCTCGTACGCGTCGGGGCCGGTCTGCGCGAGCAGCTGCTCGAAGTGCTCCTTGCCTTCTGCCGTCAATCGGTACACGATCTTCGCCCGGCGTCCGGCGAGCGGAGCGGCGTCCTCGTGGGTGCTGCCCGGTTCCTCGATCAACCAGCCGTTGGCGACCAGCGTCTTGAGGCAGGGGTACAGCGTCCCGTAGCTGAACGCCCGGAACACACCCAGGGACGTGTTGAGTCGTTTGCGCAGCTCGTAGCCGTGCATCGGGGACTCGCGGAGCAGGCCGAGCACGGCGAACTCGAGGATGCCGGAACGTCGGCTCATCGTCGCCTCCTCTCGGTCCCGCTGATCGCTCACGCGGGTCTCGCCGTATCTGTCAGCGTCTTTATCTCACGCTGATGTATCGACTCGATACATCACGACGATAGAACGGCCTTGCGCAGGCGACAAGAGGGACGGCGGTGAACGGGATCACATCACCGGTTCACCTGAGGCAAGTTGCCTGTTTTGGGGTGAACTTCGGGGCTCGGCGGGTTTTGGCGGTGCGTAGTCTGTGCGGCATGCACAGCACCGGGAACCAAGTGACACCTGGGGAGCGTCGTCGTCCCCGGTGCAGTACGGGTGAATGCAGAACCGACCACATCCGTACTTCGGGGGGACCGGAAACCAGCCGCCGTTCCAGGCGCGCACGGGTGCGCCTGCCCGAGGAGTAATCGTTCGATGAGCGAGCACCGTCGCAAACCGCCGCAGCCGCAGGGAGGCGGACGTGCCGCGGCCCGACGCGGCCAGCCCGGCTCGTCCTCCGGCCGCCGTGCGGCACCGCGAGGCGCCACCGGATCTCCAGCCGACTCCTATGGGTCCAGTTCCTATGGGCCGGGTCGCAGCGGACCGGGAAGTGAGGAGCGCCCCTACGGCAGCCGTGCCGAGGCCCGCCGGGCGGCGCAGAGAGGCAGCCGCCGCAGAGGCGCCGACAACGCGGGCCCGGGCGGCCGGCGCGGCGGCCCGACCGGTCCCGGACGCGGCAGAGGCCGGGCGGCGACGGCCCCCGGCAGGAAGCGGATCATCGACTATCCCAGGGCCGACCGGTACGGCTGGCGCCGCTGGGTGCCCTCCTGGAAGCTCGTCACCGGGCTGTTCATCGGCTTCGTCGGAAGTCTGGTGGCCGTGGCGGGCATCGCGTACGCGATGGTGAGCGTGCCCAACGAGGCCGCGGTCGCCAAGGCGCAGAACAACGTCTTCTACTGGTCCGACGGCTCGGTGATGGTCGCGACCGGCGGTGAGGTCAACCGCCAGAACATGAACTTCGCCAGCATCCCGAAGGACATGCGCTACGCCGTCATCTCGCAGGAGAACAAGACCTTCGAGACCGACAGCGGCATCGACCCGAAGGGCATCGCCCGTGCCGTCCTGAACATGGCCCGCGGCGGCCAGACCCAGGGTGGCTCGACCATCACCCAGCAGTACGTCAAGAACGCGATGCTGAACGACCAGGCACAGACGCTGTCCAGGAAGTTCAAGGAGATCTTCGTCGCGATCAAGGTGGGAGCCCAGGTCCCCAAGGACCAGATCATGGAGGGCTACCTCAACACGACGTACTTCGGCCGCGGTGCCTACGGCCTCCAGGCCGCGTCCCGGGCCTACTTCAACAAGGACGCCACGAGGCTGGACGCGGGCGAGTGCGCCTTCCTCGCGGCGATGGTCAAGGGCGCCACGTACTACGACCCGGCGGGCGCCACCTCCCTCGATCCCGCGGCGACTCCGGAGGCCAACAGCAGGCGGGCCCTGGCCCAGATGCAAGACACTCTCGACAAGATGGTCAAGTACGGCCACCTCAGTCCTGCGGAACGGGCAAAGTACAGAACCCTCCCCAAGATCCAGAACCCCCGGTCGAACGGCCAGCTGGGGGGCCAGATCGGCTATCTCGTCGACCTTGCCAAGGCGTACCTGGTCAACAACCCGCAGACGCACATCACCGCCGACGACCTGCAGAAGGGCGGCTACCAGATCTACACGACCTTCGACAAGAGGAAGGTCAACGAGCTGGAAGCGGCGGTGAAGAAGGTCCAGAAGGCGAACATCAAACCGAAGCAGCGGCCCGACACGGACACGTACGTCCAGTTCGGCGGGGCTTCCGTGGAACCGACCACGGGAGCCATCAAGGCCATCTACGGCGGTGAGGACGCGACCAAGCACTTCACCGACAACGCGGACTCGACCGGTGCCCAGGTGGGTTCGACGTTCAAGCCGTTCGTCCTGGCGGCGGCCATGAAGTGGGGTGTGCGCGACCCGCACGGGCCGGAGTCACAGCCGCAGGACGCTCGCACGGTCGCCTCCCCCAAGAGCCTGTACAGCGGAAAGAACAAACTCAAGATCAAGAACTACGACGGGACGGTCTGGACCGACAAGGACGGCAAGGAGTGGCTGCAGACCAACGACGGCGGTGAGTCCGTCGGAGACCCGCCGGGCTACAAGATCGACCTTCGCGAGGCGATGCAGTTCTCGGTGAACTCCGCCTACGTCCAGCTCGGCATGGATGTGGGACTGGACAAGGTCAAGGAGAGTGCCATGGACGCCGGCATTCTCGAGAGCAGCCTTGCCAGCTCCAACTACCCTTCCTTCTCGATCGGTACGTCGGACCCCAGCGCGATCCGCATGGCCTCCGCATACGGCACGTTCGCGGCCAGCGGTCAGCAGCGTGATCCGTATTCCGTCGTGAAGGTGACCGACAAGGACGGTGTGGTCTTCCAGCACCGGGACAAGTCCACCGAGGCCTTCACCCCGCAGGTCGCCGACAACGTGACCGACGTGCTGAAGACCGTGGTGGACAAGGGCACCGGTACCCACGCGCAGCTCCCGGGGCGCGAGGTCGCCGGTAAGACCGGTACCACGGACGGCAACAAGTCGGCGTGGTTCGTCGGCTACACCCCTCAGCTGTCGACCGCGATCAGCATGTTCCGGCTGGACGACAACGCGAAGAACAAGAACCGGACGTTCCTGGAGATGTACGGAACGGGTGGCCAGGAGAAGATCCACGGTGCCTCGTTCCCGGCCGAGATCTGGCACGACTACATGTCCCAGGCGCTGGCGAACGAGCCGGTCATGAAGTTCCCGACTCCGGAGCCCATCGGCAAGGTGCTCAACGCCGAACCGAGTCCGACACCGACTCCCTCGGCAACCCAGAGCCAGACGCAGAGCCCGTCGCCCAGCCCGTCGCCCAGCCAGGCGTCCCCCTCTCCGTCCCCGTCGGTGAGCGACACCTGCCAGTGGAGCTGGACCAACAACTGCAACGGCAACGGCGGCGCCAATGGCGGTACGGACAACGGTGGAACCACAGGAGGCACCGATCCCACGCCGACCGTCACGGACACGACCGGGACGGGAGGCAACACCCGCGGCAATGGCAACGGAGGCCTCTTCGGCGGTAAGACCGGTTAGCCGCCCCATCTGACCGGGTGGCATGCATTTCGACCACCACGGGTGTTTCACGTGAAACATGGGCCGCCGCACCCCACCGGGTGCGGCGGCCCACGTCGTTTTCCTAGACAGGTACGGCAGGATGTGCCCCATGCCCAGTGCAGAGATGACGCCTGCGAGCAGGTACGAGCCCGAGCCCGTGCGGCCCGCCACGGCAGAACCGGTGCGTCCGACCAGCGAGGACGAGATCGCCCGGGCCGGCAGCGAGCTGATCGGTGGCCCGCTGGGGCGGCGCGCGCTGCTCGGGACCTCCTGGTGGACCCCCGTACGGGTGGTCGCGCTCGTGGCGATCGGCATGTTCGCCCTCGGCCTGGTCCAGAAGGCGCCCTGCTACCACAGCGCCTGGTTCTTCGGGGCGAGCAGCCAGTACACGAAGGCCTGCTACTCGGACATCCCGCACCTCTACCAGGGCCGCGGATTCGCCGACCACCTCGTGCCGTACTTCGACAAGCTCCCGGACGACATGTCCGGCGGCATGGGCTACCTCGAGTACCCGGTGCTGACCGGTCTGTTCATGGAGGTGGCGTCCTGGCTCACCCCGCACAGCGGCGGCATCCAGCACCAGGAGCAGTGGTACTGGTTCGTCAACGCCGGGATGCTGATGGTGTGCGCGGCCGTCATCGCCGTCTGCGTGGCCCGCACCCACCACCGCCGCCCCTGGGACGGTCTGCTGGTCGCCCTGGCGCCCGCCTTCATGCTCACCGCGACCATCAACTGGGACCTGCTGGCGGTGGCGCTCACGGCCGCCGCGATGCTGATGTGGTCCCGGAGCCGTCCCGTCGCCTTCGGCGTCCTCCTGGGCCTCGCCACGGCCGCCAAGCTCTATCCCGTGTTCCTGCTGGGCCCGCTGCTCCTGCTGTGCTGGCGCGCCGGCAAATGGCGGGAGTACGCACAGGCCGTGGGCGGTGCGGTGATCGCCTGGCTCGTGGTGAACCTGCCGGTGATGCTGTTCGCGTTCCCGGGGTGGTCGAAGTTCTACACGTTCAGCCAGGAGCGGGGCGTCGACTTCGGTTCGTTCTGGCTGATCTGGGCCCAGAACTCCAGCAACCCGCCGAGCACCGGCTTCGTGAACGCCGCGGCGATGGTGCTGGTGGTGCTGGCCTTCCTCGGCATCGCAGCGCTGGCCTTCACCGCCCCGCGCCGGCCGCGCTTCGCCCAGCTGGCCTTCCTGATCGTGGCGGCATTCATCGTCACCAACAAGGTCTACTCGCCGCAGTACGTCCTGTGGCTGGTGCCACTGGCGGTGCTCGCCCGGCCCAAGTGGCGTGACTTCCTGATCTGGCAGGCGTGCGAGGTGGCGTACTTCCTCGGCATCTGGATGTACCTCGCGTACACGACCAGTGGTGACGCCCACAAGGGGCTGCCGACGCACGGCTACCACTGGGCGATCGTGCTGCACCTGGTGGGCACGCTGTATCTGTGCGCCGTCGTCGTACGGGACATCCTCATGCCGGAGCGGGACGTGGTGCGCCGCTCGGGCGACGACGACCCCTCGGGCGGAGTGCTCGACGGCGCGGAGGACGTCTTCGTGCTCGGTGCCGCAGCCCACCCGCCGCGGCACGCAGCGCACTTCGACGGGGCCCAGGTGGACTGGGGCAGGCCGGCGCCGCCCTCCGCGGAGGACGGTTCGCTCTGAGCGAACGTACCGTCGGGAAGTCATGAAGAAGGCCGTACACGCGGGATGCGGGTACGGCCTTCTCGCTGTCTTCTACAGCGGCCCCTCTACAGCGGCCCTTTCGCTGATTGCGTACGGCCTCCCGGCCGTGCCGGGACCGGGCTCAGCGGTCCACGAGTCGGTCGAACTGGGTGGTGGTGTGCCGCAGATGGGCCACCAGTTCGTCGCCGACCTTCGGTTCCGGGGCGTCCGCGGGGACGAACAGGATCGAGACCTGCATGTGCGGGGGCTCGGCGAACCAGCGCTGCTTGCCGCCCCAGACGAACGGAGAAAGGTTCCGGTTGACCGTGGCGAGGCCGGCCCGTGCGACGCCCTTGGCACGCGGCATGACGCCGTGCAGGGCCTTCGGGGCCTCCAGGCCCACGCCGTGCGACGTACCGCCCGCGACAACGACCAGGTAGCCGTCGGAGGCCGCCTTCTGCTGCCGGTAACCGAACCGGTCGCCCTTGGCCACGCGTGTGACGTCCAGGACGGCCCCGCGGTACTCGGTGGCCTCGTGGTCCCCCAGCCACAGCCGCGTGCCGATGCGGGCGCGGAACCGGGTCTGCGGGAACTGCTGCTGGAGCCGGGCGAGTTCGTCGGCCTTGAGGTGGCTGACGAACATCGTGTGCAGCGGCAGCCGGGCCGCGCGCAGCCGGTCCATCCAGCCGATGACCTCCTCGACGGCGTCGGATCCGTCGGTGCGGTCCAGCGGCAGGTGGATGGCGAAGCCCTCCAGCCGGACGTTCTCTATGGCCTGGTGCAGCTGGGGCAGGTCCTGCTCGCTGATGCCGTGGCGCTTCATCGAGGACATCACCTCGATGACGACACGCGCCCCGACAAGGCCGTACACGCCGTCGACCGACGACACCGAGCGCACCACCCGGTCGGGCAGCGGCACGGGCTCCTCGCCGCGCCGGTACGGCGTCAGCACCAGCAGGTCACCGCCGAAGAAGTCCTTGATGCGCGCGGCCTCGTAGGTGGTGCCGACGGCGAGCAGGTCCGCGCCCAGTCGCGTGGCCTCCTCGGCCAGCCGCTCGTGCCCGAAGCCGTAGCCGTTGCCCTTGCAGACCGGGACGAGACCCGGGAACTGCTCCTGCACGTGCTTGTGGTGCGCCCGCCAGCGCGCGGTGTCGACGTAGAGCGTGAGCGCCATGGCCGGACCGGAACCTTTCTCGTGGCTGCGGTGTGTCAGAGGTGTGGAAGCTGTGACCCTATGGAACCAAACGCCCGCGGGTCAGCGGCGCGACATGTAGATGTCGAGCGCCTTGTGGAGCAGCTTGTTCAGCGGGAAGTCCCACTCGCCGAGGTACTCGGCCGCCTGACCGCCGGTGCCGACCTTGAACTGGATCAGACCGAACAGGTGGTCCGTCTCGTCCAGGGAGTCGGAGATGCCGCGCAGGTCGTAGACGGTGGCGCCGAGCGCGTAGGCGTCGCGCAGCATCCGCCACTGCATCGCGTTCGAGGGCCGCACCTCGCGGCCGATGTTGTCCGAGGCGCCGTAGGAGTACCAGACGTGCCCCCCGACGATCAGCATCGTGGCCGCGGACAGGTTCACGCCGTTGTGACGGGCGAAGTACAGCCGCATCCGGTTGGGGTCCTCGGTGTTGAGGGCCGTCCACATGCGCTGGAAGTACGACAGCGGGCGGGGCCGGAAGTGGTCGCGCACCGCGGTGATCTCGTACAGGCGCTGCCACTCGGGCAGGTCCTGGTATCCGCCCTGGACGACCTCGACGCCGGCCTTCTCGGCCTTCTTGATGTTGCGCCGCCACAGCTGGTTGAAGTTCTTGTGGACCTCTTCCAGGGAGCGGTTGGCCAGCGGCACCTGGAAGACGTACCGCGGCTGTACGTCGCCGAAGCCGGCGCCGCCGTCCTCGCCCTGCTGCCAGCCCATACGGCGCAGCTTGTCGGCCACCTCGAAGGCACGCGGCTCGATGAAGTCGGCCTCCAGGTCGCGCAGGCGCTTGACGTCCTGGTCCTGGATGCCCCTCTTGATCGTGTCGGCGTTCCAGCGCCGGATGATCACCGGCGGGCCCATCTTCACCGAGAAGGCGCCCTGCTGCTTCAGGTGCGCCAGCATCGGCTGGATCCAGTCGTCCAGGTTCGGCGCGAACCAGTTGATGACCGGGCCTTCCGGCAGATAGGCGAGATAGCGCTTGATCTTGGGCAGCTGCCGGTAGAGGACCAGGCCGGCGCCGACCAGCTCGCCGGTGCGGTCGTCGAACCAGCCGAGGTTCTCCGAGCGCCACTCCGCCTTCACATCGGCCCAGGCCGGGACCTGCATGTGACTCGCCGACGGCAGGCTCTGGATGTAGGCCAGATGTTGCTCGCGGCTGATGGTCCTCAGGGTCAGGCTCATGTCGGGGCGCTCCTCGGGCTGGTGTGTCCCCATGGGTCAGGGGCTCCGGCTCTCGCGCCGAAGCCTACTGCGCCCCGCGAGCGCCCCGACTGGGCGTACGGGCCTTCACCCCGGCCAGATGCGCGGCCGGGGCGGCCCGTGCGGTGAAAAAGGACGTCCGGCGGACGTCGTACGGCCGTCAGCCGCTGACGAGACCGCCGAACAGCCCCCCGTGCGCCATGCTGATCAGGAAACCGACCCCCGCGGCGCCGAGACCCAGGATCAGAACGAAGCGCTCCCGGGTGGTCACGGAGATCCACTGCCCGTAGATGCCGGTGCCGAGTCCCACCAGCCCTGTCCACGAGGACAGCAGGTGGAGGCCGTGGAAGAAGGACGTGATGAAGGACAGGAACCCGAGGACGAACGTCACCGCCATCAGGGTGTCCTGAAGCGGGCGGCGCTTGCCGTCCGTGGCGAAGAGGGAACCGGCGACGTTGGGATGCATTGCCTGTGCCATGGGCACCTCCTGCGGAAGGCGGCGCATAGTAGCGCCGTACACACCCGACGTGTACAGGGTGACGGTCTTCACGGCCGGATTTCAACCGGAAGCGGGTGTGCGGGTAGTCTGTACCGTCTGCACCGGTGTCTGCCCACGCCTGCCCAGGTAACACTGCGGGGTCCCCTCACAGGCCCCCGATTGTCAGTGGCGGCCGATACCGTTGCGTACGCATCACGACCCTCCTGCCACGGAACGACCGTGGCCGCTGAGTCCAAAGGAGGTGGGTTCCACATGCGTCACTACGAGGTGATGGTCATCCTCGACCCCGATCTCGAGGAGCGCGCTGTCTCCCCGCTGATCGAGAACTTCCTGTCCGTCGTCCGTGACGGCGGCGGCAAGGTTGAGAAGGTCGACACCTGGGGCCGTCGTCGTCTCGCCTACGAGATCAAGAAGAAGCCCGAGGGCATCTACTCGGTCATCGACCTGCAGGCCGAGCCTGCGGTCGTCAAGGAGCTCGACCGCCAGATGAACCTGAACGAGTCGGTCCTCCGGACCAAGGTCCTCCGCCCCGAGACCCACTGAGCTTCGCTCAGCTGATCTCGGGATTCGAGTAGCAAGCAAGCAGCCAGAGCAGCAAACCCGCCGAGAGGTTCCCCCATGGCAGGCGAGACCGTCATCACGGTCATCGGCAATCTTGTCGACGACCCCGAGCTGCGCTTCACCCCGTCCGGTGCGGCGGTCGCGAAGTTCCGTGTCGCGTCCACCCCCCGCACCTTCGACCGCCAGACGAACGAGTGGAAGGACGGCGAGAGCCTGTTCCTGACCTGCTCGGTCTGGCGTCAGGCGGCGGAGAACGTCGCCGAGTCGCTCCAGCGAGGCATGCGCGTCATCGTGCAGGGCCGGCTGAAGCAGCGGTCCTACGAGGACCGTGAGGGCGTCAAGCGCACGGTCTACGAGCTGGACGTCGAGGAAGTCGGCCCCAGCCTGCGCAACGCCACGGCCAAGGTCACCAAGACCGCCGGTGGCGCTCGCGGTGGCCAGGGCGGTTACGGCGGCGGTGGCGGCCAGGGTGGCGGCGGCTGGGGCGCGGGCCCCGGCGGCGGTCAGCAGGGCGGCGGCGCTCCGGCCGACGACCCGTGGGCCTCCGGCGCTCCCGCCGGCGGTCAGCAGGGCGGCGGCTGGGGCGGAGGCTCCGGCGGCGGTGGCGGCTACTCGGACGAGCCCCCCTTCTAGGTCCTCGGACTTCCAGGTCCCCGGGCCAGGGACGGGCCGTACCCACACTTCTTGATCACACAGGAGAAACACCATGGCGAAGCCGCCTGTGCGCAAGCCGAAGAAGAAGGTCTGCGCTTTCTGCAAGGACAAGGTCACGTACGTGGACTACAAGGACACGAACATGCTGCGGAAGTTCATTTCCGACCGCGGCAAGATCCGTGCCCGCCGCGTGACCGGCAACTGCACGCAGCACCAGCGTGACGTCGCCACGGCCGTGAAGAACAGCCGTGAGATGGCGCTGCTGCCCTACACGTCCACCGCGCGCTAAGGGAGGGTGACCAACTCATGAAGATCATCCTCACCCACGAGGTCACCGGCCTCGGTGCCGCGGGCGACGTCGTCGACGTCAAGGACGGTTACGCTCGCAACTACCTGATCCCGCGGAAGTTCGCTATCCGCTGGACCAAGGGTGGCGAGAAGGACGTCGAGCAGATCCGCCGCGCCCGCAAGATCCACGAGATCCAGACCATCGAGCAGGCCAACCAGGTGAAGGCCCAGCTCGAGGGCGTCAAGGTCCGCCTGGCCGTCCGCTCCGGCGAGTCCGGCCGTCTCTTCGGTTCCGTCACCCCGGCCGACATCGCGTCCGCGATCAAGGCTTCCGGTGGCCCCGAGGTCGACAAGCGCCGCATCGAGCTCGGCGCGCCGATCAAGACGCTGGGCGCCCACGAGACGTCCGTGCGTCTGCACCCCGAGGTTGCCGCCAAGGTCAACATCGAGGTCGTCGCGGCCTGACGCTGCGCTCGGCTTGAACGGCTGAGAAGGGGGCCGTCCCTTGCGGGGCGGCCCCCTTTCGCATGTCCGTGTGCCGGAGACACCGCTTGCGTGGCTGTGCGTCGGAAACACTGCGCGAGGCGCGGGATGTTTCACGTGAAACCGGGCTGGGTCCGTTACGCCGGTACGGTCACCGGGTCGCGCCGGTCACGATCCAGCACCCCGATCGCGTGCGCAGCCACAGCGTCAGCAAGCGGAGGGTCATCATGAGGGTCATCGCGGCCCACAGCGCCGTGAGACCTCCGCCGAGGGCGGGGACGAGCAGGGCGGCCGGGGCGAAGACGGCGAGGGTGACGACCATGGCCCCGGCCAGGTACGGCCCGTCGCCGGCGCCCATCAGGACCCCGTCCAACACGAAGACGATCCCGCAGATCGGCTGCGAGAGGGCCACCATCAGCAGTGCGGGCAGGGCGGCGTCCTTGACCACGGAGTCACTGGTGAACAGCGGCAGGAAGAGTGGACGGGCCGCCACGACGAGAAGGCCGAGGACCGCGCCGGTGGCGACGCCCCACTGGACCATGCGGCGGCAGGCCTCACGGGCCCCTCGGGCGTCGTCTGCTCCGAGGTAGCGGCCGATGATGGCCTGTCCTGCGATCGCAATGGCGTCGAGAGCGAAGGCCAGCAGGTTCCACAGGGACAAAGTGATCTGGTGGGCGGCCATCTCGGCATCTCCCAGATGCGCCGCGACCGCCGTGGCAATCATCAGGATTGCCCGCAGCGACAGGGTGCGGACCAGGAGTGGAACGCCTGCCTGAGCCGAGGCCCTGATGCCGGCGGTGTCGGGGCGGAGGGAAGCGCCGTGTCGACGGGCCCCGCGCACGACCACGGTGAGATAGGCGGCCGCCATGCCGCACTGGGCGATGACGGTTCCCCAGGCCGAACCGGCGATGCCGAGCCCCGCGTCGTACACGAGTCCGGCGTTGAGCGCGCCGTTGGCGACGAAGCCCGCGACGGCGACATGGAGCGGGGTTCTGGTGTTCTGCAGCCCGCGGAGGACTCCGGTGGCGGCGAGGACGATCAGCATTGCCGGGATGCCCAGCGAGGAGATGCGCAGATACGTCGTGGCATGGGGCGCGGCGGTCGCCGAGGCGCCGAAGAGATCCACGATGCCCGGCGCCAAGGGGAGGACGACGGCGATGACGGCGATGCCGAGGAGCAGCGCCAGCCAGATACCGTCCATGCCCTGGCGGATGGCGGCCTGCAGATCTCCGGCACCGACGCGCCGGGCCACGGCCGCGGTGGTGGCGTAGGCCAGGAAGACGAAGACGCTCACCGCGGTGGTGAGCAGGGCCGAGGCGACACCGAGACCGGCGAGCTGGGCGGTCCCGAGATGTCCGACGATGGCACTGTCCGCCATGACGAAGAGAGGTTCCGCGACGAGCGCGCCGAAGGCCGGGACGGCCAGCGCCACGATCTCTCGATCGTGGCGCCGTCGGGTGGCCTCGGGTATCGCGGGAGCCTGTGTCATGAGCACTAATCTAATCGTCCACAGGTAAGCGATGCAACTGGCGACCACCCCTTACTCTTTCGATCGTGGCGTGTCGATTCGGGCACCGTTCGAAGCAATCTCGGCCCGACTGGGGAAGTTTTTCTTCTGCACAGCCAGTGGACGGTAAAGGCGCAGGTCAAGGCCGTGTTGTGGGTGGTGGCGAGGTCTTGTTCACAGGGCTGTCCACCGGGTCGTGCACAGGTTTCGGCGAGTTCTCCACAGCATCCGGGCCGTCGTCCACATGGCCTGTGGATAACCAGATTGGCTGACGGTGCCGACGGGCCTACCGTTGTCCGGCGCCCGCTCCTTCCCGCAGCCCGGAGAGCGTCCTTCCAAGGCACTCTTTCGTGAGCCCTGGAACCCACACAAAACCGACGCGTCGGAACCGGAGTTGGGCCTCTCAGTTGTCAGTGCCGTGCCGTACAAAAGAGGACACGGCGAGGTCCGCCGCGCGGACGGGAGGAGGTGGCTCGGTGAGCATTTCCGAGCCCTTGGACGATCCGTGGGCCGATGCCGGACCCAGTGATCGCCTGCCGGCCTCCCGTCGACGCGGTGACGGCGGCCGGGGTCGTGACGAACAGCACGACCGGGGCCGGGAGAACGGCTCCTGGGACGGCGGCGGCTCCTCCTTCGAGCGGGTGCCGCCGCAGGACCTGGACGCCGAGCAGTCGGTGCTGGGCGGCATGCTGCTGTCCAAGGACGCCATCGCCGACGTCGTCGAGATCCTCAAGGGCCACGACTTCTACAAGCCGGCGCACGAGACGATCTTCCAAGCGATCCTGGACGTCTACGCCAAGGGCGAGCCGGCCGACCCGATCACCATCGCCGCCGAGCTCACCAAGCGCGGTGAGATCAACAAGGTCGGCGGCGCCGCGTATCTGCACAGCCTCGTCCAGACCGTGCCGACGGCGGCCAACGCCGAGTACTACGCGGAGATCGTCCATGAGCGGGCGGTCCTGCGCCGCCTGGTCGAAGCCGGTACGCGCATCACACAGATGGGATACGCGGCCGACGGCGACGTGGACGAGATCGTCAACCGCGCCCAGGCCGAGATCTACGCCGTCACCGAGCAGCGCACCAGCGAGGACTATCTGCCGCTCGGCGACATCATGGAGGGCGCCCTCGACGAGATCGAGGCGATCGGCTCGCGCAGCGGGGAGATGACCGGTGTGCCGACCGGCTTCACCGACTTCGACTCGCTGACCAACGGCCTGCACCCCGGTCAGATGATCGTCATCGCCGCCCGGCCCGCCATGGGCAAGTCGACGCTCGCCCTGGACTTCGCGCGGGCCGCCTCGATCAAGCACAACCTGCCGAGCGTCATCTTCTCCCTCGAGATGGGCCGCAACGAGATCGCGATGCGTCTGCTGTCCGCCGAGGCCCGGGTCGCCCTGCACCACATGCGGTCCGGCACGATGACCGACGAGGACTGGACCCGGCTCGCCCGCCGCATGCCGGACGTCTCGGCAGCCCCGCTCTACATCGACGACTCTCCCAACCTGTCGATGATGGAGATCCGCGCCAAGTGCCGGCGTCTGAAGCAGCGCAACGACCTGAAGCTGGTCGTCATCGACTACCTCCAGCTGATGCAGTCCGGCGGCTCCAAGCGCGCCGAGAGCCGCCAGCAGGAGGTCTCGGACATGTCGCGTAACCTCAAGCTGCTCGCCAAGGAGCTGGAGATCCCGGTCATCGCGCTCTCCCAGCTCAACCGTGGCCCCGAGCAGCGCACCGACAAGAAGCCCATGGTCTCGGACCTGCGTGAATCGGGCTCCATCGAGCAGGACGCCGACATGGTCATCCTGCTGCACCGCGAGGACGCGTACGAGAAGGAGTCCCCGCGCGCGGGCGAGGCCGACCTGATCGTGGCCAAGCACCGTAACGGCCCCACGGCCACCATCACGGTCGCCTTCCAGGGCCACTACTCGCGGTTCGTGGACATGGCCCAGACCTGATCCCCGCCCCGGCCGAGACAGCATCTTCAGGCCAGGGGAAATGGGCTCGACGTCCGCGGTCGCACCAGGTGGACTGGGCCCATGACGTCATCTCAGGAAGACCTGCTCCCCGGGACGCGCCGCGCCCTGCTGCACCGGATCGCCGTCGCCCAGGCCGAGGGCCGGGCGCCCTCGTTGGTCGCCTCCGTGGTCCGGGACGGCAGAGCAGTCTGGCACGGGGCACGGACCTCGGTGGACGGGCACGGGCCGGACGAGAACGTGCAGTACCGCATCGGGTCCATCACCAAGACCTTCACCGCCGTCCTGGTGATGCGGCTGCGCGACGAGGGCCTGCTGGACCTGGGAGACCCGCTGGAGAAACATCTGCCCGGCACCGGCGCCGCCGAGGCGACCATCGCCCAACTCCTCGCGCACACCGCGGGGTTGGTGGCGGAGTCGCCCGCACCGTGGTGGGAGCGGACCCCGGGCACCCTGCGTCCGGAGCTGGGTGATGTGCTGGGCGAGCAGCCTCTTGTGCACCCTGTCGGCCGGCGGCACCACTACTCCAACCCCGGATATACCGTGCTCGGTGCTCTGGTGGAGCAACTGCGGGGCGCTCCCTGGGAACAGGTGCTGCGCAACGAGATCCTCGAGCCGCTCGGCCTGCACCGTACGAGCACGCAGCCGCAGGCCCCGCACGCCGGTGGCTGGGCCGTGCATCCGTGGGCGGACGCGATGCTGCCGGAGCCGCTGGAGGACCTGGGCAGGATGGCCCCGGCCGGCCAGCTGTGGTCGACCACGGGCGATCTGGCGCTGTTCGCCGCGTTTCTCGCCGCGGGTGACGACCGGGTTCTGAGCGCGGAGTCGGTACGGGAAATGCGCACGCCCGCCGCACCCGCCGAGACGGCGGACGTACTGGACGGGGCCACGTACGGCCTCGGCCTGCAGATCCAGCGGCGTGACGGCCGGCTCCTGGTGGGGCACTCCGGCTCGCTGCCGGGCTTCCTGGCGAACCTCACCCTCAGCGTGGAGGACGATGTGGCCGCGGTGGTGCTCGCCAACTGCACCAGCGGACCGCTGCTGGGCGCGTTGGGCGCCGACCTGGTACGGATCGTGGCCGAGGCGGAACCGCGGATCCCGGAACCCTGGCGGCCCCTGCGCGAGATCGATCCGACGGTTCTGGAGCTGGCGGGACAGTGGTATTGGGGCACCAGCGCCTTCGGCCTTCGAGTGACCGCCGACGGCCTTCTCGCCCTCGCCCCGTTGACCGGCAGCGGCCGGCGCGCCCGCTTCCGGTCCAACGGCGACGGCACCTGGACGGGACTGGAGGGGTATTACGCCGGTGAGCTCCTGCGGCCGGTACGGCGCCAGGACGGATCCCTGAGCCACCTCGACCTGGGCTCGTTTGTCTTCACACGGCAGCCGTACGACCCTGAGGCAGCCGTCCCCGGTGGAGTGGACCCGCAGGGCTGGAGGGGGATCGGCTAGGCATTTCTGGCGCAGAGGGTGTGTTTCACGTGAAACACACCCCCTGCGCCTTCGGGTTCGCCGGTGCCCGTCAAAGACGCAGCTTGAAGCCTTCGTGCGAGGCGCTGAAACCAAGCCGTTCATAGAAGCGGTGGGCGTCGGTGCGGGTCTTGTCGGACGTCAGCTGCACCATCCGGCAGTCGAGCCGACGTGAGGTCTCGATCGCCCACTCGATCAGCTGCCCGCCCAGCCCGCCGCCCCGCTCGTCGGCGTGGATGCGCACGGCCTCGATGAGGGCGCGGGTGGCACCCCGGTGCGAGAGACCCGGAATCACCGTGAGCTGAAGGGTTCCGATCACACGGCCTTCGCGGACGGCGACGACGAGATGCTGGTTGGGATCGGCTTCCAGGCGCTCCAGCGCGGCCCGGTACGGAGTCATGTCGTCGGGTGACTCGCGTTGGGCGCCGAGCGGGTCGTCGGCGAGCATCGCGACGATCGCCGGCAGGTCGTCGACGGTCGCACGCCGTATTTCAAGATCTCCCATGGGCGCACCCTATGCCGGTACGTTCAGCGACTCCACGACCCGTACCAGAGGGGCCAGTTCGGGATTCCGCGAGGCCTCGTCCAGGGCCTCGCGCAGGGCGGCGTCATTGGTGGGCCGCGCCTCCTCGAGGAGCCGCAGACCCGCCTCGGTGACATTGGTGTAGATGCCGCGCCGGTCGGTGGGGCACAGATAGCGCTCCAGCAGACCGCGGTCCTCCAGCCGGGTCACCAGGCGGGTGGTGGCGCTCTGGCTGAGAACGACCGCGTCGGCGACCTGCTTCATCTGCAGATGCCCGCCCTCGCCGTCGTGCTGGCGGCTCAGTACATCCAGCAGCGAATACTCACGCACGCTCAGGTCGTGCTTTGCCTGCAGGGCGCGCTCGATGTGCGCCTCGATCCTCCCGTGCAGCGCAGACAGGGCACACCAGCCCTGTGCGAGGGCGGTGAGCGCGGGATCCGTCGCTGTCATTGGCGTTCTCCTCCGTCCCGGAGCGGCTGCCTCAAGGGTAGAGCAGTGCCGCAATTGCCAGCGCTTGCATATAGCCCGCGTCTGCAATTATTGTGAACGCACGAAAAGCGCACACGCAATCGTCTGGGAAGGTGTACCCCTTCATGCCTCTCGCGCTCCTGGCCCTCGCGATCGGGGCCTTCGGAATCGGAACGACCGAGTTCGTGATCATGGGCTTGCTGCCTCAGGTCGCGGGCGACTTCGGGGTCTCCATCCCCACGGCGGGCCTGCTGGTGACGGGCTACGCGCTCGGCGTGGTCGTCGGCGCCCCGTTGATGACCGTGCTCGGCACCAAGGTCTCCCGCAAGCGCATGCTGATGCTGCTAATGGGACTGTTCATCGCCGGCAACCTGCTCTCCGCGGCGGCCCCCGCTTTCGCGATCATGCTGATCGGACGCGTGATCGCCTCTCTCGCGCACGGCGCCTTCTTCGGTATCGGGTCGGTCGTCGCGGCCGAACTGGTGGAACCGCACAAGAAGGCCGGCGCCATCGCCATGATGTTCACCGGCCTGACCGTCGCCAATGTCGTCGGCGTCCCGCTGGGCACGCTCATCGGCCAGCACGTCGGCTGGCGCGTCACCTTCGGGATCGTGGCCGCCCTCGGGGTCGTCGGCCTCGCCGGCGTCGCCAAGCTGGTGCCCGAGATGCCGAGGCCCGAGGGAGTGCACCTGAAGCACGAGCTGGCCGCCTTCAAGAACACTCAGGTTCTGCTCGCCATGGCGATGACCGTCCTCGGCTTCGGCGGGGTCTTCGCGGCCATCACCTACATCGCGCCGATGATGACGCACATCGCGGGCTTCGCCGACGGCTCGGTGACCTGGCTGCTGGTCCTGTTCGGCCTGGGCATGGTCGGCGGCAACCTCGTCGGCGGCCGGTTCGCCGACCGTGCCCTGATGCCGATGCTGTACGTCTCCCTGGGCGCTCTGGCCCTGGTCCTGGCGCTCTTCACACTCACCGCCCACAGCAAGATCGCGGCGGCTGTCACCATCGCCCTGATCGGTGCCCTGGGCTTCGCGACCGTACCGCCGCTGCAGAAGCGCGTGCTCGACCAGGCGCACGGCGCCCCGACGCTCGCGTCGGCCGTGAACATCGGCGCCTTCAACCTCGGCAACGCCCTGTCCGCCTGGCTCGGCGGCATCGTGATCGCCGCCGGCTTCGGCTACACGGCACCCAACTGGGTCGGTGCCGCCCTCGCGGCGGCCGCCCTGGTCCTCGCCTTTCTGTCGGCGGAACTCGAGCGCCGCGACGGCACCCGCGGCACCGTGATCGCCTCTGCCACCCCCACTCGGCAGCAGACGCCGGTCCACCACTGAGCCGTCGCAGCATCGAGCGCCTGACCGCGCACCCCTCACAGACCTCCGTCCCGGGGACCAACCCCGGAACGGCGAACACCCCCCTCTCAGGAAAACCCGAGGAGCGAACCTCCATGAGCACCACCGTCGTCGCCCCGCTGTCCATCGAGGACGCCGAACTGCTCGTCGCCACGGCCCGCCGCGCGGCGGAGGACGCCGGGGTCGCCGTCAGCGTCACCGTCCTGGACGCCGGCGGCCATCTGCTGGCCTTCCGCCGGGACGACCGGGCCGTGCTGATCTCCGGCGAGACCAGCACCCGCAAGGCGTACACGGCCCTCCAGATGAACGCCCCCACCGCCGACCTGGTCGACACGGTGCAGCCGGGCGGGCTCTTCCACACGCTGCCCACGGCCCTCGACCGGCCGCTGCTGTTCATCGCCGGCGGAGTGCCCGTCCGCCGGGACGGCCGGCTGATCGGCGCGGTCGGCGTCGGCGGTGGTGCCCCGGAGCAGGACCACGGCTTCGCCGTCACGGCCGTCCAGGCGCTCGCCTGAGCCGCGAGCCCACGAACACGACGTCGGCCCCGTCGCAGCAAGCGGCGGGGCCGGCGTTCGTGCGCGGACTCAGCCCGCGGCCACGGTGAGGGGGGCGAAGCGGCGGCTCCAGTCTCCCGGGAGATGGGTGATCCCGTACGTCATGACGGCGTTGAAGGCCACGGAGACAAGTCCTCGCGCCTTCGCCCAGGCCAGCAGCTCCTCATGACGCACGTCGATGTCGGTACGCAGCGGACGGTCCGTGCCCGCCGCCAGCGAGCCGATCAGTGCCTTGGCCGTTTCCGTGTCCTGGGCGACCAGCGGGCCGATGACATGGGTGTCCATGTTGGGCCATGCCGCCGTGTAGCCGGTGATGCGGCCGTTCTCCTCGGCCACCCGCAACTGGTCGGCGAAGGCGGGAAGCCGGGTGATCAGGGGAGTGCGGTCCGCGCCGAAGACCTCCTCGTCGAGACGCAGGATCGCGGGGAGATCCTCCGCGGTGGCGGCACGCGTGGATACGCCGGGCTCCGCTCCACCTGGAACGAAGTGGCCCACCAGCATCTCCGCCCGGCCCGTCACCTTGAAACCCAGTTCCTCGTACAGAGGGCGGCCGTTCGGTGTCGCGTGCAGGGTGAGGGGAGTGGTTCCCATGGCGGCCACGACATGGCGCATCAAGCGGCGGCCGACACCCTGGCGAGCATGGCGTTCGGCCACCAGGACCATGCCGACGGCACCGAGATCCGGGCGCTCCGACGGACCGTACTCCGTGACCACGCAGGCGGCCACGAGACCGCCCACGGGATCATCGATGCCGTATCCCTTCCCGGCAGTCAGGAGGAAACCCCACTTGTGTTCCTCGCGCGGCCACCCCCGGTTCTCGGACAAGTCGGCGCAGGCGGTGAGATCGCGAAGCGTCAGTCGGCGGATGGGCAGAGCAGCGAGGGAAGGAGTCGACACGCAGGTCAGGCTGTCTGACCGGGCACCCCGGCGTCCAGCCGTTTCCCTGCAGACAGACCGTCTTTTGGTCATGCCGTGGTCCTCTGCACAGCTCGTGGACAGCAGGACGTGTTTCACGTGAAACATCGGCTGCCGCTCTGGGTGAGGCACTTGTGTGTGCCTCCTCCGCCGGTAGGGTCGACTCCGGGTCATGTCCGGGACGGTGTTGCACAGGTCCCGCACGGGCCGAGAACAGGGCAGGCAGCCAGCGGGACGCAGAGCGTGAGAGCGGCGTTTCCGGGTAGGCGACCGCCCCATCCGATGGGGTGGCAGGTCGCACGGCCGCTACGGCTGCCGCCCACCGGGGGAAAGCATGCGCCTTCCCCTGAAGGGGGTGCGCAGACCGACCGCAAGACGTTCGAGGCGAGGGCACACCATGGACGCTCCGACCACTACGTCGGGGGACAACGACATGCCGGGCGGGGACGGCTGGTTCACGCCGCGCACCACACCGCTGCCCTTGGAGAAGCAGCGGCCCGTGGACGCGTCCGCCCTCCAGCGCGTCCCTGCTCAGGGGGCGGGACCGGCTGCCGAGGAGGGCTCTGCGGACGCCATCCTCATACGCCGCACCTTGGCCGAGATCAGCCCGATCGCCGACCAGGTCACCTCGTACTTCTACGCGCTGCTCTTCGTCCGCCATCCCGAGCTGCGGGCGTTGTTCCCGCCCGCGATGGACCTGCAGCGGGAGCGTCTGCTGAAGGCGCTTCTCACCACGGCAGAGCACCTGGACAACACCCCGGTTCTCGTCGACTACCTGCGGAACCTGGGCCGTGGGCACCGCAAGTACGGGACGCGGGCCGAGCACTACCCGGCACTCGGAGAATGCCTGATCGACGCGCTGAGCACTTATGCCGCCTCCGTCTGGAGCCCGGAGACGGAAGCGGCCTGGGTGCGGGCGTACCGGACGATGTCCCAGGTCATGATCGATGCCGCGGCGGCGGATGAACTGCGGTCCCCGGCGTGGTGGCAGGCGGAGATCGTCGCGCACGACCTCAGGACTGCCGACGTCGCCGTCCTCGCCGTGCGCCCGGACCAGCCCTACCCCTTCATCGCCGGGCAGTACACGAGTGTGGAGACACCCTGGTGGCCGCGTGTGTGGCGGCACTACTCGTTCGCTTCGGCGCCCCGCTCGGACGGTCTGCTGACGTTCCATGTGAAGGCCGTACCGGCCGGCTGGGTGTCCAACGCGCTGGTGCGCCGCGCCCGCCCCGGAGACGTCGTACGCCTCGGACCGCCGACCGGTTCCATGACGGTCGACCACACCACCGACAGCGGACTCCTGTGCCTGGGCGGCGGCACCGGCATCGCGCCCATCAAGGCCCTGGTCGAGGACGTCGCCCAGCGCGGAGTGCGCAGGCCTGTCGAGGTGTTCTACGGAGCCCGCACCAACCACGACCTCTACGACATCGACACCATGCTCCGGCTCCAGCAGAGCCACCCCTGGCTGTCGGTCCACACGGTCGTCGACGAGCAGGCCCGCATCCAGCTCCCCGAGGCCCTGCGGGCCTGCGGACCCTGGAAGGAGCACGATGCCTATCTCTCGGGGCCGCCCGGAATGATCCGCAGCGGCATCCACGCGCTCCGGGACGTCGGTATCCCGCCGAGTCGCATACGGCACGACGCCGTGGAGGGACTGCTCGGGATCTGAACGCGTCAGCCGAGGTCGGGGGCGTGCATGGCGCGTACCCCCTCGATGTTGCCGTCCAGATAGTGGCGCAGCGACAGCGGGACCAGATGGACGGAGGCGATGCCGACGCGGGTGAAGGGTACGCGGACGATCTCGTACTCCCCGGCGGGCTCGTCGACTTCGGGTCCGTGCCGCCGGGCCGGGTCCATGGACTCCAGCCGGCAGACGAAGAAGTGCTGCACTTTCACACCGGTGGCACCGCCGTCCTCACCGATGTGCTCGACGGTGTCCACGAAGCACGGAACCACATCGGTGATCTTGGCGCCGAGTTCTTCGGACACCTCCCGGTGCAGGGCGTCCACGACGGTCGGGTCCTCGGGTTCGACTCCGCCCCCGGGAGTGACCCAGTAGGGATCGACGCCGGGCTTGGTGCGCTTGATCAGGATCAGGTCGTCACCGTCGAGGAGAATGGCACGGGCGGTGCGCTTGACCACGGGTCGGACGGTCATGGGAGAAATGTGGCCCGGCTGGTTCCACGTGAAACATCGCACTGAGTCACCGAGGGGTGCCGCGTGTGGAGGCCGTCTCGGCAGGCCTCAGCACCAGCCCGCGGCAGCCTGCTGAAGCCATTCATGAGCCCGCGCTATATGGGGCATGGCGAGGGTGCCGGTGCGTACCACCAGGAAGTACGTACGCAGCGGCGGCACCGGCGGCTCGTGCAGCGTCGCCACCGTGCCCTCATCGAGGGCCGCGGCACACAGATAGCGAGGCAGCACCGCGATCCCGGCGCCCGCGATCGTGCAGGCGAGCACCGCCCGTAGATCAGGAACGATGACCGTGCCCGGGGTCGCCGGGCGGGAATCGAAGACGGAGGCCCAGTAGCGCGAAACGAAGGGCAGCGACTCATGGACCTCGACGACGGGCAGATCCTCCAGTGCGGGCGCCCCCTTCAGGCGCAGCGCCCCCGCCCCGATCCGCTCCACCCAGCGCGGTGCGGCGACCAGCACGTGTTCCTCGTCGCAGAGCGGAGTCGTGGTGAGCAGAGCGCCGCGCGGACGCGCCGTGCTGATGGCCAGATCGTGATGTCCGGCGGCCAGTCCCTCCAGTGTCTCCTCCGCCGTGCCGAAGGAGGCGCGCAGAGCGAAGGGCTGGCCGTCGTCGCCGGTCAGCTCCGTCAGAGCGGGCAGGGCACGTTCGGCGGTGAACTCGGGCGGGCCGGCGAGATGCAGTGTTCTGAGCGAGGACTCGTCGTCCAGGCCGCTCTCGGCTATCTCCACCAGGGCGTCGAGATGGGGTGCGGCCTTGTGCGCGAGTTCGTCGCCGATGGTCGTCGGAGTGACCCCGCGCGCCTGCCGCAGGAACAGGGGCTTGCCCAGCTGCCGCTCCAGTGTGCGGATCTGCGAGGTGACGGCCGGCTGGGAAAGGCCGAGCAGGGCAGCGGCGCGGGTGAAGGAGCCGGCCCGGTGCACAGTGACGAAGGTGCGCAGTAAGGCCAGGTCCATGACATGCCTCCCCTATCCCTGCCCTCCTCCGGCCGAGGCAGGCCCCAACTATAAATATGTCGATAGGTCTCTGTCGCTAGCGTGATTGGACACTGACTGAGAGTCAACTAGCCTGGGGCGCACGGTTCTTCGCGCGCAGGAGCCGAAGACGGTCCGAGCCACGAGGGGGGAGGCTCGGACCGTCGTGCGCTGTCGCCGGCCGGACGGCCACGCGCTCATCCGGCGGACTCGTCCAGGGCCCGCAACAGGTCGGCGATCAGGTCCTCGGGATCCTCGGCACCGACGGACATACGGATGAAGCCCTCCGGGACCGCGTCCCCGCCCCAGCGGCGGCGGCGCTCGGCCGTGGACCGCACCCCGCCGAAGCTCGTCGCGTCCTCCACCAGACGCAGCGCCTGCAGAAAACGCTCGGCACGCGCGCGTGTGGGCAGCGTGAAGGAGACCACGCAGCCGAAACGGCGCATCTGCTGCGACGCGATCTTGTGCGAGGGGTCGTCGGGCAGCCCGGGATAGCGCAGGCCGGACACCTCCGGACGCTGCTTGAGGACCTCGGCCACCGCGAGGGCGGTGGCGTTCTGCCGGTCGACGCGCAACTGGAGCGTGGCGATGGAGCGGTGCGCCAGCCAGGCCTCCATGGGCCCCGAGATGGCTCCGACGATCTTCCGCCAGCGCCGTACGGCGGCCATCGCCTCGGCATCGAGGCCGGCGACATAGCCGAGCAGCACGTCGCCGTGGCCGGTGAGCTGCTTGGTGCCGCTGGCCACGGAGAAGTCGGCGCCCAGCTCCAGCGGGCGCTGCCCGAGCGGGGTGGCGAGCGTGTTGTCGACGGCCACCAGGGCGCCCTGGGCATGGGCCGCCGCCGCCAGCCGCCGGATGTCGCACACGTCGAGCCCCGGGTTCGACGGGGACTCGATCCACAGCAGCCGGGCGCCGTCGAGGACGTCGAGCTGGGCATCGCCCGCGGTGGGGGCGGTGCGCACCTCGACGCCGTACGCCTCCAGCTGGGCGCGGACCAGTGGCAGCACCTGATAGCCGTCGGAGGGCAGCACGACCGCGTCCCCGGCACGCAGCTGCGAGAACAGCACGGAGGAGATCGCCGCCATGCCCGAGGCGAAGACCAGCGTCTCGACGTCGTCCCGGCCGGGCGCCTCCAGCTCGCCGATCGCCCGTTCCAGCAGCGTCCAGGTCGGGTTCTCGTCCCGGCCGTACAGGTACGGTCCCGTCGCCTCGCCGGGCAGGTGGAAGTGCGCCGCGAACACCGGCCCGGGCAGGGTCGGCTCGTGCTTGACCGGTTCGGGCAGTCCGGCGCGCACCGCGCGCGTGCCGTCGCCGGTACGACCCTCGCCCCGGGTGGTGTCGCTCATGCCGCTCTTCCTTCCAGCTGCTCGCGTACGGCGGCGAGCAGACCGGTGCTCGCCGCTTCCACCATCTCAAGACACTCCTCGAAGCCGTCCCGGTGTCCGTAGTACGGATCCGGCACCTCCAGGTCGTCACCGGCGGCGGGGTCGTAGGAGCGCAGCAGCCGGACCTTGCGCGCGTCCTCCTCGGTGGGCGCGAGGCGGCGCAGGGCCCTGAGATGACCGGTGTCGAGAGCGATCACGAGGTCGACGCGGGAGAACCACGACGGCTGGAACTGCCGCGCGATGTGCTCGCAGGGGTAGCCGTGCTCCTGGAGGATCGACACGGTCCGCGGGTCGGCCGGCTCGCCTTCGTGCCAGCCGCCGGTGCCGGCGCTGTCGACCACCACCCGGTCCTCGAGTCCGGCCTCGGCCACGCGCGCGCGGAAGACGATCTCGGCCATCGGGGAGCGGCAGATGTTGCCGGTGCACACGAAACAGACGCGGTAGGCCATGGCTGCCTCAGTCCTCGTCGGGCAGGACGACGTGCAGCGCCCAGGAGACGACGGAGACGATCAGGCCGCCGATCACGGCCGTCCAGAAGCCCTGTACGTGGAAACTCAGGTCGAGCTTGCCGCACACCCAGGACGTCAGCAGCAGCATCAGCGCGTTGACGACCAGGGTGATCAGGCCCAGGGTCAGGACGAACAACGGGAAGGTGAGCACCTTCACGATCGGCTTGACCAGCCAGTTCACCAGCCCGAAGACCAGCGCCACGACGATCAGCGTGCCGGCCTTCTTTGCGGTGCTGTCACCCGTGAGAGTGATCTTGTCCAGCAGCCACACGGCGACCGCCAGGGCGCCCGCGTTGGCGACCGTCTTGACTAGGAAATTCTTCATGTGTCTGATCGTGGCAGACCCGATCGGAACCGAGCAGCGAGACGAGGGCGACAGCGGCGATGAAGGCATTCCGGCTGGACGAACTGGAGGCGGAGCGCGCCGCCAACGAGGGGGCATACCTTCAGTTCCTGCGCGAGCGGAACATGTCCGTCGGTCTGTACGCCCTGAACGCGGGCGAGCACGACCCGCAGAAGCCGCACAAACAGGACGAGGTGTACTTCGTCGTCAGCGGCCGGGCGTCGATCACGGTGGGACTGGAGACGACCGAGGTCGCGCGCGGCAGCGTGGTGTACGTGCCGGCCGGCGTCGCCCACAAGTTCCACCACATCAGCGAGGACCTGAGGGTCCTGGTCGTCTTCTCTCCGCCCGAGGCGTGAGCCCGGACCCCGGGATTCCCTAGGGGACGGGTCAGGGGAGGACAAGGGGTGCGAGGCCTCCGCGGAACCCCTGCCGGCCCTAGCATCGAGTGCAGAACATCAAAGCCGTACCGGGACACAGGACGTACGGCACGCGGACATACGAGAAGGCAAAGGACGAGGGCGATGCGAGAGATCTTCGCGGGACTGCCGTGGTGGGTGAAGTGGGTCGCGGTGCCGGTCATCGCCCTGGTCGTGTTCGGCAGCCTGATAATGACGGTGCTCGGCATCGTGATCGGCCTGTTGTTCAAGGCGCTGGTGTTCGTCGCCCTGGTCGGCGGACTCATCTACGTCGTACGGAAGTTCATGTCGAGCTCCTCGTCGCGCAGCGACTGGTGACGGCACCGGGTGCGGGTGGCCCGGCCACGGCGGCACCACCGGTCCCGGCAAGCTGAACACCGGTTTCCCTCGGGCGAGGGAAGTTTCCCGCGAGGCCGTCCGGGTGCGGCGGCGGACGATTAGAGTCCGGAACCCCGCGGGGTCCGGCCCCGCGGGCGGCGCAGATCCCCTCCGTGCTCTTCCCCCGCACGGGCTGCCCCCTCGCGCTCCCGGGAGTGATCCTTGGCCACGGTCGACACCGCAGCGGCGGAACCGCACGCACCCCCCGCTCCGTCGCGTCCCTGCGCGCCCCTCGCCCAGCGGTCGCCGTCCGTCGCGGTCCCCGAACAGCCGCACGCCTCGGGCGTCTCGGGGTCACCGCATCCCGACGCCGGCGGCCCCCCACCCACTTCGACGCTCATCGGATCCGTCCAGCGCGCCATGCGCTTGCTGGAGACCGTCGCCGCGCATACGTACGGCGCCCCCGCCAAACAACTCGCCCGCGAGACCGCCCTCGCCCTCCCGACGACGTACCACCTGCTGCGCACGCTGGTGCACGAGGGCTATCTGCGCCGCGAGAAGGGGCTCTTCTTCCTCGGTGAGGCGGCCGAACGGCTGGGCAGCAGCGGGGCGCAGCAGAAACGTCGCAGCGCGGTGGCGGACACGCTTGCGCACTGGCGAGATTCGATCGGTGTGCCCGTGTACTACGCGATGTACCGGGACGGCGAGATCGACATCATGTGCGTCTCCGACTCCCCCGAGGCGCCGGCGGTCGAGGAGTGGGCCGACTTCCGTGAGACCGGCCATGCGCACGCCATCGGGAAATGCCTGCTCTCCCAGCTGGACGAGGACGCCCGCCGCGATCACCTCTCCCGCTATCCCGTGACGTCCATCACGCCGTACACCGTGCGCGACAACGACGCCCTGTTGCGGCGGCTGGCCCGGATGCCCCGCATGGAGCCGGTGGTGGAGCGCCAGGAGTACGCGCTCGGGACGATCTGCGCGGCGGTCCCGATCACGGTCGGCACGACCGTGGCCACGATGGCGATGTCGCTCCCCTCCCACCAGGCCGACCGGCTGTTGCCTGCGGCTCGGCGGCTGCAGACGGAGATCGGACGGCATCTGGGAACGCTCACGCTCTCTATCAGTATCTGAAAACTTACTCCTTGTGATCTGCTGTGTACGTTCAGCAAGATTTGACCACGGTCGGAGGGATCAAACCCGGCCAGTCGATGTCCATACGACGGGGTAGACGATGCGCGAGTCCGTACAGGCAGAAGTCATGATGAGCTTTCTCGTGTCCGAGGAGCTCTCCTTCCGCATTCCGGTGGAGTTGCGCTACGAGACCTGTGATCCCTATGCCGTGCGGCTGACCTTCCATCTGCCCGGTGACGCTCCGGTGACCTGGGCCTTCGGGCGTGAACTGCTGATCGACGGCGTCGGCAGGCCCTGCGGGGAAGGTGATGTGCACATCGCTCCGGCCGACGCCGAGGTGCTGGGCGAGGTGCTGATCCGGCTTCAGGTGGGTGGCGACCAGGCTCTGTTCCGCTCCTCGGCACCGCCGCTCGTGGCCTTCCTGGACCGCACGGACAAGCTCGTGCCGCTCGGTCAGGAGGGCGCGCTGGCCGACTTCGACGCGCATCTGGAAGAGGCCCTGGACCGCATCCTGGCCGAGGAGCAGAGCGCCGGCTGAAGCGTTACGGCAGCGGAGGCCGAAGTGTCCCGCGGTGCCGCGTGGGACGGTGCAGGAACGCTTCTGCGCAGCAGGGTGCGGCCTTGGCCGACGACGCGGCATCCCACGCGCGGTCGCCTCCTCACCGCTTCCGGCGTCGTCCCCGCCCTCCCCGCGCCGCAGCGGGCGGGGCCCCGGCCGCTGCCGGCGTGTCCGGGCCGGGGCGATCGGCCGCGACCACCAGGGCGGCCAGCGCCGTGGTGACGGGCACCGAGGCAACCAGGCCGATGGAGCCCACCAGCGTGCGCACGATCTCCTCGGCCACCAGCTCGCTGTCGGCCACCGTCCCGACGCTGCTCTGAGCGATCGAGAACAGCAGCAGCAACGGCAGCGCGGCACCGGCGTAGGCGAGGACGAGGGTGTTGACCACGGACGCGATGTGGTCCCGGCCGATGCGAATGCCCGCCCGGTACAGCCCCCGCCAGCCCATCGAGGGGTTGGCCTCGTGCAGTTCCCACACGGCGGACGTCTGGGTCACGGTGACGTCGTCCAGCACACCGAGCGAACCGATGATGACGCCGGCCAGCAGCAGACCGCTCATGTCGATCGACGGATACAGGCCGTGGATCAGGCCGGTGTTGTCGTCCGTGTTGCCGGTCAGCGCGGCCCAGCCGATGAACAGGGAGCCGAGCACGCCGATCAGCGACAGGGACACCAGCGTGCCGAGCACCGCCACGGACGTGCGGGCCGACAGGCCGTGGCACATGTACAGGGCGATCAGCATGATGGCGCTCGCCCCGACCACCGCCACGAGCAGCGGGTTGGAGCCCTGGAGGATCGCGGGCAGGATGAACAGGGTCAGCACCAGGAAGCTCACGGCCAGTGCGACGAGCGCCATCACCCCGCGGAGCCTGCCTACGATCACGACGGCGAGGGCGAAGATCGCGGCGAGCAGTGTCATGGGGATCTGCCGGTTCACGTCGGCCACGGAGTACTGCAGGTCTCTCGGCGCCGAGGGCTCGTAGGCGACCACCACCTTCTCGCCCTGATGCAGCTGCCGGGTCTGGTCCGGCTGGACGATCTCGGTGAACGTACGGCCCTTGTCCTTGCCGGTGTCGACCCGGACGGTCGCCTTCTTGCAGGTGCCCTTCGCCTGTTGCTGCGCGGAGGTGCCCTCGGCCGTGGAGGTGTCTCCCGTCGGGGTGTCACCGGAGGCGTTGACCGATTGGCAGCTCACCTCGACGACCCTGGTGACGGTGGCGTTCTGTGTCTCGCGGTCGAAGCCGACGCCGGTGCGTTTGTGCGGTGGGGCGCCCCCGGGCCAGAGCACCAGCAGGCCGACCGCGACCGCCGCTGTGAACGGGATCAGGATCGCGGCGATGACCTTGCGCAGGTGCCGGGAGACGGGGGCGGCGGGTCCATGGCTGTGACTGTGCCCGTGCCCGTGCCCGTGTTCGTTCTCCCTCCCCCTCCCCTTCCCCTGTTCCTGGCCGTGCCCGGTTCCGTGCTCGTCATGGTGGGCGTGACCCTGGCGATGACCGGGCACCTGTTCAGCGCTGGAGTTCCCGGTGCCGGCGGTACGGCCGTCGTATTCATGGCCGCCGTACCCATGGCCGTCGGGCACGTGGCCGTCAATCATCTGGTCCTCGTGCTGCCCTGGGCCGCCTCTGCGAGGCGACCCAGGCGGCCGATACGGGTACTGCTCCATGCTGGTCACCGCCCGATCATTGCAAGAACGGCAGGGGGCCCACTGTTCATCGCGCCACAGATGACGCTAGCGTGGAGGCACCTTTGCACACGCGGGAGCTCGGAGCACCGGGCTGAGAGGGCGCTGACCTCCGTACGCGCGATGTTTCACGTGGAACATGCCATGTTCCTCACGAAACACCGACAGACGGAAACCGCTGCGTCGACCGCCGAACCTGTTACCGGGTAATGCCGGCGTAGGGAGTAGGTCTCATGACCAACAAGGACGCACGCACGCCTGCCTCCGTTCAGGACGAGACGTCCCAGGAGGCCCGGAAGTCCATCGGCTGGCACAAGGCGTATGTCGAGGGTTCGCGCCCCGACCTGCGCGTGCCGGTCCGTCAGGTGCACCTCACCAACGGGCAGTCCGTCACGCTGTACGACACGTCCGGCCCGTACACCGATCCACTCGTCGACACTGACGTACGCAGGGGACTGCCGCCTCTGCGCGAGAACTGGATCATCACCCGAGGCGACACCGAGGAGTACGCGGGACGTCCCGTCCGCCCCGAGGACGACGGGATCAAGCACACCGCACCGCGCGGTGGGCTCCGCAACCTGGACGCCGTCTTCCCCGGACGGCCGCGGCAGCCGCGCCGGGGCCGGGACGGCGAAGCGGTGACGCAGCTCGCGTACGCGCGCCGGGGCGAGATCACCCCGGAGATGGAGTTCGTGGCCATCCGGGAAAACGTCTCTCCCGAGGTGGTTCGCGAGGAGATCGCGGCGGGCCGGGCGGTACTGCCCGCCAACGTCAACCACCCCGAGATCGAGCCGATGATCATCGGCAAGCGGTTCCTGGTGAAGGTCAACGCCAACATCGGCAACTCCGCGGTGACTTCCTCCATCGAGGAGGAGGTGGAGAAGATGACCTGGGCGACCCGGTGGGGTGCCGACACGGTCATGGACCTGTCCACCGGCCGCAACATCCACACCACCCGCGAGTGGGTGCTGCGCAACTCCCCCGTCCCCATCGGCACGGTGCCGCTCTACCAGGCCCTGGAGAAGGTCGACGGCAAGGCCGAGGAACTGACCTGGGAGATCTACAAGGACACGGTCATCGAGCAGGCCGAACAGGGCGTGGACTACATGACGGTCCACGCGGGCGTCCGGCTGCCGTTCGTGCCGCTGACCGCCAACCGCAAGACGGGCATCGTCTCACGCGGTGGCTCGATCATGGCCGCCTGGTGCCTGGCGCACCACAAGGAATCGTTCCTGTACGAGAACTTCGAGGAACTCTGCGAGATCCTCGCCGCCTACGACGTCACGTACTCGCTGGGCGACGGCCTCAGGCCGGGTTCGATCGCGGACGCCAACGACGAGGCTCAGTTCGCGGAATTGCGAACTCTTGGGGAACTCAACCGGATCGCCAGGCGTTTCAACGTACAGACCATGATCGAAGGCCCGGGACACGTCCCGATGCACAAGATCAAGGAGAACATCGACCTTCAGCAGGAGATCTGCGATGAAGCTCCGTTCTATACGCTCGGCCCGCTGACCACGGACATCGCGCCGGCGTACGACCACATCACCTCCGGCATCGGCGCCGCGATGATCGCCTGGTGGGGCACTGCGATGCTCTGCTACGTCACGCCCAAGGAGCACCTGGGCCTGCCCAACCGTGACGACGTCAAGACCGGCGTCATCACGTACAAGATCGCCGCACACGCGGCCGATCTCGCCAAGGGGCACCCAGGCGCCCAGGAGTGGGACGACGCACTGTCCGACGCCCGCTTCGAGTTCCGGTGGGAGGACCAGTTCAATCTCGCCCTGGATCCGGACGCGGCCCGTGAGTTCCACGACGAGACCCTGCCGGCCGAGCCCGCCAAGACGGCCCACTTCTGCTCCATGTGCGGCCCGAAGTTCTGCAGCATGAAGATCTCGCAGGACATCCGCCGCGAGCACGGCAGCAGCCCGGCCGAGATCGAGGAGGGCATGGCGCAGAAGTCGAAGGAGTTCGCGGCGAGCGGGAACCGGGTGTATCTGCCGATCGCCGACTGAGCGGGACGGAAGTGAACTCGCCGCGCCGGGACGCCCGTTGAGGCGGCCGGTGCGGCCGAGGAACGGCAGGGGCGGCGGCTGACCGGGGTGGTCGTGCCACACCGGTTGGCCGCTCGGCTCGCCGCCCGATCCGGCCCAGGCCGTTCATGTCCCCTGCCGTTCAGGGGGGCCGGGGCCGTCCGGGTGTTGCTTCCGGGTGTTGCTGCGGGATCACTCGGGCTGGTGCTCCGGGCCGCCGAAGTCCGGGCTCGTGTAGTCGGGGCTGGTGAAGCTCGGCCGGCCGGACGCGGTGCCGTCGTCGGGACTGCTGAAGCCGGGGCGGTCGTATCCCAGGCGGGGCATACGACCGCGCGGGGCGGGCGGGGTCGTGTGGCGCGCGACCGGTCCGGGCTCGGCGAGCGCCTCCGTCAGGAACGGCACGATGCCGCGCTCCAGCAGGGCCTGACGCCAGGCTTCTCTGGCGCTGTCCAGCTCCCGGTGCGCCGCGTCGAGCGCCCGGGCCTGATCCGAGCTGCCGTTGCGCAGGGCGGTCAGGAGCAGTCCGACCGCGGCCACGAGGATCGCGGCCGCGGTCACCGCGCCGAACACCCAGCCGGCGGTGAGCATGGTCCCGGCGAAGTCCTGTCCCGGGCTCAGCGTCCTCAGGATGTAGCCGACGAGGAGGAAGATCGCCGCGGCGGTACCGGAGAGGACCGGAGCCAGTACGGCGATGACCGCGACGGCGCCCGCGCCGGTGTTCTCGGCCGGCTCGCCGAGGGAGGGGACGAGCCCGGCCGTGGCCGGACTCGCGTCGTCGGCACGGGAGTCACCGGCGGCCGCGGGGGCCATCGCCGGCTGGCGCAGTTCCTGGCGGACCTTCACATAGTGCTCGTATTCGGCCGCCGCAGCGGCCGTTATCAGTGCGGTGGCGTTGAGCGCCATGGTGCGCAGCTGCTCGGGATTGAGCCGCTGTCCCACAGCGGCCAGTTCCGGTCGCTGTGGGGCGGAGCGCAGCGCCTCATCGAGGAGCCGCTCGAATTCCTGGCGGTCCTCGTTCTGCAGGTGCTGCGGAACGCTGTTCATGTGCATCCCCCGATGCTCCGTAGGGCTTGGGGCTCGCACGCCGGCGAGCCGTCGGGCAGAAACGGAGGGGAGCCTGCTACGGATAAGCCGATGGTAGAGCCGTGACGGCACACGGAGACAGGGGGTTGCCGGAATTTGCCCCATCGGCCCGGGGACACGCGGGCCGGGGCGCCGCTCGGCCGAACGGTCAGGTGGCCAGGGGAAGTTGCCGCACCAGCAGCTTTCCGGCCATGGTCACTCCGCCGTCCATCGCGATGGCGAGGCCGTCGGCGTAGACGTGCGGTCCCTCCACGACCGGGCCGCTGCTCTCCTCGCCGTCCTCGGAGCCGACCTCGCCGAGCAGGTAGGGAATCGGGCTGTGGCCGTGAACGATGCGGGTGCCGCCGTACGTATCGAGGAGGGAGCGCACGGCATCGGCGCCGCCCTCGTCGCGGAAGGAGAACCGCTTGGTGAACTTGCGGAACAGATCCCAGCACTCGTCCGCGTCGTTGCGGGTGAGGGTCTCGCGGACGGTGTCGTTGACCGCCTCGATGGAGTCGCCGTAGTCGAGGTAGGCGGTGGTGTCCGAGTGCACCAGCAGATAGCCGTCGACCTCCTCGACGGCGTCGAGGCGGGCCATCCACTGCAGGTGGTGGTCCTGCAGGCGGTCCATGTCGGTCTTCTGGCCGCCGTTGAGCAGCCAGGCGGCCTGGAAGGTGGCGGTGCCCGCGCCGGAGTTGACGGGGGTGTCGCCGAACCGCTTCGCGCCGAGCAGCAGCAGCTCGTGGTTGCCCATGAGGGCCTTGCAGTAGCCGCCGGCCGCGGCGGCCTCGGCGGACAGCCGCATCACGAGGTCGATGACGCCGATCCCGTCGGGCCCGCGGTCGGTGAAGTCGCCGAGGAACCACAGCCGGGTGGTGCCGGCGCACCACTGGCCGGAGGCGTCGATCAGCCCCTGCTCCTGGAGTGCGGCCACCAGTTCGTCGAGGTAACCGTGGACGTCGCCGACGACGTACAGCGGGCCGGGGCCGGTCGCGGGCTGCGGGGCCGGGGCGGCAGGAGCCGTCTCGGCGCTGGTGACCGGGGTCTCCGCCCGGTTGATGACGGGCAGGTCGCGCTGGGTGGGCGTGTAGCCGTCGGGGTACGCCTCCTCGGCGGGCGGCGCGGTGTCGCCCGGGTGGGCGGTGTGGACGTACGGACCGGTCTCGTGGACGTACGCAGGTACCCGGAAGTCGCGCAGCGTCGTCGTCCGCTCCACTTCGGGTCCCTGACCGGCCCCCTGAGTCATCAGACCCCTCCACCATCGCGCCGCATCTGCACCCCTTCGGACTGCCTGGTCGCAGCGGTCCGCGGTGTCGTGGGCCCATCATAGGAATGCGCGTCGCGCCGTGTGATGACCCAGGGGTGGTGAATCGGAACAAGACTCCAGTTCACCGCGGCTTTCGCCCCGTTTGGGCAGATGTTCGGCCGGTTCGGGGCCGACCGGACACCCGGCCCGTGTGCCGTCGGCCCGCCGAGCCCCTCGCCCGGCCGGCGCGGGCACGGGGCGAGCGCCCCGCTTTCCGCGCTATCTGTCGTCCGGTGTCCGCGGCGGACTGACCGTGGTGCGCGGCGGACGGCGCTGCGAGGAGGTGCGCACGATCAGCTCTGTCGGTATCACCTGCTCGACCGGCTGGTCCGACTCCACGCCCTCGATGGCGTCGATGAGGAGCTGGACCACCGCGGTGCCGATCCGGCGCGGCTTGAGGGAGAGCGTCGTGATGGGCGGCTCGGTGCTGGCGTACACCATGGACTCGCTGCAGCAGACGAGCAGCAGGTCCTCGGGGACGCGCAGGCCGTAGCGGCGGGCGGCGGCCAGCAGGTCGGTGCCGTTGGGGTCGAACAGGCCGTAGACCGCGTCGGGCCGGTCGGGGCGGGCGAGCAGCCGGTCGGCGGCGACGGCGCCCGCGCACGGGTCGTGGGCCGGGTAGGCCTCGTAGACCGGGTCCTGGCCGACCCGCTCGCACCAGTGCAGGTAGGCGGTGGTGGACAGGTGGGTGTACGTGTCCGTCGTGGTGCCGGTGAGCAGGCCGATACGGCGGGCGCCGGCGTCGGCGAGGTGGTCGAGGATGCCGAGTACGGCGGCCTCGTGGTCGTTGTCGACCCATGCGGTGACCGGCAGGGTGCCGGCCGGGCGGCCGTCGGAGACCACGGGCAGGCCCTGCCGGACGAGCTCGGTCACCACGGGGTCGTGGTCGGAGGGGTCGATGACGACGGTGCCGTCGAGCGCGACGTTGGACCACACGTCGTGGCGGGAGGTCGCGGGGAGGATCACCAGGGCGTAGCCGCGGGCGAGGGCGGCCGAGGTGGCGGCGCGTGCCATCTCGGCGAAGTACGCGAACTCGGTGAAGGTGAAAGGTTCATCCCCGTACGTCGTCACGGTCAGGCCGATGAGACCCGACTTGCCGGTACGGAGGGTGCGGGCGGCCGCCGAGGGGCGGTATCCCAGCCGGTCGGCGACCTCACGGACGTGGCGCCGGGTGGCATCCGGGAGCCGGCCCTTGCCGTTGAGGGCGTCGGAGACGGTTGTGATGGAGACTCCGGCGGCGGCGGCCACGTCCCTGATGCCCGCCCGGCCCGGCCGGCTGCCTCGACGTGAGGTTTCCGCGCGGCTCACCTGGTGCTTCCCTGCTGCTGTCATGGCGAGCCGATAGTAGGGCTCATGCGGTGGGGTAGTGCGGACGCATATGCACGCGTTGACAGGCACGTTTCTGCAAGGTCGTGAGGCGCTAACTGCCTTAGAAACAAAGCCAGTTGAACGATACTTCGGCAAGACGTGTCGTGGTGGCGCGTATGGACCTGCCAAGTGCCCGATGTTTCGAAGAGGTCTCAACTCACCTGCACGAGGGATGCGCGCTACGGCGCGAGCCACCGGCGCGTAGATATATGTACGGCGCGCCCCCTGAAACGTACGCCTTCGTACAGCGATGCCCCGGGATGGTGCCGGGACCGGCCCGGTCCGCGCATCGAAGGCCCGCGACCTGTACGCACCGGGGCCGAATCCTCATAAGGTGAGGAGTATTGGAAGCCGGCGGCGTCGACGGTCCGCCGGTGGTCGCGAGGAGGACTGCGGTGAGCGAGACGAGCCCCAAGCTGCGCGCCGAGCTGGAGGGTATCCCCACCTACAAGCCGGGCAAGCCGGCCGCGGCCGGCGGGCCGGTCGCCTACAAGCTGTCCTCCAACGAGAACCCCTATCCGCCGCTGCCCGGCGTCATGGAGACCGTGACCGCGGCGGCCTGCAACTTCAACCGCTACCCGGACATGGCGTGCACCGGGCTGATGGAGGAGCTGTCGGAGCGCTTCGGCGTCCCGGTCTCCCACCTGGCCACCGGCACCGGCTCGGTGGGTGTCGCCCAGCAGCTCATCCAGGCCACCAGCGGTCCCGGCGACGAGGTGATCTACGCCTGGCGGTCCTTCGAGGCGTACCCGATCATCACCCAGATCAGCGGCGCCCGGTCGGTGCAGGTGCCGCTCACCCCCGGCGATGTGCACGACCTGGACGCCATGGCGAACGCGATCACCGACCGGACGCGTCTGATCTTCGTCTGCAACCCCAACAACCCGACCGGCACGGTGGTGCGGCGGGCCGAGCTGGAGCGGTTCCTCGACCGGGTGCCCGGCGACGTCCTGGTGGTGCTGGACGAGGCCTACCGCGAGTTCATCCGCGACCCCGAGGTGCCCGACGGTGTCGAGCTCTACCGCAGCCGGCCCAACGTCTGCGTGCTGCGTACCTTCTCCAAGGCCTACGGGCTCGCCGGGCTGCGCGTCGGATTCGCGATCGCCCATGAGCCGGTCGCGGCGGCACTGCGCAAGACGGCGGTGCCCTTCGGCGTCAGCCAGCTCGCCCAGGAAGCGGCGATCGCCTCGCTGCGGGCCGAGGACGAGCTGCTCGGCCGGGTCGGTTCGCTGGTGTGCGAGCGCACGCGCGTGGTCGACGCGCTGCGCGCCCAGGGCTGGACGGTGCCCGAGACGCAGGCGAACTTCGTGTGGCTGCGGCTGGGGGAGAGCACGCTCGCGTTCGCTCAGGCTTGTGAGCAGCACGGTGTCGTGGTCCGGCCGTTCCCGGGGGAGGGTGTGCGGGTGACGGTCGGCGAGACCGAGGCGAACGACATCTTCCTGAAGGTGGCGGAGGCGTTCCGCAAGGAGCTGTAGTCCGGGACGGGCTCTACTCGTCGATCAGTTCCACCCGGACGGGGTCGCCGTCTCGTACGGTCGCCAGTGCGCGGGCGTCCCCGTCCAGGCTTCCGAGGATGTTGCACGGACTCGCGAGGCGGCACTCGTCACCTCGCGAGATCGGTGTCGGCCCATAGGGGAGGGCGAGCGCGTCGCCGTCCGTCCAGAAGGCCACCGTGCCCGGCTCCACGACCTGCCGGGCGTCCGTTTCACGTGAAACAGCGACTCCTGTGTCGAAATAGACCTCCTCGCCCCATGTGCAGGCGCTGGAGGTGAGCGGCAGTGCCTTGGCGAGGGCCTGGGCGGTCGGACTGTCTGCGTCGAGGGTCGCGGTGATGTTGCCCGCGGGCCAGGAAATACGAATCTGCATGGCGCGCAATTCAACAAGATGTTGAAGTCGCTGCCAAGGTCTTGACTCGGTGGCGATAGGGCCACCCCGCCCTACCGGGCCGAAAATCAGTGCGTCATAATGGCTTGTGAATGTGAACGCGTTCACAAGCGCGTCCCGTTTGCCTTGTATGTGCGTGACAAACGGGGCAATCCGCCGCTGTACCACGGCGTAGTAAGGAGAGTGACGACGTGGACCTGGCTCTGGCGCCGGAGACACTGGCGCGCTGGCAGTTCGGCATCACCACCGTCTACCACTTCCTGTTCGTTCCGCTGACCATCTCCCTGGCCGCCCTCACGGCCGGGCTCCAGACGGCCTGGGTGCGCACGGAGAAGGAGAAGTACCTCAGGGCGACGAAGTTCTGGGGCAAGCTCTTCCTGATCAACATCGCGATGGGTGTGGTCACGGGCATCGTGCAGGAGTTCCAGTTCGGCATGAACTGGTCCGCCTACTCCCGGTTCGTCGGTGACATCTTCGGTGCGCCGCTCGCCTTCGAGGCGCTGATCGCGTTCTTCTTCGAGTCGACCTTCATCGGTCTGTGGATCTTCGGCTGGGACAAGCTGCCCAAGAAGATCCACCTGGCCTGCATCTGGATGGTCTCCCTCGGCACGATCCTGTCGGCCTACTTCATCCTCGCGGCCAACTCCTGGATGCAGCACCCGGTCGGCTACAAGATCGACAAGGCGAGGAACCGGGCGGAACTGACCGACTTCTGGGCCGTGCTCACCCAGAACACCGCCCTCAGCCAGGCTTTCCACACCCTGTCCGCCGCCTTCCTGACCGGCGGTGCCTTCATGGTGGGCATCGCCGCCTACCACCTGGCCCGCAGGAAGCACATCCGCGAGATGAAGACCTCGCTGCGGCTGGGCCTGGTCACCGTGGTCATCGCCGGCCTGCTCACCGCGGTCAGCGGCGACACCCTCGGCAAGGTCATGTTCAAGCAGCAGCCGATGAAGATGGCGGCTGCCGAAGCGCTCTGGGACGGCCAGAAGCCGGCACCCTTCTCGATCTTCGCCTACGGCGATGTGGAGAAGGGACACAACACCGTCGCGATCGAGATACCGGGCCTGCTGTCCTTCCTGGCCGACGACGACTTCACCTCGTACGTCCCCGGCATCAACGACGTCAACAAGGCCGAGCAGCAGAAGTTCGGCCCGGGTGACTACCGGCCGAACATCCCGGTCGCCTTCTGGGGCTTCCGCTGGATGATCGGCTTCGGCATGGCCTCCTTCGCCATCGGTCTGGCGGGACTGTGGCTGACCCGCAAGAAGTTCATGCTGCCGGAGCATCTGCGGGTCGGTGAGGACGAGGTGCCGCACCTGGTGCTGTTCAAGAACAAGGCCCTCGGCGCCAAGCTCACGCCCTGGTTCTGGCGCATCGCGACCTGGACCCTGGCCTTCCCGCTGATCGCCAACTCCTGGGGCTGGATCTTCACCGAGACGGGCCGCCAGCCGTGGGCCGTGTACGGCGTCCTGCGCACACGCGACGCGGTCTCCCCCGGTGTCTCCCAGGGCGAAGTCCTCACCTCGGTCATCACCTTCACGGTGCTGTACGCGATCCTCGCCGTGGTCGAGGTCAAGCTGCTCGTGAAGTACGTCAAGGCCGGCCCGCCCGAGCTGACCGACGACGACCTCAACCCGCCCACGAAGATCGGCGGCGAGACCCGTGACGCCGACAAGCCGATGGCCTTCTCGTACTAGGCCGGGGGAACAGTCATGCACCTTCACGACGTCTGGTTCGTTCTCATCGCCGTCCTGTGGACCGGCTACTTCTTCCTGGAGGGGTTCGACTTCGGGGTCGGCATCCTCACCAAGCTGCTGGCCCGCAACCGCGTGGAGCGGCGGGTGCTGATCAACACGATCGGCCCCGTCTGGGACGGCAACGAGGTCTGGCTCCTCACCGCGGGCGGCGCGACCTTCGCCGCGTTCCCCGAGTGGTACGCCACCCTCTTCTCCGGCTTCTACCTGCCGCTGCTGATCATCCTGGTCTGCCTGATCGTCCGGGGTGTCGCGTTCGAGTACCGGGCGAAGCGCCCCGAGGAGAACTGGCAGCGCAACTGGGAGACGGCGATCTTCTGGACCTCGCTGATCCCGGCGTTCCTGTGGGGCGTGGCCTTCGGGAACATCGTGCGGGGCGTGAAGATCGACCGGCGCTTCGAGTACGTCGGCAGCGTCTGGGACCTGCTCAACCCGTACGCGCTGCTCGGCGGTGTGGTGACGCTCACGCTGTTCACCTTCCACGGAGCGGTCTTCACCGCACTCAAGACCGTCGGGGACATCCGGGGGCGGGCGCGGCAGCTGGCCCTGCGGGTCGGCCTCGTCACGGCTGCCGTGGCGCTCGGCTTCCTGCTGTGGACGCAGGCCGACCACGGCGACGGAAAGAGTCTGGTGGCCCTGGTCGTGGCGGTCGCCGCGCTGGTGGCCGCGCTGGTGGCCAACCAGTTCGGGCGTGAGGGATGGGCGTTCGCGCTGTCCGGCGTCACCATCGTGGCCGCCGTGGCGATGCTCTTCCTGTCGCTCTTCCCGAACGTCATGCCGTCCACGCTCAACGGTGACTGGAGCCTGACGGTCACCAACGCATCGTCTAGCCCCTACACCCTGAAGATCATGACGTGGCTGGCGGCCATCGCCACGCCTCTCGTGCTGCTCTATCAAGGCTGGACCTACTGGGTCTTCCGCAAGCGGATCGGTACGCAGCACATCGCTCCCGATGCTGCGGCCGGCGCCACGCACTGAGTCCGACGAGGGTGTGTTTCACGTGAAACACACCCTCTGGACCGAAGGGCACGTTTCACGTGAAACCGATCGATCCACGTCTGCTGAAGTACGCCCGCGCCACTCGGCTCTTCCTGGTGGCGGTCGTCGGCCTGGGAGCCGTCGGCGCGGGGCTGGTGATCGCCCAGGCGATGCTCATCGCCGAGGTTGTCGTCGGAGCCTTCCAGCACGGGCAGTCCGTTGCTGAACTGCGCACGCCGCTGGTGCTGTTGGCGGCCGTGGCGGTGGGACGGTCGGTGGTCGCGTGGCTCACCGAACTCGCCGCCCACCGGGCGAGCGCGGCGGTGAAGTCCGAACTGCGCGGGCGGCTCCTGGAGCGTGCGGCAGCTCTCGGTCCCGAGTGGTTGGCCGGGCAGCGCACCGGTTCGCTGGTCACGCTCGCGACGCGCGGAGTCGACGCCCTCGACGACTACTTCTCGCGTTACCTGCCCCAGTTGGGGCTCGCGGTGGTCGTGCCGGTGGCGGTGCTGGCGCGGATCGTCACCGAGGACTGGGTGTCGGCGGCGATCATCGTCGGCACCCTGCCTCTCATTCCGCTGTTCATGATGCTGATCGGCTGGGCCACCCAGTCCCGGATGGATCGTCAGTGGCGGCTGCTCTCCCGGCTGTCCGGGCACTTCCTGGACGTCGTAGCGGGACTGCCCACGCTGAAGGCGTTCGGCCGGGCCAAGGCGCAGGCCGAGAACATTCGCCGGATCACCGGTGAGTACCGCCAGGCCACGATGCGCACCCTGCGGATAGCGTTTCTCTCCTCCTTCGCGCTGGAGCTGCTCGCCACCTTGTCGGTCGCGCTGGTCGCCGTGGCCATCGGTATGCGGCTGGTGCACGGCGACATGGATCTGTCCATCGGTCTGGTGATCCTGGTCCTGGCACCCGAGGCGTACCTTCCGCTGCGTCAGGTCGGCGCCCAGTACCACGCGGCGGCCGAGGGGCTTGCCGCGGCGGAGGAGATCTTCACGGTGCTGCAGACACCGGCCCTGGAGTCGGGTACCGGTGCGGTGCCTTCCGGTGCGGTGACCTTCGACGAGGTCACCGTGCGCTACCCCGGTCGCTCCACGGACGCCGTGACACAGGTGTCGTTCACCGTGGAGCCCGGTGAGACGGTGGCTCTGGTGGGGCCGAGCGGGGCGGGCAAGTCGACGCTGCTGAACGTGCTGCTGGGCTTCGTCCCGCCGACTCAGGGCCGGGTGCGGATCGGGGGAGCCGATCTCGCGGACCTCGATGTGACGCAGTGGCGGTCGCGGATCGCCTGGGTGCCGCAGCGGCCGCATCTGTACGCCGGGACCGTCACGGAGAACGTACGGCTGGCCCGGCCCGACGCGGACGACAGCGCCGTGCGGCAGGCGCTGCGCGACGCGGGGGCGCTGGAGTTCGTGGACGCGTTGCCCGACGGCGCCGAGACGGTGCTCGGGGAGGACGGGACCGGATTGTCGGCGGGGCAGCGGCAGCGGCTGGCTCTTGCCCGGGCCTTTCTCGCCGACCGGCCCGTGCTGCTGCTGGACGAGCCGACGGCGGGCCTGGACGGCGAGACCGAGGCGGAGGTCGTGGCGGCGGTCCGGCGGCTCGCGGTGGGGCGAACGGTGCTGCTGGTGGTGCACCGGCCGGCGCTGCTGAAGATTGCGGACCGCGTGGTGCGGCTGGACGGCGCGGAGTCGTCAAGCGCCCCGGGCCCTGATCGGCCTGCCGGGGGACTTCCCCTGGAATCCCGCCCTCGTCCATCCGCCACCCCGCTCGCTGGGCCGCACAGCAGCCCGCCGGCCGCGGAGATCGGTCGGGTGGAGGGTGGTCCTTCGGGCCTGGAGCCCGGTGGGGCGCCGGCGCCTCGACGGGGTGTGCTCGCGCGGGTTCGGCGGATTTCCAGGCCGCGGCGGGGGCGGGTGCTGCTGGCCTTGCTGCTCGGCAGTCTGGCGTTGGGGAGTGCGGTCGGGCTGATGGCGACCTCGGGGTGGCTCATCTCGCGGGCCTCGCAGCAACCGCCGGTGCTGTATCTGATGGTGGCGGTCACCGCGACGCGGGCTTTCGGCATCGGGCGGGCCGTGTTCCGGTACGCCGAGCGACTGGTGTCCCACGACGCCGTGCTGCGGATGCTGGCCGACACCCGGGTCGCCGTCTACCGGCGGCTGGAGCGGCTCGCGCCCGCCGGACTGCGGACCGCCCGGCGCGGTGATCTGCTCACCCGGCTGGTCGCGGACGTCGACGATCTCCAGGACTACTGGCTGCGCTGGCTGCTGCCCGCGTCGGTCGCCGTCACCGTCTCCGCCGCCTCCGTCGGCTTCACGGCCTGGCTGCTGCCCGAGGCCGGCGCCGCCCTGGCGGCAGGCCTGCTGGCGGCCGGCGTCGGTGTCCCGCTCGTCACCGCGACCGCGGCCCGGCGGACCGAGCGACGGCTGGCCCCGGCCCGCGGCACCCTCGCCACCCGGGTCACCGACCTGCTCACCGGCACCGCCGAGCTGACCGTCGCCGGGGCGCTCCCCGCCCGCACGGAGGCGGCCCGGCGCGCCGACGGCACCCTCACCCGGATCGCCTCGCGCGCCGCCGCGGTGACCGCGCTCGGCGACGGACTCACCGCACTGATCACCGGCCTGACCGTCACGGCCACCGCGCTGTTCGGCGCCCAGGCGGTGGCGTCGGGCCGGCTGGGCGGCGTGGCGATGGCCGTCGTCGTCCTCACCCCCCTGGCCGCCTTCGAAGCCGTCCTGGGGCTGCCGCTCGCCGTACGGCACCGGCAGCGGGCCCGGCGCAGCGCCGAGCGCGTCTACGAGGTGCTCGACGCCCCCGAGCCCGTGCGTGAGCCCGAGCGGCCCCGGCAGGCGCCCGCCTCGCCGTTCCCCGTGGTGGTCAAGGGGCTGGCCGCGCGGTACGAAGGCGGGCGGCGGGAAGCGCTGGCCGGGTTCGACCTCACGCTGCGGGAAGGGCAGCGGATCGCGGTCGTGGGGGCGTCCGGCTCCGGCAAGACGACTCTTGCCCATGTGCTGCTGCGCTTCCTCGACCCGCAGCAGGGGTCGTACACGCTCGCCGGTGTGGACGCGTACGCGCTGGACGGGGACGACGTACGGCGGCTCGTCGGACTGTGCGCGCAGGACGCGCACCTCTTCGACAGCTCGGTGCGGGAGAACCTGCTGCTCGCCAGGAAGGACGCCACGGAGGCCGAGCTGCGCCGGGCGCTGGGCCGGGCCCGGCTGCTGGACTGGGTGGACGGGCTGCCCGGGGGTCTGGACACGCTGGTCGGCGAGCATGGTGCACGGCTGTCGGGCGGTCAGCGGCAGCGGCTGGCGCTGGCCCGCGCCCTGCTGGCCGACTTCCCCGTCCTGGTCCTGGACGAGCCCGCCGAGCATCTGGACCTGCCGACGGCCGACGCGCTGGCCGCCGATCTGCTGGCCGCCACGCAGGGCCGTACGACGCTGCTGATCACCCACCGGCTGGCGGGACTGGAGGCGGTGGACGAGGTGATCGTGCTCGACGCGGGCCGGGTCGTGCAGCGGGGCACGTACGCGGAGCTGCTCGCGGTGGACGGGCCGCTGCGGGCGCTGGCCCGGCGGGAAGCGGAGGCGGAGTCGCTGGTGGCCGCACGCTGACAGGCAACCGGCGGGTGCCTGGTCGGGTGCCAGGTGTCGTGCCACGCGGCCACCGGCTCCCGCCGCTCAGCGCAGTCGTCGATGGAAGCGGCCGTACGGGATGCCGTACTGGGCGGTGGCTCAGAACCGGTCCGTGAGGAGTTGTTCGATCACGACCGCGACGCCGTCCTCGTTGTTGGCGACCGTACGGCCCGACGCGGCGGCGAGGACGTCCGGGTGGGCGTTGCCCATCGCGTACGACTGGCCGGCCCACGTCAGCATCTCGAGGTCGTTGGGCATGTCGCCGAAGGCCACGACCTCCTCGTGCGAGATGCCGCGCTCGGCACAGCACAGGGCGAGGGTGCTGGCCTTGGAGACGTCGGGCCCGCTCAGTTCCAGCAGGGCGCTGGGGCTGGAGCGGGTGACGTTGGCCCGGTCGCCGATCGCGGTCCGGGCCAGGGTGAGGAAGGCGTCCGGGTCGAGGTCGGGATGGTAGGCGAGGATCTTGAGGACGGGCTGGTCGGCGTCCGGACCGTCGGGGGCGAGCAGCCGCTCGGCGGGCAGGAGGTTGTCCGGTATCTCCATGTGCAGCTTGGGATAGTCCGGTTCCTGGTGGAAGCCGTACGTCTGCTCGACCGCGAACACCGTGCCGGGCGCCGCCTCGCGCAGCCGCCGTACGGCGTCCAGGGCGTTGCCGCGGGCCAGTTCGCGCACCTTGACGAAGCGGTGGGCGCCGGGGCCGCCGTGCAGGTCGACCACGGCGGCGCCGTTGCCGCAGATCGCCAGGCCGTGGCCGTGGACGTGGTCGCTGACGACTCCCATCCAGCGGGCCGGGCGGCCGGTGACGAAGAAGACCTCGATGCCCGCCTCCTCGGCGGCGGCCAGCGCGGCGACCGTGCGCGGGGAGACCGACTTGTCGTCGCGCAGCAGCGTGCCGTCGAGGTCGGTGGCGATCAGCCGCGGCCGTACGGCGGCGGACGGGGTCCCGGGCTGTCTGGTCGCTGAGGTCACCCGGCCATTCTCACGCATATGCCAGCACGCACGTGCGGAACTCCGCACAGATGAGACACAGATGACGCCCGGCTCGCCCAACGGCGGCGGCCCGGACTCGGCGCGGACGGTCAGTCCAGCTGGGCGGCGGCCTCCAGGGCGATCTGCTCGAACACCTTCTCGTCGGCGGCGAAGTCGGAGTCCGGGATGGGCCAGTGGATCACGATCTCGGTGAAGCCGAGCTCACGGTGACGGCCGGCGAAGTCCACGAAGGCGTCCAGCGACTGAAGCGGCCGGGAGCGGTCCGGGGTGAAGCCCGTGAGCAGGATCTTCTCCAGGTCCGCCACGTCCCGCCCGGCGTCCGCGCAGGTCTCGGACAGCTTGGCGATCTGCCCGCGCAGGGCCTCCACGGACTGCTCCGGGGTGCCGTTCTCGTACAGCTTCGGGTCGCCCGTGGTCACCCACGCCTGGCCGTGCCGCGCGACGAGCCTCAGACCGCGCGGGCCGGTGGCCGCCACCGCGAACGGCAGGCGGGGGCGCTGCACGCAGCCCGGGATGTTCCGCGCCTCGTGCGCCGAGTAGAACCGGCCTTCCTGCGTCACCGCGTCCTCGGTGAGCAGGCGGTCCAGCAGGGGCACGAACTGGGCGAACCGGTCGGCGCGCTCGCGCGGGCTCCACGGCTCCTGGCCCAGCGCCGTCGCGTCGAAGCCGGTGCCGCCGGCGCCGATGCCGAGGGTGATCCGGCCGCCGGAGATGTCGTCGAGGGAGATCAGCTCCTTGGCTAGGGTCACCGGGTGCCGGAAGTTCGGCGAGGTCACCAGCGTGCCGAGGCGCAGCCGCTCGGTGGCGGCAGCCGCGGCGGTCAGCGTCGGTATCGCGCCGAACCACGGGCCGTCGCGGAAGCTGCGCCAGGACAGGTGGTCGTAGGTGTACGCGGTGTGGAAGCCGAGCTGTTCGGCCCGCACCCAGGCCGAACGGCCGCCTTCGCTCCAGCGGCGGTACGGCAGGATCACGGTGCTCAGACGCAGACTCATGCGTCCGAGAGTAAGCGGCCCCACGGACAACCGGCCCCACGGTCACCGTACGCTGCGGCTCAGCCACGGAGTGAGCAGGGCCATCGGGACGCGTTCCTCGTGAGTGCGGTCGCCGGGCAGTGGCACGACGAGGCGGTAGCCGGGCGGGAAGCGGCGCGCCCTGACGTGGGCGAGACCGTCGAAGACGGAGCGGACGAAGGCGGGCACGTCGTCGCGAGGGATGTCGGGGAACTCGACGCCCTCGACGGTGATCAGCGCGTCGTCCTCCGGGTAGAGCCGCACGCTGACCCGGGGTACGCCGCCGAATTCGACGTACGCCTCGTGCGGCAGGGAGCCGTCGGGGTCCGTGGTCACGCCGATGCCCGCGGCGCTGCGACGAGAGGTCTGGTCGGCGCCGATGTCGTGGGTGACCTCTGTCTCGCGCGCGTAGTGGGCTGCGAGGGCCCGCAGCGCGGCGACCGCGGCCTCGGTGGTCGGCAGATGCTCGGGTGCATGCTCCATACCGCCGATCATGACGGGAGGCCGGTGTCCCGTGTCGGCCGGGGGGCTGGGCAGTGGGTCGCTGGTCAGCGTGGGCCGGGAAAGCGCAGGTAGCGCGGTGGTACGGCCTTGGTCAGCCAGACGCCGTTGGCGCTGACGTGGAACACGTGGCCGTCGCGGTGCATGGCGCCGGCGTCGACGGTGAGCACCACGGGCCGCCCGCGGCGCGCGCCGACCCGGGTGGCGGTCTCCCGGTCGGCGGAGAGGTGGACGGCGTGCCGGTTCATGGGCCGCAGCCCTTCCGCCCGGATCGCGTCGAGGTTGCGGGCGACGGTCCCGTGGTACAGATACGGCGGCGGGGTCGCCGCGGGCAGGCCGAGGTCGACCTCGATGCTGTGGCCCTGGCTGGCGCGGATGCGGCTCCCCTCGATCGCGAAGCGCTGCTTGTCGTTGCCGGCCACCACGTCGTCGAGTTCTTCGCGCGTGAAGGGGAAGCCGTGCGCGGCGGCCGCGGCGATCAGCGTGTCGATCTCCACCCAGCCGCCCGGATCGAGGGTGAGCCCGATGCGTTCCGGCTGGTGGCGCAGGTGTTTGGACAGGTACTTCGACACCTTCACCATGCGTCTGTCGTCGATGTGTCGTTCGTCTTGCCTTTCGTTCATGTGCTCAGCGTGCGCGAGAGACGCGGATCACGCAGGTTTTTTTCGCCCGGAGGTTTGATCCACAGCCAACTGCGGTTATCCACAGGCGTGTTGGCCATGCTGTGGACAACTAGACTGAAACACACGCTCGTTGGTGAACTACTGTGTGCATCACAGGCTATGTGCAACTTGAGGGCTCTTAGCACGTGTTCAGCCGCACGCACACCAGCCTCCCACCAACCCCCTGGCAGCGCTCACACTTTCGGTTCCACACGTGCCAGTCGCCGCAGTGCTCCCGGCAGCAGCCGTGACAGCAGGTGTGCGCCCTTCGCCTCCGGAGTCACCGGTACCACCGCCCTGTTGTGGGCCACGGCGTCCAGGATCGCCTCGGCCACCTTCTCCGGCGGGTAGTTGCGCAGACCGTACAGGCGGGCCGAGTTCTTCTGGCGGCGGCGTTCCTCGGCCTCGTCAACTCCTGCGAAGCGGGCCGTGGATGTGATGTTGGTGTTGACGATGCCGGGGCAGATGGCGCTCACCCCGATGCCCTGGTCGGCGAGTTCGGCGCGCAGGCACTCGGAGAGCATCAGTACAGCGGCCTTGGAGGTGCTGTAGGCGGGCAGGACGCGTGAGGGCTGATAGGCCGCCGCGGACGCGGTGTTGACGATGTGGCCGCCCTGGCCGCGCTCGGCCATCCGCGCGCCGAAGAGCCGGCAGCCGTGGATCACGCCCCAGAGATTGACGTCCAGGACCCTGCGCCAGTCGTCGGTCGACGTGGCGAAGAAGGAGCCGGACAGTCCGATGCCCGCGTTGTTCACCAGCACGTCCAGCACGCCGTGTTCGCGGTGCACCTTCTCCGCGAGCTTCTCCATCGCCTGCTCGTCGGAGACGTCGGCCGTCTCGGCCCAGGCCTCGGGTGCGCCGATCAGCCGGCACAACTCTGCGGTCCGGGCGGCGGATTCGGTGTCGCGGTCGACGGCCACCACGCGCGCGCCGGCCTCCGCGAACGCGAAGGCCGTGGCCCGGCCGATGCCGCTGCCGGCCCCGGTGACCAGGACCAACTGGCCGCCGAACCGATCGGCATGGCGCCCGGCGGCCTGCGGCTCGGCACGTCCTGCGTCCACCGAGGTGACGAAGTCCCCGATCCAGGAGACGAGTTGGTCGGGACGGCTGCGCGGGACCCAGTGCTTGGCCGGGAGCGTGCGGCGGGTCAGCCGCGGCACCCACTGCTCCAGGTCGTCGTACAGCCGCTCCGAGAGGAACGCGTCCCCCTGGGGCGTGATGAGCTGCACGGGCGCGTGCGCGTACGCGTCGGAGCGCGGACGGCGCAGCCGGGCGCGGACGTTGTCCCGGTACAGCCAGGCGCCGTGCGCCGCGTCGGAGGGGAGGGAGGCGGTCGGATAGGCGCCGCCGGGGACCTTCTCCATGTGCTGCAGGATCTTCGGCCAGATCCGGCCGAGCGGGCCGCGCCAGGCCAGTTCCGGCAGGGCCGGGGTGTGCAGCAGGTACACGTACCAGGACTTGGCGCCCTGGCCGAGGAGCTGGCCCACCCGGCGGGGCGTCGGACGCTTCACGCGCGCGTTGATCCAGTGCCCGAAGTGGTCGAGGGACGGCCCGGAGATCGAGGTGAAGGAGGCGATGCGGCCCTTGGTGCGCTCCACGGTGACGAACTCCCAGGACTGCACCGAGCCCCAGTCATGGCCGACCAGGTGGACCGGGCGGTCCGGGCTGACCGCGTCGGCCACGGCCAGGAAGTCGTCCGTGAGCTTGGGCAGGGTGAACCCGCCGCGCAGCGGCTTGGGCGCCGTCGAGCGGCCGTGGCCCCGGACGTCGTACAGGACCACGTGGAAGCGGTCGGCGAGGCGGACGGCGACCTCGGACCAGACCTCCTTGCTGTCCGGGTAGCCGTGCACCAGCAGCACCGTGGGCCGGTCCGGATCGCCCAGCTCGGCCACGCACAGCTCGACCCCCCCGGTCGCCACCCGGAGCTCCCGCGCACCCCTCAGCGCCATGTCAGCCGTCACTCCTCGCGAAACGCCCGCCGTCACTTCTCCTCCGCCCAGCGCCGCACGTGCGGCAGATCGTCGTCCAGCCAGAAAGCGCTCTGCTCGGGGTCCTTGGAGTCGGTGACCACCAGGATCTCCTCGAACTTCGCGCCCGTACCCCGGAATCCGAGGTGTGGTTCGACCGCCCACAGGCCCGGCTGCGGCGGATGGTCGGAGAAGCGGTACGGCGACCACAGCGGCGACCATCCCTCGCGGTGGCCGTGCAGCGCGTCGGCGGCCAGCCCCTTCAGGGACTGCGTGCCGAACCCGAAGAGATGGGGTGACCAGCGGCGCTGCTTCACTCTGTCCACCTTGTGGGCGATCACCCCGAAGGGGTACGCGCGATGCCGGTTGGCGTAGCCCTGGCGGACCATGAGCCGGTCCACGTCCTCGTAGATCTCGCGCAGCGGGCGCCGCTCGCGCACCTCGCGCAGGATCAGCTCGCGGTGGGCCTCCAGGTCGGCCAGCAGCCGGTCCTGCACCGGGTTGACGCCGAGGGAGCCCGAGTAGCCGATGTCGGCCGTGTATCCCTCGTACACCGGCGCCATGTCCAGGATGAACGGCATCCCGGGCTCCAGGGCGCGGTCGGTGGGGAAGAACTGCAGCGGGATGCGGAAGTTCACGAACGCCGTGCGGTCGCCGAACCAGGCGAAGGGCAGGTGGAACCAGTCCCGCACGCCGCGCTCGCGCAGCCACTCCCGCTGCATCCGCGCCGCCTCGCGCTCGGTCACGCCCGGCTCGAGTCGCGCCGCGACCGCCTCCGCGCATTCGTAGGCGAGGCGCTGCACCCGCCTGAACCCCCGCAACTCCACGGGGAGTCCGCTGCTCACTGCCGTCGTCATGCCGCCCCGTCCCGTCGTGGCGCCGACTCGTCCCGCCGGCCCGCCGACTCGTCTGTGGACCGCCGTACTCGTCCGTAACTTGACCCTCGTGAATGTGGCAGTTGTTAGAGGCGGCGTCAATAGTGGGGGTGGCCGGCTGTGGAAAACCGGGGATGACCCCTGGGTGAGGGCGTCCCCCTAGGGCCCCGTAATACCTGGGTCTGACGCGAAGACGGCTCTGAGGTCTGACGACCGGCGTGGCCCGGATCACTACTGTCATGGGCGTGACTGTGATCGCGACCGAAAGCCTGAGCAAGCGGTTCCCCCGGGTGACCGCGCTCGACCGGCTGTCCGTGGACATCGGGCCCGGTGTGACCGGACTCGTCGGAGCCAACGGCGCCGGCAAGTCCACCCTGATCAAGATCCTGCTGGGTCTGTCCCCCGCCACGGAGGGCCGCGCCGAGGTGCTCGGCCTCGACGTCGCCACCAAGGGCGGCGCCATCCGCGAGCGCGTGGGGTACATGCCGGAGCACGACTGCCTGCCGCCGGACGTCTCGGCCACCGAGTTCGTCGTCCACATGGCGCGCATGTCCGGCCTGCCGCCCACCGCCGCCCGCGAGCGGACCGCGGACACCCTGCGCCACGTCGGCCTGTACGAGGAGCGCTACCGCTCCATCGGCGGCTACTCGACCGGCATGAAGCAGCGGGTCAAGCTCGCGCAGGCGCTGGTGCACGACCCGCAGCTGGTGTTCCTGGACGAGCCGACCAACGGCCTCGACCCGGTGGGCCGGGACGAGATGCTCGGCCTGATCCGTCGCATCCACACCGAGTTCGGCATCTCCGTCCTGGTCACCTCCCACCTGCTCGGCGAGCTGGAGCGGACCTGCGACCACGTCGTCGTCATCGACGGCGGCAAGTTGCTGCGCTCCAGCTCCACCACCGACTTCACCCAGACCACGACCACCCTGGCGATCGAGGTCACCGACAGCGACGCCCACCCCGACGGCACCCGCGCGGTCCGCGACGCGCTCCACGCGCGCGGGGTGGACACCGAGGCAGAGGGCCACGGCCTGCCCGGCGCCGGACACATCCTGCTGCTGAGCGCCCGGGGCGAGGAGACGTACGACCTGGTCCGGGACGTCGTCGCCGACCTCGGCCTCGGCCTGGTGCGCATGGAACAGCGCCGGCACCACATCTCCGAGGTGTTCACGACCAGCGACGAGGAGCGGAAGGAGGCCGTCGGACATGGCGGTTGAGCAGCCCCTGCCCACGCCGGCCACGCCGGCCGGCGACCAGACCCGCATCCACGACATCGGCTACCGCGGCTACGACGGCCCCCGCCTCGGCCGCGCCTACGCCCGCCGCTCCCTGTACGCGCAGTCGCTGCGCGGCGCCTACGGCCTCGGCCGCTCCGCCAAGTCCAAGGTGCTGCCCATGCTGCTGTTCGCGGTGATGTGCGTGCCCGCGGCCATCATGGTGGCCGTGGCCGTCTTCACCAAGGCGCACGAACTGCCGGTGGCCTACACCCGGTACGCCATCATGCTGCAGGCCGTGATCAGTCTCTACGTCGCCTCCCAGGCGCCCCAGGCCGTCTCCCGCGACCTGCGCTTCAAGACCGTACCGCTGTACTTCTCGCGGCCCATCGAGACCGCCGACTACGTCCGCGCCAAGTTCGCCGCGCTCGCCTCGGCGGTCTTCATCCTGACCGCGGCCCCGCTGCTCGTGATGTACCTGGGCGCGCTGCTGTCCAAGCTGGGCTTCGCCCACCAGACGAAGGAATTCGCCGAGGGGCTTCTCTCCGTGGCCCTGCTCTCCCTGCTCTTCGCGGGCATCGGCCTGGTCATCGCGGCCGTCACCCCGCGCCGCGGCTTCGGCATCGCCGCCGTGATCGCCGTGATGATCATCTCCTACGGCGCGGTCAGCACGCTCCAGGCCATCGCCCATGTGCAGGACCACTCCTCCGCGATCCCGTGGATCGGCCTGTTCTCGCCCATCACGCTCATCGACGGCGTCCAGTCGGCGTTCCTCGGCGCGACCGCCCGCAATCCCGGCGCGGTGAACCCGTCGACCGGACAGGGCGTGGTCTACGTCCTCGTCGTGCTCGCCCTGATCGCCGGCAGCTACGGCCTGCTGATGCGCCGCTACAAGAAGGTGGGACTGTGACCACGCTCAGCATCGACCACGTCTCCCGCTGGTTCGGCAACGTGGTCGCCGTCAACGACATCACCATGACCATCGGCCCCGGCGTCACCGGCCTGCTCGGACCCAACGGCGCCGGAAAGTCCACCCTGATCAACATGATGGGCGGCTTCCTCGCCCCCTCCACCGGCACGGTCACCCTCGACGGGCAGCCGGTGTGGCGCAACGAGCAGATCTACCGGCACATCGGCATCGTCCCCGAACGCGAGGCGATGTACGACTTCCTCACCGGCCGCGAGTTCGTCGTCGCCAACGCCGAGATGCACGGCCTCGGCGCCAAGGCGGCCCAGAAGGCCCTCGCCACCGTCGAGATGGAATACGCCCAGGACCGGAAGATCTCCACGTACTCCAAGGGCATGCGGCAGCGCGTGAAGATGGCGAGCGCGCTGGTCCACGACCCCTCGCTGCTCCTGCTGGACGAGCCGTTCAACGGCATGGACCCACGCCAGCGCATGCAACTGATGGACCTGCTGCGGAAGATGGGCGACGAGGGCCGCACCGTGCTGTTCTCCTCGCACATCCTCGAAGAGGTCGAGCAGCTCGCCCGGCACATCGAGGTCGTCGTCGCGGGCAGGCACGCCGCCAGCGGCGACTTCCGGAGGATCCGCCGGCTGATGACCGACCGGCCGCACCGCTATCTGGTCCGCTCCAGCGACGACCGGGCCCTCGCGGCCGCGCTGATCGCCGACCCCTCCACGGCCGGCATCGAGGTCGACACGACCGAGGGCGCGCTGCGCGTCCAGGCCGTCGACTTCGGCCGCTTCACCGCCCTGCTGCCCAAGGTCGCCCGGGACCACGGCATCCGGCTGCTCACGGTCTCGCCTTCGGACGAGTCCCTGGAGTCCGTCTTCTCGTATCTGGTCGCGGCGTAGGAGGCCGAAGATGTACGACCCCACCGTCGCCCGGCTCACCTACCGGGCCCTGCTCGGCCGGCGCCGGGCCCTCATCCTCGGCGCGCTGCCGCTGCTGCTGATCGTGATCTCCGTGGCCGTGCGCGGCCTGACCGGAGCCGACGACCAGACCGCCTCCGACGTCCTCGGCGGCTTCGCAATCGCCACCATGGTGCCGATCATCGGCGTCATCGCGGGCACCGGCGCGATCGGCCCGGAGATCGACGACGGCTCCGTCGTCTACCTGCTGTCCAAGCCGCTGAAGCGGCCCGCGATCATCTTCACCAAGCTGATCGTCGCCATCGCCGTGACCATGGTCTTCTCGGCGGTGCCCACCCTGATCGCCGGCCTGATCCTCAACGGCAACGGCCAGCAGGTCGCCGTGGCCTACACGGTCGCCGCGCTGGTCTCCTCCATCGCCTACTCGGCCCTCTTCCTGCTGCTCGGCACGGTTTCCCGGCACGCGGTGGTCTTCGGCCTGGTGTACGCGCTGGTCTGGGAGGCGCTGTTCGGCTCCCTGGTGCCCGGCGCGCGCACGCTCAGCGTCCAGCAGTGGTCGCTGGCCGTCGCCCACAAGGTCGCCGGCGGCGATCTGGTGACCTCGGACGTGGGCCTGCCGACGGCCACCGTGCTGCTGGTGGTGGTGACCGTGCTGGCGACCTGGTACGCCGGGCAGAAGCTGCGGACGCTGAAGCTGGCGGGCGAGGAGTAGGCCGGCGGCGCCTTGACCGGGGCCTCACCCCGGTCCCGGCACACTGGGCACAGCGGATGTACGGCTAGGAGGCCGGTCATGGCAGAGGAGATGCCGCGAAGCGACGGGCGTGGACGCACCGGGGAGTCCGAGACCGACGTCTGGGACGGGCTGGTCCTGGACGAGGACTTCATACGGGGCGCCGACGCCTCCGAGCCGTCCGCGCGGGCCCGGATGCTCGCCGCCCGCTGGCGGGCCGAGGCGCCCGAGCCGCAGCCGTGGCGCTCCGACGAGCCGCCGGCGGGCTGGTTCTTCAGCAAGGCGCGGCGCCGCAGGTGGCGCCGCCGGTAGCAGCGCCCCTTTTATTCGGTGGCGTCCAAGTCGGCGGCGAGGCACCCTGGTTGTGCCCCATTCCGCCGGGAACGTCTCCCGGTGTCACGATCCGGGAGAGGAGCAGGGCGATGTCCATGCACGGCAGTACGCCCAGCTCCCGACAGGGCGGCCCGAGGCCGGCTCCGGTGTAGTTACCCCACCGTCGAGCCCTCAGGGGCAGCCCGGGGCGGCCGCTTCGAGCACGTGAGCGCTGCGCTCGCGTGGGCCGCCCACCCGGAGGATTGGCCGAGTGGTAAGGCACCGGTTTGCACTGTGTTTGATCAAAAGCAACCGTGGTCGGGCCTGAAAAGCCCGCGCACGTTCGATCCGTGCATCCTCCGCAGAAGAAGCAGAAGAAGTCGGAAAGCTCAGCCCAGCAACCGCTCCAGCACCACCGCGATGCCGTCTTCGTCGTTGGCGGCGGTCACCTCGTCGGCCACCGCCTTCAGCTCCTCGTGGGCGTCCGCCATGGCCACGCCGTAAGCCGCCCACGCGAACATCGGGATGTCGTTCGGCATGTCGCCGAAGGCGATCGTGTCCGCGGCCTTCACGCCGAGACGGCGGGCGGCGAGAGAGAGCCCCGTGGCCTTGGACAGGCCCAGCGGGAGGAGTTCCACGATGCCCTCGCCGGCCATGGCGACCGTGACGAAACCGCCGGCCGCCTGCCGTGCGGCCTCCGCCAGTTCGTCGTCGCCCAGCGTCGGATGCTGTATGTAGAGCTTGTTCAGCGGAGCGGCCCAGAGGTCGGACGCGTCCGTGAACGGCGTCGCCGGGAGGTGGCCGGTCACCGCGTACCCGGGGCCGACCAGCACCTCGCCGTCGAGGCCGTCCCGGCTGGCCGCGAGATACAGCGGGCCCACCTCCGCCTCGATCTTGGCCAGCGCCACGCCCGCCAGCTGCCGGTCCAGGGTGACGGACGTCAGCAGGCGGTGCGCCCCGGCGTCGTAGACCTGCGCGCCCTGGGCGCAGACGGCGAGGCCCTCGTAGCCCAGGTCGTCCAGGATGGGCCGGGTCCAGGGGGCCGCGCGCCCGGTGACGACGATGTGGGCCGCGCCCGCCGCGGTGGCCGCGGCGAGCGCGTCACGGGTGCGCTGCGAGACGGACCCGTCGCAGCGCAGGAGCGTGCCGTCGAGGTCGGTGGCGACGAGCCGGTACGGGAATCCGGCGCTCACCTGGCGACCGGTTCCAGGACCTCGCGGCCGCCCAGGTACGGGCGCAGCACCTCGGGGACCCGGACGGAGCCGTCGGCCTGCTGGTGGTTCTCCAGGATCGCCACGATCGTGCGCGGTACGGCGCACAGCGTGCCGTTGAGGGTGGCGAGCGGCTTGACCTGCTTGCCGTCACGGACACGGATCGACAGCCGGCGGGACTGGAACTCGGTGCAGTCCGAGGTCGAGGTCAGCTCGCGGTACTTGCCCTGGGTCGGGATCCATGCCTCGCAGTCGAACTTGCGGGCGGCCGAGGCGCCGAGGTCACCGGAGGCGACGTCGATGACGCGGAACGGCAGCTCCAGCGAGGTCAGCCACTGCTTCTCCCACTCCAGCAGCCGCTGGTGCTCGGCCTGGGAGTCCTCGGGGGCGACGTACGAGAACATCTCGACCTTGTCGAACTGGTGCACCCGGAAGATGCCGCGGGTGTCCTTGCCGTGCGAGCCGGCCTCGCGGCGGAAGCAGGGCGAGAAGCCCGCGTACCGCAGCGGCAGCTTGTCGGCGTCGAGGATCTCGTCCATGTGGTAGGCGGCGAGCGGGACCTCGGACGTGCCGACCAGGTACAGGTCGTCCTTGTCGAGGTGGTAGACGTCCTGGGCCGCCTGGCCGAGGAAGCCGGTGCCCGCCATCGACTGGGGGCGGACCAGCGCCGGGGTGAGCATCGGGGTGAAGCCCGCGGCCGTCGCCTGGGCCATCGCCGCGTTCACCAGGGCCAGCTCCAGCAGGGCGCCGACGCCGGTGAGGAAGTAGAAGCGGGAGCCGGAGACCTTGGCGCCGCGCTCGACGTCGATCGCGCCGAGCAGCTGGCCGAGCTCCAGGTGGTCCTTGGGCTCGAAGCCCTCGGCGCCGAAGTCGCGGATCGTGCCGTGCGTCTCCAGCGTGACGAAGTCCTCCTCGCCGCCGACGGGCACGTCGGGGTGGACGAGGTTGCCGAGCTGGAGCAGCAGCTCCTGGGTCTCGGCGTCGGCCGCGTCGCGCTCGGCGTCGGCGGCCTTGACGTCGGCGGCGAGCTGGCTCGCCCGCTTCAGCAGCTCGGCCTTCTCGTCGCCGGTGGCCTTGGGGATGAGCTTGCCGAGCTGCTTCTGCTCGGCGCGCAGCTCGTCGAAGCGGACGCCGGAGGACCTGCGCCGCTCGTCGGCAGACAGGAGAGCGTCGACGAGCGCGACGTCCTCTCCACGGGCGCGCTGGGACGCGCGCACACGGTCGGGGTCCTCACGGAGCAGACGAAGGTCAATCACGAGGCCAAGGCTACCGGTGCATGCTCGCCGCTCACGAATCCCTATTCCATGGAGTTCCGTGAAGTTCGGATTCGCCGGTGTTTGTCGCTTACGTTCCGTTATGTGCGAATTGCCGAACGTGTCGCAGGGCGTCAAGGAAAAGTGTCTCACTCCCTGGGACGGGGCACGATCCGGCCGCCGCCTTGACCGGATTCCCTTGTGGAGAACGAGACTTCACTGGTCGGCTGTCCACAGGAATCCACACTCTTCGGGAAGTTATCCACAGGCTGTGTGGAAGATCTGTGGATTACGGAATTGATCACTCCGGAAGTTGTCGCAGAACCATGGAATTCCCCGTTCGAACAGGGGCGACACCCACCTTCGGGTGGAAAAGGGTCGCTCCAAAAGATGAACCAAAGGAAACGGGTGGACGAAGGGTGATCTGCCGGGCGGTGGCCGCAACAGGGACTTCCAGGGCGATTTGTCGACTGGGTCACGCGTCGTTGTCGACTTGTCCCCAGGTCGAGAAGCGGACCTGTGGATAACTCCTGTGGATAACGAAGATATGCAGGTCGTACTGGCGGGAAGCAGTCTACGACCGCGTCAGAACCGGCCGTCCTGGCAGCGCGCCACCCAGTCCGCGGCCGCCATGAACTCCTCGTCCGACGTGCCCTGCCGGGTCGTCGGGGCCTCGGCCGGAGTGATGTCCGCGCGCGGATAGGAACCGAGATAACGCACCTGGAGGCAGATCCGCTTCAGCCCCATCAGCGCCTCCGCCATCCGCCGGTCGGAGATGTGGCCCTCGGCGTCGATGCAGAAGCAGTAGTTGCCGATGCCCGCACCGGTCGGCCGGGACTGGAGCAGCATGAGGTTGATCCCGCGCGAGGCGAACTCGCCGAGCAGGTCGCGCAGTCCGCCGGGGTGGTCGTCGCGCTGCCACAGCACCACCGAGGTCTTGTCGGCGCCGGTCGGCGCGGCGGGCCGGGCCGGGCGGCCGACCAGCACGAACCGCGTCTGCGCGGTCTCCGGGAAGTCGTGGATCCCGGTTTCCAGGGCCTCGAGGCCATAGCGGGCGGCGGCGAACTCGCCGGCGAACGCGGCGTCGTAGCGGCCCTCCTGCACCAGGCGGGCGGCGTCCGCGTTCGAGGCGGCGGACTCCCAGTCGGCGTCGGGCAGGTGGGCGCGCAGCCAGTTCCGCACCTGGGACTGGGCCGCCGGGTGGGCGGAGACGGTCTTGATGTCCGACAGCTTCGTGCCGGGCCGCACCAGCAGCGCGAAGGTGATCGACAGCAGCACCTCGCGGTAGATCATCAGCGGTTCGCCCGCGACCAGCTCGTCCAGGGTGGTGGTGATGCCGCCCTCGACGGAGTTCTCGATCGGCACGAACGCCGCCTCGGCCTCGCCGGCCCGGACCGCGTCCAGTGCGGACTGCACCGACACATAGGGGACGAGCTCCCGGGTGGCCGCCTCGGGGAGCGTCCGCAGGGCCACCTCGGTGAAGGTGCCCTCGGGGCCGAGATACGCATAGCTCGCTGGCATGTCCTCACCCTAATGGCCGTGACCGGACCCGTCGTCCGCGTCTCACGAAAGCCACTCGACCGGGTGGTTTGAACCCGGGAAATCGGCAAAGCGCGTCACCCGGTCGCGTTCCGGATCAGCCCTCCAGCAGTCGCTGCCCCACGTACTCGCCCTTCGCCGCCCCGCCCGGCACGGCGAACAGCCCGCTCGCCTCGTGCCGGATGAACGCGGACAGGGCGTCGCCCCGGTCGAGCTTGCGCTGCACCGGCACGAAGCCGCGCAGCGGGTCCGCCTGCCAGCAGATGAAGAGCAGACCGGCGTCGGGGGCGCCGTCGGCGTCGAAGCCGTCGTGGTAGGAGAAGGGGCGCCGCAGCATGGCCGCGCCGCCGTTCTTGTCGGGTCGGGTGATGCGGGCATGGGCGTTGAGGGGGACGACGTAGTCGCCCTTGGCGTCGGTCTTCTCGAGGTCCATCGGGGTCGTCTCGTCACCGCCCGACAGCGGCGCCCCGTTGGACTTCCGGCGCCCGATGACCGCCTCCTGCGCCGGCACCGACAGCTTCTCCCAGTCGTCCAGGAGCATGCGGATACGGCGGACGACGGCGTAGGAGCCGTTCGCCATCCAGGCGGGCTCGCCGGATACGGGGACGAAGATCCGCTGGTCGAAGTCGGCGTCGGTCGGCTTCGGATTGCGGGTGCCGTCGAGCTGGCCCATGAGGTTGCGGGCGGTCATGGGATGCGCGGTGGCGCCGGGGGTGCGGTTGAAGCCGTTCATCTGCCAGCGGACGCGGGCCGCGGAGCCGGCGTCCTTCTGGATCGCGCGCAGGGCGTGGAAGGCGACCAGGGCGTCGTCGGCGCCGATCTGCACCCACAGGTCGCCGTCGCTGCGTGCCTTGTCGAGGTGGTCGGAGGAGAAGTCCGGCAGCGGGTCCAGCGCGGCCGGCCGCTGCTTCTCCAGTCCGGTCCTGCCGAAGAAGGAGTGACCGAAGCCGAAGGTGATCGTCAGCGAGGACGGCCCGGCGTCGCGGGCCACATCGGTGTCGTCGTGCGGCGCCGGCTCGCCCGCCATGAGGCGCTCGGCCGTCGTCGACCAGCGGCGCAGCAGGGCCGCGGCCTCCTTGCGGCCGACGCCCGCCGCCAGGTCGAAGGCGATCAGATGACCGCACGCCTGCAGACCCTCGGTGATGCCGGGCTGATGTTTCCCGTGAAACATCGCCCGGCCGGCCCCCACGGACGTCAGCGGGGTGGCCGGCGCAGGGGCGGCGGCGTAGCCCACGGCCCCGCCGGCGGCGCCGAGCACGAGCCCGGTGGCACCGGCCGTGCCCAGCAGCGCGCGGCGGGACAGGCCGCTGGACGGGGAGGCCCCAGACACCTCGGCGGACGTACGGGCCTCGGGGATGGACTGGTCGGGCATGGTGTCGTTCAGCCGATCTGCGCGTTCTTGGAGACGGTCACCTGGTCGATGTCGGAGGTGCGCACGGTCACGGCGATCTTCCAGTCGCCGGCCATGGGGATCTGCACCCCGCTCGCCGACCAGTGGCCGGTCGTGATGTGCTCGGGGGTCACGGGAAGCGGGCCGATCTTCTTCGTCTCCAGGGTGAAGGCGATCTTCACCTCGGGGATGTCGAAGGCCTGGCCGCCCGGTCGCTGGACGTACACGTGCATCTCGTTGCCGCCCACGCGCGCCGGGTCGAGGTCGACGCTGACGACCCCCTTGCCGTTGGCGCCGCCGGTGTCGAAGGGCATGTCGAGGGTCAGCGCGCCGTTCGAGGGCGCCGTGGCCGAGCCGGCGGAGGACGAGGAGGCGGCCTTGGCGTCCAGTTCGGTGCGGCCGGGCTCGGTCTGGGTGAGCCAGGTGGTGACGGCGAGCAGCACGACCGCGACGCCCGCCTCGGCGAGCACCGAGCGGCGCAGCCCGAAGCGGTTCCCGTCGCCGTCGCGCAGCCGCTTCTGCCGGGCGGCGGCCATCGCGGCCCGCTGCCGGGCCAGCTGCGCGGCACGCCGGGAGTCACCGGAACCGGCGTCCTCGGCCGTGTCCCCCTTGGCCGTACCCGCCTTCGCCGCGCCGGCTTTGGCGGCGCTGACGCGCTCCTTCTCGGGCTCTGCCGCGGCCGTGCCGGTGCCGTCGGTGAGCCGGGCCGTCCAGCGGCGCGAGACGGAGGCGATGCCGACCAGCAGCGCCACGAGCCCGATCTTCACCAGCAGCAGCTGCCCGTACCGGGTGTCGGTGAACGCCGACCAGGAGCCCAGCTGGCGCCAGGACTGGTAGGTGCCGGTCGCGACGAGCGCGACGACGGAGCCGAAGGCGATCCGCGAGAAGCGGCGCACCGCGCCGGCCTCCACCGGTGTCTCGGCGGGCGCCCGGTACAGGGCGACCAGCAGGGCGGTGAGCCCGCCCAGCCAGGCGGCGACGGCCAGCAGATGGACGACGTCGACGGGCATGGCGATGCCCGGCTGGAGCCCGACCGAGGCGTGCTCGGCCATGGCCCAGCTGGTGGCGAGCCCGGCCGCGACGACCACACCGCCGATGGCGAGCCCGAAGGTCAGGTCGCGCTTCTCCTGGCCCTCCTCCCGCTTGGTGAAGGCACCGAACAGGACGGCGATGAACAGCGCGGCGGCGGCGAGCAGCAGCAGCCGGGAGACCAGGGCCGCGCCGGTCTTGGTCTGCAGCACCTGGCCGAGCAGGCCGAGGTCGAAGACGTCGGCGATCTTCCCGGAAGTGGTGTACGAGCCGCGCAGGAGCAGCAGCCACAGGGTGGCCGCGGTGAGCGTGAGCCAGCCGCCGACGACCAGCCGCTGCAACGGCCGTACGCCCGCGCCGCGCTGCCAGCAGGCGAGCACGAAGGCGGCGCCGCCGACGAGCACGATGAAGCCCGCGTACGACGCGTACCGCCCGAAGGCGTAGAGCACGCCGACGGCTCCGCCGCCCGCGACCGGTCCGGTGGCGGAGACCACGGTCTGGGAGGGCGCCCCGATGGAGAAGGTGTAGGCGCCGGAGACGGGGTGGCTGTCGGCGGAGACGACCTGGTAGGTGACCGTGTAGGTGCCCTTGCCCAGGCCGCCCTTGAGCTTCACGGCGTACGTCGTGCCGCTGAGGTTGGCCGGGCCTCCGGTCTGGACCGGCTTGCCCCTAGGGTCGAGGACGCGCAGGGAGTCGTCGTTCATCGCCACCTTCTCGGAGAAGGTGAGCGACACCTGGCTGGGCGCCTGTTTGACCACCACCCCCTGCGCCGGGTCGCTGCCGGTCAGCGCCGCGTGTGCGGAGGCCGGTCCGGCGCCGGCGAGCAGCGCGCCGGTGACGGCGAGAAGCAGCAGCACCCAGGTCCGCAGGCGTGGGGTGGCGGTCCGCGTCACAGTGGTCCCTCCCTCAGTGGCCGGTCGACGGGTTGTACGTGGCGGATTTCACCGGCATCTCGACGGTGAGGGGCCCGGATTTGGCGAAGGTGAGCTTCACGGTGACCGTCTGGCCCTGCCTCGGCCGGCGCTTCAGCTTCTCGAACATCAGGTGGTTGCCGCCGCTTTTGAACACGAGTTGACCGTGCGCGGGTATGGCGAAGGAGCTCTGCTCCCGCATGGCGCCGCCCGTCGTGCTGTGCATGGTGACCTGGTCGGCGTCGGTGCTGGTCACCCCGGTCAGCTCGTCCGCGGCGCCGCCCTTGTTGGTGATCGTCAGAAAGCCGGCGGCCATGTCGGCGGCGACGGGCTGCGGCATGTACGGCCCGCTCACCGACAGGTCGGCCCGCGCGCCGGAGCCGGACCCCGAGCCGGAGCAGCCCGCGAGGGCCAGCGCGCCGGCGAGTGCGGCGGCCGCGGTCAGCGTGGCGGGGCGGTGCCGCACGGGCCGCCGGTCGGATCGCCTCACGGCTTCGCCCCCTCGACCAGCTTGGGCAGGTCCTTGGTGTAGTCGTCGACCGTGGCGTCCTCGCCGTAGAGGACGTAGCCGCCGTTCGTCTTCGGGGAGAAGGCGATGACCTGGGTGCCGTGGACGGAGACGAGCTTGCCGTTCTTGTCCTTGGTGGTCGGTTCCACGGAGATGCCGACGGACCGGGCGCCGGCCTGGATGGTGGCGAAGTCGCCGGTCAGGCCGATGAACTGCGGGTCGATGCCCTTGAGCCACTTGCCCAGCTCGGCGGGGGTGTCGCGGCCGGGGTCGGTGGTCACGAACACGACCCTGAGGTCGTTCTGCTCGGCCTTGGGCAGCGACTTCTTCGCCACGGCGATGTTGCTCATCGTCGTCGGGCAGATGTCGGGGCAGTGGGTGTAGCCGAAGTACAGCAGGGTCGGGTGGCCCTGGGTCTCCTTGCGGAGGTCGTACTTCTTGCCGTGCGTGTCGGTGAGGACGAGGTCCGGCTTGGTGAAGGGCTGGTCGAGGACGGTGGCGGCCTTGCCCGAGCCGGACTCCACGGAGACCGCGGAGACCGGTGACTTGTTGTTGTTCCCGCTGCCGCAGGCGGAGAGGGTCAGGGTGGCGGCGGCGAGCAGCGCGGCCGCGGCGAACGTCTTCTTGCGCATAGAAAAATGTCCCAGATGTGAGTACTCCGGCGCGCACCGGGGGTCGTACGACGGCCAGGACAGCGTCGCACGCGCCGTACGGCCCCCGGGCGCGGTCGGGAAACGGCTCAGACGGTCCGGCGGCGGCCGGCGAGGACGCCGTAGGCGACGCCCGCGGCCCCGACGACGATGCCCACCACGGCCAGCACGCGCGCGGTGGTGTCGGTGCCGTTGGTGCCGGTGGCGGCGGACGCGTTCTCGCTCCCGGTCTGGTCGGAGGTGTCCTGGGCGGCCGCCGCGCCGTGGTGGTCGTCGGCCGCGGCGGACAGCTGCAGCACCGGCGCCGGGTTCTCCGGCTCGTCCTGACCGGCCTGCGGCACCTCGATCCAGCGCACGACCTCCTTGTTCGAGTACGTCTGGAGCGCCTTGAAGACGAGCTGGTCGGTGTTCTCGGGCAGCGCGCCGAGGGAGAGCGGGAACTTCTGGAAGTAGCCGGGCCGGATGCCCTTGCCGTCGGAGGCGGTCCAGGTGACCTTGGTGACGACCTGGTCGATCTTCTCGCCGTGCAGGGTCAGCGGCTTGGCCGGCTTGGCCTTGGTGACCTGCACGTCCCAGCCGGCGACGGGCTCGGGCATGACCGAGGCGAGCGGGTGGTCGGCCGGGAAGTCGACCTCGACCTTGGTGGTCGAGGCGGTGTCGCGCTCGTTGGGGACCTTGAAGTCGACGACGGTGTAGCCGCCCTTGGCCGCGGCGCCCTCCGGCTGCACGGTGACGTGCGCGAAGGCGGGGACGGACAGCGCCAGTACGGCCGTGCCCGCGACGGCGCCGCCGGCGGCGACCCGGGCGAGGGCGCGCCGGGAGACGGCGCGGCGAGGGGCGATACGGGAAACCTGCATGGCAGGAGCACTCCACTCTGAGAGGTACGCGAAATCTGCGAAATCTGCGTGATCTCCGTGATCGGCTTGATCTCCGTGATCTGCGCGATCTGCGCGTTCGCGGGTTCCGGTGACGAGAGGTGCGCGTGCGTGGCCGAGCCGTTCGGCGGGCGCAGGCACGCGCGCGTGCCGCGCGACGGCGGCAGCTCTCTCTGCCGGCTCGGTGTGCCGGCTCGGTGGAGTGGTGGCGCGCGTCGCGTCAGGCGGCGAGACGGAAGCGGCCGGCGGGCGGCCCGCGCCGGATCACCGTGTGCTGGAGTGCGGTGGTGTGCAGGCCGGGCGCCGCGTCCGGGGCGGTGCGACGGCCGCGCGGGAGGGGCGTGGAGGCGGGCAACAGACCGGCACACAGGGCGCACGCCAGCGCGAGCGCCGCGCGCAGGGACCGTACGAGCGCCCCCTCCGCGACTCCGTGCGCCGACAGCTCGATCAGCCGCAGCAGCGCCAGATCGCCACGGCGCAGCAGCCAGCCCGCGGCGACGGCCGCGAGCACGTGGCCGAGGAGCATCGGCAGCGAGGGCAGCAGCGCGGTGGAGGAGCCGGTGACGTCGGAGGCGTGGTGCATGCCGCCCATGGCGGCCGCGGGCCGGCCCGAGCGGTCGATGAGGCGGGCGGCGAGCAGCAGGTGGAAGGCACGCCCCGGGGTGAGGGCCGAAGGGTGTGCCCCGCACAGGAGCCGCCCGGCCTGCTCGACCAGCGCGGCGTCGCTGAGCGCGGAGCCGCGGGTGCCCGCCGCCCCCGTCGCCGTGCCGCTGGTCAGGACGCCCGCCGTGCCGCCGGATGCCATGGCCGTGCCGTGCTGGCCCAGCCCGAACAGCGTGTGCAGCGTGGTCTGGCCGACCGCGAGCAGCGCGGCGGTGCCCGGCAGCGAGCGGGTCCGCCCGGCGAGCGGCACCACGAGCAGCAGACAGCCGAGGAAGCCGGCGCCCAGCGTCCACAGCGGCACGCTCGCGCAGGAGGCGAGGGTGTGGCCGCAGGCGGCCAGCACGACGCAGACCGCGGCGAACACCGCGGCCCGCAGGATCCTCAGCCCGGTGCCGGGAGGCGCCGTGCGCGGGTGGGGGGCAGTCATGGCGGCCTCATCATCGCACTGCGCCGACCGGCGTCCTACGGCAGGGCGTGGTTGCGCGGCGCACGGCGGGGCGGGGGAACGTCCCCTCATACACCCATTCCTCCCTCCGCGCATCGGCCGTATGGGCGGAGTCACGCCGACGGTGTGCTTACGTCCGCCTACGGGCGGCAATACGTATCGGTATGTCGAGCCGCGGCCAGGAGGCTGGAGCATGAGCATCTGGTGGTCACTCCATCTGCGCCGCGAGGCCGCGAGCGTGCCGCTCGCCCGGCGGCTGCTGATCGGCACCATGGAGACGGCCGGGGTCGATCCCGAGATCTCCTACGACCTTTCCGTCGCCCTCACCGAGGCCTGCGCGAACGCCGTCGAGCACGGCGGGGGCACGGCACCCGGCGGCTCCTCCGAGGCGTACCGGGTGACGGCGTACCTCGACGGAGAGAAGTGCCGGATCGAAGTGACCGACTCCGGGCCGGGGTTCCCGCGCACCCAGGAGATCCGGCAGGCCCGCCCCGACGCCGAGCACGGCCGCGGGCTCTGTCTCATCAGGGAACTCGCCGATCACGTCCACATCGGCGCCAAGCCCGGCCGGGACGGCACCGTGGTCAGCTTCGACAAGATCCTCAAGTGGACCAAGGACCCCTCGCTGCTGACCGCCTCCTGAGGCTGACGGCCTGCTGAGGCTGACGGCCTCCTGAGGTGGCGCCGTCACCCCAGCACCTTCGCCAGCACCTCCAGCGCCTCCGGATACACCCGCTCCCGCGGAGTGCCGTAGCCGACCACCAGTCCCTGCGGGCGGCCCTCGGCGGGGCCGTGCCAGTGGGCGCCCAGGGCGCCGACCGCGAGTCCCTCCGCCTCCGCCCGCGCCAGCACCTCCGCCTCGTCCGGCACGTCGATCAGCGCGTGCAGCCCGGCCGCGATCCCGTGCACGCTCCGGCCCGCGCCGAGCCGGTCCAGCAACTGGTCCCGGCGCCGCCGGTAACGCAGCCGGCACGCGCGCACATGCCGGTCGTAGGCGTGGCTGCCGATGAGTTCGGCGAGCGCCAGCTGGCCGATGGTCTCGGTGTGGTGGTCGCTGTGCAGCTTCGCGTCGGCGACCGCGTCGACCAGGTGCGCCGGCAGCACCATCCAGCCGAGGCGGAGGGCGGGGCCGAGGGTCTTGGAGGCGGTGCCCAGATAGACCACCTGGCCCGGCGCCATGCCCTGGAGCGCGCCGACCGGCTGGCGGTCGTAGCGGAACTCCCCGTCGTAGTCGTCCTCGACGATCAGCCCGCCACGCGCGCGTGCCCAGTCGCCGAGCGCCCGCCGCCGCTCCGGGTGCAGGGTCACCCCGGTCGGGTACTGGTGCGCCGGGGTGACCACCACGGCCGCGGCGTCGCCCAGCTCCTCGGGGCGCACCCCGCGCGCGTCCACCGGCACCGGCAGGACCGTTCCGCCGTTGCGCCGCACGACCTCCCGGTGGAACGGCAGTCCGGGGTCCTCCATGGCGACGGCGGCGCCCTCCAGCACGCGCGTGAGCAGCGCGAGGCCCTGGACGTACCCGGAGGTGATGACGATCCGCTCCGGGGGCGCCAGGACGCCGCGGGCCCGGCCCAGGTAGCCCGACAGGGCCGTGCGCAGCTCGATGCGGCCGCGCGGGTCGCCGTAGTCGTACGCCAGTGAGGGCGCCGTCGCGATGGCCCGGCGCAGCGCGCGCAGCCAGGCGGCCGCCGGGAACGCGCCGACGTCCGGGCTGCCCGGGCGCAGATCGAGACGCGGGGCACGCGCGCGTGCGTGGACCTGCGGGGCGCCGGCGTCCGGGGAGGGCGGCAGCGGGGCGACCCGGGTGCCGGACCCCTGACGGGCCGTCAGATAGCCTTCGGCCACCAGCTGGTCGTACGCCGCCTTCGTCGTGCCCCGGGAGACGCCGAGGTCGGCGGCGAGCCGCCGGGTGGCGGGCAGCCGGGTGCCGGGCGCGAGCCGCCCCTCCCGGATGGCGTCCCTGAGGGCCCGCTCCAGCCCGCTGCGGCGGCCGTCCGCCGCGTCGGGTTCGAGGTGCAGGTCCACGCCCACACCGGTCCAGAAGTCGTCCACGGACACCCTCCCCCTAGGTACGTGAATCCCTCGGGCGTGCGTTGCTCACGCCCTCGCACACGCCGATGGCCGGGCACGCTCCCGGGTGCCCGGCCATCAGTGTCCGACTCAGCCCTTCAGCGACGCCATCCAGGCCTCGACCTCGTCGGAGCGGCGCGGCAGACCGGCCGAAAGGTTTCGGTTGCCGTCCTCGGTGACGAGGATGTCGTCCTCGATCCGGACGCCGATGCCGCGGTACTCCTCCGGCACGGTCAGGTCGTCGGCCTGGAAGTACAGGCCCGGCTCGACGGTGAGCACCATGCCGGGCTCCAGCGTGCCGTCCACGTACGTCTCGGTGCGCGCGGCGGCGCAGTCGTGGACGTCCATGCCGAGCATGTGGCCGGTGCCGTGCAGGGTCCAGCGGCGCTGCAGGCCCAGCTCCAGGACCCGCTCCACCGGGCCCTCGACCAGGCCCCACTCGACGAGCTTCTCCGCCAGGACGCGCTGGGCGGCGTCGTGGAAGTCGCGGTACTTGGCGCCCGGCTTCACGGCCGCGATCCCGGCCTCCTGGGCCTCGTACACGGCGTCGTAGATCTTCCTCTGGATCTCGCTGTACGTGCCGCTCACGGGCAGCGTGCGCGTGACGTCGGCGGTGTAGAGCGTGTGGGTCTCCACACCCGCGTCCAGCAGGAGCAGGTCGCCGGAGCGGACCGGACCGTCGTTGCGGACCCAGTGCAGGGTGCAGGCGTGCGGGCCGGACGCGCAGATGGAGCCGTAGCCGACGTCGTTGCCCTCCACGCGCGCGCGGAGGAAGAACGTGCCCTCGATGTAGCGCTCACTCGTCGCCTCGGCCTTGTCGAGGACCTTCACGACGTCCTCGAAGCCGCGGACCGTGGAGTCGACGGCCTTCTGCAGCTCGCCGATCTCGAACTCGTCCTTGACCAGCCGCATCTCCGAGAGGAAGACGCGCAGCTCCTCGTCGCGCTCGGCGGTGACCTTGTCGGTCAGCGCCGCCTCGATGCCGGCGTCGTAGCCGCGCACCACCCGGACCGGGCCGGTGGCCTCGCGCAGCTTGTCGGCCAGCTCGCGCACGTCGGCGGCCGGGATGCCGTAGAGCGCCTCGGACTCGGCGAGGGAGTGGCGGCGGCCGACCCACAGCTCGCCCTGGCCGGAGAGCCAGAACTCGCCGTTCTCGCGGTCGGAGCGGGGCAGGAGGTAGATCGTCTCCTCGTGGCCGCCGTTTCTGGGCTCCAGGACCAGGACGCCGTCCTCGGTCTGGTTGCCGGTGAGGTACGCGTACTCCACGGAGGAGCGGAAGGGGTACTCGGTGTCGTTCGAGCGGGTCTTCAGGTTGCCCGCGGGGATGACCAGGCGCTCGCCGGGGAAGCGGGCGGACAGGGCGGCGCGGCGGCGGGCGGTCTCGGCGGCCTGCGGAACCGGCTCCAGGTCACGCAGCTCCGTGTCGGCCCAGCCCGACTTCATGTTCTCGGCCAGCTCGTCGGAGACGCCCGGGTACAGGCCGTTCTTCCGCTGCTTGATCGGCTCCTCGGCCTCGGACTCCGGGCCCTCCGCGGTAGCGGAGTCGGGCACAGCCGGGTTGAGCTCGTCGGACACGTGATCCTCCTCGATACGCCATCTGATCTCCCCCGGGCCCGCGACGCTCCTGCTTGTGGCCGAGCGGGGACCTCCATCATCGTACGGTCGTACCGGGGCGGGGGCCGGAGCCGGACGCCCCGCTGCGGCCCCGCGCGCTCAGTCGAAGCGGGCCGCCAGCAGCACCACGTCCTCCTCGCTGTCGGCCGCGTCCAGCCCGTCCGGCAGGACCGTGCGCAGGACGTGGTCGGCGACGGCGCCGGGATCCCGGCGCAGCGGGCGCGGGACGCTCGCGGCGGCCGTGTGCAGCCGGGCGAAGGCGCGGTCCATGGCCTCGCCGGTACGGTGCAGCAGCCCGTCGGTGTAGAGCAGCACCGTTTCCCCCGCCTCCGCCTGGACCTCCACGCTGGGCGCCTCCCAGCAGGCGAGCATGCCGAGCGGCGCGGAGACGGAGGTCTCGGCGAACTCGGTGCGCCGCTCGCCGATCAGCAGCGGCGGGCTGTGCCCGGCGCCGGCCAGCGTGACCTTGCGCAGGGCCGGCTCGCAGTAGGCGAACAGCGCGGTGGCCGAGCGGGCGGGCTCGGTCAGCCGCAGCAGCAGCTCCAGGTCGGACAGGACGGCGACCGGGTCCTCGCCCTCCATCACCGCGTACGCCCGCAGGGAGGCGCGCAGCCGGCCCATGGCGGCCACGGCGCTCGGGCCCGAGCCGGTGACGGAGCCCACGGAGAGGCCGAGTGCGGCGTCCGGCAGCGGCAGCGCGTCGTACCAGTCGCCGCCGCCGCGCGGCCCGGTGCGGTGCCGGGCGGCGAGCTGGACGCCGGGCACGCGGGGCAGCCGGGTGGGCAGCAGCTCCTCGGTGAGGGTCGCCATGCACGCACGCGTGCGCTCCAGCTCCACCAGCCGGGCGAGGTGCTCGGTGGCGTGCCGGACGTAGAGGCCGGCGAGATGGCGCTGCCGTTCGTCCGGCTCGGCAGGCTCGTCGTACAGCCAGACGGCGGAGCCCAGGCGGCCGGCGAAGTCGCCGGCGAGGGGGAGGGCGTAGCTGGCGGCGTAGCCGAGGCGGGCGGCCACCTCCCGGTGCCGGGGGTCGAGGCCGTCCTCGGCGCGCAGATCGGGGTGGACGACCTCGCGGGCCGCGCCGGTGTCGTAGGGCAGCGCGCGGCGCGGGACGGTCTCGATGTGGCCGAGGTCGGCGCGGCCGAGTCCGAGGCCGAGGGTGGTGCGGGGGCCGAGTCCGTCGCCGGGCTCCAGGACGACGAGACCGCGGCGGGCGCCGACCAGGGCGGCTCCGGCGCGCAGCAGTTCGTGGAGGGCGGGCTCCAGGGCGTTCGTGCGTGACAGGCGCTCGGTGAGTTCGTGGAGGGTGGTGAGGTCCGAGACCCAGCCGGCCAGCCGGTCCTGGAGGAGGGCGCCGGGGGCGGGGGTGTTCGGGGCCGGGACGAGCGCGGGGTCGGGGGAGGGACCGGGGCCGGCGGCGGGGGGAGTCGGCGCGACAGTGTGTGCGGGCGTGGGAACCGCTGGATCGATTCCAGCCACTTTCGGAGGGTGTGGGGCGCTCATGGCGTCCGGCCCTCAGACCGGTGCGTATTGCTGAAAAGCATCGCAAACCCCCATGTCATTCTGCGCCGCTAGCAGTGTCTCCACATGTACACGCACTCGTGAGGGGATGTCCAGCATTGTCCTGCGGGGATTCCTGGTGTCCGTGTGCCGGACGAGGTTTCTCCCCGAACCCCTTGCCTTACTGCCAAGTTGGCTGAAAACTGCACCAGGTATCGGTCCATTGCGGTCGACTGGCCTTGCTCCACGGAGCGTCACAGCGGTCGTGATGGGTACGTACTCGGAGAAGGCCAGGGGTGGTTGGGGGCCACCCGGAACCTGGCGACGGACCCGGGCGTCATAGCCACCGACGGCCGAGCCCCATCCTCCCTGGCGGAGGCGGAGAGAACCACGCGCGACGGCAAAACGCCATACTTCGCCACCCCCGCGCCGCAACCGTGCTTGCAAGAGACGCCCACGGAGGCGGACGCGGCCCATGCTCGACCCTTTGGGGTTCCCCCTGTCGTGCGCAGGGGTGTGATGCGCCAACAGGTACGCACAGTGAAGTGATCGACACATGGTGTGATGTGGACCACGGTGTTGCCAGCGGTGCAACGGAAAGGAACGAGCGCTCATGCGCGAGATCCTCGGAAGGCGACGCAGGCTCCTGTCCAGGCGGAACGACGGGAAGCCCGGACGGAACGACGGGAAGGCCGAGCTGATCGGCGCAGCCCTCACCTTCGCGACCGAGTGGCAGTGGCCCGTGCTCCCGGGCGTGGCCCCGGACCCGCAGGGCCGGGACCGGTGCGGCTGCCCCGACCCCGAGTGCACGGTGCCCGGTGCGCACCCCTTCGATCCCGGCCTGCTCGCGGCCACGACGGACGCCCGCATGGTGCGCTGGTGGTGGACCAACCGGCCGAGCGCGCCGATCATCCTGGCCACCGGGGGCAGGGCGCCCTGCGCGGTCAGCCTGCCGGCGCTGGCCGCATCCCGGGCGCTCGCCCTGCTCGACCGGCGCGGCATGCGCCTCGGCCCGGTGATCGCCTCCCCGGCCCGCTGGGCCCTGCTCGTCAGGCCGTACTCCATGGAGCAGTTGGGCGAACTGCTCTACGCCAAGGACTTCGTCCCCGGCTCCCTGCGCTTCCACGGCGAGGGCGGCTATCTCGCCCTGCCCCCCTCCGAGACCGGACAGGGCGCCGTCCGCTGGGAGCGGGCCCCGCTGCCCGGCTCGGCCGCGCCCTGGGTGCCCGACGTGGAGGCCGTGGTGGACGCCGTGGTCGACGCCCTCACTCGTACGGGTGTGAGCGCGCCCGAGTTGTAGGGGGTGTCGGCGCGGGCGGGGCGGGCGGGCCCCGCTCGCTCGTTATCTTCCGCACATGCTGCGAATGTCTGGGGGACGCGGGGGACACGGCCGTCGGAAGTCCGGGAGCCCTCCTGGGAGGTACGGCCGCGGGTTCCCCTGGTGGGTCTTCCCGGCAGACGGGTGCGCCGGATCCGAGGAGCCGCCGCTCCGCCACCGCGGCCGTCGGGCCTCCGGCCGGCATGGTCGCCGGTCGCCGCGGCACGCGGCGCGCGCCATGAGGATGCGGGCGACAGGGACACGGGCGACAGGGAGGCGGGCGGCAGGGAGGCGGTCGTCGACGGTATGGCCGTCGGTGTGCTGGCCGGCGTTGTCGAGCGGGCGGGATCCCCGGAAACTGCGTCTGATCGCGCTCGCGGCCGCCGTGACGGCCGCGGTCGTGCTGCCGCTGGCCGTGGCCTCCGCGGGCCCGGTGGGCAAGGCCGCCCGGCAGGCGATGGACGGCAGGCCGGGAGGCGGCAGGCCGGGAGGCCGCAAGGCGGGGGACGCCGTACGGGCGTCGGGGCGGTCCGGTGTTTCCGGAAGCGGCGGCGCCACTGGTTCCGCGGGTGACGCCGGGGCCGGGCGCGCCGGGGACGCCCAGGCGCCCTCGCACGGCCGAGGCCCCGGGCTGCTCGGGACCGGTCTGGACACCGCCGCGCGCTGCGGCCCCCAGCTCACCTCACCCGACGGCATCGAGGCGCAGACCTGTGTGCTGACCCAGGGCGCCGACACCTGGGCCCGCACCTACTACCGCAACTCCACCGGCGAGTCGCTGGACTCCTCGCTCAGCCTGATGGGACCGGACGACGGCAGCGTGCAGACGCGCTGCGTCACGAGCGCCGACGACGAACCCGCCACCTGTGAGACGCCGCGTGAGCACAGCCGGGGCGGCATGGACGCCTACACGGCCGTCACCGAGTTCTCCGCGCACGGCAAGGACGGTGCGCTGCTGCTGCGCTCGGGCAGCGACACGGCCGACGAAGACGGCAACTCCGGCTCGCTGCAGGCGGGTTGACGCTCCGCGAGGCGCCGTGCAGCGGAGGCGGACATGGAAAGACCCGGTTGCTGGCGACGGGGGATGCACCAGCAACCGGGCTACTGGAACGGTAACAAGAGATCGGCGGTTCGCAAATTCCGCGTCGGTCATTCGGCCACCGATTTCCCTGTCACCAAGGGGAGTTGTGACGGGATTCACCCGTTGCGGGCCGGTGCGCGCCGCACCGGCCGCGCGCGCCGCACCGGCCGTTCGGCCGCCGGGCGCGCGCCGCGGCGTCAGCTGAGCGTGACCTGCCGGTTGGTCAGTCCCCCGCGGGCCCGGCGCTCGTCCACCGTGAGCGGCTCGGTGACGGCCAGGGCGGCGGCGAGGCGCTCGGCGAACTCGGCGGCCGGCTTCTCCACGTCGTCCGCCGTGACCCCGCTCGGCAGGTCCCAGACCGGCACGATGACGCCGTGGGCACGGAAGGAGCCCACCAGCCGGGTGCCCTCGCCCAGGTGGGAACGGCCCGCCGCGTGCAGCCGGGCGAGAGCGTCCAGAAGCTGCTCCTCCGGATGCGGCATCACCCAGCGCAGGTGGTTCTTCTCCGGGGTCTCGCACCAGTACGCGGCGTCCACTCCCGTCAGCCTCGCGGTCGGGATGGCGGCGGCGTTGGCCCGCTCCAGGGAGGCGGTCACCTCGGGCGTGGCGTTCTCCGCGTCCGGCACCCAGAACTCGAAGCCGCCGTGCACGACCGGCTCGAGCGGTGTGGAGAGGTCGAGCAGATCCTGCAGCCGCGGACCGTCGGCGGGGGTGCGGCGGCTCTGCACCGGGGTGCCGGGCTCGGCCTCCAGGGCGCGCTGGAGAGTGTCGGCGAGATCGCGGCTGAGGTCGCCGGAGGCCGTGTCGTTCTGCAGGCCGAGCAGGACCGAGCCGTCGTCGCGGCGCAGCGCGGGCCAGGCCATCGGCAGCACCGTGGCGAGCGTGACCGAGGGGACGTCCGCGGGCAGGCCGTCCTTCAGGGTCAGCTCGGCCGTCGCGGCCGGCACCAGCTCGCGCAGCGCCACCCAGTCGCACTCACCGGGCAGGCCCTCGAACGGGCGGTGCACCAGCTCGGTGACCGCGTGCGCCGCGGCCCGCCCATGGCACGCCTTGTAGCGCCGGCCGCTGCCGCAGGGGCAGGGCTCGCGGGCGCCGACCACCGGGATCTCCGCATCGCTGAGCTGCGGCCGCTCGGCCTTCGTCTGGGGTCGCTTCTTGGCCATCGTGGGGTCTCCCGGTTAGGGCTTTTCCTGTACGGCGGGAGCCTAGCCGTTCACGCCTTGACCGTCGGGGACCTGTGGACAACGCACGCCCGCTCGACTCCGTCGGTGTGAACCTGTGGAAAATCCCGGCCCGCGTCCGGACCGCTCCCGGTCGCCGGTCCGGTCATCGCCGTGTGCGTCAGCCCGCGGGCCGGTCCAGTTCCTCGAAGGCGTCCGCGAAGTCGAGGCCGGACATGTCCGGGAGCGCGGGAGAGGGGACGCGGGCGGGGAAACCGCCGTGCCGGCACCCCGCGTCGGGATCGTGGACGTCCTCGTGGACGACCACCCAGACCGTCACCTCGCCGTGTACGTCGTCCCGGACGCCCCAGTCGTCGGCGAGCGCGGTGATGATGTTCAGCCCCCGGCCGCCGTGCGCGGTCACCGACGGCGTGGCAGGCGCCGGGCGGGTGGGGCCGCCGCCGTCCGTCACCTCGACGACGAGCCGGCCGCGCGCGTCGACCCGCCACGCGGCGCGCACGTCGCCGTCGCCGGCCATCGCGTTGCCCAGCGGCCGCCCGTGCTTGCAGGCGTTGCTCAGCAGCTCGGAAAGGATGAGTACGGCATCGTCGATGACCGATTCGGAGACGCCCCCGCTGCGCAGCTGCGCACGCATCCGGCGCCTCGCCATCCCCACGCCCGCAGGGCCATGGGGAACGGCCATGCTCGACGACGTGGGCACCTCCTGTGCCACCACCAACGCCACCCCCGAGACCTCCTTCGCCCCACGCCACGGTGTGGATGCCCCATTGGCCTGTACCGGAAACCGGCCAATCCCCTTCCGGTGACGCATTCGACACGGTCCTGGACGCAGCGAACGCGCCGGAGCACTCCCTGTGACGGAGCTTTTTCCTCTGGTCGCCGTATGGCTGGATTTCAGTGGTGTGGCCGAAGTGGAGGATTCAGCAGCCGCACAGCCGGGGTCAAGCCTCGCGCACGGCTTCTTTACCGCCCTCTTGAGATCACACGGCCGGTCACAGCCGCCCCAGCTGTCGCAGCACCGCGCGCGGGCGGTTGGTGATGATCGCGTCGACACCGAGGCGGACGCACAGATCGACGTCCTCGGGCTCGTTCACGGTCCACACATGCACCTGGTGACCGGCGCGTTTCAGCCGCTCCACATAGGCGGGCTGGTTGCGCAGGATGCGGATCGAGGGCCCGGCGATCCGGACCCCGGCGGGCAGCCGGCCGTCGCGCAGCCGCGGGGTGAGGAACTGCACCAGATAGACCGTCGGCAGCGTCGGCGCCGCGGCACGCACGCGGTGCAGCGAACGGGCGGAGAAGCTCATGATCCGGACCTGGGACTCGGCGGCGGAGGCGGGCGCGTCCAGCCCGAACCGCTTCAGGAGCGTCAGCAGCCGCTCCTCGACCTGGCCGGCCCAGCGCGTGGGGTGCTTGGTCTCGATGGCCAGCTCGACCCGCCGTCCGGCGTCGGCGACCAGCTCCAGCAGCCGCTCCAGGGTGAGGACGGAGGTGTCCGCCGGGTCCTCCGGCCGGGCCACCCAGTCCGGCTCCTCGTCCCGTCCGCGCCAGCTGTCGCGCGTCTTCCGGGAGCCGAAGTCCAGGGCGGCGAGATCGGCCAGCTCCAGGGCGGAGACGGCGCCGCGGCCGTTGGAGGTACGGTTCACCCGCCGGTCGTGGACGCAGACCAGATGGCCGTCGGCGGTCAGCCGTACGTCGCACTCGAGGGCGTCGGCGCCGTCCTCGATGGCCTTCTTGTAGGCGGCCAGGGTGTGCTCGGGCGCGTCTTCGGAGGCGCCCCGGTGAGCGACCACCTGGATGGAGCGCAGTGATGCGTGGGTCACCGCGTCATGGTGCCACCGTCCGGGGGCGCGTGGAGCGGCTCGGGCGCACCGAGTGGCCGTATATGTAACTTTTGTGGAAAAAGCCCTATGTAAAGAATGGCCATGGACCCACAGCCACCGCTTATGGTGCTCTGACGGCCCGTGGGAAAAGCTGACTGCATACAAATGGAACAGTGGAGACCGACCGCTGCGCCATCACCATGCACAGCTGCCGAGCGTGACCGAGTGCGACCGAGAACAACAGCCGTGGACCGAGGAGAAGAGCTGTGAGCACCGAGAACGAGGGCAACGAGGTACCCGAGGCCCCGTCCGCACCTCCCGTGCCGGTGGACTCTCCCGCCGCCTCTTCGCAGGGCCCTACCGCCGCGGGAACGGAGCCGACGGCACCTCTTCCGCCCGTACCGCAGAACGCTCCGAACGCCACCGGGCCCCACCCGGGCGGCCCCGCCGCGCACGCCTCCGCCCCGCAGGCGCCCGGCTCGGCCCCCGACGGCTCCTGGCCGCCCCCGCCGCCCGCCAACGCGCCGTACGGCGAGGGCCAGGCCTACGGCGCCGGTCCGGCCGGCGCACCCGGTGGCTTCGGCGCGGACGGTGCGGGCGGCGCCGGCGGCTGGGGAGCGTCGTACCAGCAGCCCGCGCCCAAGCCGCGCAGCGGTCGCGGCGGCCTGGTCGCCGCGGTCCTGGTGGCCGCGCTGGTCGCGGGCGGCCTGGGCGGCGGCCTCGGCTACACCCTGGCCAAGGACAACGACAGCAACGGTTCCACCACCGTCTCCGCCTCCGACAACGGCGCCACCCAGGTCAAGCGCGCCCCCGGCACGATCGCGCACGTGGCCGCCAAGGCGCTGCCCAGCACGGTCACCATCGAGGCCGAGGGCACCAACGGCGACGGCGGCACCGGCACGGGCTTCGTCTTCGACACCCAGGGCCACATCATCACCAACAACCACGTCGTCGCCGACGCCCTCGACGGCGGCAAGCTGACGGCCACGTTCCCCAACGGCCGCAAGTACGACGCCCAGGTCGTCGGGCACGCCCAGGGCTACGACGTCGCGGTCATCAAGCTCAAGAACCCGCCCTCCGACCTGAAGCCGCTGCCGCTGGGCGACTCCGACAAGGTGGCGGTCGGCGACGAGACGATCGCCATCGGCGCCCCCTTCGGCCTGTCCAACACGGTGACGACCGGCATCATCAGCGCCAAGAACCGCCCGGTGGCCTCCAGCGACGGCAGCGCCACCAGCAAGGCGTCCTACATGAGCGCCCTGCAGACCGACGCCTCGATCAACCCGGGCAACTCCGGCGGCCCGCTGCTGGACGCCTCCGGCGCGGTCATCGGCATCAACTCCGCGATCCAGTCGACCAGCAGCGGCGGCTTCGGCTCCGGCCAGTCCGGTTCGATCGGCCTGGGCTTCGCCATCCCGATCAACCAGGCCAAATACGTCGCCCAGCAGCTGATCAAGACCGGCAAGCCGGTGTACGCCAAGATCGGCGCTTCCGTCTCGCTGGAGGACTCCAGCGACGGCGCGAAGATCACCGACCAGGGCACGGCGGGTTCCTCCGCGGTCGAGCCGGGCGGCCCGGCCGACAAGGCGGGCCTCAAGCCCGGCGACGTCATCACCAAGCTGGACGACATGGTGATCGACAGCGGCCCCACCCTGATCGGCGAGATCTGGACCCACCAGCCCGGCGACAAGGTCACGATCACCTACAAGCGCGGCGGCCAGGAACACACCACCCAACTGACCCTGGGCTCACGAGTCGGCGACAACTGACCCACCGGGCACGCACGGGCGCCGGCCGCCTGACGCGTCCCGTCCCGGCTCCCGGGACCGCCCCGGTGCGGACCACGCCGCCCGCCGGACCGTCGATCCCGGTACGCTGTACCCGCTCCGCCCCAGGTGGGCGGAAGCGAGGTGGGTTGCCCGAGCGGCCTAAGGGAACGGTCTTGAAAACCGTCGTGGCGCAAGCCACCGTGGGTTCAAATCCCACACCCACCGCGCAGATTGACGGCCCCTGACCAGGCGAAACGGTCGGGGGCTGTTGCGTTGTACTGTGCCCGCTCGTCTCCGTGGTTCCCCGTGGTTTCCCGCTCGATCGGGCACGGGTGGGGCACGGACCCCTTGGCGGCCTGCCTGGGTAGCGGTCATCAGGAGCCGGTCTACTGATCACCGGTTCCGCTGGCCAGCGGGACAGAAGAAGCCCATGGCTCTGACTTCGTCGGATGCCGTGGGCTTCTGTCGTTGTTGGTTGGCTTCGGTTGGCCTCGTACGGCCTCAGGACGGCCCAGCTGCCCGTCCTTAGATGAGGTACGGCACCGGCGAGTGACCCAAGGTGCTGATCACCCGACGTGGGCGTACGTGGCTCCATCGATGGTAAGGAGGACCGACCGCGCACCACCTCTCGCAGTGGCCGAGCTATTGTCCTGACTGGCTCGGACCTGTCGGTTCCTGGCCCTGTCGCGTGACGCCAGCTGAGGAACCACACTTGTCGGTGGGGCGCCCTCCTGGAGGGGCTGGCCCGCGACGGAAGGACGGATCCATGCCCACGGACTCGCTTCCCGGCCCGCTGCGGTTCCTGGTCTTCGGCGCGGCCCTGCGGGCCGATTCTACGAACGCCCGCCTCGCCTCCCTCGTGGCCCGGCTCATCTCCGACACCGGTGCCGTCGTCGACCTCGCCACCATGCGCGACTTCGAGATGCCCTTGTACGACGGCGACATGGAGGCCGGCGCAGGGCTGCCGCGCGGTGCTCTCGCCCTGCGCGACCGGCTTGAGCAGAGCGACGCCTTCGTCATTTCCTCGCCGGAGTACAACGCCTCCGTGCCGGGAGTACTGAAGAACGCGATCGACTGGGTCTCGCGTGTCAGGCCGCAGCCGTTCAAGACCAAGCACGCGCTGCTCGTCTCCGCCTCGCCGTCGTTGGTCGGAGGCAACCGCGGATTGTGGGCTCTGAGGATTCCCCTGGAACACCTGGGCACCCGCGTCTACCCGTACATGTTCAGCGTGGCCAACAGCTACCAGGCCTTCACCGAAGACGGAACGCTGGCCGACCCCGGGCTGCAACAGCGTCTCACCGAGACGGTGTCGGGTTTCCTCAGCCTCGTCGAGGCAGACGTGCGCTACGTCTGTCTCGAACGCCGCTGGTACGAGTTCCTGGGAGACCGCACCGAGGCGGCCATCACTCAGCGGGCCGAGAAGTGAGTCCCTCGATTGCGAGTCCGGTGTCGATTGTTCCCCGGGGTAGCGCTTGATCCGGCACACGTCTGGCACGGCTCCGGCTCGCCGGGGCGTGAGCTCGATGGGGAGTGACCATCGCTTTAGGAGTTCGATCTCCCCTTGGTCGGATCGGTGCCCGTCTCGTGCGCCGGCGCCAAGCGTGGCTGCTGTGTGTCGTCGCCGTCCGGGGTCGTGATGGCAGCGTTGGATGTCAGCGGAACATGAGCGAGCTGCAGATCCGGCCTCATCCCACAGACACGGCCACGACAAAGGTGCCTGAGGTGACGATGCTGCTGCCGGCCAATCGTCCCGTTGACCTGCAGCCTGATCTGCTGGCGTCGTCTCAGCGAGGCAGCCCATGTGCCTGCCGCGGACTCTACGGGGTGAGGCATTGGCAAGGGTCTCGGCGAGATCGGTCGGGTTGGATACCTCCAGGCTTCGCCCCTCCTGGCACTGACAGCGGTAGCCTGGCACCTTCCAGGCCGTCAAGGCCCACCTGCTCTCGGCCAGTTGGGAAGGTTGGACTCAGTTGACATATCTCTACGAGCAACTGGACCCTGAGCGGTTTCAGCAACTTTGCCAGGCGCTCATCTCACTTGAGTACCCCGGCACGCAGTGCTTCCCCGTTGGGCAAAGGGACGGAGGTCGAGATGCCGTCCAGATGTTCGCAAACAGGCAGGGAAACTATCGAGTATTCCAAGTCAAGTTTGTCCGAAATCCTTTCACTATCGATGACGCCCATAAGTGGCTGGTCGACACAATGAAGGGTGAACTCCCTAAGATCCTGGAAATCGTGAAACGCAGAAAGGGTGTGATTGAATACATCCTAGTATCCAACGTTCCTGGAACAGCTTTTCCGGGTTCGGGTTCTATTGACACTCTAAATGAGCTACTAAACACGGATTCTCCCGTTCCCATTCGTGCTTGGTGGAGGGACGATCTAGACCGGAGATGTGACGGTCATGCTGATGTCAAGTGGGCCTATCCGGACATGCTCCGGGGCACCGACCTACTGCAAGCCTTGGCGGAATCCATCGGTGGCGACCTTTTGGGTAACCGCCTGGATGTCTTGAGAAGCTTTGCTGTGGAACAGTTCGACATGGACAACGAAGTCCGCTTCAAGCAGGTCGAACTAAGCAACGAGATCCTTAATCTCTTCGTCGATGTCCCCGCGGTCATTCCTATGAGTCATGAAGAGGGACGCCGAAAGGAAGAGAAACGTGCGCTACTGATTCGCGAGACTGTTCAACAGATTGTCCAACGCGATGGGTCATCCAACGATCGAGACGAGCCCATTGGTGCAGCTAGGTTGCTCCTCCATGACGACATAGCGAAACTCTCCGACCTTGTCGTGCTAGAAGGAGGTCCGGGACAGGGAAAATCAACGCTGGCGCAGTATGTGTGCCAAGTGCATAGAATGCGCGTTCTAGGAAAGGCAGAGTTCACCGATCTTCCCAAGGTGCATCAGGCCAAGTCTGTTCGCTTCCCAATTAGAGTGGACTTGCGGGAATATGCAACTTGGCTTTCCGGTAAGAATCCGTTCGGCCCAGAAGCTGAATCTCAGAGGCCGGTGCACTCGTCTAAGTCTCTTGAATCGTTCATCAGTGCCTTGATTAGTGAGCAGTCCGGTGGCCGGACCTTTACCGTAGATGATCTGTCTGCTGTCGCGCGTTCCAGCTCGCTACTTATCGTCCTTGACGGCCTAGACGAAGTTGCTGAAGTCCGCCTTCGTAATGACATGGTGAAGGAAATTGGCTCCGCGGCCAGGAGGATGAAAGAGTCAGCAGCTGCGCTTCAAATGCTGGTCACGACAAGACCTTCAGCATTGGCCGAGGTGTCTGAGTTCCCGTCTGCACTGTTTCAGCGGTGGACCTTGACACGACTTGGCCGGCCTTTGATCGAAGAATACTCTGAGCGGTGGGCGAAGTCTCGTCGCCTGAGTCCGAAAGAAACGGCCAATCTTCGCAAAACGCTGGGCGAGAAACTAGATCAGCCGCACATGCGGGACCTTGCACGTAACCCTATGCAGCTCGCCATCTTGCTCACGGTAATTCATACACGAGGAGGCAGCCTTCCGGATAAGCGGACGGCGCTGTACGACATCTACGTTGAGCTATTCCTAGCTCGCGAAGCCGAAAAAAGTGAAATTGTAAAGAAGCATCAAGAGGTGCTAATTGACCTGCACCGGTATCTTGCTTGGCTCCTACATAGCGAAGCTGAGACGGGTAGAGCCCTCGGAAAAATCGAAGCCAGTCGCCTTCGGGAAGTGATCAAAGATTACCTCATCGCAGAGGGAAGGGACCCGGCCTGGACAAAGGACCTGTTTACTGGCCTCGCGCAGCGTGTCGTTTTTCTCGTAGGTGCAGTTGAGGGTCTCTTTGAGTTTGAAGTTCAACCGCTGCGAGAATACTTCGCCGGTCGGTTTCTATACGAAACCGCACCTTACAGCCCAGTGGGAAGCCCAAGACGGGGTACAAAGGATGAGCGCTTCGACGCCGTAGCGCGTAACACCCATTGGCTCAACGTGACGCGATTCTACGCGGGCTGCTTCAGCAAGGGTGAGTTGCCGTCACTTGTCGACAGACTCGAGGTCCTCTGTGCTGATGGCGACCTAGGTCTTACGTCTCACCCTCGGTCGCTTGCTGCAACTCTTGTGGCTGACTGGGTCTTCAGCCAAAACCCGCGAAGCCTTAAGAAGGTAATCGAACTCATTCTAGATAAGGACGGATATCGCTCCCTTCTTGGTGATGACCGCTACAGCACAAGTGGTGGTGAGCCCATTACTCTGCCAGACGGCTGCGGGCGCACCGAACTCCTTGTGCGCTGTCTAAGCGTTCTAAGCGGAGCACCGCCACGGGACATACAGATCTCGATCACAGCACTCGCGCAGAAAAACGGCACTCGTGAAGAACTCTATAATTTGTGGCTTGATGGATTTCCTCTCCTCTCCTCAAGTGACGAGAAGATCTCTTGGGTATGGTCTGGTTACTTCCTAGGGGTTCTCAATTTCCAGGCCGACGATGTCCTGCTTAGGGTCTTCAGGGAGTTCGAAGTTCCCGTTCACGACGAAGTGATCGGGGCGATCCTTGCTGCTGGTAGGGCCAGCTACTTTACTCAGCGGCTCGATCTTCTTGAGTATTTCCGAGATACTCTATTCGATGGCTTCATTGCAGGGTTTCGTCCTCCCCGTAGAAGTAAATCTACTGTGGATCTGCTCTGCGTAGCACTCAACCCTATGCCTCTCTTGAGGAACTATTCCGATATGCGGCGTACATACGGTGAAAACCTAGCCCGCGGGGTGGGATTCACTATGCCGCAGAACGAAGTAGCTCCTGTCCAGGACGCCAAAGTTGATGCGGTCGTTAGGTCATTCCAGAATCTTTTGAGTGCTCCTCAGCAAGAAGGATCTCCCGCATCGAACGGTGCATTCGCTGACTATGTCAGAAAAGTGGAGTTCATTCTGGGGCCAAAATGGCCCGTGTGGGGCATGGCTTGTGCGCTTTCGCTTGCGGCTAAGCGTGGCAAGAGAGGTGAAGTGCCAAGCAGTGGCCTGTTTGATGAATCCGTCAGCGTGGTTGACCGAGTCAGGTATGCGCGATTGCAAGCAGGAAATGCTGCATGGTGGAAAAAGCAACTGGAAGTAGCGGACCCAGAAAAGCGGCAGATTTGGGCCTTGGTGGCTCTATCCTTCTGCGGCCCTGCGACGCTCGCCAAGGTTTGCAGTGAGCTTGATGATGTAGTTGAAAGCCTAAATGCGCGTGAGAGCGAGCGACTGGTTAGGGGCATCGAACAAATCCGAGGATGGCTCGGTGCATACCGCGATGTGCGCGTCGATTTGTTGCCTGAGGTGTTGAGCCCTCGACTCGCTGCCATTCTTACAATCTGGTGTGGGGGTGGCATGCTGCGGCAAGAAATTGTCGATAGATATCTATCGGGCTACATCGGCGACGAGCCTTTTGTTCATGATGCTATCTTCGGGTGCGCGACTCAAAGAATTCAATCCGGGCCCGCGGATTGGGGTGCGGAAATCGACAGAATTAAACGAGCTTATCGAGTGACTGGAAATTCAATGCCGCACCTCGGATACATTCGACCGTCCGAGAATATGCCCGTAGAGGTAGCTCGCAAGATTGCAAGTAACGCGGCCTCATATCCGGTTTTTTTGGTTCGGGTGGCTGAGACCAGTATGCGTAGGGCGCTGGCGGAAAAGACAGTTCCCCTGTCAAGGGTCGCGCAGCAGGGTGGCTGGTTCGAAGAAGAGTGAGGTCGGCGGAGCGGCTTTGGGCTGGAGCTGCTTTGGCGCGAGTGATCATGACCCCATAAGCTTCCGGCGCGTCGGGCAGTCTGTGGACCTGCCGGGGCGTTGAATCGCGACGGGCGGACGTACTGCCGCGACAATGCCTACGCCGTGCTGATGGGGTGCAAGAGGCGCCAGCACCGGTGGCAGAAGATGAAGATGATCGTCATGCGGAGCAAGGCAGGTGACCTCAGCCGCGCCTTGCTCCCGACGGCCAAGGAGAAGTTCAACGCCTTCCTCGGGGTCGGTGGCCTGCTGTCGGCGGTCGCGGCGGTGATCGTTCCTGTGATGACCGGCTGAAGCGGTAACCCCTCGCCCCAGAAGAAGGGCACGAGTAGCGACCGGGGGCACGTAAGGGGCACGGAGGGGAAGACAACGGCTCCGCCGAGGGGCCTGCACTCGCCTGACCTGCTGCATAGCCGCGAGGCGTCCCGTCCGCCGAAAGGTCTTGAAAACCGTCGTGGCGCAAGCCACCGTGGGTTCAAATCCCACACCCACCGCGCAGGTTGACGGCCCCTGACCAGGCGATATGGTCGGGGGCCGTTGCCTTGGGCCGTGTCCGGCCGTCGCATGGTTCAGTCGTCCGCGGTGTCCTCGGCCTCCCAGCGCAGGAGGTCGCCCGGCTGGCACTCGAGTACCTCGCAGAGTGCGGCGAGCGTCGTGAAGCGCACCGCCTTGGCGCGGCCGTTCTTGAGGACCGCCAGGTTGGCGGGCGTGATCCCCACTCGGTCCGCGAGTTCCCCCACGGACATCTTCCGCCGGGCCAGCATCACATCGATGTCGACGACGATCGGCATCAGATCACCTCGTCCAACTCGGCCTGCATCCGCGCCGCTTCGACATCGCGCGCGACGGCCTGGGCGAGCAGCATCCGCAGCACGAGCACGATGAGCGCGACGCCCAGGATGGCCAGGCCGATCCCGCCCATGATGACGGTGACGCCCGGGTCGTCCCGCTGCCCCGGCGCATTGAGGGCCGTGACCGTGAACCAGGCGAGGGCAGCCGCCACGATCGCGCCGATCACGCCGTTCACGTAGCGGAAGGCGGCGTGGGAGAACACGGTTCCGCGTCGCACCATCGCCACGAGTCGCCACACGCAGACGACGGCGACCTGGACCGACACCATGCCCAGGATCGTGACCACGCGCAGCGGGGTCAGCGGGAGCGATCCGTCCTCCGGGTCGTTCCCGCCGGCCAACGCCCACACCATCCCTGCCTGTACGAACACGGTGCCGGCGAGCACCACCACCAGCACGGCTCGCAGCGCAGCGACTGACAGCTTGCCCATGGCCCGTCCTCCCATCGAATCTCGATGGGAAACTATCGATTTTCGATAGGTTTGGCAATGAGGTGGGCCGGAGGCGTCGTCAGGGGCGGTGTCCCGTCATGCGTGCTGCCGAGGCGATCGTCGCGCGGGCCTCGCGTTCGGTGAGGCCGGTGTTCAGGGCGGCCTCGGTGAGGGGGTCGGCGAGGGCGGGGCCGATGCCGTTCTCGTAGGCGCGGCAGGCCGCCCAGAAGAGGCGGGTGTTGCGCTGGCCCTCGTGCGCGGAGAGCACGAACTGGACCAGGCCCCGGCCGTGGTCGCCGGGGGCGGGCGGAGCCGGGTGCGCGGGCCGGGGCGGGGGCGTGAGCAGGCGCAGCAGTGAGGGCGGGCAGGGGGCCGGGGTCAGGTGCGCGGTGCCGGGGGCGGTCGTGTACACGCCGTGGTCGGTGCGGGAGCCGGGGCCCACGAGATAGCCGCCGGCGCCGCGGATGTCGATGCCGGGGGCGAGCCGGCCGGCGGAGTTCGGGACGACGACGTCCGGCGGGCCGGTGAGCCACAGGTGCCGCCCGCCGCTGGGGGTGCGGACGACCACCGTCTCCGGGATGGTGAACAGATGCCGCAGAGCGAGTTCGCGCAGCGCGGTCGATGAGTTCGTGCCGGACTTGGTGTCCAGGTCGACGCCGATCAGGTGGTACGGCGGCAGTCCGCAGGCGATGCCGTAGCCGGTGGCCCAGGGCGCGGCGGCGAACAGTTCGCGGATGCGGACCGGCTCGGTGGAGGCGTCGTACACGCCGTGTCCGAAGCGGCCGCACTCGCCGTGGCAGCGCGGTCCGGTCGGGTCGGGGTCGTCGCGGTGGGGGGAGCGCAGGGCCGGGAGCTTCGTCCGGGACAGGGGGATGACGGCCAGGCCGCGTTCGGCGGCTGACAGCGCGTGTGCGAGGGCCAGCGTCGTGGCCTGCCGGTCGGTGGTGGCCATGGATCCATGGTCGTACGTATGTTCGAAAAAGGGAAGAGGGGGTAGGCGCGGCGCGCCGGGTGCGGGGGGCGTGGGTGGATATGCGGCGGATGTGTGGCGGAACGATTCATCCCTTGTGTCGCTTGGAGGGAAGAAAGGGCTGTCTGGGTGCTTACGGGAGTGAGGTGGCTAAAGATGGCGATAAGGGTTTATCGACTTGTCATCACGCTTGCGTGCGAATCGGACCTTCCGGGGTGGTTCGCCGGGGATTCGGTGGGCAACCCTGATCTCGCGACGTCGTCCACGACAGTCAGAGCGGTCGGCCAACTGCCCTGACGCAAGCTGAGTTCACGTACTCCCGGCCCTCGGGCCCGAGTGCTTGGTTCTGGAGGAACACATGGCAAGCATCCGTACCGCCCGCGTTCTCGCCGCTGTCGCCGCGCTCCCGCTCGCAGCCGCCCTCTTCGGCGGCGTGGCGGCCGCCGACAACGGCGCCGTCGCGGACAACGGATCGAGCGCCAACGCCGGTGTGGCGGGGGTCATCGGCAGCGGAGTCGGCCACAACAACAACGGCAACTCGTCCACCACGCAGCAGAACGCGGTCGGCAACGGCGCCTCGAACCAGAGCAACACCGCGCAGGTCAACGGCTCGGTCTGGACGGCGATCCAGCAGGGCAACGAGAACGTGGCCATCCACTTCACCCACCTGTGGTGACCTCGGGGCGAGACCCCTCCCGGTGAGGGTCCTCGCGGGGTGTGCTTCGGGGTCGTAACGCGTCCGCGCGGCGGTGCTTCGGTACCGCCGCGCAGACGCTTTCCGGTGGGACCGGCAGGTTTTCCGGTGGGACCGACAGGGGCGTCCGCCGGGGAGTCAGGGTCGAACCCGTAGGAGGCGTCATCGCGCCGTCCACCTTCAGGAGGTGCGGAAAGCCCCACCCCTACAACCTGAGGGGGACTCCGCTTCGGGACCTGCGGGCGATCCGCCGAGGGTACGCCGCTCCTAGCGTGGAGCCATGACCACACCCGTCTGCACCAGTGCCTCGGCCGCCGCAGCACCAAGGCGGCAGGCCCTCCCTCACCCCCGGCGCCCGCCGAGCGGCCAGGCTCCCGCGTACCCGACGTTCGCGTCGTACGTACGGGCCCGTCAGCCGGTCCTGCTGCGTACCGCCCGCTCGCTCACCGCGAACCTGAGCGACGCCGAGGACCTGCTGCAGACCGCGTTGGCGAAGACGTACGTGGCCTGGGAGCGGATCGAGGACCAGCGGGCGCTGGACGGCTATGTGCGCCGCGCGCTGCTGAACACCCGGACCTCGCAGTGGCGCAAGCGCCGGGTGGACGAGTTCAGCTGCGACGAACTGCCCGAGCCGGAGCCGGTGCCGGGCGACGACGACCCGGCCGAACGGCAGGCGCTGCACGACGCCATGTGGCGCGCGATCACGAAGCTCCCCGCGCGGCAGCGGGCGATGGTCGTCCTGCGCTACTACGAGGACCTCAGCGAGGCCCAGACCGCCGCGGTGCTCGGGGTGTCGGTGGGCACGGTGAAGTCGGCGGTGTCGCGTGCGCTCGGCAAGCTCCGCGAGGACCCCGAGCTGGGGCTGGTCCGCTGATGCCGGACTTCCGCTGACGCCTGTCGCCGCTGACCCCCGTGTCTGCCGGCCCCGGTATCCGTCGGCCCTGGCTGCGGCTGGTTCTGGTGTCCGTCGGCCCTGGCTGCGGCTGGTTCTGGTGTCCGGCGGCCCTGGCTGCGGCTGGTTCTGGTGTCCGTCGGCCCCGGCCTCGGCTGGCCCCGGTATCCGCCGACCCCCGCTTCGGCCGACCCGGCTTCGGCCGACCCCGGTCCCGCCAACCCCCGCTGCGGCTGACCAGGTTTCCGCCAACTCCGTTCCGCTCCGGCCCCGATTTTCCTCCCGAGTGACACACCCCCTAGTGACATACCACGCGGTATGTGCGCAGAATCAGCGCACACCTCTACCACCGCGTAGGCAATGCCGCCCCGGGAGGACTCCGTGCTGAGCACCATGCAGGACGTACCGCTGCTGATCTCGAGGATCCTGACCCACGGGTCCACGGTCCACGGATCGTCGCGGGTGACCACCTGGACCGGCGAGGCCGGGCCGCACCGGCGCACCTTCGCCGAGGCCGGCGCCCGCACCGCCCAGCTGGCGCACGCGCTGCGGGACGAGCTGGGCGTGACCGGCGACGACCGGGTGGCCACCCTGATGTGGAACAACGCCGAGCACGTCGAGGCCTACTTCGCGATCCCCTCCATGGGCGCGGTGCTGCACACGCTCAATCTCCGGCTGCCCGCCGAGCAGTTGGCGTGGATCGTCAACCACGCGGCCGACAAGGTCGTCATCGTCAACGGCTCCCTGATCCCGCTGCTCGCCCCGCTGCTGCCCAAGCTGCCCACGGTCGAGCATGTCGTCGTCTCCGGCCCCGGCGACCGCACCCCGCTACAGGGCACGCACGCCCGGGTCCACGAGTACGAGGAGCTGATCGCCGGCCGGCCCACCGCCTACGACTGGCCGGAGCTGGACGAACGCCAGGCCGCCGCCATGTGCTACACCTCCGGCACGACGGGTGACCCCAAGGGCGTGGTCTACAGCCACCGTTCGGTCTACCTGCACTCCATGCAGCTCAACATGGCGCAGTCCATGGGCCTGACCGACCAGGACACCTCGCTGGTCGTCGTCCCCCAGTTCCACGTCAACGCCTGGGGCCTGCCGCACGCCGCCTTCCTGACCGGCATCAACATGCTGATGCCGGACCGCTTCCTGCAGCCCGCGCCGCTCGCCGAGATGATCGAGCAGGAGAGGCCGACCCACGCGGCGGCCGTCCCCACCATCTGGCAGGGCCTGCTCGCCGAGCTGAACGCCAAGCCCCGCGACGTCTCCTCCCTCGCCCAGGTCACCATCGGCGGCGCCGCGTGTCCGCCCTCCCTCATGGAGGCCTTCGACAGGCTCGGCATGCGCGTCTGCCACGCCTGGGGCATGACGGAGACCTCGCCGCTGGGCACGGTGGCCCGGCCGCCGGCCCACGCGGTCGGCACGGAGGAGGAGTTCGCCTACCGCCTCACCCAGGGCCGTTTCCCGGCCGGCGTGGAGGCGCGCCTCACCGGCCCCGACGGCGAACGCCTCCCCTGGGACGGCGAGTCCGCGGGCGAACTGGAGGTGCGAGGCCCCTGGATCGCGGGCGCCTACTACAACGGCCCCGGCGCCGAACCCCTGCGCCCCGCCGACAAGTTCAGCGAGGACGGCTGGCTGAAGACCGGTGACGTCGGCACCATCTCCCCCGAAGGCTTCCTCACCCTCACCGACCGCGCCAAGGACGTCATCAAGTCCGGCGGCGAGTGGATCTCCTCCGTCGAGCTGGAGAACGCGCTGATGTCCCACCCGGACGTCGCCGAGGCCGCGGTGGTCGCCGTACCCGACGAGAAGTGGGGCGAGCGCCCGCTGGCCACGGTCGTCCTGCGCGAGGGGGCCGCCGCCGACTTCGAGGCCCTGCGCGCCTTCCTCGCCGAGGAGGGGAAGATCGCCAGGTGGCAGCTGCCCGAACGGTGGACGATCGTCGAGTCGGTGCCGAAGACGAGCGTCGGCAAGTTCGACAAGAAGGTCCTGCGCAGGCAGTACGCGGACGGGCGGCTGGACGTCACCCGGCTGTGAGCGCCGGCATCGGCACCGACTGACCCTGAGAGGGGTCAGTTGGTGCCGATCCGGGCCAGCAGGTCCACGATCCGGCTCTGCACCTCGGTGCTGGTCGACCGCTCGGCGAGGAACAGGACCGTCTCGCCCGAGGCCAGCCGGGGCAGGTCGGCCTGGTCGACCGCGGCGGTGTAGACGACCAGCGGGGTCCGGTTGAGCTGCCCGTTGGCCCGCAGCCAGTCGATGATCCCGGTGTGGCCCGCCTGCCGTCGCTGCACCTGCATCAGGTCCATCACCACCAGGTTCGGCCGGAACTGCCCCGCCAGCGTCACCGCGTCGGCGTCGCTCGCGGCCCGCGCCACCTGCATCCCGCGCCGCTCCAGCGTCGAGGTCAGCGCCAGCGCGATCTCCGCGTGCTCCTCGATGAGCAGCACCCGCGGCGGATGCTGCTCGCTGTCGCGCGGCGCCAGCGCCTTCAGCAGGACGGCCGGATCGGCGCCGTACGCCGCCTCGCGCGTCGCCTGCCCGAGCCCGGCCGTCACCAGCACCGGCACCTCGGCGGCCACGGCGGCCTGGCGCAGCGACTGCAGCGCGGTCCGCGTGATGGGCCCCGTCAGCGGGTCCACGAACAGGGCGGCCGGGAACGCCGCGATCTGGGCGTCGACCTCCTCACGGGAGTGCACGATCACCGGCCGGTAGCCGCGGTCGCTCAGCGCCTGCTGGGTCGTCGCGTCCGGCGCGGGCCACACCAGCAGCCGGCGCGGGTTGTCCAGCGGCTCCGGCGGCAGCTCGTCGTCGAGCGGCTGCGGCCGCGGGGTGTCCGCGACCTCCACGGCACCACCGGGGCCGTCCAGCGGCTCCGGTCCCTCGGCGGCGTCGGCGTCCGGCGCGCCGATGGCGTACGACCGTCCGGCGCCCTCGGTGCCCGGGGCGAGCCGGGGCTGCCCGGCCAGGGAGGGGGCGTGGACGGACGCCTGCCCGGCCAAGGACGGATGGGCGGGCGTCGGTTCGGCCGGCGACGGATGCGCGGGCGCATGGCCGGCCTGCGGATGGGGCCGGGCCGCCTGCTCCGGCTGCTGTTCCGCTTGCTGCGCCGGGTCGGGGCGGGTGCCCAGTTTGCGGCGACGGCCGGAACCGCCCGGCGCGTGCGGCGGCGGGGTCGCCGTCGGCTGCTGCACCTGCGCCGCCTGCCGGGAGAACGGCACACCCTGACCGAGCGTGCGGACGCTGATCGCCCGCCCCTGCGTGGAGTTCGGGTCGAGCGCCGCACCGGCGGCCGGCAACGGCTGCGCGGCCCGCGGGGTACCGGCGGCAGGCGTACCGGTCTGCGGCACACCGGGGGCCGGGGCGGGTGCCGCTCCGTTCTGCGGCATGGGCGTGCCCGCACCGGAGGTGTCGTCGGCGCCGGGCCACTGCTGCGGCGCACCGGGTGCCTGGGCGGGGGCCGGTCCGGCACCGGCCGGGGGTACGGGCGTACCCGCCCCCGGGGTGTCGGCGCCGGGCCACTGCTGGGGCGCACCGGGCGCCTGGCCGGCCGTCGGCACCGGTCCGGCACCGGCCTCCGCGGGCAGCGGCTGGCCGCTCGGCGTACCGCCGGGCGGTGTCGCGGCCGCCGCGGGGGCGGGCTGCGGGGTGGGCCCGGCCTGACCGGCAGCGGCCGGAGCCGCCGGGCCCGCCGGAGCCGCGGGCATCGCCTGGGCCGCGGGACCGTTCTGGACGGGGAAGCCCTGTCCGGCCGTACCCGGCGCCGGAACACCAGGAACCGGCATGCCCTGACCGGGAGCCACCGGCACACCCTGAGGCGGAGTCGCCTGACCCTGAACACCCCGGCCCTGAACAGCCGTCTGGACCGGAGCCGCCTGGCCGGGGTGCACGGGAGCGGCCGGAGGCATCGGCGCCGAAGCCGGTTGCGCGGTGCCGGGCGCGCTGCCCTGCGCCGGTGCCACCGGAGCGGCTTCCGCGGGCTGGGTCACGGCACGGCGGCGCCGGCCGGTCGGCGCGCTGGTCGGATGCGGCTGCGGCGGGGTGTGGTCCGCGGCCTGGTCGAGGGGTACGGCGTCGTGGCGGCCCGCGTCTCCGGGTACGCCCCCGACGGCCAGCGGCGGCTGAGCGGGCACCTGCACCTGCCCGGGCCCCTGCCCCACGAACGGCGGCTGCACCTCGACGACGCCCGGAGCGCCGGGACCACTGGCCGGTACACCCGCACCCGGACCGACGGGCACGCCCGTGCCGGGACCAGCCGGTGCATGCGTACCGGCACCGGCAGGCACGCCCGCACCCGGTACGCCGCCGGGCGGAACCGTGCCCACCCCGTTCGCCGCGTCCGGGGACTGGGGCGAGCGGTCGGCCTCGGCGGGCGGAAGGGCGAAGACCGTACGAGGACCGGCCGCCTCCTGGGCCGCGGCCCGTTCCGCCGCGGCGGCCAGCGCACGCCGGCGCCGCCCGGTCGGCTGCGCGCCCTCGGCCGGAACGGCCTGCGCGCCCGGTGTCTGCTCGCCGTCCGCCACCGGCAGCGCGGGCGGCAGGGCGGCCTGCGCCGCGCCGGAGTCGGGCCGGGCGGGCAGGCCCGCGGGCACACCCTGCGGGGGAACGGCCGCGCCGAGTCCCGTACCGGAGGCGGCGGCCCCGGCGGCATGCTCGGCCGCGGTCACCACCGCGCCCTCGGTCACCCCCGCGCCGGCCTCGGCGGGCCGGCCACGGCGCCGCCCGGTCCCACTGGACGGGGGCTCCACGGCCTCGGCCGGGACCGCGCCCGTCTCCTCGGCGGGCGCCCCGGCACGCCTGCGGCGGCGCCCGGTCGGCGCGGGCGCCCCGGCCTCACCGGCCTGGGCCGCGCCGGGCACCTCACTCTCCAGGAAGGCGTCGGTGGAGGCCCGCCGGGCCCGCCGCCGACCGCCGCCGGTCTGCTCGCCGCCCGCGGCCAGGGCCACCTCACCGGCACCGGCCAGCTGCCCGGCCGACGCCGGCACGGCCTCCAGCTGCCCGCCCGGGACGTGCCCGCTCGCGTCCGGTGCGCCCTGCAGGGCGGGAAGCTCCCCGGCGGGCGCCGTCTGCCCGCCGGTCGCGGCGTCGACCGTCCCGGCGCCGCCGCCCAGCGGCACCTCCAGCACATAGGCGCTGCCGCTCATGCCCGGCACCTCGTGCGTCTGCAGCACGCCGCCGTGGGCCCGTACGATCCCGCGCACGATCGGCTCGTGCACCGCGTCCCCGCCGGCGTACGGCCCGCGCACCTCGATGCGGGCGACCTCACCGCGCTGCGCGGCCGCGACGACGACGGTGTTGTCCAGGTAACCGCCCGCGGACACGGGCGAGTTGCCGGTCGCGTCGACCCCGGCGACGTCCGCCACCAGGTGCGCCAGCGCGGTGGCGAGCCGCTGCGGGTCGACCTCGGCCTCGATGGGCGGCGCGTGCACGGCGAACTGCACCCGCCCCGGGCCGATCAGCTCGACGGCGCCCTCCACGCCGGCGGCGACGACGGCGTCCAGCATCACCTTCGTACGCGTGATGTCCTCGGCGCCCGCGTCCAGCCGCTGGTACCCGAGGACGTTGTCGATGAGGGTGGTGATCCGGGAGTACCCGGCGCTCAGGTGGTGCAGCACCTGGTTGGCCTCGGGCCACAGCTGCCCGGCGTCGTCGGCGGCCAGGGCGGCCAGCTCGCGCCGCAGCTCGTCCAGGGGCCCGCGCAGCGACTGCCCGAGCAGGGTCAGCAGCTGCTCGTGCCGCGCGGCGAGCGCCTCGTACCGGTCCTTCTCCCGCTCGGCGAGCGCGGCGTACCGCTCCTCGCCGGCCGCGACCTCCTCCGCATGCTTGTCGCGCAGCTCCTCGAGCTCGGTGACGTGCTGCTGGCGCAGCGCGGTCAGGTCGGAGGCGTGCTCCTCGGAGAGCCGCTCGAGCTCTTCCGCGTGCGCCTTCTCCAGCGCGGCCTTCTCCTCGGCGAGGGCGTCGAGGGGGCGCCGGTCGGTGAAGGTCATCACGGCGCCGACGAGCTGGTCCCCGTCGCGCACCGGCGCGGTGGTCAGATCGACGGAGACCTTCTCGTCCCCCTTGGACCACAGCACCTGCCCGCGCACCCGGTGCTTGCGCCCGGAGCGCAGGGTGTCGGCGAGCGGCGACTCGTCGTACGGGAAGGGGGAGCCGTCGGCCCGCGAGTGCAGCACCAGCGTGTGCAGCTCCTTGCCGCCCAGCTCACCGGCCCGGTATCCCAGTATCTGGGCGGCGGCCGGGTTGACGAGCACGATCCGCCCGTCGGTGTCGGTACCGACGACACCCTCCGCCGCGGCCCGCAGGATCATCTCGGTCTGCCGCTGGGAGCGCGCCAGCTCGGCCTCGGTGTCGACGGTCCCGGACAGGTCCCGTACGACGAGCATGAGCAGCTCGTCGCCCGTGTAGCCGTAACCGTCGTACGCCTGCTGCCCGTTCTCCAGATTCGCGCTCGTGACCTCGACCGGGAACTCGCTCCCGTCGGTCCGCCGCGCGACCATCCGCGTGGGCTTGGTGCGCCCCCGCGGGTCCATGTGATCGGGCCGCCGCATCGATCCGGGGATGAGCCGCGAGTCGAACTCGGGCAGCAGATCGAGCAGCCCGCGTCCGACGAGCGCGGTGCCGGGCGCCTCGAAGGCCTCCAGCGCGATGGTGTTCGCGTTGACGACGGTTCCGTTGGCGTTGACCAGGACCAACGCGTCCGGCAGCGCGTCGAGTATGGCTGCGAGGCGAGCAGCGCCTCGGGATGGCCTGCTGCTCACGAGACGCCTTCCTCCCTGTTACCGCACCTTGCCGACCGCTCGGGCCATCTTGCCAACCGGCCCGCGACGTGTCACGCGAGGGAGTCTAAGCGCACACGTTGCGCTCGCGACGCCGGATGAGAGCGAGGTCCCACGACGAAGTGACACGGAACCGGCCACCTGTCCGCCGGCCACGCCCCGCGGCTCCCTGAGACTTTCGCGGGACCTTTACGGCACCGGTGTTTCCGTCAGGAAAAGCTCACGGCCCCGGCCGGCCGCCCCTACTCCCCTGTCTCCGCCGCGCCGACCCTCGGCAGCAGGGGCACCATCCGGTCCCACCGGCCGGTCTGGCATCCGTCGCCGCGGTCGTAGGTGGCGTCGACCCTGCGCCCGGCCCAGGTGCCGGTCACACGGGCGGTGGCCGGACCGCCGTAGACCATGGTGCAGACGGTGCCGGGAGCGACGGGGGCGAACAGGTCCCGCCCCCAGTTCGTCCGCGCGTCGAGCACCCGGCACGCCTCCACCGCGTCCGGGTGGGTTCCGCCGGCCGGGTGACAGGACAACTCGTACCTCCCGTCCCGCCCGGCCCCCGCGTGCCGCACGACCACGGTGAGGTGATCACCGGCCCGGTCCTCGGGCCGCACGGGCGGCGGCATGCCGGGTACGGCGACGGCGGGGGCGGCGCGGGCGGCTCCGGCGGCCGGCACGGCGACGGCGGGGGCGGCGACGGCGGGGGCGGCGGCGAGCCCGGCCAGGCCCGACACGGCGGCGAGGACGGATGTGCGGCGGCCGCGCACACGACCCGGCTGGGGGACCGTCCGCCCAGGACCCCGCCATGCGCCGGCCCGCCCGGGACCCCACTCACGAAGAAAGACCATGCCGTGCCCAACGCGCGGGCCCCCCGGACGTTGCGTCCGCGCCTCGCCGGGCGGAAGGCCTTTGCCCTGCGGGCCGACTGCCTAGTACCGTGGGGGGCGATTGGTGACAGGCCGCTCGGCTGTGTCATCATCTGCACGCACCACTCGCGCGCTCGCGTGAGCGGTTGTGCTGGAGGCGTCGCCTAGTCCGGTCTATGGCGCCGCACTGCTAATGCGGTTTGGGCCTTAAAGCCCATCGAGGGTTCAAATCCCTCCGCCTCCGCACCGATCCCGAAGCCCCGGTCCCCAGGACCGGGGCTTCGGCGTTCTCCCGTCCTCCCCCTCGATCCCACCCTGTAGACGTTTCCGCAGGTCACAAGGGGTGTGCGAATCGGATTTCACATGACGGCGGCAGTCATGTAATGTTCTTCCTGTCGCCGGGACGGGCCGAAAGGATCGGGACGGAGACAAGAACAAAAGAACAAGCACTCGTAGCTTAACGGATAGAGCATCTGACTACGGATCAGAAGGTTGCAGGTTCGAATCCTGCCGAGTGCGCACAGATCAGAGGCCCCGGAGAGATCCGGGGCCTCTGATGTTTCCGGTGGCCGGGGCCGGAGGAGGCCGGGGAGGGTCAGCACTCCTCGGCGGGGTCGTTGCGGTTCAGCTTCTCCAGATACTCGTGGGCCAGTGCCGTCGCCCTCGTGAACCAGTCGGTGATGATCGACAGTTCCTCGGCGGTGTAGTCGGAGAACAGCGCCGTCAGGCGTTTGTAGTGGCCCGCGTACACCGCCTCCACGCGCGTGACGGCGTCCGGCACGGCGGCCACCCGGACCCTGCGGCGGTCCGCGGGGTCGGGGCGGCGGGTGACGTAACCGGCGCGTTCGAGGCGGTTGAGGATGCCGGTCACCGCGCCGGTGGTCACATGGGCGCGGGCGGCGAGGTCGCCGGCCGTCAGCAGGTCGTCGCCGGCCTCCAGGACGAAGGCGAAGCACGTCAGGTCGGTGACGTTGAGGCCCAGTCGCCGGGCCAGCTCCTGCTGTCCGATCAGGTGGGCGGCGATGAGGTGGTCCATCGCCGACAGCGCCTGGGCCGGAGTGGCGGGCGGTCGCGGCGTGACGTGCATCTTTCGAGATTCCTTAGTTCGTGAGATATTCGGTCGAGCGGATGTCTTAGTTCGTGAGGGAATTCTTTCCCCCGGGGGACTGGAGCGGCTGTATGAGTCTGTACGACGAGGGTCACACGATCGCCGGCTGGACCGGCTTCGGCATCGCGACGGTGGGAAGCGCTGTGGTGGGGGCGGGAGTGTGCACGGCCTCCCTGCCGGTGGTCGTCGCCGGGCTGGCCGTGGTCGCCGTGAGCGTGGTGGTGACGTGGGTGCTGCATCTGGCCGGCTGGGGCAAGCCGCCCGGGGTGCGGCCGCGGGGGCGCTGGGGGATGCGGGTCCGGGACGCACAGGCGCGGGACGGCCATCCCGGCTGCGTCAGCTGCCGGCTGGCGGGGCGGGGGCGTCGGGCCGCGGCGCCGGCCGGGGTGGTGGGGACGCCGGCGGCCACCGAGCCGGTGCCTCTCTCCCCCGCCGAGTGAAGGCGCGGGCGGGAAGGGGAAGTTGGGGCCGGACTGCCTGGTGTCCCGGTGGACGTGGGGCTTCGGCGGCGGAGCCCAGCGGGTGGCCATGCGCATCCCCACCTCACTGTCAGACCCCGCCCTTACCCTCACACGTGATGGGACGGGTGTGGAAGTGTTCGGGGCTCCGCTGGTCGGCGGGCGGGCCCGTGCTGGTGTGGGGCGGGGGGCGGCGCAGCGCGCTGCCCCGGGGGAAGCGGGTCGGTTTCGCCGTGCCGGCAGGGGGCGTGCGCACGTGTGCGGGCGCGCGGGGGCACGAGTGCCCGGTGCGGGCGGTGGTGTCGGGGCGGAGTACGGGAGGCCGGTGCGAGGAGTGCGCACGGCTGGACCGGGCGCACTCCGTGGCCGCCGACACGCTCGCCGACGACCCGCGGCCGTACCGGGTGTATCTGGCCTGGTTCGGGCCCGGGATGGTGAAGGTCGGGATCACCGCGGTCGAGCGGGGCTCCGCCCGGCTGCTGGAGCAGGGCGCCGTCTGCTTCAGCTGGCTGGGCACCGGCCCGCTGATGGCCGCCCGGCGCACCGAGGAGCTGCTGCGGGCCGCGCTCCAGGTGCCGGACCGGATCCCGTACACCGAGAAGCGGGCCGTGCGGTCGGCGTTGCCGCGGGCCGAGGCGGAGCGCGCGGCACCGCTGCGGGAGCTGCACGCCCGGGCCGTGGCGCTTCCCGGGTGGCCGGAGTCGCTGGCCCCCGAGCCCTGCGAAGTCGTCGATCACTTCGAGGTGTTCGGGCTCGCCGGCGCGCCGTCTGCCCTCGGGGAAGTGGTGGAACTCGTCCCCGGCGGTGGTGTGAGCGGCGAACTGGTCGCGGCCGCGGGGCCCGATCTTCATCTGGCGGTCGGCGGACGCGGCGTGGTCGTGCTCGACACGCGTCTGATGAGCGGGTGGGAGCTGGTGCCGACGGCCGGTGCCGGTGCCGGTGGACTCACCTTTCCGGTGCGGGAGTTCGACCGCCCGCAGGAGGGGCTGTTCTGAGGCGGGGGCACAGACCCCGATGCGGTACGGCTCCCAGCCCAGGCGCCGCCTGAGAGCCGCCTGTGTGTTTCTCAGGCAATTCACAGATCGGGGAAAGCCTCCTCTCAGAGGGCCCCGACAAGGTGTGCACCATGACCACGACCTCGCCCCAGGGGCGCACCGAACTGCTGAGGCCGGACGGGAGCCCCGTCCGAGTGCTTGTGGTGGACGACGAGCTGTCGATCACCGAACTGCTGAGCATGGCCCTTCGTTACGAGGGCTGGCAGATCAGGAGCGCGGGGGATGGGCACGGCGCCATCCAGACCGCCCGTGAGTTCCGGCCCGACGCCGTCGTGCTCGACATGATGCTGCCCGACATGGACGGGCTGACCGTTCTCGGCCGGCTGCGGCGGGAACTGCCCGATGTGCCCGTCCTCTTCCTCACCGCGAAGGACGCCGTCGAGGACCGTATCGCCGGGCTGACCGCGGGCGGCGACGACTACGTCACCAAGCCGTTCAGCCTGGAGGAGGTCGTGGCGCGGCTGCGCGGGCTCATCCGCAGGTCCGGCGCGGCCGACCGGCGGTCGGACTCGGTGCTCGTCGTCGGCGACCTCACCCTGGACGAGGACAGCCACGAGGTGTCGCGGGGCGGCGACTCCATCCACCTCACCGCCACCGAGTTCGAGCTGCTGCGCTTCCTCATGCGCAATCCGCGGCGCGTGCTCAGCAAGGCGCAGATCCTGGACCGGGTGTGGTCGTACGACTTCGGCGGTCAGGCCAACGTCGTCGAGCTGTACATCTCGTACCTGCGGCGGAAGATAGACGCCGGCCGCGAGCCGATGATCCACACCCGGCGCGGGGCCGGTTACCTGATCAAGCCCGCCGCGTCATGAGCGGACGGCGGCGGCCGGGTCCGCAGCGACGGCAGAAGCGGCAGCGGCGACGACCGGGACAGCCGCGCACGCTGCGGACCCGGCTCGTCGTCGCGTCGGTGATGCTGATCGCCGTGGTGTGCGCGGTGATCGGCACGGTCACCACCCTCGCGCTGCGGTCTCATCTGTACGAGCAGCTGAACGGTCAGCTCAACGAGGTCGCCTCGCGCGCCTCGGGCGCCTTCGGGCCGCCGGGCCAGCAGCCGAGGGACGACGTCCTGCCCGACGGGCAGAAGTTCAAGGCACACCCGACGCAACTCACCGACTTCGTCACCAAGGGCCCGCAGCCCCAGGGCACCATCGCGGCCAAGGTCGTGAACGGCGTCGTCACCGGCGCCGAGCGAGGCGTGAAGTCCACCAGCGACCTGGAGATGAACCCGAAGTCGCTGACCCCGGCGCAGCGCGCCGCGCTCGCGGCCGTCCCGCAGGAGGACGGGCGACAGCAGACCGTCGACATACCCGGTGTGGGCGAGTACCGGGTCGAGTACCGGACGGGTGACAACGGCTCCTTCTACGTCGCCATACCCACCTCCGCCGTCGACAACACGATCAACACCCTCATCCTCGTCGAGATCAGCGTCACCGCCGCCGGTCTCGTCGCCGCCGGTATCGCCGGATACGTGCTCGTCGGCGTGGCCACCCGCCCCCTCCGCAAGGTCGCCGCCACCGCCACCCGGGTCTCCGAGCTCCCCCTGCACAGCGGCGAGGTGAACCTCAGCGAGCGGGTGCCGGAGTCCGAGTGCGATCCGCACACCGAGGTCGGGCAGGTCGGCGCCGCCCTGAACCGGATGCTCGACCACGTGCACGGCGCCCTGCACGCCCGGCAGCAGAGCGAGATGCGGGTACGGCAGTTCGTGGCCGACGCCAGCCACGAGCTGCGGACCCCGCTGGCCTCCATACGCGGGTACGCGGAACTCACCAGACGCGGACGCGAACAGGTCGGCCCCGACACCCGGCACGCCCTGGGCCGTATCGAGTCCGAGGCCGGCCGGATGACGCTGCTGGTCGAGGATCTGCTTCTCCTCGCGCGGCTCGACGCCGGGCGGCCGCTGCAGTTCGAGCAGACCGACCTCGTCCCGCTCGTCGTGGACACGGTCAGCGACTCCCGCGCGGCCGGCATGGACCACAACTGGCGGCTCGACCTGCCCGACGAACCCGCCCTCGTGTCCGCCGACGCGGCACGCATCCAGCAGGTGCTCGTCAACCTGCTCGGCAACGCCCGCAAGCACACGCCCCCGGGAACGACCGTCATCGCGCGCGTGCAGCGGCGCGGGGCGTGGATGTGCGTGGACGTCGAGGACAACGGGCAGGGGATTCCGCCGGAGCTGCTGCCGCACGTCTTCGAGCGGTTCGCCCGCGGGGACTCCGCGCGGTCCAGGGCCACCGGGTCCACCGGTCTCGGGCTCGCCATCGTGCAGGCCGTCGCCGCCGCGCACGGCGGTGCGGTGACCGTCGACAGCGTTCCGGGCCGGACGGTGTTCACCGTCCATCTGCCCGCGCTCACCCCGGCCGTTCCCCGGCCCGCGCCCGAAACGGACTGGCGATCGCACTCACAGGCACAGCACAGTGCCACCACATGGGTGCGACAGGGGGCCTGAGTTGAGTCGGTTCCATGCGAACCGACTCTTCTCCCGGCACCCTGCCGGCGCGGGAGCACCTCCCGGCCGGAGACGCCGGTACGCCTGTCCTGGACGTAGTGATCCCCGTCTACAACGAGGAGAAGGACCTCCGGCCGTGCGTCCGCAGACTGCACGAGCACCTCACCCGCACCTTCCCGTACGCCTTCCGCATCACCGTCGCGGACAACGCGTCCACGGACACCACCCCGCAGGTGGCGGCGCGGCTGGAGGCGGAGATCCCCGAGGTCGTCAACTTCCGCCTGGAGCAGAAGGGGCGGGGCCGGGCCCTGCGGACCGTGTGGTCCGCCTCCGAGGCGCCGATCCTCGCCTACATGGACGTCGACCTGTCCACCGACCTCAACGCCCTGCTGCCGCTGGTGGCGCCGTTGATCTCCGGCCACTCGGACCTCGCGATCGGCTCCCGGCTCGCCCGCAGCTCCCGGGTCGTGCGCGGCCCCAAGCGGGAGTTCATCAGCCGGGCCTACAACCTGATCCTGCGCGGCTCGCTCCAGGCCCGCTTCTCCGACGCGCAGTGCGGCTTCAAGGCGATCCGCCGCGACGTGGCGCAGGTGCTGCTGCCGCTGGTGGAGGACACCGGCTGGTTCTTCGACACCGAGATGCTGGTGCTCGCCGAGCGCGCGGGGCTCAGGATCCACGAGGTGCCGGTCGACTGGGTCGACGACCCGGACTCCACCGTGCACATCGTGCGGACCGCGACCGACGACCTCAAGGGCGTCTGGCGGGTCGGCAAGGCGCTGGCCACCGGTTCGCTGCCGCTGGACCGGCTCGCCCGGCCCTTCGGCGACGACCCGCGCGACCGCGAACTGACCAACGTCCCCAAGGGACTTGCCCGCCAGCTCGTCGGATTCTGCGTGGTGGGCGGCCTGTCCACCCTGTTCTACCTCCTGCTCTACAGCGTCTTCCGGCAGTTCTCCGGCGCCCAGATCGCCAACGCCCTCGCGCTGCTGGTCTCGGCGGTCGCCAACACGGCCGCCAACCGCCGGCTCACCTTCGGGGTGCGCGGCCGGGGCGGCGCCGTGCGGCACCAGGCGCAGGGCCTGGTCGTGTTCGGCATCGGACTGGTCCTGACCAGCGGTTCTCTCGCCGCCCTGCAGGCGGCCGGCGGCCACCCGGCGCACTCCACCGAGCTGGCGGTGCTCATCGCCGCCAACCTCGCAGCGACCGTGCTGCGCTTCCTGCTCTTCCGCGCCTGGGTCTTCCCGGACCCCGGCGAGTCCGACACCGGCTCCCCGGCCGTCACCGCCCCCGCCGTCTCCTCGCCGGCCTACGGCACGAACCCGGTCCCGGCCCCGCCGCACGGGTCCACCCCGCCGCACGGGTCCACCCCGCCGCACGGCACGACGACCGTGCCGTACGCCCCGCTGCCCCAGCGACCGGCGCCGTACCCGCAGCAGTACGGGCAGCCGCCCCAGACCACCCAGGTCCGCGCCGGTGAAGCCGCGGACGGCCGCTGGAAGGACGCCACGATGCGACTGCAGCCCGTGCGCCCGCACGACACCGATCCGGGGGATTCCCGATGACCGTCCACCAGGAACACAGCCGTACGACCGTCTGGGGGCCGCCGCCGACCGCCCCGCCGCGGGCCCCCGAGGCCGGTGAGCCCAGGCAGCCGGTCGCCCGCAGACTGTGGCGCGGCCGGCCCGAGGACCCGCGCTGGGCGCGCCCCGCCTTCCTCGGCCTGCTGGCCGCCACCCTGCTCCTCTACCTCTGCAACCTCGGCGCCTCCGGCTACGCCAACTCCTTCTACTCGGCGGCCGTACAGGCCGGCAGCAGGTCGTGGAAGGCGTTCTTCTTCGGCTCGCTCGACGCGGGCAACGCCATCACCGTCGACAAGCCGTCGGCCTTCCTGTGGCCGATGGAACTGTCGGTGCGGATCTTCGGGCTCGGCTCCTGGGCGATCCTCACGCCCGAGGTGCTGATGGGCGTCGGCGCGGTGGCGGTCGTGTACGCGGCGGTGCGCCGCCGCTTCAGCCCGGCCGCCGGTCTGATCGCGGGCGCGGTGCTCGCGCTCACCCCGGTCGCCGCGCTGATGTTCCGGTTCGACAACCCGGACGCGATGCTGGCCCTGCTGACGGCGCTGGCCTGCTACTTCGTCGTACGGGCCGTGGAGGACGGGCGGACCGGGTGGCTGGTGTGGGCGGGCACCGCGATCGGCTTCGCCTTTCTCGCCAAGACCCTGCAGGCCTTCCTGGTCCTGCCGCCGCTGGCGCTCGTGTACGCGGTCTGCGGGCCGGTGCGGCTGCGCAAGCGGCTGGGCCAACTGGCGCTCGCCACCCTCGCCCTGGTCGTCTCCGGCGGCTGGTGGGTCGCGATCGTCGAGCTGTGGCCGGCCTCCTCCCGCCCCTACATCGGCGGCTCGCAGAACAACAGCTTCCTGGAGCTGACCTTCGGCTACAACGGCCTCGGCCGCATCAACGGCGACGAGACCGGCAGCGTCGGCGGCGGGGGCGGCGCGGGCGGCTCCGGCCGCTGGGGCGCCACCGGGTGGGACCGGATGTTCAACTCCGAGATCGGCGGCCAGATCTCCTGGCTGCTACCGGCCGCGCTGATCCTGCTGGTCGCGGGCCTGTGGGCGACGCGGAAGCTGCCGCGCACGTCCGTCAGGCGCGCCTCGTTCCTCGTCTGGGGCGGCTCGCTGCTGATGACCACGGCGGTCTTCAGCTACATGGCGGGCATCTTCCACCAGTACTACACGGTGGCCCTCGCGCCCTACCTCGCGGCCGTCGCCGGCATGGGCGCCGGGCTGCTGTGGGAGAAGCGGCGGGAGCTGTGGGCGTCCATCACCCTGGCCGCTGCCGTGGCCGCGGCGGCCGCCTGGGGCTACGCCCTGCTCAACCGCACCTCCGGTTATCTGCCGTGGCTGAAGTGGCTGGTGCTGGTCGGCGGCCTCGTGGCCGCGCTCGGTCTGGTCTTCGCCGGCCGGATCTCCCGTTCGCTGGCCCTCGGTGCGGCGGCGGTGGGCCTGGTGGCCGCGCTCGCCGGTCCCACGGCGTACACGCTCAGCACGGTGGACTCCGCGCACACCGGCTCCATTCCCACGGCGGGTCCGGCGGGCGCGAGCATGATGGGCTTCGGCGGCGGCCAGGGCCCCGGCGGCATGCGCGGCGGCTTCGGCGGCGGGGGCACGCCGGGCGGCCAGGGCCAGGGACAGCAGGGCCAGAACGGCCAGGGTCAGCAGGGGCAGCGGAACGGCAACGGCTTCCCGGGCGGCGGCCCCGGTGGCACCGGCGGCTTCCCCGGCGGAGGCATGCCGGGCCAGAACCGGCAGAACGGCACCGGGAACGCACAGGGCCAGGGGCGGACCGGCGGCGGTTTCCCCGGCGGGACGGGCGACGGCGGCGGCATGGGCGGGGCCGGCGGCCTGCTGAACGGCGCGAACGTGTCCTCGGCCGCCAAGAAGCTGCTGGAGACGGACGCCGCGAAGTACACCTGGGTGGCCGCGTCCATCGGTTCGCAGAACGCGGCCAGTTACCAGCTCGCCACCGGCGACCCGGTGATGGCGATCGGCGGCTTCAACGGCACCGACCCGTCCCCGACACTGGCCCAGTTCAAGAAGTACGTGGCGGAAGGAAGGATCCACTACTTCATCGCCGGCGGCGGAATGGGCGGCGGCACGGGCGGCAGCGGCAGCGGTACCGCCGCGCAGATCAGCTCGTGGGTGCAGAGCACCTTCAAGAAGGTCACGGCCGGTTCGGCCACCTTCTACGACCTCACGCGCAAGGCGGGCTAGCCGGGTGGCCGACGGGGCCGCGTGGAGGCGCACACCTCCACGCGGCCCCGGCAGGTCACTCCCCGTCGGACACGAGCCGCGCCGGGAAGCCTCCCGTCGCCACCGGCCCCCACCGCTCCGGGGTCACCCGGATGATGGACTTGCCCTGCTTGACCATGGCCTGCCGGTACTCGTCCCAGTCGGGATGCTCACCGGCGATGTTCCGGTAGTACTCCACCAGCGGCTCCACCGAGTCGGGCGCGTCGACGACCTCGGCCGTGCCGTCGATCTGCACCCAGGGGCCGTTCCACTCGTCGCTCAGCACGACCAGGCTGACCCGCGGGTCGCGCCTGGCGTTGCGGGTCTTGGCCCGCTCCGGGTACGTGGAGACGACGATCCGTCCGGAGTCGTCGACACCGCAGGTCAGCGGGGACGCCTGCGCCCCGCCGTCGGCGCGGCGGGTGATCAGCAGGGCGCGGTGCCGGGGCCGTACGAAGTCCAGCAGCTCGTCCAGCGACACTCGGGTGTTGGTAGCGATGTTCGGTGCCATGGCAAGCCAGCCTAGGGGCAGAAGCCGCCCCCGTGGCTGACCCTGCTGTGCCTACGCCTGCGGCAGCGAGTCGCCCTGCACCGCCTGGATGTCCAGCTCCACCCGCAGCGTCGTGCCGATCGCGGCGATGCCGGCCTGCAGGACCTGGTTGTAGTTCATGGCGAAGTCCTCGCGGTGCAGCTCGGCCGTCGCGCGGAACGCGGCGCGCGTGCCGCCCCACGGGTCGGCGCCGGTGCCGAGGTAGGCGAGGTCGAGGTCCACCGGCCGTACGACGCCGTGCATGGACAGCTCGCCGTGCACCGTCCAGCGGTCGGAGCCCGCGACGGTCAGACCCGTGGAGCGGTATGTGATCTCCGGGTGCTGCTCGACGTCCAGGAAGTCCCCGGACCGCAGGTGCGTGTCGCGCATGCCGTTGCCCGTGTCGATCGACGCGGCCTTGATCACCGCCTCCACGCGGGACTTGGTGACGTCGTCCGGCGCGATCTCGATGGTGCCGCCGAACTCGGTGAACCGGCCGTGCACGCTGGAGATCCCCAGGTGCTGGGCGACCGCGGCGACGGAGGAGTGCACCGGGTCGATGGTCCAGGGGCCGGGCGGCGGCAGCTCGGTGCCGCCCTGCCGGGCCAGCGTGACCGTGCCGATCTCGGCCCGGCCGCTCGCGGTGACGATCGCCGAGGAGGCCACGGGCGCGTAGCCGACGGCCGTCACGATCACGGTGTACGCCCCCGGCGCCAGCTCGGTGGTGTCCCGTACGGCTCCCTCGGCGTCCGCATCGGCGCGCAGCACCTGCGTACCGGTCATGTCGGTCACCGTGACGACCGCGTGCGACACGGCCCACCCGTCCCGCGTACGGATCTTCGCGGTCAGTCCCATCCCGTTTTCTCCCTGCAAGCCTGTGAAGGCCTTCGAAGCCTTGCAAATCGGTCTTAACACACCGGCCCGTGGCGCGCGCCGGAAACCGGCAGGTCACATGCGCGCCACGGGCCGCGGCGGAACTACTCGCCCGGGTGGGCGAGTTCGATGTCGTGGCCGTCGACACCGCTGCCGGCGACGGTCAGGGCCGTCGCCACCGGCGGGTAACCCGTCGCGATGACGGTGTACTCGCCGCTGTCCAGGTCGGTGAAGGCGTACGCCCCGTCCGTCCCGGTGGTGGCGGTGCCGACCACGTTGCCCGCCTGGTCGACGAGCGTCACCCGGGCGTCGGCCAGCGGACCGTGCGGGGCCCGGACGACGCCCTGGAGCTGGGCGCCGGCGTCCAGGTCGATCTCGATCCGGGTGAGCCCGGTGGCGCCGACCTCGACCGGCAGCGCACGCGGCCGGAAGCCGCTCGCGTTGACCGCCAGGGTCACCGTGCCCGGCACCAGGTCGGTCAGGGCGAAGTCGCCCTGCGCACCGGTGGCGGCGGTGGCCAGCAGGTCGCCGCGGACGTCGGTGACGATCACCATGGCGTCCTTGACCGGCAGCGCGCTGCCGGCGGCCCGGACCACACCGGTCAGCCCGCTGGTGCCGCTGAGCAGGATGTCGTACGACAGCGGCTCCTCGCCCACCACGACGGTGGAGGCCTGCGGCTGGTAGCCGTCGGCGGACGCGATCAGGACGTACGACCCGGCGCCCGGGGCGTCGACGGAGTAGGACCCGTCGGCCTGGGCGACCGCGCGGCCCAGCTGGCGGCCGGACAGCGAGATCAGGGTGACCGCCGCCTGCGGGACCGGGGCGCTCTCGGCGCCGCGCACGAAGCCGTGCACCGGGGTGCCGCCCCCGCTGCCGGGCTCGGCGATGGTGGCGACGGCGGTCGCCGCCGGCTGGGCGGCCGTGGCCGTGGCGCCGGGGGTGTCCGACACGACGGGCGTGGCCCAGCTGGGCACCCGTTCCCGGGCCGGAGCCTCGGCGGCCTCGGCGGGGGTCTCGGTGGCGGGGACGGCCTCGGCCGGGACCTCGGCCGGAGCGGTGCCTTCGGCGGCCTGCGCGAGGGCGCCCTTGGTCTTCAACGGGACCTCCTTGATGAAGAGGGTGATCAGGAAGGCGACGGCGGCGAGGCAGCCGGCGATGAAGAAGACGTCCGCGATGCCGTGGCCGTAGGCGCTCTCCAGCAGCGTCCGGATGGGCGCCGGGAGCTTGTTCATGTCCGGGATGCTGTCGGTCGAGCCGGAGCTGCCATCCAGGGCCGCCTGGTACTTGGGGCTCAGGGCGGAGACGCCGTCCTGCACGTAGTGCGTGATCCGGCGGGACATCACCGCGCCGAGGGCGGAGACGCCGACCGCACCGCCGAGGGAGCGGAAGAAGGTGACCGTGGAGCTGGCCGAGCCGAGGTCGGAGGGCGCCACCTGGTTCTGCGTGGCGAGCACCAGGTTCTGCATCATCATGCCGATGCCGAGACCCAGCAGCGCCATGAAGATGGCCATCTTCCAGTAGTCGGTGTCGTACCGGATGCCGCCGAGCAGCACCAGGCCGGCCGTGACCAGCACGCCACCGCTGACCAGCCAGGCCTTCCAGCGGCCGGTGCGGGTGATGAACTGACCCGAGACGGTGGAGGAGACGAACAGGCCGCCGATCATCGGGATGGTCATGACGCCCGACATGGTCGGGGACTTGTCGCGGGCCAGCTGGAAGTACTGGCTGAAGAACACCGTGCCGGTGAACATCGCGATGCCGACGAACAGCGAGGCCAGCGACGCCAGCGTGATGGTGCGGTTCCGGAACAGGCGCAGCGGGATGATCGGCTCGCTGGCCTTGGCCTCGACGAGGACGAAGAGCGCGCCGAGGACGATCGAACCGCCGACCATCGCGTAGGTCTGCCAGGAGATCCAGTCGTACTTGTCACCGGCGAAGGTGACCCAGATCAGCAGCAGGGAGACGGCGGCGGAGATGAGGGTGGCGCCGCCCCAGTCGACCTTGACCTCCCGCTTGACCACGGGCAGGTGCAGGGTCTTCTGCAGCACGATCAGCGCGATGACCGCGAAGGGGACACCGACGTAGAAGCACCAGCGCCAGCCGAGCCAGGAGGTGTCGGTGATGACACCGCCGAGCAGCGGGCCGCCGACGGTGGCGACGGCGAACGTGGCACCCAGGTAGCCGGAGTAACGGCCGCGCTCGCGCGGGGAGATCATCGCCGCCATGACGATCTGCGCCAGTGCGGACAGACCGCCGACGCCGATGCCCTGCACCACACGGCAGACGATCAGCATGCCCGGGTTCTGGGACAGGCCGGCCGCCATCGAGGCGACCACATAGATGATCAGGGCTATCTGGACGAGAGCCTTCTTGCTGTACAGGTCGGCGAGCTTGCCCCACAGGGGAGTGGCCGCGGTCATCGACAGCAGGGCGGCGGTGACCACCCAGGTGTAGGCGGACTGGCCGCCGCCGAGGTCCCCGATGATGTGCGGCAGCGCGTTGGAGACGATCGTGGACGACAGGATCGCCACGAACATGCCGAGCAGCAGCCCGGACAGGGCCTCCATGATCTGCCGGTGCGTCATCGGGGCGTGGCCTGGGCCTCCCCCGTGCTTGGCGTGAGCCCGCACACCGGCTGGTGTGGTCGTTGCCATGGGCTTCCTTTTCTTTACGTGCTTGCGGGTGTACGGGTGGTCTGTTCGAGTACGGGGGCCGGGAGCCGGAACGCGGTGGCCCGGCAGTCGCCGAAGGACTCGCGCAGCCGGGACATCAGCCGGATCAGCTGGGTCACGTCCTCGTCGCTCCAGTCGGCGAGCCGCTCGGCCAGCAGATGCGTGGTCCGCCGGGACAGCTCCTGCAGCTGCTCCAGACCCGAGGGGGTCAGGTGCAGGATGCGCGAGCGCTTGTCCGCGGGGTCCGGGTGCCGCTCGATCCAGCCGCGCGCGGCGACGTGCGCGACATGCCGGCTGGTGACCGACATGTCCACGGCGAGCAGCTCGGCGAGCTTGCTCATGCGCATGTCTCCGTGGCGGCCGAGCAGATTCAGCACGGCCGCCGAGCCGGCCGGACAGTCGGGGGGCAGGATCCGCCCCATGTCCCGTTTCACGGCTCCGACGGCGCTGAGCTGACGCGCCAGCTCTTCGAACTGCGCCTGCTCGGCCATCACACCTCCCGTATTCGTTGCTTGGGGCAACCATAATCCGATTGGTTGCTACAGGCAAATAAAACGGGATCCGGCCGAGCAAAAACTTGGCAAAGGAAAGTATTGCGATCGTAAACACCCAGGTGGGTGCGGGTGAGGTGCCCCTGTCTGTCCGGGTGGCCCCGCACTTGGGTCGGTCACCTGGATTCGCTAGTGTCTCGGGCCATGGCTAACACCCAGGGCCCCCAGGGCAATTACGACCCCGCCGGCAGCACCCAGATGTTCCGCGCGTTCGTCGAAGAGGCTCCCCAGGGCCGGCAGCAGCAGGCGGCCACCTCCTCCGGCCCCCGCGTCGGCGTGATCATCGGAGTCATCGTGGCCATCGCGGTGGTGGCCGGCGTCGCCTGGCTGGCGCTGAAGTAGGACACACCGCTTGGCGGTCTCGACGACGGGACCGGCGGTGCGGGTAAGTGGTGCCGGTGTGCTTCCCGGGCGGGATGACGGGTGCGCTTCCCGGCCGGGGTGACGGGTGCGCTTCCCGGCGGGGGGTGAACGGGGCGTGCCGCTGCGGGAGTTGCCGGCCGTCAGGTGATCGCCGCCCGGCTCGCCGCCCCGGCACACGCACCGAGAGCCCGGCCGAGGACGACGTGCGCCGCCGGCGCTGCCACGAGGGCGCCCCGGCGGCAGCGCGTACGGCTCCGCCGTGGCCGGTGGCGTGCACGGCGGAGCCGTACGCGGCCGGCCGGCCCGGCGCGCTCGTCGCGGCGGGGCGCTAGTCGGAGATCAGGCCCTCCCGCAGCTGCGCCAGCGTGCGGGTCAGCAGACGGGAGACGTGCATCTGGGAGATGCCGACCTCCTCGCCGATCTGGGACTGGGTCATGTTGGCGAAGAAGCGCAGCATGATGATCCGGCGCTCCCGGGGCGGCAGCTTGGCCAGCAGCGGCTTGAGCGACTCGCGGTACTCCACGCCCTCCAGCGCCGCGTCCTCGTAGCCGAGCCGGTCGGCCAGGGAGCCCTCGCCGCCGTCGTCCTCGGGGGCCGGGGAGTCGAGGGAGGAGGCGGTGTAGGCGTTGCCGACCGCGAGGCCGTCGACCACGTCCTCCTCGGAGACGCCGAGCACGGCGGCCAGCTCGGTGACCGTCGGGGAGCGGTCCAGCTTCTGCGACAGCTCGTCGCTGGCCTTGGTGAGGGCCAGGCGCAGCTCCTGCAGGCGGCGCGGGACGCGCACCGACCAGGACGTGTCGCGGAAGAAGCGCTTGATCTCGCCGACCACGGTCGGCATCGCGAACGTCGGGAACTCCACGCCCCGTTCGCAGTCGAAGCGGTCGATCGCCTTGATCAGGCCGATGGTGCCGACCTGGACGATGTCCTCCATCGGCTCGTTGCGGGAGCGGAAGCGCGCGGCCGCGTAGCGGACCAGCGGCAGGTTGAGCTCGATCAGGGTGTCCCGGACGTAGGCCCGTTCGGGGCTGTTCTCGTCGAGTGCGGCCAGCCGCAGGAACAGGGAGCGGGACAGGGTCCGGGTGTCGATGTCCCCGGAGGCCGGCGGGGCCGGGAGGTCGGCGGCCGCCGGGGCGGGCGGGGCCGGCACGGCGGCGAGGGCCGTGACGCCCTCGATGCCGTCGAGGACGTCGAGCGCGTCGAGCTCCTTGGGCGCTGCCTCGCTCTTCGCGGGCGTCAGCACCTTCGAGCTGCCCTGGTCTGCGGACATGCCACCCCCTTTGGGTCGCGGGACGGTCGGGGCGGCGCTGTCTTTCGGACAACGCAGCCTTCACCTGAATACCGGCGCGGAAGGCCCGGCAAACGCGTCTCCCGCAGAATGTCACATGTCGGCAACGCGCTGTAGTGACATGTCGACATGCGAGATGCGAATCGGCCCTGGAAAGAGGGGGTCTGACGCCTTGTCGGGTGCGAACTGTCGGCATCTGCGCTGGTGAGCGATTCGCTCTCGGCGGTGAGCGCTCGATCGGGTTTGCGATGCAGGGGGTGATCCCGAATGTGCTTCCGTGCGCCCGCTGTGCTCCGCCCCGATTCCCTTTGTACGGCCTGTGCGTCCCGTGCCGTTCTATGCGTCGATGCGATTCGCCGAGCGCAGCCGCTGGAAGCTGCGGGCGAGGAGGCGCGAGACATGCATCTGGGACACGCCGAGTTCCGCGCTGATCTGCGACTGGGTGAGATTGCTGTAGTAGCGCAGCAGAAGGATGCGCTGTTCGCGTTCGGGCAGCTGGACGAGCAGATGCCGGACCAGGTCGCGGTGTTCCACGCCGTCCAGGGCCGGGTCCTCGTAGCCGATGCGGTCCAGCAGGCCGGGCAGCCCGTCGCCCTCCTGGGCGGCCTCCAGCGAGGTGGCGTGATACGACCGCCCCGCCTCGATGCAGCTGAGCACCTCCTCCTCGCTGATCCTGAGCCGGTCGGCGATCTCGGCGGTGGAGGGGGACCGGCCGTGCAGGGTGGTGAGGTCCTCGGTGGCGCTGTTCACCTGGACCCACAGCTCGTGCAGCCGGCGCGGCACGTGCACGGTGCGGACGTTGTCCCGGAAGTACCGCTTGATCTCGCCGACGACGGTCGGCATCGCGAACGTCGGGAACTGCACGCCCCGGTCCGGGTCGAACCGGTCGATGGCGTTGATCAGACCGATGGTGCCGACCTGGACCACGTCCTCCATGGGCTCGTTGCGGGAGCGGAAGCGGGCGGCGGCGTAGCGCACGAGCGGGAGGTTCGCCTCGATGAGCGCTCCCCGCACCCGGTCGTGCTCCGGCGTGCCCGGGGTGAGCTCCTTCAGCTCGGCGAAGAGCACCTGGGTGAGGGCGCGGGTGTCGGCCCCGCGCCGTTTCTCGGGGGGCACAGGGGCAGGGGCAGGGGCAGGAGCGGGGGCCTCCTCCTGGGGCGGCGCAGTACTGGCCGACACGGTCAACGCCACCTCTTCATCACTCAATCATCGGTCAAAAGCGGTCATAGCATCACAAGACATGCGCACGCTGCGCAAGCACCCCCTCACTTCGTGTTGTGTTCAAACTTCGACAAGTTGGGCCTGTGCGAGGGGGCCCCGGACACACGAAAGCCCCCCGCCTCTCCAGCGGGGGGCTCCGGGCGTGCCGGGCTCAGAACTCGTAGTCGGCGATCACCCACGTGGCGAACTCGCGCCACATCGCGACGCCCGCCTGATGGGCCGGGTGCTCCAGGTAGCGCTTGAGGGCGTCGGCGTCCTCGACGGCCGAGTTGATCGCGAAGTCGTAGGCGATCGGCCGGTCGCTGACGTTCCAGCCGCACTCCCAGAAGCGCAGCTCCTCGATCTGCCCGCCGAGGGCCCGGAAGGCCTCCACTCCCGCCACGACCCGCGGATCGTCGCGCTCGACGCCCTCGTTGAGTCTGAAGAGGACCAGGTGGCGGATCATGGGGCGTACCTCAGTTCTTTCCTCCGTTGGCGACCCAGGTCATGAACTGCCCGATGGCCTTGGCCGCGTCCGATATGCCCTCGAAGCCTATCTGGACGTAGTCCGCCGCCTTGGCCGGGTCGGTGATGATCACGTACAGCGCGAAGACCACGAGCACGTATACGGCGATCTTCTTGGCGTTCACCGCCACCGCGGCCTCCCCTGTCCGTGCGCCCCTGTTGCCGGCGGCGAGTGTAACCTTCGGACCTTTTCCAGGGGCCAACGGTCCGCCGCCGGGGGCTCTTTGCCCCGTCCTGTGCGCGAGCGTCCCGTACGGGGAGAAGTGCGACGAGAAGGAGGGGGAGAAGATATGAGGAGAAGTACGGCGAGGAGCGCGACGACAGGTGCGACGCGAAAGGGCCCCGTCTTTGGACGGGGCCCTTCTTCGAGCGGTAGCGGAGGGATTTGAACCCTCGGTGACTTGCGCCACACTCGCTTTCGAGGCGAGCTCCTTCGGCCGCTCGGACACGCTACCGAGGGAGACCTTACAGCAAGGTGGGGCGTGCCCTGAAATCGGATTCCGGAGCCCCCGCGGCCGCTCCTGTCAGCGGTCCCGGAAGAAGTCCGTGAGGACCTGGGCGCACTGTGCCGCGAGCACGCCCTCCACGACCTCCGGGCGGTGATTGAGCCGGCGGTCGCGGATCACGTCCCACAGCGAGCCCGCCGCGCCCGCCTTGTCGTCCCGGGCGCCGTAGACGACCCGGTCGACGCGGGACTGGACGATCGCGCCCGCGCACATCGTGCACGGCTCCAGGGTGACCACGAGCGTGCAGCCGGTCAGCCGCCACTCGCCGAGCAGGGCGGCCGCCCGCCGGATCGCGAGGACCTCCGCGTGGGCCGTGGGATCGCCCGTGACCTCGCGCTCGTTGTGCCCGGCGGCGAGCACCGTCGCACCGTCCGCGGACAGCACGACGGCGCCGACGGGGACGTCCCCGCCCTGGACGGCCCGTTCGGCCTCGGCCAGGGCGAGTCGCATCGCGGGACGCCAGCGGTCGCGCACCGGATCCGGCACGGCGGCCGGGGTGCCGGCGGTCAGCGGACGGTCTCCAGCACCTCCGAGGCGCCCAGGGCCTCGGCGATCGTGCCGAGCGCGTCCTCGGCGTCCAGCGAGCGCAGCTCCTTCTCGCTGATGCCGAGGTCGTCGAGGATCTGGCTGTCGCCGACGGGGCTGTGCGGGACCGCGTCGGCGGCGGCGGCCGGTTCCTCGTCGTCCTCGTCGGACTCGGACTCGCCGTCCTCCGTGCCGTCGAGGTCCAGGGAGTCCAGGTCCGGGCCGTCGTCGGCGCCCGGCTCCCGGCCGAGCAGCTCGTCGGTGAGCAGCAGCTCGCCGTACGCGCTGCGCTGGGCGGCGGCGGCGTCCGAGACGTAGATACGAGGGTCGTCCTCGCCGTCCACGCGGACGACGCCGAACCAGGCGTCCTCCTGCTCGATCAGCACGAGCACCGTGTCCTCGTCGGGAGAGGCTTCCCGGGCCAGGTCGGCCAGATCCGACAGGGTCTCCACATCGTCGAGCTCTGTGTCGCTCGCTTCCCACCCGTCTTCGGTGCGCGCGAGCAGTGCGGCGAAGTACACCGTGACTCTCCCACTGGTCATAGGCGTGCCGGTTGGGGGTCCCCCCGGCGGAGGTACTTGGGCGGAGAGAGCTGGGCTCCGAGCCCCACCCACTCGGAATCGTGGCAGAAACAAGGCGTTCAGGGGACGTCTTCGGCGCCCTGTGTCTTGCAGCCACCTGCGGATCGTACGCGGCTTTTCCGGGCACACACGCACGCCCGCCTCGCAAACGCCCAGTGCGGGCGCGGATCTTCCTTGTCCCAGAACTTCCTTACCGGTTCTTGCACAAGAGGATTCCCAAGCGTGTTCCTCCCCGCATTCGGTCTACCAGCGGAACGTCCGCATGCGCATCGCGTGGCGCAACCGGGCGGCTTTGGCGCGTCGCGGCTGGACCCGGGCGCGCAGCTCACGGGCCTCGGCGAGGTCGCGCAGGAACTGGGCGCGGCGGCGCCGGCGCTCCGCGTCCGTCTCGGGGACGGAACCGCCGCGTGTCGTGGAACCACCGGCGTCCCCCGGCGCGCCGTCAGGAAGGTCAGGCAGGTCAGGCACGTCTCACCACCCCAGTCCGTCCCTCCCACTTTCCCCCGTACGGCCGGTTCGACGCCAGGGTCGGCGGGGTTTCGTTCGCAGGTACCGTTAGGGGCATGCGTCTCCATGTCGTCGACCACCCCTTGGTCGCCCACAAGCTCACCACGCTGCGCGACCAGCGCACCGACTCCGCGACCTTCCGCCGGCTGGCCGACGAACTGGTCACCCTGCTCGCCTACGAGGCCACGCGGGACGTGCGGACCGAGGCCGTCGACATCCGGACGCCGGTCGCGCAGACCACGGGCGTCAAGCTCGCCCGGCCCCGCCCGCTGGTCGTGCCGATCCTGCGGGCCGGCCTCGGCATGCTGGACGGCATGATGCGGCTGCTGCCGACCGCCGAGGTGGGCTTCCTGGGCATGATCCGCAACGAGGAGACGCTGCAGGCCTCCACGTACGCCACACGCATGCCGGAGGACCTGTCGGGCCGCCAGGTGTACGTCCTGGACCCGATGCTGGCCACGGGCGGCACGCTGGTCGCGGCGATCCAGGAACTGATCAAGCGGGGCGCCGACGACGTCACCGCGGTCGTCCTCCTTGCCGCTCCCGAGGGCGTCGCGGTGATGGAACGGGACCTCGCGGGGACGCCGGTGACGGTCGTCACGGCCGCCGTGGACGACCACCTCAACGAGCACGGCTACATCGTGCCGGGACTCGGGGACGCGGGGGACCGGCTTTACGGGGCGGCGGAGTAGGTTCCCGGCCTGACGGGAGGGCCACAGGGGCCGGTGGGCGCCCTGTGCCGGATGCGGGGGCGGGGGCGCTTGCGTCTGAGATACCGGCGCGGACCGGCCGCAGCCGCCGCGTCCCGGCCCCGCGCCCCTTGCGTGCCGCTGGTCAGCAGCTCTTCTTCGCGGTGGCCGCCGGCTTCGGGGCGGCCAGGGCCGTCAGCGCCTGCCGCGCCGCCGCCGGCTGGGCCAGGCCCTTGAAGCCGTCGCCGATGACCAGGTCGAGGTCGGTCCCCTTGCGGCCGTCCGTGCGCTGCTCGGCGCCGGCCAGCTGGGTGCCGAGCACCGGCAGGGAGGAGTTGCGGGCGGAGGCGGGGCCGAGCAGGATGCCGGCGCTCTTGACCTTCTTGTCGAACTGCTTGCTCGCGTTCCCCACGTCGCCGATCTTGAAGCCGCGCTTCTTCAGCGCGTCCGCGGTGTCCTTGGCCAGCCCGGTGCGATCGGTGGCGTTGTAGACGTTCACGGTGATCTCGGCGGGCTTGGGCAGGGATTTCACCTGTGCGGCCGTATCGGTCCCGGGATGGCAGCGGGTCTTCGCGCCGGCCGCCGCGGTCTTCTTGCCGCCGCCGGTGAAGACGTCGATGAGCTGCAGGGTGCCCCAGCCGATCAGGCCGAGCGCGCACGCGGACGCCACCACGGCGGCCACCAGCCGGGCGCGTCGGCGCGGCGGGCGCATCCGAGGGTATTTGTCCCCCGTGATCCGGTACTGACCGCCCATGCCAGGGGGTGTGAGCATGCTCATGAGCGCAGCGTAGTGCGCCCGAGCGGCGCTGCCTATTAGATGATCAGTCGATGCCGCTCAGCGGAACCCGAAAGGGTCAAGGGCCTTGGGCCGGTGGCCGTGTCGCGCCGGGTCAGTCGAGTTCGAGCACGCGCGCGTGCAGCACCTGGCGCTGCTGGAGGGCGGCGCGGACCGCGCGGTGCAGGCCGTCCTCCAGGTAGAGGTCGCCCTGCCACTTGACGACGTGGGCGAAGAGGTCGCCGTAGAACGTCGAGTCCTCCGCCAGCAGGGTCTCCAGGTCGAGCTGCTGCTTGGTGGTCACGAGCTGATCGAGGCGGACCGGGCGCGGCGCGACGTCCGCCCACTGCCGGGTGCTTTCCCGGCCGTGGTCGGGGTACGGCCGGCCGTTTCCGATGCGCTTGAAGATCACACGGAAAGCCTACCGGTCAAGACCTTCCGGGCGCAGCCATGGCGGCGGAGTGCGGTGATTGAAAAGATGCCGCGAAGACGTGCATACGGGTGACTAACGGGATCTTCCGGTCCGGATGCCGGGAACCGGGGAAGCGGGGCCGGGGCGCAGACCCGGTGCACCGGGAGTGCGGTGCACAGGCTGTGGACCGTGAGCCGGCGCTCCGGCACGGGACTCACACGGTGTGCGGTACGGCCTTGGCGCGGCCGCGGATGCCGAACGCGGTGACGATCTCCCCGATCCCGACGACGACCAGCCAGATGCCGGCGACGAGGGTGAGCACGGCGACCGAGTGGAACGGCGAGTCGATGAGCACGATCCCGGCGATGAAGGTGATCACGCCGAGGAAGACCTGCCAGCCCCGGCCCGGCATCCGGGAGTCGTGCAGGGCGGCCAGGGTCTGGGTGATGCCGCGGATCAGCCAGCCGATGCCGATCCACAGGGCGAGCAGCAGGATCGACTGCATGGGCCCGCGGAAGCAGAACAGGCCGAGGAGGATCGACAGGGCGCCGCTGATGAACGCGAGGACGCGCAGCGAGGTCGTCATGTGCGTACCGAAGGCGGACGCCAGCTGGAAGATGCCGCTGACGACGAGATAGACGCCGAAGAGGATTCCGGCGGCGAAGAGGGAGGGGCCGGGCCAGACGAGGATCAGCACGCCGAGGATCAGCGAGGCGATCCCGGTGACCAGGACCACCTGCCAGGCGGCCCGGGACAGGGCGTGCAGGGGCCCCTCGAACGGCGGCTCGGGCTCCCGGCGTTCACCGGTCGGCGGGGTGGCCGCGTGGACGTTCCGGTCGTCATACTCGCGGCCCCAGTTCGGACCGCTGTTCGGTGCCTCGGTCATGGTCCATGCTGTGAGCGCCGAGAGCGTCCCTGCGATCGGGGGCGGGCCGAACGGGTGAACGCCGCCACCGAGCCCGCCCGCAGGGGCCCCGCCGACATACCGGCTCCGCCGGCCGCAGGGGGCACGGCCTGCCGTGCCCGCGGTCCTCCCCGCGAATGGTCTCCGCATCCTGGAGCGCCACCGCCCCCAAAAAAAAGCGTCCGCCGCCCGGCTCCGCTCTGCTCGGGTAGGGCTTCACCGGCCGGGTTCACCGGTTCGCCGCCCCGGCCGAGGTCTTCGTCGCTCGGCCTGGCCCTACCCGCGGCAGGCCGTCGCTGCCCGGCTTCAACCGCCCCGGATGAGGCCTCCGCTGCCCGGCCCCGCGCTAACCGTGGCAGGTCTTCACCGCCCGGCTCGGCTCAACCCGAGGCAGGCCATCGTCGCCCCGCCCCGTTGCACCCGGTCTCGCCGGCCCGGGCGGCTAGCCGCCGGAGGCCTTCGCTGCCTTGGCTGCCGCCTTCAGTTCCTGTTTGTGTGCCCTGACCTTGGTCAGGGACTCCGGCCCGGTGATGTCGGCGACCGATCTGAAGGAGCCGCGTTCGCCGTACGCCCCCGCCGCCTCGCGCCAGCCCTCGGGGGTGACCCCGAGTTGCTTGCCGAGCAGGGCGAGGAAGATCTGGGCCTTCTGCTTGCCGAAGCCGGGGAGGTCCTCCAGTCGCTTCAGCAGCTCGGAGCCGCTGGGCACGTCCCGCCAGATGGCCTCCGCGTCACCGTCGTAGTGCTCCACGAGGTACTGGCACAGCTGCTGGATGCGCTTGGCCATCGAGCCGGGGTAGCGGTGCACGGCCGGCTTCTCGGCGAGCAGCGCGGCGAAGGCCTCCGGGTCCATCGCGGCGATGTCGTGCGCGTCGAGGTCTCCGGAGGGTCCGGCGCCGAGCCGGTCGGCGATGGTCCGGGGGCCCTTGAACGCCCACTCCATCGGCACCTGCTGGTCCAGCAGCATCCCGGTGAGCGCGGCCAACGGGGACCGTCCGAGCAGCGCGTCGGCCTCCGGTTCCTGGGCGAGATGCAGGGTGACGTCCATGCGCCGATGATCCCGCGCGCGAGGCGGCGGCGCGCGTCGGACCGCTCTCGCGTACGATCCCTTCACAGAGGAGTTAGGGAAGGCTTACCTAATAAGTAGTCCAAAAGACGGTTCGGAGGAGCTCCCGGTGGCCATCGAGACGTACCGCGACGCCTGGGGCATTCCCCATCTACGGGCGTCCGGCGCCCGCGAACTCGCCCGCGCCCAGGGCCGGGTGACCGCACGGGACCGCGCCTGGCAGCTGGAGGTCGAACGGCACCGCTCGCAGGGCACCTCGGCCGCCTTCCTCGGCGCCGGCGCCCTCTCCTGGGACGTCCTCGCCCGCCGGGCCCGCCTCGACGACACCGCCCGCCGCTGCTTCACCGCACTGGAACACCGGGACCCCGAGACGGCCGGCTGGGTGCGCTGTTACGTCGACGGCGTCAACGAGGGCCTGCCCGCCGGCGCCGCCCGGGCGCCCGAGTTCGCCCGCACCGGCCTCACCCCCGGGCGCTGGCGGCCCTGGACCCCGCTCGGCGTCTGGCTCGCCACGCATCTGCTGTTCGCGGGGTTCCCGGCCAAGCTCTGGCGCGAGCAGGCGATACGGCACCTCGGCCCCGACGCCGTACCCCTGTTCGCCGCCGACGGCCGCGGCACCGCGGGCAGCAACGGCTGGCTCGTCACCGGCGCGCGTACCGCCACCGGCCACGCCCTGATCGCGGGCGACCCGCACCGCTTCATCGAGGACCCCGGCGTCTACCAGCAGATCCACCTGTCCTGCCCCGAGTTCGACGTCGTCGGCCTCGCCGTGCCCGGTGTCCCCGGCATCGCCCACTTCGGACACACCGGCACCGTCGCCTGGGCCATCACCAACGCCATGGCCGACTACCAGGACCTCTACCGCGAGCGCCTGCGCCGCACCGGCGCCGGCGTCCAGGCCCTCGGTCCCGACGGCCACTGGCACCGCGCCCCACGGCACACGGAGACGGTGGAGATCGCCGGAGAGCCGCCGATCGAGATCGAGGTGATCGAGACGGACAGGGGCCCGGTGATCGCCGGCGGCCCGGAGGGCCTGGAGGCGTGGTGCGCCGGCGTCGGCGGGGACGGTCCGGCGGCGGACTCCGGCGCCGAGTCGTCGTACGGCCCGCAGCCCGCCGGCGGCGAGGACGTCCCACCGGGGCCACCCGCACCCGGAGTCGGAAGCGGCGCGGGCGGTGCCGGTGGGGACACCGGCCGGGACGACGGCGAAGCCGAGGCGCTCGCACTCCGCTACCCGCCCCGCGTCACGGACGACCTCGGCTTCAGCGCCCTCCTCCCCCTGCTGCGCGCCCGCACGGTCCAGGACGTGGACCGCGCCCTGGACTCCTGGGCCGAGCCCGTCAACGTCGTCCAGGCCGCCGACACCCGGGGCGGCACCCTGCACCGCGTCGCCGGCCGGGTACCGGTCCGCGCACGGGCCAACCTCCTGCACCCGGTCCCCGCCTGGCGGCCAGGCCACGACTGGCAGGGCCGGCACGAGACGCCGTACGCCCCCGTCGAGGACGGCATCGCGGTGATGGCGAACGAGCGCGGCCTCGCCGCCCCCCTCGGCGTCGAGTTCGCCCCGCCGCACCGCGCCGACCGCATCCGCGCCCTCCTGAGCCGGCGCCCCGCCTGGACCGCCGACGCCATGCCGGCCGTCCACACCGACACCCACCTCGCCTCCGCCGCCCCCCTCCTCGACCACCTCGCCGCCCTCGACGGCCTCACCTCCGCCGCGGCCCGCCTGCGCGACCGCCTGCTCGCCTGGGACCGCCGCATGGACGCCGGCAGCACCGACGCGGCCCTCTACGCGGCGGTCCGCGGCGCCGTCGTACGCCGGCTCGCCGCCCACCCCGTGTTCGCGCCGCTGGCCGAACCCCCGGCTTACCCGGAGGTCCTGCTCCCCTGGCTGGCGCTCGTGCCGCGCATCGGCCTCGCCCTCGAACACCTGCTGCGCGCCGAGGAGTTGTACGGCATCGACCGCCCGGCCGCGGTCCGCGCGGCCCTCGAGGAGGTGGCCGCCGGGCCACCGGCCGGCACATGGGCCGACAGGCACCGCCTCACCCCCTGGCGGGCGCTCCCGGACGCAGCGGGGGACGACCGGGAGCCCGGTCTCGCCGGCGACCACGACTGCGTGCTGTCCACCTCCGCCGTCCCCGGCCTGACCGACGGCGCCGCCCGCGGTCCCGCCGCCCGCTACGTCTGGGACCTCGCCGACCGCGCGGCCAGCCGCTGGATCGTCCCCTTCGGCGCGGACGGCGTCCCCGGCAGCCCGCACCACCGCGACCAACTCCCCTTGTGGCTCAGGGCAGAACTGGTCCACGTCAGCACCGACTGGACCCTGCTCACCCGCGACCCCGACACAGACACCGCTGACACAGACACCGCTGACAACGACACCGAGGGGACCCGATGACCGCCCTGCACGAACGGCACGTCGACGGTTTCGGCACCGTCCGCATCCGCCCCCTCGACCCGGCGTCCGACGCGGACGTCGTCCACGCCTGGGTGAGCGAGGAACGCGCCGTCTTCTGGGGCATGAACGGCCTCACCCGGGACCAGGTCGCCGAGCTCTACGCCCACATGGCCGGCCTCGACACCCACCACGCCCACCTCGTCACCAAGGACGGCGTACCGGCGGCCCTGTTCCAGACGTACGAGCCGGCCGCCGACCGGGTCGGCGAGTGCTACGACGTCCTCCCCGGCGACCTCGGCGTCCACGTCCTCCTCGCCCCGCCCGGCCCCGACGGCCCGCTCCCCGGCTGGAGTTCGGCGCTGCTGACGGTGCTGACGACGTACGCGCTGCGGGTCCTGGACCGGCGCAGAATCGTGGTCGACCCGGACGTGCGCAACACCGGAGCGATCGCCCGCTTCGAACGCCAGGGCTTCGTACGCGGCCCGCGGGTCGTGCTGCCCGAGGTGGACCTCCCGGACGTGTACCTGCCGGAGAAGCACGCCCAACTGGCCTTCCTGGAGCGGACGGCACGCTGAGCACTGCGGCCGGTGCCTGCGTACTCATACGGGGCACGCGGTGAAGGAGGCGACGACGTGCGGGTGCGCGACCGGCGACGGCGATGGGCACGACGGTTCACCCTGCTCTGCACGGGCCTGCTGCTCCTCCTGATCGGTACGGCGGCCCCCGCGTCCGCCCACGCGGCCCTGCGGGCGACCGACCCGGCCGACGGAACCGTCCTGCGCACGGCCCCCCGGCACATCACCCTGACCTTCACCGAGTCGGTCGGCCTGCTCACCGACTCCCTGCGCGTCTACGACCCCGCCAACCACCGGCTGCGCACGGGCCCCGCCGGGCACGCCGACGGCTCGGACACGGTCCGCGCCGCCCTGCCCGCCCGGCTCACCGGCGGCACGTACACGGTGGCCTGGCGGGTGGTGTCGGCGGACAGCCACCCGGTGTCCGGCGCGTTCACCTTCTCGGTCGGCAAGCGCACGGCGACCACGGCCAGCCCGGTCCCCGACCGCACCGAGAACCCCGCCACCGCCGCCCTGTACAACATCGCCCGCTACCTCGCCTACCTCGCCGTGGCCGTCCTCCTCGGCACGACGGCGTTCGTGGGGTACTGCCGCCCGCCGACGGCGGCCCCGCTGCGCACCCCCGTGCTGGCCGCCGCCTGGACCCTGCTCGGCACGACGACCGCGCTGTACGTCCTGCGCGCCCCGTACGAGGAGGGCACGTCGCCCGCCGTCTCCCTCGGCGCGCTCACCCACACGGCCGGCACCCGCCCCGGCGCGCTCCTGCTCCTCCGGCTTGCGCTGCTGACCCTGGCCGGGACCGTCATCGCGCTCCTGCGTGCCCGGCGCAGAAGACTCCCGCGCCGTACGACGCTCGCCGTGGCGGCCGCCGTGTCCGTCCCGCTCGCCCTGACCTGGACGGCGTCCGACCACGCCTCGGCGGGCGTCCAGGTGCCCCTGGCCATCGCCTCCGCCACCCTGCACCTGCTGGCCATGGCGGCGTGGGTGGGCGGTCTGGCGGCCGTCCTGCGCACCCTGCGGCGCACCTCCCTCACCACCCTGGCCCGTTTCTCCCGCCTGGCCTTCGCCTCGGTGACGGTCCTGGTCGTGACCGGCGTCTACCAGTCCTGGCGGGGCCTCGGTTCCTGGCAGGCGCTCAGCGGCACGACGTACGGCCGGACCCTGCTGGCCAAGCTGGCGGCGGTCACCGCGCTCCTCCTGGCGGCGGCCTGCTCCCGGGCCTGGACGACCCGCGCGGCCCACGTACCCCGAGCCGCCGCGGCCCGCGTCCCCGAACCGGCGACAGGCCCCCCGCTCCCGGCGGAACCCCCGGCCCCGCCCCCGCCGCCGCCCTTGGACATCCTGCGCCGCTCGGTGCTGGCCGAGGCGGCCGTCGCGGCGGTGGTCCTGGCCCTGACGACCCTCCTGACCAGCACGGCCCCCGGCAGGGCGGCCGGGGAGACCGCGGCGGCCGCGACTCCGGCGGCCGGCATCCCGACGGCCTCCGTCACCACGATCCCCTTCGACGCCGGCGCCGGCGGCCACGGCAGCGTCCAGGTCACCCTGGACCCGGGCCGGGTCGGCCGCACCTCCGTGCAGGCGGTGGTCTACGGCCCCGACGGCGGCCTGTCCACGGTCCCCGAACTCCGGGTCACCCTCAGCCTCCGAGCCCAGCGGATCGGCCCCCTCGACACCAGGGTCACCGACCGGGGCGGCTACTGGGGCGCCGACTCCTTCGATCTCCCCCTCCCGGGCACCTGGACACTGAAGGTCACGGTCCGGCTGTCGGAACTGGACCAGGTGACGGTGTCGGCGCCGGTGCGGGTGACGCGGTAGGCGGGGTGGGCGCGGGCGGCGCAGGGGAGTGGGCGGCGCAGGGGAGTGGGACGGCCGGAGCGGGCCCCGACTTCGAAGCCGCAACGCCAGAGGGCCGGACCACTTTCGCGGTCCGGCCCTCTGGGCTGGCGGAGGATACGAGATTCGAACTCGTGAGGGGTTGCCCCCAACACGCTTTCCAAGCGTGCGCCCTAGGCCTCTAGGCGAATCCTCCGCCGGAAACATTACATGACCGAGGGGAGTGCTTGCGAACCCGTTCCCGCAGGCCCCCGTCGATTGCGGTCCGCAGGCCGCGATCGGGTACTCTGGGCGCAGCCCCTCACGCGGCGCTATCTGACTGAACTCCCCCAGGGCCGGAAGGCAGCAAGGGTAGGTTGGCTCTGGCGGGTGCGTGGGGGGCGCTCGCGTTCCCGGGGCCCGCGGCCGGGACCGGTTGTCAGTGGCCGCCTATAACCTCGTATGCGTGTCGTCTCTCGCGCTGTACCGCCGCTATCGCCCGGAGACCTTTGCCGAGGTCATCGGGCAGGAGCATGTCACCGACCCGCTGCAGCAGGCGCTGCGGAACAACCGGGTCAATCACGCGTACCTGTTCAGCGGGCCGCGCGGCTGCGGCAAGACGACCAGCGCACGGATCCTGGCCCGCTGCCTGAACTGTGAGAAGGGTCCCACCCCGACCCCCTGCGGCGAGTGCCAGTCCTGCCGCGACCTCGCGCGCAACGGACCCGGCTCGATCGACGTCATCGAGATCGACGCGGCCTCTCACGGTGGTGTGGACGACGCCCGTGAGCTGCGCGAGAAGGCGTTCTTCGGCCCCGCGAGCAGCCGGTACAAGATCTACATCATCGACGAGGCCCACATGGTCACGTCGGCCGGCTTCAACGCGCTGCTGAAGGTCGTCGAGGAGCCGCCGGAGCATCTGAAGTTCATCTTCGCGACCACCGAGCCCGAGAAGGTCATCGGCACCATCCGGTCGCGTACGCATCACTACCCCTTCCGGCTCGTCCCGCCGGGCACCCTGCGGGACTACCTCGCCGAGGTGTGCCAGAAGGAGGCCATCCCGGTCGAGGACGGCGTCCTGCCGCTGGTCGTGCGCGCGGGCGCCGGGTCCGTGCGTGACTCCATGTCCGTCATGGACCAGCTCCTCGCCGGCGCCGGTGAGCAGGGTGTGACGTATGCCATGGCCACCTCCCTGCTCGGCTACACCGACGGCTCCCTCCTCGACTCCGTCGTCGAGGCCTTCGCCACCGGTGACGGCGCCGCCGCCTTCGAGGTCGTCGACCGTGTCATCGAGGGCGGCAACGACCCGCGCCGCTTCGTCGCCGACCTGCTCGAGCGGCTCCGCGACCTGGTGATCCTCGCCGCCGTCCCGGACGCCGTGGAGAAGGGACTGCTGGACGCACCGGCCGATGTCCTGGAGCGCATGCAGGCCCAGGCCTCCACGTTCGGCGCCGCCGAGCTGAGCCGCGCCGCCGACCTCGTCAACGCCGGCCTGACCGAGATGCGCGGCGCCACCTCGCCCCGCCTCCAGCTGGAACTGATCTGCGCCCGCGTGCTGCTCCCCGCCGCCTACGGCGACGAGCGCTCGGTGATGGCCCGCCTCGACCGCCTCGAACGCGGCGTCCAGTTCTCGTCCGGCACCGGCGCCCCCGCCATGGGCTACGCCCCCGGCCCGGACGCCCACGGCGGCGCCCCCATGCCCTCCGTACCCCCCGGCACCGGCCCGGCGGCTGCCCGCGCGGCAGTACGAGCGGCCGGGGGACCGGGGGGCGGGCCCGGAGGCGCGGGACCTGGTGCCGTTGGTTCGGGAGTTGGCGGTCCTGGTGCCGGTGGTCCTGGAGCGGGCGGTCCTGGCGTGGCTGGTCCGGGTGCCGGTGGTCCTGGAGTGGGCGGTCCTGGTGTGGCTGGTCCTGGTGCCGGGGGCCCTGGTGCCGGTGGTCCCGGGGCGGGAGGCCCTGGTGCCGGTGGCCCGGCTCCGGTCGCTCCCGCTCCCGCTCCCGCGCCCGCGGGTCCAGCGGCGCCGGTGCCGGCTCCGGCCCAGTCTCCGGCGGAGGCTGCCCCGGCCAGCCCCGCCGCCCCTGCTCCTGTTCCCGCCTCCGGTGCCCAGGCACCGGCGGCGGCCGGCGGTGCGTCCGCTCCGGGTGCGTGGCCGACGCCCGCTGCCGCCGGTAGCGGCCGGCGCCCCGGCGGCTGGCCCACGGCCGCGGCGCCGGCGGGCGGCGCGCCGCAGGGTCAGGCACCGGGCCGCGCCCAGGCAGCCCCGCAGCAGTCCTCGGCGCCCGCTTCCGGCCCGGCATCCCCGGCCGCGCCCGCCGCCGCCCCCGCCGGCGGCCTCGACCCCCGCATGCTGTGGCCGAACATCCTGGAGGCGGTCAAGAACCGCCGCCGCTTCACCTGGATCCTGCTCAGCCAGAACGCCCAGGTGACCGGATTCGACGGCACCACCCTCCAGCTCGGCTTCGTGAACGCCGGTGCGCGTGACAACTTCGCCGGCAGCGGCAGCGAGGACGTGCTGCGGGCGGCGCTGGCCGAGCAGTTCAACGTGCAGTGGAAGATCGAGGCGATCGTCGACCCGTCCGGCGGCGGTTCCGCACCTCTGCCCGCCGGAGGCTCCGGCTTCGGCGGCGGAGGCGGCTACGGCGGCGCGCCCGCCGGGGGCTCCGGCGGCTACGGCGCCCCGGCCGCACCCCGCCAAGCCGCCCCCCAGCCGGCACCGCAGGCGCCGGCGCCCTCGCAGCCCGGTCCCACGAGCGCCCCGCCGGCGCCTGCCCCCGCCCCCGAGCCCCCGCCGGTCGCCCCCGAGGACGACATCCCCGAGGACGACGACCCCGACCTGGACGAGTCGGCCCTCTCCGGGCACGAACTGATCGTCCGCGAGCTGGGGGCGACGGTGGTGGAGGAGTTCTCGAACGAGTAGACGAGCGGCCGGCACCGGGGCCGCTTTGGAGGAAAGCCCAACAATCCCGGCCCCCGGCCTTCGGCAACCTTGCCATTAGGCTGACCCCGTGAAGGTCCTCGTCATCGGCGGCGGCGCCCGCGAACACGCCCTGTGCCGCTCCCTGTCCCTCGACCCCGACGTCACCGCGCTGCACTGCGCCCCCGGCAACGCCGGCATCGCGGAGGTGGCCGAGCTGCACCCCGTCGACGCGCTCGACGGCACGGCGGTCGCCGAGCTGGCCGCAGGCCTCGGCGCCGACCTGGTCGTCGTCGGCCCGGAGGCCCCGCTGGTCGCCGGCGTGGCCGACGCCGTGCGCGCGGCGGGCATCCCGGTGTTCGGCCCCTCCAAGGAGGCCGCGCAGCTGGAGGGCTCCAAGGCCTTCGCCAAGGACGTGATGGCGGCGGCGGGAGTGCCGACCGCCCGGTCGTACGTCTGCACCACCGCCGAGGAGGTCGCCGAGGCCCTCGACGCCTTCGGCGCCCCCTACGTCGTCAAGGACGACGGCCTCGCCGCCGGCAAGGGCGTCGTCGTCACCGACGACCTGGACGCCGCCAAGGCGCACGCCGCCGCCTGCGACCGGGTCGTCATCGAGGAGTTCCTCGACGGCCCCGAGGTGTCCCTCTTCGCGGTCACCGACGGCGAGACGGTCGTACCGCTCCAGCCCGCCCAGGACTTCAAGCGCGCCCTCGACGGCGACCAGGGCCCGAACACCGGCGGCATGGGCGCCTACTCCCCGTTGCCCTGGGCGGACCCGAAGCTGGTCGACGAGGTGCTCCAGACGGTCCTGCAGCCGACCGTCGACGAACTGCACCGCCGCGGCACCCCCTTCTCCGGGCTGCTCTACGCGGGCCTGGCCATCACCAGCCGCGGTGTCCGGGTGATCGAGTTCAACGCCCGCTTCGGCGACCCGGAGACCCAGGTCGTGCTGGCCCGGCTGAAGACCCCGCTGGCCGGCCTGCTCATGGCCGCCGCCACCGGCCACCTCGCCGATCTGGAGCCGCTGCGCTGGAACGAGGACGCGGCCGTCACGGTCGTCGTCGCCTCGCACAACTACCCCGGTACCCCGCGCACCGGCGACCCGATCGCCGGCCTGGACGAGGTGGCCGCCGAGGACGCCCCGCACGCGTACGTGCTGCACGCCGGCACCAAGCGGGACGGCGACCGCGTCGTCAGCGCGGGCGGGCGCGTGCTGTCCGTCACCGCCACCGGCGCGGACCTGACCGAGGCCCGAGAGCGGGCGTACCGGGCGGTGGGCCGGATCCGTCTGGACGGCTCCCAGCACCGCACCGACATCGCCGCGAAGGCGGCACAGGCCACCCAGGCGGACCAGGCGCCGACGACCTGACCCATGCGCGCCGCGGTCAGGCGCCCAGCCGCCTGACCTGCGCTTGCCGTGCCGGTTGCCCACGCGACAGCCGTACCCAGGCCCCGGATCCCCGATCCGGGGCCTGATCTTTGCTGTCTGTCACGCACCTCTGACCAAAGCCATTCCATCGAGTGAGCGGCCGCCCATACGGATGACGGGGGCCGGGGCCCCAACTAGGGTGCCGCGCAAGCTTTCCGGCACTTGGCCCACCGGCATTGCGATGTCAGTGGCGGGTGCCACAGTGGGGGAGTGAGCATCACCAGGAAAGCCCGGCATCGGCAGCGAGGGGGTGAGGGCCGGACGTGACCGGAATCGGTGCGGAGATGGGCGCGCAGGCCGCGCGTTCCAGGGCCCTGGCCGTCCTGCGGGTCCGTGGCCGGGCGCTGGCCGCGGCCGTGCTGCCCGCAGCCGTCGCGGTGATCCTGCTTGCGGGCGGTGCCACCGGCCACCTCGTCGGCCGGGGCTGGGACACGGCCCGGCTGGTCGTGGGCGTGCTCGCCGTGCTGGTGCTGCTGGCCGCCGCCGGTTTCGCCCTGGTCGTCTCCCGGGCCCGCCCCGCCGTCAGCCCGACGGTGCCGATCCCGGAGGAGTCCGCCCCGGACCTGTACCGGATGGTGCGCGACCTGGCCGACCGGCTGGACGTGCCGGTGCCCTCGGCCATAGCGCTCACCCCGGACTGCGACAGCTGGCTGGAGGACCGTACGCACTCGGCCCACGGCCCGCCCGCGCGCCCCGCGTCCGACGAGGACGAGACGGCGGGCCCGGGCCGCCGCCGCGCTCCGGCCGCCCCGGTGCTGGTCATCGGCTCCCCGTTCCTGTGGTGGATGCGGGTCGGCGAGCTGCGCGCGGTCCTCGCCCCGGTCATCGCCGGTACGGGCCCGTCGGCGCACCCCGACATAGCGGCCGCCCGGCGCTTCGTGCGCGGTCTGGACGCGGCGGTCGCGGTCGCCGCGACGCCGGGCCGCTGCCCGCTGACCCGCGGCCTGTGCGCGGCCCTCGGCTGGGTGGCCCGGCTGCTGCTGCGCGGCTGCCGCGAACACGCGACGCAGATGGAGCGCGGGGTCGCTGCGGCGGCGGCCGAGCGCGCCCAGGCCGTGGACTACGGCCTGCGGATCGTCGCCCAGGAGCAGGTCGGCCTCGCCTACGCCGGCTGGGACCGGCTGCTGACCCGGGTGGCGCTGCCCGCCTGGCGGATGGGCCGCTGGCCGTCGGGGCTCGACGCGGGCGTGGTGGCGGCGCTCACCGAGCTGTCACGGCGCGACCGCCTGGCCGAGGGTTTCACCTCCCGGCTCGGCGAGCGTCCCGCGTGCGACCTGCTGGAGGAGCCGGGCGCGGTGGACGAGGCCGCGTCCCTGCTGGCCGCCCGCCTCTTCCACGGCGGCCCGGCGGAGCCCGGCCCGGACTGGGCGCCGGTGGACTGGCAGACGTATCCGGAGGAGGTCGTGGACCGCACATGGCGTGCGAACGCGGCCCGACTGCACCGCGTTCTGGATTCCCTCGGCGTCCGCCCCTCCCTCGACCCCGCCGACCCCGACCCCGGTGGCCCCACCCTGGCCCGCGTCCTGGACCACCTCACCGAGCCGGGCAGGAACACGGCGATACCGAAGCCCCCGGCCCCCACCCGGCCCACCTCCCCGGCGAGCCCCTCGCAGTCCCGAGCCCAGCACGCCTCCCACGCTCAATCACCGCAGGCGCCGGACGACCCCCAGCCGTCCCCTGCCCCCGCGGAACCGCCGCAGGCGCCCGGCGACCCCGAGCCGGCCCCCGCCCACACCGAACCCGGGCAGGCACCCGGCGCCCCGGAGCCGGACGCCACCCACGCCGGACTCCCCGAGGGACTCGACGCCGAACCGGCCCCGGCACTCGAAGCCGAACCGGACCGGGCAGCCGATGCCGAGCCGGGCCCGTCGGCCGACCTCGAACCGGCCCCGGCACCCGAAGCCGAACTAGCCCCGGCACCCGGCGTCGAACCGGACCGGGCAGCCGACGTCGAGCCGGCCCCGGCCGCCGAAGCTGAACCGGCCCTGGCACCCGGCGTCGAACCGGCCCCGGCACCCGAAGCCGAACCGGACCCCGTGGCCGATGAACCCGCCGGTACCGAGCGCAGCGCCACCCTCGCTGCCGGGCTGAGCGCCGAGCTGGCCCGGGAGGAGGCCGGCACGTGCGGAAGCGGTGCGGCCGCCGTCGGCCAGAGCACCGAGCGCGCCCTGTGGGACGACGACGGCGGCCTGCCGCTCTTCCCGCTGCAACCCCCGCGCACCGCCCGTGAGTTGCTCACCGAACACGTCACCGCGATGGTGTGCTGCGCGGCCGTCGACACCGCCGGCGCGGTCCCCGCGCTGGACTGGCTGGACGGCCCCTCGCTGCTGGTCGGCGGCGAGCGGGCCGCCGACCTCACGCCCAAGGTGCTCAGCCTGATCGAGGAGGGAGATCCGGGCCCGCTGCGCGACTGGCTGGCCGCGTCCGGAATACGCCCCGAGAAGCCCGTACGGCTCGTCTGAGGCGACAGGCCTCCCGCACTCCGGCAAGCACCTGCGAAGGGGATCCCCGTCTTCCAGTTCAGGTCAATTCGCAACGACTAGTGACCGAGCCCGTGCGTTATGTGATGTGCTGGGAGCGACCACGCACTTGGCAAGAGCGAGCGACATACGACAGCACGTCCGAGCAGTGTGCGCACCACCGAGCACGACGAGCACGGCGACCACCACCGAGACAGGACCACACGGGGGACGAGGGAGGGGAGCGATCATGGCCTCGGACCACATCCGCCGCTGGGAGTCCGGAGCACTCGCGCACGCCGTCACGGACCCCTTCGGCCAGGGCCCGGTGCCCTGGCTGCGCGGCAGCGAGACCTACTTCGACGACACCGGCCACGTCGTGCCCTGGTACGTCGACCCGAGCCCGCAGCCGCTCACCGGCGTCGGCCCCGCCCGTCCCGCGCCGCGCGTACCCGGCCCCCGCTCGGCCGACGACGTGCACCGCCAGGTCAAGGGCTTCACCTCCACCGGCGCGGTCGCGCCCGGCGAGGCGATCGACTTCCACATCACGGTCGACCCGCCGCAGGAGTTCAGCGTCGACATCTACCGGATCGGCCACTACGGCGGCGACGGCGCCGCGAAGATCACCACCAGCCCGCGGCTGTCCGGCATCGTCCAGCCCCCGCCGCTGACCGCCGACCGCACGGTCTCCTGCCACCACTGGTGGCTGTCCTGGCGCCTCCAGGTGCCCTCGCACTGGCTCATCGGCGCCTATGTGGCCGTCCTGACCACCGCCGACGGCTACCGCTCCCACGTGCCGTTCACCATCCGCGACGACCACCCGGCCGACCTGCTCCTGCTGCTGCCGGACATCACCTGGCAGGCGTACAACCTGTACCCGGAGGACGGCCGTACGGGCGCCAGCCTGTACCACGCGTGGGACGAGAAGGGCCGGCTGCTCGGGGAGGCCGACGCGGCGACGACGGTCTCCTTCGACCGCCCGTACGCGGGCGCGGGCCTGCCGCTGCACGTGGGGCACGCCTACGACTTCATCCGCTGGGCCGAGCGCTACGGCTACGACCTCGCCTACGCCGAGGCCCGCGATCTGCACGCCGGCCGTGTCGATCCCGGCCGCTACCGGGGCCTGGTCTTCCCCGGGCACGACGAGTACTGGTCGGTGCCGATGCGCCGGGCCGCGGAGGAGGCACGCGACCGGGGGACCTCGCTGGTCTTCCTCTCCGCGAACACCATGTACTGGCAGGTGGAGCTGGGGCCGTCCCCGTCCGGTGTCCCGGACCGGCTGCTGACCTGCCGCAAGCGCAAGGGCCCCGGAAAGCCGGTGCTGTGGCGCGAGATCGACCGGCCCGAGCAGCAGCTGATCGGCATCCAGTACGCGGGCCGGGTGCCCGAGCCGCATCCGCTGATCGTCCGCAACGCCGACCACTGGCTGTGGGAGGCGACCGGCGCGCGCGAGGGCGACGAGATCCCCGGCCTGGTCGCGGGCGAGGCCGACCGGTACTTCCCGCGCGCCCCGCTGCCCGTGCACGAGGAGCGCATCCTGCTCGCCCACTCTCCCTACACCGACAGCGACGGTGTCGCGCGCCACCAGGAGACCTCCCTGTACCGCGCCCCTTCCGGCGCCTGGGTCTTCGCCTCGGGAACCTTCGCCTGGTCTCCGGCCCTGGACCGCCCCGGCCATGTGGACCCCCGTATCCAGCGCGCCACGGCCAACCTCCTGGACCGCATCTGCAAGCGCGACTGACGACCACCATCGACGACGGCGGCCCTCCGGCCCACCGTCCCGAGCCGCCGTGGCCGCCCGCCCGAGCCGCCTTGGACGCCCGCCCGAGACCCCCTGGCCGGAACCCATCGCCCCCATAAGGGAGAATCGAGGCACTTGGACAGACCCACGGGGAGGAACCGTGTCCGGATTCGTAGAAAAGCCCGAGCCGATCCAGGTTCCGGGCCTGGTGCACCTGCACACCGGAAAGGTGCGCGAGCTGTACCAGAACGAGGCGGGCGACCTCGTGATGGTCGCCAGCGACCGCATGTCCGCGTACGACTGGGTGCTGCCCACGGAGATCCCCGACAAGGGCCGTGTCCTCACCCAGCTCTCCCTGTGGTGGTTCGACCAGCTGCGCGACCTGGCCCCCAACCATGTGATCAGCACCGAGCTGCCCGAGGGCGCCCCCGCGGACTGGGCGGGCCGCACGCTGGTCTGCAGGTCGCTGCGGATGGTCCCGGTCGAGTGCGTGGCCCGCGGCTACCTGACCGGCTCGGGCCTGCTGGAGTACAACGAGTCGCGTACGGTCTGCGGCCTCGCCCTCCCCGAAGGCCTCGTCGACGGCTCGGAACTCCCCGCCCCGATCTTCACCCCGGCCACCAAGGCCGAGGTCGGCGAGCACGACGAGAACGTCTCCTACGAGGAGGTGGCCCGGCAGGTCGGCGCCGACACCGCCGCCCAGCTGCGTCAGATGACGCTCGCCGTGTACTCCCGCGCCCGGGACATCGCCCGGGACCGGGGGATCATCCTCGCGGACACCAAGTTCGAGTTCGGCTTCGACGGGGACACGCTCGTCCTCGCCGACGAGGTCCTCACCCCGGACTCCTCCCGCTTCTGGCCGGCCGACCAGTGGCAGCCGGGCCGAGCCCAGCCGTCGTACGACAAGCAGTTCGTCCGGGACTGGCTCACCTCGGCCGAGTCCGGCTGGGACCGCCGCGGCGAGCAGCCCCCGCCGCCGCTGCCGCCGCAGGTCGTGGAGGCGACCCGGCGGAAGTACGTCGAGGCGTACGAGCGGCTCACGGGCATGGCCTGGAGCTAGGCCCCCCGACAACGAGAAGGCCCCGGTCCGATGGACCGGGGCCTTCTTCCCGAGCGGACGACGAGGCTCGAACTCGCGACCTCAACCTTGGCAAGGTTGCGCTCTACCAACTGAGCTACGTCCGCCTTGCGCCGTGGCGCGAGAGCAACTATACCCAACCCCGCACCCCCGTGAGACACACCGCCGCACGACGATCCCGCGCGCCGGGTTCCGCGCCGGCCGGGGAGGGCGCGTCCGGAGCCGCCCGGCGATGACGTTCGTACGCTCGGCGATCTCCGCGGCCGATCCTCGGCGCGGCTCCGCCGCCCGGCGAGGCGGCCCCGGAGGCCTTGCGCCCCGAGGGCAACTCCGGCTCCACGCACGGGGTTCCAGTGCGCCGTCGGCGTCGGCGACCGGCGTCGGCGGGGAGGGGGTGAGCCCGCGCACGCCCGCAGTAGGCGCCCCGCACCGGCCGGCCGGACCACTGGCGTCCGATGACGCCCGGCGCCCAGCAGTCGGAGGGCTCCGCACCTGGGGGTGTGGCGACCTTCACATCGCGCCGCACACACCCGCGCGCATGAAAAGACCCCGGTCCGATGGACCGGGGTCTTTTTTTCCGAGCGGACGACGAGGCTCGAACTCGCGACCTCAACCTTGGCAAGGTTGCGCTCTACCAACTGAGCTACGTCCGCACTGCTCCCGACCGGCTCCCACCGATCGGTGCGAGCACCAGCCTACCTGATCCACAGGAGTGGTCGTGACGACCGGTGCCGGAGCGGGTGACAGGAATCGCACACTGCGCCTTCCCCCTGGAAGGGGGATGTTCTACTACTGAACTACACCCGCACGCTCCTCGGGGTTTCGCCTTTTCGGCCTCGCCCCTCGGCGTGTCCCAGACATTAGCTGATCAACAGGGGGGTCGCGCAAGTCGGCTCCCCCTGCTGCCCGGTATGCCCAAGTGCGCGGCCCTCAGGGTCCGCTGACGGACCCTGAGGACTGCCCCTTCGCGGGCTTCGCCACCCCTGGGCGGGGTTCACTGCGCGGCGCTGAACGCCTCGTAGACCTTCTTCGGGATGCGTCCGCGGGCCGGGACGTCCATCTTGTTGGCCTGGGCCCAGGCGCGGACGGCCGCCGGGTCGGGCGCGACCTCCGTCTGCTTGTACGCCTTGCCGGACCGCGACCGCTTGCGGCCGGCCTCGACGTAGGGCGCGAGCGCCTTGCGCAGTTTCTTGGCGTTGGTTTCGTTCAGGTCGATCTCGTACGACTTGCCGTCGAGTCCGAAGGCGATCGTTTCCGCCGCTTCCGAGCCGTCGATGTCGTCAAAGAGCGTGACCACGACCTTTTGCGCCACGAATATCGGTCCCTTCGTGCGGCACGTCGATACAGCTCAACGGCGATGACGTGCCGAGTATCGGCTATTGCCAATTCATTTGTACAGTGCCCGGCATTGCAAAGTGAAGCCCGACTAAATCCGTCCGCGTGTCCGAAGACAATAGGTGAACGGGGCGGACTGTGGAACTTTCCCAGAACTTTTCGCGGGCGCACGGCTCCGACACCCGATCGTGATGCGCCTCACGTAGTTTCCTACAACTCTACTCGCGTAGAAATTTTGTGCGGGTAGTCTGAAGGGACCTGCTCAGCACCACACACCGGGAGTGCCAGTGGCACGCGTCGTAGTCGACGTCATGCTCAAGCCGGAGATCCTCGACCCCCAGGGCCAGGCGGTCCAGCGTGCGCTGCCGCGCCTGGGTTTCGAAGGGATCTCGGACGTCCGCCAGGGAAAGCGTTTCGAACTGGAAGTTGACGGGCCGGTCGACGAGGCCGCGCTCGCCCGCATCCACGATCTTGCGGAATCCTTCCTCGCGAACACCGTGATCGAGGACTTCACCGTCAAGGTCGAAGAAGTGGCGGAGGCGGCGAAGTGACCGCTCGTATTGGCGTCGTCACTTTCCCGGGCAGCCTCGACGATCAGGATGCCCAGCGCGCGATCCGTCTCGCGGGCGCCGAACCGGTCGCCCTGTGGCACAAGGACAAGGACCTCAAGCAGGTCGACGCCGTCGTCCTGCCCGGCGGTTTCTCCTACGGCGACTATCTGCGGGCCGGTGCCATCTCCCGGTTCTCGCCGGTGATGGAGACGGTCATCGAGGAGGCGAAGGCCGGACTTCCGGTCCTCGGCATCTGCAACGGCTTCCAGATCCTCACCGAGGCCCACCTCCTCCCGGGCGGCATGCTCGGCAACGACCACCTCCACTTCATCTGCCGCGACCAGAAGCTGCGGGTGGAGAACGCGGAGACCGCCTGGACCGCCGACTACCGCGCGGGCCAGGAGATCCACATCCCGCTGAAGAACATGGACGGCCGGTACGTCGCCGACGAGTACACCCTCGACAAGCTGGAGGCGGAGGGCCGCGTGGTCTTCCGGTACCTCGACTTCAACCCGAACGGCTCGCTCCGCGACATCGCCGGCATCACCAACGAGGCCGGCAACGTCGTCGGCCTGATGCCGCACCCGGAGCACGCCGTCGAGCCGCTGGTCGGTACGGGCCGTACCGACGGGCTGCCGTTCTTCACCTCGATCCTCAAGAAGCTGGTCAACGCATGAGCCGGACGCCTCTGGACACGGTCGAGCACGCGGCCGCGACCCCCGACGTCGAGCTGCCCTGGGCCGAACTGGGCCTGAAGAAGGACGAGTACGAGCGGGTGGTGGAGATCCTCGGCCGCCGCCCGACCGGCGCCGAACTCGCCATGTACTCGGTCATGTGGTCCGAGCACTGCTCGTACAAGTCCTCCAAGGTCCATCTGCGCCAGTTCGGCGAGAAGGCCCCGCAGAGCGACGCGCTGCTCGTCGGCATCGGCGAGAACGCGGGCGTGGTGGACGTCGGCCAGGGTTACGCCGTGACCTTCAAGGTCGAGTCGCACAACCACCCGTCGTACGTCGAGCCCTACCAGGGCGCGGCCACGGGTGTCGGCGGCATCGTCCGCGACATCATCGCGATGGGCGCCCGCCCGGTGGCCGTGGTGGACCCGCTGCGCTTCGGCGCGGCCGACCACCCCGACACCAAGCGCGTGCTGCCGGGCGTCGTCGCCGGCATCGGCGGCTACGGCAACTGCCTGGGCCTGCCCAACATCGGCGGCGAGGTCGTCTTCGACGCCTGCTACCAGGGCAACCCGCTGGTCAACGCCGGTGCCATCGGTGTGATGCGGCACGAGGACATCCACCTCGCCAAGGCGTCCGGCGCCGGCAACAAGGTCATCCTGTACGGCGCCCGGACCGGCGGCGACGGCATCGGCGGCGCGTCGATCCTGGCCTCGGAGACCTTCGACGACGCCAAGCCGTCCAAGCGTCCCGCGGTGCAGGTCGGCGACCCCTTCCAGGAGAAGCTCCTCATCGAGTGCACCCTGGAGGCCTTCAAGGAGAAGCTGGTCGTCGGCATCCAGGACCTCGGCGCGGCCGGCCTGTCCTGCGCGACGAGCGAGCTGGCGTCCAACGGTTCCGGCGGCATGCGCGTCACCCTGGACGACGTGCCCCTGCGCGACTCCACGCTCTCGCCCGAGGAGATCCTCATGAGCGAGTCGCAGGAGCGCATGTGCGCGGTCGTGGAGCCGGAGAAGGTCGGCCGCTTCCTGGAGATCTGCGAGAAGTGGGACGTCATCGCCACCGTCATCGGCGAGGTGACCGACGGCGACCGCCTGGAGATCTTCTGGCACGGCGAGAAGATCGTGGACGTCGACCCGCGCACGGTCGCCCACGAGGGCCCGACCTACGAGCGGCCGTACGCCCGCCCGGACTGGCAGGACGCCCTCCAGGCCGACGACGCCGGCAAGCTGCCCCGGCCGGAGACCGCAGAGGAGCTGAAGGACCAGGTCCTGAAGCTGGTCGCCTCCCCGAACCAGGCCTCCAAGAAGTGGATCACCCAGCAGTACGACCACCTCGTGCAGGGCAACACCGTCCTCGCCCAGCCGGAGGACTCCGGCATGATCCGCGTGGACGAGAAGACCGGCCTCGGCGTCGCCATCGCCACGGACGGCAACGGCCGCTACGCCAAGCTCGACCCGTACACGGGCGCGCAGCTGGCGCTGGCCGAGGCGTACCGGAACGTGGCGACGACGGGCGCGAAGCCGCTCGCGGTCTCCGACTGCCTGAACTTCGGCTCGCCCGAGGACCCGGCCGTGATGTGGCAGTTCGCGGAGGCCGTGCGCGGCCTGGCCGACGGCTGCCGGCAGCTCGGCACGCCGGTGACCGGCGGCAACGTCTCGCTGTACAACCAGACCGGCGAGGCGGCGATCCACCCGACCCCGGTGGTCGCGGTCCTGGGCGTGATCGACGACGTCGCCCGCCGCACCCCGGTCGCCTTCCAGGAGGAGGGCCAGCTGATCTACCTCCTCGGCGACACCCGCGAGGAGTTCGGCGGCTCGGCCTGGTCCCAGGTGGTCCACGACCACCTCGGCGGCCTGCCCCCGAAGGTCGACCTGGAGCGGGAGCGGCTGCTGGCCGAGATCCTGATCTCCGCCTCCCGCGACGGCATGATCGACTCCGCGCACGACCTGTCCGACGGCGGTCTGGTCCAGGCCGTGGTGGAGTCCGCGCTGCTCGGCGGCAAGGGCGCCCGTCTGGTCGTACCGGACGGCCTGGACGCCTTCACCTTCCTGTTCTCCGAGTCGGCCGGCCGCGCGATCGTCGCGGTGCCGCGTTCGGAGGAGGTCCGCTTCAACGACATGTGCGGTGCGCGGGGCCTGCCGGCCACCCGGATCGGTGTCGTGGACGGAGACACGGTCGAGGTCCAGGGCGCGTTCACGCTCACGCTGGAGGAGCTGCGCAGGGCCCACGAGGAGACCATCCCGGCGCTGCTGGCCTGACCGGCCCGCGTGCCGGGCGGCGGCCCGCACCACCCCCGGCGGGTGGCGCGGGCCGCCGCCGTGTTCGCCACGGGTCCTGGCTCACAGGTCGCCGAACTGCTCCAGCAGGACGTCGACCGGTGTGTGGGACGTGGTGGGCGCCGCGCCGTCGTGCAGGGTCCGTTCCGCCCAGATGACCTTGCCGCGAGGGGTGTACCGCGTCCCCCACCGCTGCGCGAACTGCGCCACCAGGAACAGTCCCCGGCCGCCCTCGTCCATGGTCGCCGCCCGCCGCAGCCGCGGTGAGGTGCTGCTGGCGTCCGACACCTCGCACATCAGGCAGCGCCCGCGAAGCAGCCGCACGGTGACCGGTGGCGCGCCGTACCGGATCGCGTTCGTGACCAGCTCACTGACGATCAGTTCCGTGGTGTACGCGTCCTCCTCCAGCCCCCACTGCTCCAGCTTCTCCCTGCACCGGGCCCGCACCGAGGGCACCACCGCCGGGTCGGAAGGCACCTCCCACTCGGCGAGGCGGGAGCGCGGGACCAGCCGGGTGCGTGCCACCAGCAGCGCGACGTCGTCGCGGCGGTGCGCGGGTTTCAGGGCGTCGATCACCGCCTGGCAGGTCTCGTGCGGGGTGCGCCCCGTGGCCGTGGCCAGCGCCTGGCGCAGCGCGTCCAGCCCGGCGTCGAGGTCGCGGGTACGGTCCTCCACCAGGCCGTTGGTGTACAGCACCAGCCGTGCGCCTTCCGGCAGGTGCAGCTCGGCGGTCTCGAAGGGGTAGCCGCCCAGGCCGAGCGGCGCCGAGACCGGCACCTCCGGGCAGCGCACCGTCCCGTCCGGAGCGACCACCACCGGGACGGGGTGCCCCGCGCGGGCCATGGTGCAGGTCCCCGTCACCGAGTCGTAGATCGCGTACAGGCAGGTCGCCCCCGTCACCCCCTCCCCCTCGCGGCCGTCGCCGGTGGAGTCCTCGTTGTCCATGCGGACGACCAGGTCGTCCAGGTTGCCCAGCACCTCGTCCACCGGGAGGTCCAGGGAGGAGAAGTTGTGCACCGCGGTGCGCAGCCGTCCCATCGTGGCCGCCGCGTGCAGTCCGTGTCCGACGACGTCGCCCATCGCCAGCGCCACCCGTGCGCCCGGCAGCGGGATGACGTCGAACCAGTCGCCGCCCACCCCGGCCTCGGCCGGCAGGTACCGCCAGGCCACCTCCAGCGCGTCCTGCTCGGGCTGCCCGCGCGGCAGCAGGCTGTGCTGCAGGGTCACGGCCGTCGCGTGCTCCCGGGTGAACCTGCGGGCGTTGTCGATGGCCACCGCCGCGCGTGCCGTCAGCTCCTCCGCGAAGGACAGATCCTCCGGCTCGAACGCCGGGGACCGGCGGGTCCGGTAGAAGTTGGCCACGCCCAGGGTGACGTTCCGCGCCCGCAGCGGCACGGTCACCAGGGAGAGCATCCCCCGCTCCAGGGCCGTGCGCGTGCGCTCGGGCGCGTGCTCCCGCCAGCCCTGCGCCCGCCACAGGTCCGGCTCCAGCACGCCCGTGCCCCGCTGCAGCGCGAGCATCTGCGGAGTACCGGGTGAGAGCGCGATGACGTCGTCCAGCGGATACACCGGCATCGTCTCCCACACGCCGCCGATCGCCGTGCGCCGCAGACAGCGCCAGCCCTCCGCCGTCGGTTCCCATCCGTGCAGCACCGGTTCGAGCAGATCCACCGTGACGAGGTCGGCGAACCGGGGCACCGCCGCGTCGGCCAGCTCCTGCGCCGTACGCCGTACGTCCAGCGTCGTCCCGATCCGCATGCCGGCCTCGTACAGCAGCCGCAGCCGCTCCCGCGCCAGCTCGGCCCGGCCCGACACCGTCGCCAGCTCGGTGGTGTCGCGCAGGGTGATGACGCTGCCGCCCCGGCGCTCGCCCGGGAACGTGGGCCGCTTGTTCACCGCCAGCAGCCGGTCCCGCACGGGGCACACCTCGTCGGTGACCTCGTCGGGCGAGGTGAGCAGGGCCGTGAGCGGCTGGGGCAGGCCCAGGTCCCGCACCGCGGTGCCCGGTGCTCCCTCGGCCAGGCACAGCAGGCGCCGCGCCTCGTCGTTGGCGAGGACCAGCCGCCCGCCGTCGTCGGTGATCAGCACTCCTTCCCGTACGGCGTGCAGGACCGCGTCGTGGTGCGCGTACATCCCCGCCAGCTGGGCCGGGGCCAGGCCGCCCGTCTGCCGCAGCAGCCGCCGGGCCACCAGTGTCGTCCCCGTCCCGGCCAGCACCAGCGCGGCCAGGCCGGCGCCGAGGGCCATCAGCAGCTGCGGCAGCCACAGGCGCGCCACGTTCTTCACCGTCAGGCCGGCGGAGACCAGTCCGACGACCGTGCCGTGGGCGTCGGTGACCGGCACCACCGCCTGCACGTCCGTGCCCTTGCCGGCCGGCAGGGGCGGCCCGCCGGCCTGCTCCACGACGGTGTGGCCGTGCAGCGCCGGTGCGATGGTGCCGACGAACTTCTTCCCGATCTCCCGGGGGTAGGGATAGGTGTAGCGGATGCCCTGGGTGTTCATGACGACGACGAAGTCCACGCCCGCCCGTTTGCGTGCCGCCTCGGCCCGCGGCTGCAGCACCGCCGTGGGGTGCGGGCTGCGCAGCGCCGGGGCCGTGCCGGGGGCGTTCGCGAACGACTCGGCCGCGACCACCGACGCCCGGCGGCCCTGCCGTACGGCGTCGTTCGCCGCCTGCGTCACCAGCCCCGCGACCGCGGCGGAGACAAGGAGCAGCACGATCAGGACCTGGAGAAGGAACACCTGCCCGGCCGAGCTGCGGGGGTTGATCAGGCGAGGGAGCTGACGAGAGCGCCCGGAAGGCACCTCCACGTACCCTTCATAACACTTTCGGCACCGCCCGGCTGGCCGTGGTCGAAAAGGCCCTGAAGGACCGCGCCGTGGAGGCATAGGCTCACCCCCATGCCACCGGCCACCAAGCGCGCCCGCAGCTATGACCCCGCCAGGACCCGGGCAGCGGTCTTCGCCCAGTTCCTGCACGTGCGAGAGGCGGTACGGCGCCTCGGTCCCGAGCAGCTCGCCCGGACCACGCGGCTCGGCGAGTGGACCGTACGCGATCTCGTCGTGCACATCGGCATGGCGCTCACCGCGGTCCGCCGGGCGCTCGACCTGCCGGAGCCGGCCAAGGCGGACGCCGTGCTGCTCGACTGGCCGTTCGCCACCGCGGCCAACTCCGCCGCCATCGACGAGTTCACCCGGAACCTCGCCGCCGAGCACGCCGACCTCGACGCCTACCTCGCGGACGTCGAGCAGTCCCTGCGCGCCCTCCTCGACGAGCATCCCGGCACCCGGATCCTCCGCACGAGTGCCGGTTCGATGTCCCTGGACGACTACCTGGTCACCCGTACCGTCGAGCTGGTCGTCCACACCGACGACCTGAACGCCGCCGTGCCGGGCCTCGAGGTGCCGTACGACCGCCAGGCCCTGGCCGCCGCCACCCGGCTGCTCGCCGACGCGATCGCCGTGAAGGCGCCCGGCGGCTCCACCGAGGTGCGGGTGCCGCCGTACGCGGTGGTGCAGTGCGTCGAGGGGCCCCGGCACACCCGGGGAACCCCGCCGAACGTCGTCGAGACCGACCCGCTGACCTGGATCCGGCTCGCCACCGGCCGCCTGGGCTGGAAGGACGCCCTGGAGGAGGCCAAGGTGAGCGCGAGCGGGGAGCGCGCGGACATCGGGGGGCTGCTGCCGCTCATGGTGTGAGCGGAACCGGCGGGACCGGTCGGCCGTCGAATCGCCATGAACCGGTACAAGCAACGCATGATCCACGCGCCGGCGGCCACCGTGCTCGCCGTGCTCACGGTGGCGTGCGGCAGCGGGAAGGCGGACAGTGGTGCGGTGACCGTCCAGCAGCCCGTGACCGGCGTCGACTGGCGGGTCGACAGCCTCACCGTGGGCGGTACGACCCGGCACGCGCCCGCCTCCGCCCGCCTGCGCATCGACGCGGACGGCACGGCGGCCGGCAACCTCGGCTGCAACCAGTTCAGCGCGCGGGCCACCGTCCACGGCGACCGCATCACCTTCGGCGACCTGCGCACCACCAGGATGGCCTGCGGCCCGGAGCGGATGGACTTCGAACGCGCCCTCGCGCGCGCCCTCACCACCGGCACGCTCACAGCCAGCACGGACCACGGGACACTCACGCTCACGGACGGCGACGGCGACCGCGTCCACCTCAGCGGCAACGCGCCCGGATGATGTGCGACACCTCACGTGCGCATCCGGCGCCCGGGTCGCCCTGCGCCGCTCGCGGGTCCACCGCCCGCGCCTAGCGCACCTCGCTGACCAGCCGAAACACGGAAACCCACAAGGTGATCGGCGGGCGCGGGCCGTCGCGGGCACGGATCCCCAATTCGGACCAGTGGTCGACCTCGCCTACACTCGGTGGCGTGCCACGTGGTGACGGTCGACTCAATCACGATCTGCTTCCCGGCGAGAAGGGCCCCCAGGACGCTTGCGGCGTCTTCGGTGTCTGGGCTCCGGGCGAAGAGGTCGCAAAGCTCACGTACTTCGGGCTCTACGCCCTCCAGCACCGGGGTCAGGAATCCGCGGGAATCGCGGTCAGCAACGGCTCCCAGATCCTCGTCTTCAAGGACATGGGCCTGGTCTCCCAGGTCTTCGACGAGACCTCGCTCGGCTCGCTCCAGGGTCACATCGCGGTCGGTCACGCCCGCTACTCGACCACCGGCGCCTCCGTGTGGGAGAACGCCCAGCCGACGTTCCGCGCCACCGCGCACGGCTCGATCGCGCTCGGCCACAACGGCAACCTGGTCAACACGGCGCAGCTCGCCGAGATGGTCGCCGACCTGCCGAACGACAACAACAGCCGCTCCACCCGGGTCGCGGCCACCAACGACACCGACCTGCTGACGGCACTGCTCGCCGCCCAGGTCGACGAGGACGGCAAGCCGCTCACCATCGAGGAGGCGGCCCACCAGGTCCTGCCGAAGGTGCGGGGCGCCTTCTCGCTCGTCTTCATGGACGAGCACACCCTCTACACCGCCCGTGACCCGCAGGGCATCCGCCCGCTGGTGCTCGGCCGGCTGGAGCGCGGCTGGGTCGTCGCCTCCGAGAGCGCCGCCCTGGACATCTGCGGCGCGAGCTTCGTCCGCGAGATCGAGCCGGGCGAGTTCGTCGCCATCGACGAGAACGGCCTGCGCAGCTCCCGATTCGCAGAAGCGAAGCCCAAGGGCTGTGTCTTCGAGTACGTGTACCTGGCCCGCCCGGACACCGACATCGCCGGCCGGAACGTGTACCTCTCCCGCGTGGAGATGGGCCGCCGGCTCGCCAAGGAGGCCCCGGTCGAGGCCGACCTGGTCATAGCGACCCCGGAGTCGGGCACCCCGGCCGCCATCGGCTACGCGGAGGCCTCCGGCATCCCCTTCGGCGCGGGCCTGGTGAAGAACGCCTACGTCGGCCGGACCTTCATCCAGCCCTCGCAGACCATCCGCCAGCTCGGCATCCGCCTGAAGCTGAACCCGCTGAAGGAAGTCATCAAGGGCAAGCGCCTGGTCGTCGTCGACGACTCGATCGTGCGCGGCAACACCCAGCGGGCCCTGGTCCGCATGCTGCGCGAGGCCGGCGCCGCCGAGGTCCACATCCGGATCTCCTCGCCGCCCGTGAAGTGGCCCTGCTTCTTCGGCATCGACTTCGCCACGCGCGCGGAACTGATCGCCAACGGCATGACCATCGAGGAGATCGGCACCTCGCTCGGCGCCGACTCGCTCGCCTACATCTCCATCGACGGCATGATCGAGGCGACCACCATCGCCAAGCCGAACCTGTGCCGCGCCTGCTTCGACGGCGAGTACCCGATGGAACTGCCGGACCCGGAGCTGCTCGGCAAGCAGCTGCTGGAGACCGAGCTGGCGGCCGGTCCCGCCGCCACGGCCGCGGCCGACGCGATCCGTCGCCCGTAACACCCCTGCAGTACGACACGAAAGCTCTCACAGTCATGTCTGAGACAACTGGTGCCAGCTACGCAGCGGCGGGCGTCGACATCGAGGCGGGCGACCGCGCCGTCGAGCTGATGAAGGAGTGGGTGAAGAAGACGCAGCGCCCCGAGGTCCTCGGCGGCCTCGGCGGTTTCGCCGGGCTCTTCGACGCCTCCGCCCTCAAGCGCTACGAGCGGCCGCTGCTCGCCTCCGCCACCGACGGCGTCGGCACGAAGGTCGACATCGCGCGCCGCATGGGCGTCTACGACACGATCGGCCACGACCTGGTCGCCATGGTCATGGACGACATCGTGGTGTGCGGCGCCGAGCCGCTGTTCATGACCGACTACATCTGCGTCGGCAAGGTCCACCCCGAGCGCGTCGCGGCCATCGTCAAGGGCATCGCGGAGGGCTGTGTGCTCGCCGGGTGCGCCCTGGTGGGCGGCGAGACGGCCGAACACCCCGGTCTGCTGGGCGAGGACGACTTCGACGTCGCCGGGGCCGGTACGGGCGTCGTGGAGGCCGACCGGCTGCTCGGTGCGGACCGCATCCGCGCGGGCGACGCGGTGATCGCCATGGCGTCCTCCGGGCTTCACTCCAACGGGTACTCCCTGGTCCGCCACGTGCTGCTGAACACGGCGGGCCTCAACCTGGAGTCCGAGGTCGCCGAACTCGGCCGCACCCTCGGCGAGGAGCTGCTGGAGCCCACCAAGATCTACTCGCTGGACTGCCTGGCGCTGACCCGCACCACCGAGGTGCACGCGTTCAGCCACATCACCGGCGGCGGACTCGCGGCCAACCTGGCCCGCGTGATCCCCGACGCGCTGCACGCCGTCGTCGACCGCTCCACCTGGACCCCGGGCGCCGTCTTCGACCTGGTCGGCAGGACCGGGAACGTCGAGCGCCTGGAGCTGGAGAAGACCCTGAACATGGGCGTCGGCATGATGGCGATCGTCCCCGCGGAGTCCGCCGACGTCGCCCTGGCGACCCTGGCCGACCGCGGAGTCGACGCCTGGGTGGCCGGCGAGATCACCGACCGGGGCGCGAAGGAGACCGGCGCGGAGCTGGTCGGGGACTACGCCGCCTGATCCCGCGGCCGGCGACCGTGCCGACAGCACAGAAACCGGTCGGTGGCAGTGCCACCGACCGGACTGGTCAATGCAAGGTCAAGCGCCGCGACGGTGCTGGTGAGGACTCTCGTCCTCATCCTCGTCGTCGTCCTCGTAGAGGTCGGCGTACCGACGGTACAGGTCGTCGTCGTCATGCTCATCGGCGTCCTCGAAGTGGTCACCGTTCGGTGACACGTTCGACGGCGACGTCGATGCGCCCAGCTCCTCGGCCAGGCGTGAGAGGTCCGTCCCACCGCTGTTGTACTTCAGCTGGCGGGCGACCTTCGTCTGCTTGGCCTTGGCCCGGCCGCGCCCCATGGCTCGACCCCCTCAACGACGGGGCTCGACGGCCCCAGAGTCTGACACGCGTTCATGATCTGGAACGGACTCTCCATGGAGAGGCCGGTCCGTAGGGCTTCCACGGTACCTGAGCCCGCGCCCATACGGTACGTCGCCCGCAGCACGCGCGTGTGCACAGGACCGTCGAGGCGCCCTGTCCTCGCTGGTCAGTGGCGATTTTAACCACTTATCGGGGAACGACCCGCCGGTGGAAGTGAGAGTTCTCTCGAAGTTTCCGCCGACGGGTACCGCTCACCTGTGCGACCGGATCACTCCGCAGCGTGCCCGGAGCGCGCCTCGGCCATCCGCTGCTCGGCGATCCGGTCGGCCGCGGCGGCCGGCGGAATCCCGTCTTCCTTCGCACGTGCGAAGATTGCAAGCGTGGTGTCGAAGATCTTCGCTGCCTTCGCCTTGCACCGGTCGAAGTCGAACCCGTGCAGCTCGTCGGCGACCTGGATGACCCCGCCCGCGTTCACCACGTAGTCCGGCGCGTAGAGGATCCCCCGGTCGGCGAGGTCCTTCTCCACGCCCGGGTGGGCGAGCTGGTTGTTGGCCGCGCCGCACACCACCCTGGCGGTCAGCACCGGGACGGAGGCGTCGTTCAGGGCGCCGCCGAGCGCGCACGGGGCGTAGATGTCGAGCCCCTCGACCCGGATCAGGTCCTCGGTGCCGGCGACCGCCGTCACGCCCGCGGGGTACTGCTCGAGGATCCGCTGGACGGCGTCCTCGCGCACGTCGGTGATCACCACCTCGGCGCCCTCGGCGCGCAGGTGCCCGACCAGGTGCCGGCCGACCTTGCCGACGCCGGCGATGCCGACCTTGCGGCCGCGCAGCGAGGGGTCGCCCCACAGGTGCTGGGCGGAGGCCCGCATGCCCTGGTAGACGCCGAAGGCGGTGAGGACGGAGGAGTCGCCGGCGCCGCCGTTCTCGGGGGAGCGGCCGGTGGTCCAGCGGCACTCGCGGGCCACGACGTCCATGTCGGCGACATAGGTGCCGACGTCGCAGGCGGTGACGTAGCGCCCGCCGAGCGAGGCGACCATGCGGCCGTAGGCGAGCAGCAGCTCCTCGGTCTTGTCGCGCTCCGGGTCGCCGATGATCACGGCCTTCCCGCCGCCGTGGTCGAGACCGGCCATGGCGTTCTTGTACGACATGCCGCGTGCGAGGTTGAGGGCGTCGGCGACCGCCTCGGCCTCGTTCGCGTACGGATAGAAGCGCGTGCCGCCGAGGGCCGGGCCCAGGGCGGTGGAGTGGATGGCGATCACGGCCTTCAGGCCGGTGGCGCGGTCCTGGCAGAGCACGACCTGCTCGTGGCCGCCCTGGTCCGAGTGGAACAGGGTGTGCAGGACATCGGCAGGTGCGCCAATTACGTCGGTCACTGTGGTGACTCCTGTGTAAAGAGCGGCGTTGTGGGGTGGACCCCGTACGGGTGGCGGGGCCTGGCATGAGCGTAGAGCCTTTGCGCGACCACCATCCGTGCAGTGTTCAGGATCACTCTCCCGTGCCGCTCGCGCACGCATGACCGTGGGACGATTTGCAGTGTTTCGAGGCGGGCCCGATGGGGAGGGAGCAGGCGTGCCGAAGGTGTCCTCCGTGGTCGTCCCCTATGCCGCGTACCTGCGCGTGTACGAGCCGCTGGGCGCCTTCCCCGAGCCGGAGCGCGACCACTGGGCGCGCTACGCCCGCCGCCCCGACCGCCCCTCCTACCAGGACGAACTGCGCCGCTCCCTCGCCGACTTGCTGCCCACACCGCCGGTCGCGGTGCCCGTGCGCGAGAGCGGCGACGCCTTCGTGGCGGAGGTCGACGGCGTGGTCTGCGTGTGCCCCTGGCGGACCCGGCTGCGCGGCTGGCAGGCGCTCGGCGAGCTGGCCGAGGAGCTGCCGGCTCCGGTCCTGGACGCCGTGCTGCCCCCGGTCGTACGGCGCCAGGCCGCCCAGGACTACGAGCGCTGGCTGGCCCGCAACCCCGACGCCCGCCCGTGGATCCGCACGGCGACCTGGCAGGTGCCGCTGAACTGGTTCGTGCTGGTCTCCGACGGGGAGCGGCAGTACGAGAAGGGCACCGCCGACGTGCCGCCGCTGCTGCGCTACCGCACGCCGATGGTGCAGGCCAGGCGCCGGGTGGCGCGGGCGCTGCGCACGCTGCGGGACACCGTGGAGGAAGGGCCGCTGATCGACGGTCTCGTGGACGTCGGGCGCTGGCTGGAGGAGTTCCATCCGCGCTCACTGGTGGAGCTGGACTACGGCGGCCTGGTGCATGTGCTCCCGGCCGGTGAGCTGGAGGGCGACCACTCGGCCGCGGACGTGGCCGAGGGCATCGACGCGCTGCGCCGGGGCGACGGGACGGCGGCCGGGGAGGCCTACGCGCGGCTCGTGGAGCGGTGGCGCGCGGTGCGGGACCGGCGCTCGGCGAACTGAGGTTCCGGAATCGCCGCGAGAGTGACGTACGTCACGGCTCGAACGGCGTCGAACAGCGTACGGTCTAGGCCACTTGACCCGCTCACGGGACGATGGTCCCGATCTGGACTTTTGTCTCAAGGGTGATGGACAGCACTTACAAGAGCCTTGCCCTAAGTGCCGCCCCTCATGCCAAAATAGGACAAGGAGTCCGGGGAGGGCTCCGTTCGCCCAACTGTGCTCCAATGTGGGCGGATTCTCAGCATTGCACGCTTTGGGGGGTCTCGTGACTCCTGATCGTCCTGTGACTGATCGTCACAGTGGCGTGACTGTCCGCTATGGCATGGTCCATCGGCTTCCGTCGCTGATGAACACCTGGGAGGGCAATTCCATCGGTTTGGCCGACGCGGCTGGACAGATGGTGTAGTTGTAGTGCCGAGGACAAGCCGTTCGTCCTATAACCGACTCGACTCGCGTCCGCCATTTCGGGCAACGCGGGTCAAGGTGCAGAATTTAGAGGAAAGAACCGAGAAGGTTCGGTTCTCCCGAGGAGGCCGCTCATGACCGCTCGCACCCCTGATGCCGAGCCGCTGCTGACCCCGGCTGAGGTCGCCACGATGTTCCGCGTCGACCCCAAGACGGTCACGCGGTGGGCGAAGGCCGGCAAGCTCACGTCCATCCGCACGCTCGGCGGGCACCGCCGCTACCGCGAGGCCGAGGTCCGCGCCCTGCTCGCGGGCATCCCGCAGCAGCGCAGCGAGGCCTGAACAACCGCATAACCGGGCAACACGGCTGGTCCCCCAACTCGCCGAGGCGCCCGGAACCCTAGCTCCAAGCGACGCGGGACCTGCCCCAACAGGGCCCTCGCCCAAGCCGAAGAGAACGTTGTAGGCAGCGACACAGGGTGCGTCGTCGATCGCGCTGGACTCCGCCGGGTCCAGCGCGATCTTTTTTGTGCGCCTGTCCGGGTGCGGGTGGCCTGCTTGTGCGCGGCCTTGTCGGAGTCTGGGCAGGGGTGTCGGAACGGCTGTGCGGCAGCCGTGAGAGCGGTGCAATTGCACATATTAAATTGACCCGTTGTAGGAGCCGGGTAAGTACCGCCGTTTCAGAAACTCATGCGGTGACTCCCGTCACATGGCTCGGCTGTTGTTGCCGACGGCATGAGTGCGCTAGAGGAGCGGTGCCGTGTCAGCGTCCCACGCTCGCAAGGGTGTTGGGGCCGAGACGGGATCACGCGCTGCGGGGACGCTCGTCCTCGGCTTCCTCGTCGCTCGCCTCGGGGACCCGCGAGCCGGCGTCCATCGCCAGCCGCAGGAGGTGATGGCAGATGGGACAGTGGCGGGTGAGATGCCGGTAGGACGACGCGGCCGACAGATGCGCCCTGAGCAGCGCCCGCGTCTCGTGCCTGACCGATGCCGCCATACCCCACCTCCGCGGACCGCACAGGGGAACGGGCCCTGTCTTCTGGGTACCGACGGAATGTGACGCCGTCAAGGTGCCGAGCGCCTGCGACGGAGGCGAAGGGCGGCTTCGCAGGCCGGGTTCCGCAGGGCTCCACGCCAGGGGAGCGCCGTGCCGGGACGCCGAGGGCTGGTGGCGCGCTACAGGCACCCTTGACGGCCGCGCACCCTGCTCTCTGCGGTCCCGCTGCGTCCGCTCGCGCGGCTTCCGGGTCGGCGGGGTGGTGGGGGCATGAGGCTGAGGCCGGCATCCGTGGTGGGTGCGGGCCTCGGTGGTCTCTGTGGTCTTGACGGGATTTGCTGTGTTCGGTGGCGGCTTCGCCGCGGGCGCGGCCTCCGGGTCGGCGGCATGGTGGGGGCATGCGATTGAGGCCGGCATCCGTGGTGGGTGCGGGCCTCGGTGGTCTCTGTGGTCTTGACGGGATTTGCTGTGTTCGGTGGCGGCTTCGCCGCGGGCGCGGCCTCCGGGTCGGCGGCATGGTGGGGGCATGCGATTGAGGCCGGCATCCGTGGTGGATAGGGGCCTCAGCCATCTCTGCGGTCCTGACGGGATTTGCTGTGTTCGACTGCGGCTTCGCCGCGGGCGCGGCCTCCGGGTCGGCAGCGGGGTGGGTAAACGAGTGAGGCCCGCATCCGTGATGGATGCGGGCCTCAGCCATTTCTGCGGTCCTGACGGGATTTGAACCCGCGGCCTCCACCTTGACAGGGTGGCGAGCACTCCAAACTGCTCCACAGGACCAGGTTTCGCGGCGCTTTGATTGTGCACTGCGCTGCGAGAAGAGACTCTACAGGAGGTGGGGCCGCCTGGTCGAACTCACTCCCTGTGCGTGTGCGGTCACGGCGCCGCCGCGTCGATCGCCTTCACGATCCGCTTGTCGGAGACGGGGTACGCGGTGCCGAGGGCGTGGGCGAAGTAACTGACCCTCAGCTCCTCGATCATCCAGCGGATGTCCAGGACCTGCTGCGGCACCGGACGGCCCTGGGGGAGCTGTTCCAGGAGCCAGGCGTACTCGTCCTGCATCTCGTGGACCTTCTCCATGCGCGTGGTGTCCCGCTGGACGTTCGTCGGCATCTGCTGCAGACGTCGGTCCGCGGCCACCAGGTAGCGCATGAGGTCGGGAAGCCTCCGTATGCCCGCCCACGTGACGAACCCCGGCTTCACCAGGGCGTCCAGCTGCTTGCGGACGTCCGTCAGGTTCGCCAGCAGCGCCGGGCTCTTCACGGCCTTCAGGCGGCGCTCACAGGCCTGCCATGCGGCCAGCACCTGCTGCACCTGGGCGACCGTACGGACCGTCGCGTCGACGATCTCCGCGCGCACCCTGTCGTACAGCTTGCGGTACGACTCCTCGTCCCACGCCGGCTCCCCGAAGTCCGCGATCAGCTTGTCGGCCGCCGCCGTCGCGCAGTCGTCGAAGAGGGCCTGGATCGAGCCGTGCGGGTTCGCGGAGAGCGCCAGCTTCTGGGCGTTCGTCAGCTTCTCGGACGCGAACTTCGCCGGGTTCACCGGGATGTTGCGCAGGATCAGCCGCCGGGTGCCCTTCCACATGGCCTCGGCCTGCTCGGCCTCCGTGTCGAAGAGCCGGACCGAGACCGTGTCGCCGTCGTCGACCAGGGCGGGGTAGGCCTTGACCGGCTGGCCGGCGCGGCGGGTCTCGAAGACGCGGGTGAGCGGGCCGATCGTCCAGTCGGTCAGGCCCGCGCGCTCCAGGGACTCGCCGCCCCGGCGTTCGGCGGTCGCCGCCGCTGCCTGGGAGAGGGCCTTGCGCGCCTTCGGCTTCAGGCGCAGCTTCAGCGCCTCCAGGTCCTTGTCCTCGGCCAGCTTCCGGCGCCGCTCGTCGACGATCCGGAAGGTGATCTTCAGGTGGTCGGGGACCTTCGACCAGTCGAAGTCGTCGGCCTCGAACGGCACGCCGACCATCCGCTTCAGCTCGCGGGCCATCGTCACCGTCAGCGGCTCCTGGAGGGGCACCGCCTTCTCCAGGAACGCCTTTGCGTAGTTCGGCGCGGGGACGTAGTTGCGGCGGATCGGCTTGGGGAGGGTGCGGATCAGCTCCGTGACGACCTCCTCGCGCAGGCCCGGGATCTGCCAGTCGAAGCCCTCGTCCGTGACCTGGTTGAGCACCTGGAGCGGGATGTGGACGGTCACGCCGTCGGCGTCCGCGCCCGGCTCGAACTGGTAGGTGACCTTGAACTTCAGGTTGCCCTGCCGCCAGGTGTCCGGATAGTCGGCCTTGGTGACCGCCTCCGCCGACTCCCGGATGAGCATCTCCCGCTCGAAGTCCAGGAAGTCCGGCTGCTCGTGCCGCTTGTGCTTCCACCAGGAGTCGAAGTGCGCGCCGGACACGACGTGTTCGGGCACCCGCTGGTCGTAGAAGTCGAACAGCGTCTCGTCGTCCACCACGATGTCCCGGCGCCGGGCACGGTGCTCCAGCTCCTCGACCTCGCTGAGCAGCCTGCGGTTGTCGGCGAAGAACTTGTGGTGCGTACGCCAGTCGCCCTCGACCAGCGCGTTGCGGATGAACAGCTCCCGGCTGACCTCGGGGTCGATCCGGCCGTAGTTCACCTTGCGCTGGGCGACGATCGGGACGCCGTACAGCGTGACCTTCTCGTACGCCATCACGGCCGCCTGGTCCTTCTCCCAGTGCGGCTCGCTGTACGTCCGCTTCAGCAGGTGTCCGGCGAGCGGCTCGACCCACTCCGGCTCGATCCTGGCGTTGACCCGCGCCCAGAGCCGGCTCGTCTCCACCAGCTCGGCCGACATCACGAACTTCGGCTGCTTCTTGAACAGCGCGGAACCCGGGAAGATCGCGAACTTGGCGTTGCGGGCGCCCAGGTACTCGTTCTTGTTGCCGTCGCGTACGTCCTTCATCCCGATGTGGGACAGGAGGCCGGCGAGGAGGGAGGTGTGGATGCGGTCGGCCGGGGCGTCGTCCTCGTTGAGGTGGATGCCCATCTGCTTGGCGACCGTGCGCAGCTGGGTGTAGATGTCCTGCCATTCGCGAATGCGCAGGAAGTTCAGGTACTCCTGCTTGCACATCCGGCGGAACGAGCTGGATCCCCGCTCCTTCTGCTGCTCGCGGATGTACCGCCACAGATTGAGGTAGGCGAGGAAGTCGCTGGTCTCGTCCTTGAAGCGGGCGTGCTGCTGGTCGGCCTGGGTCTGCTTGTCGGCCGGGCGCTCGCGCGGGTCCTGGATGGACAGGGCCGCCGCGATGACCATGACCTCGCGGACGCAGCCGTTCTTGTCGGCCTCCAGGACCATCCGGGCCAGACGCGGGTCGACGGGCAGCTGGGCCAGCTTGCGGCCGGTCTCGGTGAGGCGCTTGCGCGGGTCCTTCTGCGCCGGGTCCAGCGCGCCCAGTTCCTGGAGGAGCTGCACGCCGTCGCGGATGTTGCGGTGGTCCGGTGGGTCGATGAAGGGGAACTTCTCGATGTCGCCGAGGCCGGCCGCGGTCATCTGCAGGATGACGGAGGCCAGGTTCGTGCGCAGGATCTCGGCGTCCGTGAACTCCGGGCGGGCGAGGAAGTCCTCCTCGGAGTACAGCCGGATGCAGATGCCGTCGCTCGTACGGCCGCAGCGGCCCTTGCGCTGGTTGGCGCTGGCCTGCGAGACCGGCTCGATGGGCAGCCGCTGGACCTTGGTGCGGTGGCTGTAGCGGCTGATCCGGGCGAAGCCGGGGTCGATGACGTACTTGATGCCGGGCACCGTGAGGGACGTCTCGGCGACGTTCGTGGCCAGCACGATCCTGCGCCCGGTGTGCGGCTGGAACACCCGGTGCTGCTCGGCGTGCGAGAGCCGGGCGTACAGGGGCAGCACCTCGGTGAACCGGTACTTCTTCTTCTCCAGGGCGTCCGCGGTGTCGCGGATCTCCCGCTCGCCGGAGAGGAAGACGAGGATGTCGCCGGGGCCCTCGGCCTGGAGCTCCTCGACGGCGTCGCAGATCGCGGTGATCTGGTCGCGGTCGGCGTCCTCGGAGTCCTCCTCCAGCAGCGGCCGGTAGCGCACCTCCACCGGGTAGGTCCGGCCGCTGACCTCGATGATCGGGGCGTCGCCGAAGTGCCGGGAGAACCGCTCGGGGTCGATGGTCGCCGAGGTGATGACGACCTTCAGGTCCGGCCGCTTCGGCAGCAGCTGGGCCAGGTAGCCGAGCAGGAAGTCGATGTTGAGGGACCGCTCGTGGGCCTCGTCGATGATGATCGTGTCGTAGGCGCGCAGCTCGCGGTCGGTCTGGATCTCGGCGAGCAGGATGCCGTCCGTCATCAGCTTGATGAAGGTGGCGTCCGGGTTCACCTGGTCGGTGAACCGCACCTTCCAGCCGACGGCCTCGCCGAGGGGCGTCTTCAGCTCATCCGCCACGCGCTCGGCGACGGTGCGGGCGGCGATGCGCCGGGGCTGGGTGTGCCCGATCATGCCGCGCACGCCGCGGCCCAGCTCCAGGCAGATCTTCGGGATCTGCGTGGTCTTGCCGGAGCCGGTCTCACCGGCGACGATGACGACCTGGTGATCGCGGATGGCGGCCGCGATCGCTTCCTTCTTCTGGCTGACCGGCAGCTGCTCCGGGTACCCGACGGCGGGCACGCGGGAGCGCCGCTCGGCCATGCGGGCCTCGGCCTTGCCGACCTCCGCCTCGATCTCGGCGAGGACGGCGGCGCGGGCCTCCGGCTTACGGATCTTGCGCGCGCCCTCGAGCCGCCGGCCGAGCCGGTGCGCGTCGCGCAGCGACAGCTCGGTCAGACGGGGGGCGAGGGTGCCGAGAGCGGGGGCTGGGTGCGTAGACATACGCGGTCCAGGATCTCACCCCGGCCGAAAAACACGCGAACCATTTGACTCGGAGCGCCAGTCGCCTGCCGAGCTGCCAAAGTAGCCGTTATGTCCGATTCGCGCTGGACGGCCTTCACACGGTCCCCCTTCCTCCCCGCGACGGTCCTGCTCCTGCTCATCGCCGCCGCGGCGGGCCTCTTCGCGGGCTCGTACACCTACGCCATGGCCAACCCGACCCCGCACAGCATCCCCGCGGCGGTGACCGGCGCCTACGACGCGCCGGCGGCCCGGCGCTTCATCGGGGGCATGGAGCAGGCCCTGGACGCCTCCCTGAAGCTGCACCCGTACGACAGCAGGCGGGACGCCGTCCGCGCGGTGGACCAGCAGAAGGTGTTCGCGGTCGTCGAGGCCCCCGCCGGCGGCCGGTCGATCGTCCTGGACGTCTCCGGCGCGTCCGGCGCGACGGTCGCGCAGGTGCTCGCGGAGGCCGGGGCGAAGGTGGGCAAGGCCACCCGCACCACCGTGCTGGTCCACGACCTCAAGCCACTGCAGCGGGGCGACCCGAGAGGTCTCGCGATCTTCTACATCTCGCTCGCCGCCGGGATCGTCGGCTTCGTCGGCGCCATCCAGCTCAGCGTGCACGCCCGGGCGCTGAACCCGCTGGAGCGCATCGCCTACATCGTCGCCTACGCCCTGCTCGGCGGGTTCACGATCGCCGCGGTGGTCGACTGGTGGCTGGGGGCGCTGAAGCTGCCGTTCGTGGAGTCGTGGGCGATCCTCGCCCTGACGATGCTCACGGCGGGCATGGTGTTCACGATGTTCAACACCCTGGTCGGGCGCTGGGCGATGCTGCCGACCTGGGCGCTGATGGTGCTGCTCGGCAACCCGTCGTCCGGCGGCGCGGTCTCCTGGCCGCTGCTGCCGTCCGTGCTCGGCACCATCGGCCGCTGGCTGCCGCCCGGCGCCTCGGTGAACGCCCAGCACACCGCCGTGTACTTCCGCGGCTACCAGCACGCCTTTCCCTTCCTGGTGCTGGCGGGCTGGACGGTCGTCTCCTGCGCGGTGTTCCTGACCTGGCGGCACCGTCACCCCGGCGGCCGCCCGGAGGACCCGCCCGCGCCGTCCTAGGAGCCGGCGCGCTGAGCGGGCGCCGCGGAGGGGGCCGGGCCGGTGTGCTGAGCGGGCGCCGCGGACGGGGCCGGGCCGGTGGGGCGAGAGGCCGCCGCGTCCCTGAGGCCGATCGACTTCGCCGTGTTGGCGACGGCCTTGATGCCCAGATAGGCGGTCGTCATGCTGCTCACGGCGGTGAACGCGGCGGTCAGGATGCCGACGATCACCGACTTGTCCCCGTCGAGCCGCCACACACCGAAGACCGCGACACCGGCGATCGCGAGATTGCTGACGATGACGGCGAGCAGCCCGTACCGCGCCCGCGTCTTCTCCACGTCGGTGTCCGACACCGCTCTGGCCTGGTCCTGGCTCATCTCCCGCTACCCCCGTTCAGCAGCTGCGCGACCCGTGCGTCCACCTGAGCACGGTCATACCCGCGCCGGACGATGTCGAAAGAAGGTGGCGCCTGCGGTGCCGTGCCCGCGGACAGGCACGCCAGATAGGCGTCCACCTGGGCCCGGTCGTAACCACGCCGAGCGATGTCGAAACCCCGGAAGTCGTCTGTCACGGATCCCCCCACAGGCCAGCGTGACCCCTGCTGTACGACGAAGGCCCCGTTCGCTGAACGGGACCTTCTGGCTGTGGCTGGGGCCGGGGTCGAACCGGCGACCTTCCGCTTTTCAGGCGGACGCTCGTACCAACTGAGCTACCCAGCCATGGTGTTTCACGTGAAACACCAGCGGTCCTGACGGGATTTGAACCCGCGGCCTCCACCTTGACAGGGTGGCGAGCACTCCAAACTGCTCCACAGGACCAAGCGTGCATGCAACAGTGTCGCACACGGTATTGCGTGCCCCCAACGGGATTCGAACCCGTGCTACCGCCTTGAAAGGGCGGCGTCCTAGGCCGCTAGACGATGAGGGCTATCGGCCCGCCTGGGCGCTTCATCAGCGCGTCGGGGACGTGAGAAGCATATGGGATGGCGGGGAGTATCGCCAAAACGGTTTACGGCGAGGGGGTCGGCGACGTGGGGGAGGAGGGGGACGGGGTGCCCGGGGACGATCCGGCCTTCGGGCGGCTCTCGTCCGCCAGATGGCGGCTGACCTCGGCCGTCGTCTCTCCGAGCCCGCCCAGTTTGATCGCGTCCCAGGCCTGCAGACGGTGGCTGTCGCGGTCGAAGTAGAGGATCGAGGCCTCGACGGGAGCCGGGTACTGGTGCTCCACCGCCCGCAGCCCGCTGCCGCCCGTGGAGCCCTCCATGCGCAGCCGGGTGCCGTACCGCAGCATCTCGTCCCCTTCGTGGTGCAGATGGCCGCACAGCACCAGCGGCACCTCGCCGTCCGTCTCACGGGCCGCGGACGGCTCGTGGGCGATCGCGACGTCGACCGGGGTGCCGGCCGCCCGCTGGTCGCGCAGGGCGCTGGCCAGCCGGTCGCCCGCCAGCTGCTCGGCCGCGTTCCCGCCGGGCGCCACCGAGCGGTCCGGGGTGAACTGGGGGTCGCCGATTCCCGCGAACCGCAGGCCGGCGACGGTTTCCGCCCGGCCGTCGTCCAGGACGTGCACGTTCTTCATCCGCTCCAGATAGCGCTGGGTGGTCCGGGAGTCGTGATTGCCCCGCACCCATACGTACGGCGCGCCCAGGTTCCGGATCGGGTCCAGGAAGCCGTTCTCCGCCGCCGTGCCGTGGTCCATCGTGTCGCCGGAGTCGACGATCACGTTCACCTTGTACTGCTCCACCAGCGAGGCGATGATCTTCCAGCTCGCCGGGTTGAGGTGGATGTCGGACACGTGCAGGACCCGGATGGTGGAGGGGTCCGGCTGGTAGGCCGGGAGCGTGGAGGTGACGTCGTAGAGCTTCGTCACGTTCGTCACCAGGCGGGCCAGCTCCTTCTGGTAGACGTCGAACTCGGTGACGATGCTGCGCGCGTTGCCGACCACCGCCGGCGCCGAGCTGAGCAGCCCGGAGAACCTCGGCTCCAGTACCGACTTCGGGTTCCAGGTGGCGTACGCGCTCGCCCCCGACGCGGCCAGCAGGGTCAGCGCCAGGCCGCCGGCGGCCAGGGCCGGGCGGGGCCTGCGGTAGACGGCGAGGCCCAGGGCGGTGGCTCCGACGACCACCGCGGCACAGGAGCGCACCGCCAGGTCCAGCGTGCCGTGCTCGACGTCCTGGGCGATCTCGTCCTGGAGGCCGGAGATCCGCTCAGGGTGGTCGACCAGGGCCTGGGAGCGCAGCGGGTCGAGCTGGTCCACGTTCACGTCCAGGCGGACGGGCGCCACATGGGTGTCCAGGCTGAGCGCGCCCAGCGGGGAGACGTTGATCTTCGTGCCGCCGGTCAGGGACGGGCGCAGCGCCATCGTCGTGTTCATGGGACCGACCGGGGCCCGTACGTTCCCGACGATCAGCAGCCCAAGCCAGGCGCCGACCAGGACGACGACCGTCAGCCCGAGGGCGCGCAGCCACGGGTGGGGACGCGCGGCGAGCTCCAGGGCGGGGAGCGGGCGGGCGCGGTGGGGGCGGTGGGCGCGGCGGAGGGCGGGGAGCAGGCGGATCGCCGTGAGGTGGCGCAGCCGGGTCGTCATCCTGCGGAACACTGCGACGGGGACGCGGACCATTGGTGCCGTATGCCCGGGTGCGGGGGCGGATATGCGGTGCCGCACCGGTCTCGTACGGCCCCTCGTACCGGACAATGACCATGTGCTGGAGATGACGCGCGAGGAGTTCGAGGAACTGGTCGCCGAGGCGCTCGACCGGATCCCGCCGGAGCTGACACGGCTCATGGACAACGTGGCGGTGTTCGTGGAGGACGAACCGCCCGCCGACGATCCCGAGCTGCTCGGACTGTACGAGGGCACGCCCCTGACCGACCGGGGCGAGTGGTACGCGGGGGTGCTGCCGGACCGGATCACCATCTATCGCGGGCCGACGCTGCGGATGTGCGACAGCAGGGAGGACGTCGTCGCGGAGACCGAGGTGACGGTCGTGCACGAGATCGCCCACCACTTCGGCATCGACGACGCCCGGCTGCACACCCTCGGCTACGGATGAGCCCGATACGGCGCGGCGCGTGTCCTCTTGCGGGCGGCGGGAGTTGGGGAGGTTGACTTCTCCTCTCGCCTCCGGAGGTGGCCGCCGTGCGCCCCTTGTCCGTACCCGTCCGGCTCACCGTCACGGCGCTGACCCTCGCCGCGGCCGCCGGCTGTGTGAACGTGGGTGACGACGCGGGCCGGGCCAGGCCCGCGCACTCGGCCGGCCGGCACGGCGGCGAGGCGCCCGACGGCGGCCCGGTGGAAGGCGCCGGCGGCTTCGGCGGGCACCCGGGCAAGGCGGGCGACGACAAGCACGGGCACGGCGGCAAGGCGAAGCGGGACGAGGACTCGGCCTCGCCCTCGGCCACCCCGTCCGGCGAGAAGAGCGACCCCGCGGCACCGGCGAAGCCGGGCACGACCGTCCGGCCCGGCGACCCCGCGCCGACCAAGGCGCCGCCGCCCCCGCCGGTCACCTCCGCCCCGCCCGCGCCGCCGGCCTCGACCCCGCCACCGGTGACGTCCGCGCCGCCGTCGGCCGAGCCGTCCTCGTCGGCGCACGAGGGGCCGGGTTCGCAGCTCGTCCAGCGCGAACCGGCGCCGGAACCCGCGGCGGGGGCGGCGGTGTGAGCGCGGGGAACGGTGTCGGGGACCGGAGCTGACCTGCGGGGACGACAGCGGTTTGCGTTCAGGGGTGGGGAGTGCGTATGGTGGTAGATCGTTTGATCCCATTTGCCCGGCGCCAACGCAGAGCGCGCCGTGTGGCGCGTACTCTCCTTTGCCGTGGCGGACCGCATTGAGGCGGTCGTGAGCGAATCACGGAGTTGACGGGCGCGTGCCGAAGAGACTCCGGAAGGTTTCGCATTCGCATGTCCGTGTCCAGTACTGATCAGTTCGTCGTGTCCGAGAACGAGTTCGCCGAGTTCGAGGGCGACCTCGCCGACGCGACGACCGAGATCACCGAGGCCCCCGAGGCCGCTGACACCCCCCAGAACCAGACCCCCCAGATCACCTTCGCCGACCTCGGCCTGCCCGAGGGCGTCGTGCGCAAGCTCGCGCAGAACGGGGTGACCACCCCCTTCCCGATCCAGGCCGCGACCATCCCGGACGCCCTGGCCGGCAAGGACATCCTCGGCCGCGGCCGCACCGGCTCCGGCAAGACCCTCTCCTTCGGTCTGCCGACCCTGGCCCTGCTGGCCGGCGGCCGCACCGAGAAGAAGCGGCCCCGCGCCGTCATCCTCACCCCGACCCGCGAGCTGGCCATGCAGGTCGCCGACGCCCTCCAGCCGTACGGCGACGTCGTCGGCCTGAAGATGAAGGTCGTCTGCGGCGGCACCTCCATGGGCAACCAGATCTACGCCCTGGAGCGCGGCGTCGACATCCTCGTCGCCACCCCGGGCCGGCTGCGCGACATCATCAACCGCGGCGCCTGCTCGCTCGAGGACGTGCAGATCGCCGTGCTCGACGAGGCCGACCAGATGTCCGACCTGGGCTTCCTGCCCGAGGTCACCGAGCTGCTCGACCAGGTCCCGGCCGACGGCCAGCGCATGCTCTTCTCCGCCACCATGGAGAACGAGATCAAGACCCTGGTCGACCGCTACCTGAACGAGCCGGTCTCGCACGAGGTGGACGCGGCCCAGGGCGCGGTGACGACCATGTCGCACCACATCCTCATCGTGAAGCCCAAGGACAAGGCGCCGGTCACCGCCGCGATCGCCTCCCGCAAGGGCCGCACGATCATCTTCGTCCGCACCCAGCTGGGCGCCGACCGCGTCGCCGAGCAGCTGCGCGAGGCCGGCGTGAAGGCCGACGCGCTGCACGGCGGCATGACCCAGGGCGCCCGCACCCGCACCCTGGCCGACTTCAAGGACGGGTACGTCAACGTCCTGGTCGCCACCGACGTCGCCGCCCGCGGCATCCACGTCGACGGCATCGACCTGGTCCTGAACGTGGACCCGGCCGGCGACCACAAGGACTACCTGCACCGCGCCGGCCGTACCGCCCGTGCGGGCCGCACCGGCACCGTCGTCTCGCTGTCCCTGCCGCACCAGCGGCGCCAGATCTTCCGCCTGATGGAGGACGCCGGCGTCGACGCGGCCCGCCACATCATCCAGGGCGGCGCCGCCTTCGACCCGGAGGTCGCCGAGATCACCGGCGCCCGCTCCATGACCGAGGTCCAGGCCGAGTCCGCCGCCAACGCCGCCCAGCAGGCCGAGCGCGAGGTCGCCCAGCTCGCCAAGCAGCTGGAGCGCGCCCAGCGCCGTGCCGCCGAACTGCGCGAGGAGGCCGACCGGCTGGTCGCCCGGGTCGCCCGCGAGCGCGGCGAGGACCCGGAGGCCGCGGTGGCCGAGGCGCAGGCGACGGCCGCCGAGGAGCTGGCGGTCGCCGAGCAGGCGGCCGAGCGGGAGACCGCGCGCGAGGAGCGTCCGGCGGCTTCGGCGCCGTACGAGCGCCGGGAGCGGCGCGGCTTCGACCGTGACCGCGGCGAGCGCGGTGAGCGGGGGTTCGAGCGTCGTGAGGACCGGGGTGACCGTCGCGACGAGCGCGGTGGCCGCGGCTTCGAGCGCCGTGACGACCGTCGCCCGTTCGACCGTGACCGCCGGGACGACCGTGGTGGCCGTTCCTTCGACCGTGACCGTGGCGAGCGCGGCGGCTTCGAGCGCCGTGACGACCGTGGCGGCCGTGGCTTCGAGCGCCGGGACGACCGGGGCGACCGCCGGGACGACCGCCGTCCGTTCGACCGCGACCGCCGTGACGACCGCGGTGGCCGTGGCTTCGAGCGCCGTGAGGACCGGGGCGACCGCGGCTTCGAGCGCCGGGAAGAGCGCCGTCCGTTCGACCGTGACCGGCGGGACGACCGTGGTGGCCGTTCCTTCGACCGTGACCGTGGCGAGCGCGGCGGCTTCCGCCGGGACGAGCGCGGTGGTCACCGGGGCAGCGACCGGCCGTTCAACCGCGACCGCCGCGACGACCGCCCGGGCTTCCTCCCGCACTCCCGCCGTCCGTCGAACGGGGGCAGCCCCACCGGCGGCCACGAGCGCCCCTACGGCCGCCGTGACGACCACCGGGGCGGCGGCTCCTTCGGCCGCCGCGAGGACAAGCCGCGCTGGAAGCGCAACGGCTGACGCCGAGTGACCTCCGAGTGACCCGGCAAGGGCCCGTACGACTCCGGTCGTACGGGCCCTTTTTCGCCACCGGGGTGACGCATGTCACGCCACCGGCGGGGGAATTGCTGGGGGCATGACAGATGATGACGCGCGAGTGAGTGGCCTGTCGGACGAGGAACGGCTGGCCCAGCTCGGCTACACCCAGGTCCTCGCCCGCCGGATGTCGGCGTTCTCGAACTACGCCGTCTCCTTCACGATCATCTCGGTGCTGTCCGGCTGTCTCACCCTCTACCTCTTCGGCATGACCACCGGCGGCCCGGCCGTGATCACCTGGGGCTGGGTGGCGGTCGGCCTGATGACCCTGTTCGTCGGGCTGTCGATGGCCGAGATCTGCTCGGCGTACCCCACCTCGGCGGGCCTGTACTTCTGGGCCCACCGCCTGGCGCCCCCGCGCTCGGCGGCGGCCTGGGCCTGGTTCACCGGCTGGTTCAACGTGCTGGGCCAGGTCGCGGTGACCGCCGGCATCGACTTCGGCGCGGCCTCCTTCCTCGGCGCGTACCTGAACCTGCAGTTCGGCTTCGAGGTGACCCCGGGTCGCACGGTGCTCCTCTTCGCGGCGATCCTGGTCCTGCACGGCCTGCTGAACACCTTCGGCGTCCGGATCGTCGCGTTCCTCAACGACGTGAGCGTGTGGTGGCACGTGCTCGGCGTGGCGGTGATCGTCGGCGCGCTGGCCCTCGTCCCCGACCGCCACCAGTCGGCGGCGTTCGTGTTCACCAGGTTCGTCAACGAGACGGGCTGGCACAGCGGCGCCTACGTCGTCCTCCTCGGCCTGCTGATGGCCCAGTACACCTTCACCGGCTACGACGCCTCCGCCCACATGACCGAGGAGACCCACGACGCGTCCACGGCGGGCCCGAAGGGCATCGTCCGCTCCATCTGGACGTCGTGGATCGCCGGGTTCGTGCTGCTGCTGGGCTTCACGTTCGCCATCCAGTCGTACGACAAGGAACTGGCCTCGCCGACCGGCGCACCCCCGGCCCAGATCCTCCTGGACGCGCTGGGAGCGACCTCGGGCAAGCTGCTGCTCCTGGTCGTGATCGGCGCCCAGCTGTTCTGCGGCATGGCGTCGGTGACCGCCAACAGCCGCATGATCTACGCCTTTTCCCGCGACGGCGCGCTGCCCTTCTCCCGCGTCTGGCACACGGTCAGCCCGCGCACCCGCACCCCGGTGGCGGCGGTCTGGCTGGCCGCGCTCGCCGCCCTGGCCCTCGGTCTTCCGTACCTGATCAACTCGACGGCGTACGCCGCCGTGACGTCGATCGCCGTCATCGGCCTCTACATCGCGTACGTCGTCCCGACCTTCCTGCGGGTCCGCAAGGGCGCCGCCTTCGAGCGCGGGCCGTGGCACCTGGGCCGCTGGTCGGGCCTGATCGGGGTCGTCTCGGTGACGTGGGTGGCCGTCATCACGATCCTCTTCATGCTCCCCCAGGTCTCCCCGGTCACCTGGGAGACCTTCAACTACGCCCCCGTCGCCGTCCTGGTCGTCCTCGGCTTCGCCGCGACCTGGTGGCTGGCCTCGGCCCGCCACTGGTTCCTCACCGCCGACCGGGCCCCCGCCCCGAACCTGGTCGAAAAGTGACCATCCGGAGCCTTGGTCCCCTCCCGACGCGGCCGCGTCACCGATACCCGATCGGAGACGCGGCCTCGTCCGGCTATGCTCGGACAGGCAACATCGCCCGGGCCCTTAGCTCAATTGGCAGAGCAGTGGACTTTTAATCCATTGGTTGTGGGTTCGAGTCCCACAGGGCCTACGGCCGCGGGGGAGGGGTCACCCCCTCCGACCTGCCACGCAGCGCTCGGGTCGGCTTCGGCCGGCTCGGGCGCTGACTCGTGTCCGGGCCCGAGTGCGGGCGATGCGCTCAACGGCGGCACCGAGCGGATCCGCCGCTCCCGAGGGCCGGCGCCCCGACGCGGTCACCTCGCACCGTCGTCCCCGGTTCCGCAGAGGAGTGCCCATGACCGTCACCGCGGCCCGCAGCGGCCGGCTGACCGATCTTCCCGTCCTGCTGGTCGCGGCGGTGTGGGGTTCCAGCTATCTGGCCGCCAAGGGCGTCACCACGGAACGGACCGTGCCGGCCGTGCTGGTGCTGCGGTTCGCCGTGGTGCTGCCGGTGCTGGTGGCCGCGGGCTGGCGGCGGCTGCGCGGCCTGAGCGCCGTGCAGCTGCGCGGCGCCGGGCTGCTGGGGCTGATCCTCGCGGGGATCTTCCTGCTGGAGACGTACGGCGTGGTGCACACCTCGGCGACCAACGCCGGGCTGATCATCAGCCTCACCATGGTGTTCACCCCGCTGGCCGAGAGCCGGGTGCGCGGCACCGGGCTGCCGGGCTCCTTCCTGGCGGCCGCCGGGCTGTCGGTGCTCGGCGTGGCGCTGCTGACCCAGGGCGCCGGTTTCAGCGCCCCGACCGGCGGCGACCTGCTGATGCTGGGGGCCGCCGTCGCCCGTACCGTGCATGTCCTGGCCATGTCCCGCATGGAGTCGGTACGCGGAGCGGACGCGCTGTCGCTGACCACCGTTCAGCTGGGCGGGGCGGTCGTCGTGTTCGCCGTGCTGGTGGCGCTGCCGGGCACCGGTGCCTCGCCCCGGGCGGCCGCGGCCGGCTTCGGCGCCGGGGACTGGCTCGGGCTGCTCTACCTGTCCGCGTTCTGCACCCTGTTCGCGTTCTTCGTGCAGATGTGGGCGGTGCGCCGTACCTCCCCGTCCCGGGTGAGCCTGCTGCTCGGCACGGAGCCGGTGTGGGCGGCGGCGGTCGGCATCGCCGTCGCCGGGGACCGGCCCGGCTGGCCCGGCCTGCTCGGCGCGGTCCTGGTGCTCGCCGGCACGGCGTGGGGGCGGTCGGTGGCGGACCGGGAACGGGGAACCGCGAAGGCCACGGAGACGGCGGCCGCAGGGACGGGAGCCGAGGCCACAGCGCCTCCGGCCCGTGCGGCGGACCCGGTCCCGGGACAGTGACGGCGCCTCAGCGGCGCGGGTGAGCCGGGGCGATGGGGGCCCCTCCCGGCCCAGGCCGGACAGACCAGCCCGCCGGCCGCCGCGTCCGCCGGGCAGATACCGGTCAGAGGGCGGGCCGGCGCCCGTAGGCCCGCAGGAACGCCGCCACCCCGGTCGTGATCAGGCGGTCCGTCTCCGACCGGGGGAGCGGTACGACGCCGTAGTGGGTGAACTGGACGATGGTGTGGGTCGTCAGGGCCATGAAGTGGGCGGCGGTCATGGCCGCGTCGCCGTGCGTGTCGAGCAGTCCGGCGTCCTCGAGGCGGGCCATCGCCTCGGCGACGGCCCGGCCGACCGGCTCGGGGCCCGCCGCGTACCACGCCTTGAGGACCTCGGGCGGCACGTGGTCGGCCTCGGCGTGGATGTGCCGGACGAGGGCGAAGTGGCTCGGATAGTCCGTCATGAGCCCCGCGAACCCGCGGGCCAGGGCCACCAGATCGCGCTCCAGGTCCTCGGCGCGCGGCGGCCGCTCGGGATGCAGCACCGAGCGCAGGCAGGCGAGTTGGGCGTCCCGGACCTCGCTGGACGTCCACGTCACCACGGTCTGGAAGAGCTGTGCCTTGCCGCCGGGGAAGTGGTTGTAGAGGGTGCGCGTGGAGACGCCGGCCTCGGCGGCCAGCGCGTCGACCGAGGCGCGGGCGTAGCCCTCGCGGCCGAAGACCGTGCAGGACGCGCTCGCGATCGCCATCTGCTTCTCCAGCCTGCGCGGTGAGACCTCGCCGCGCGCCCGCGCCGTCCGGGCCTCGTTCGTCTCGCCCACGCCCCGCCTCCCTGCCTGGTCCTTCGATCGGTCACCCTACCGACTTACAACGAGCGTTGCACTTTTTACAACGAGCGTTGTACTTTGCTGGGCGAGGGGCGCACCGGACGGCCGCCCCACCACGACGAAGGGGGACACCTGTGTCTGTCACCAGCGAGAACGCCGTATCGGCCGCTGCCGCCGCCGAAGCCCCGCTGCGCGTCGCCGTCATCGTGGGCAGTGTCAGGGAGGGCCGGCAGGGCCGGGCCGTCGCCGACTGGTTCCTCGCCACCGCCGCCGGCGACACCGGCCTCGACCTCGACGTCATCGACCTCGCCGGGACCGAACTGCCGCTGGTGCTGCCCGAATGGGGCGGCACGCCGAGCCCCGAGGCCGTGGCCGCGCTGCGGGAGGTCTCGCCGCGGCTCGCCGCCGCCGACGCGTTCGTCGTCGTCACGCCCGAGTACAACCACAGCTTCCCGGCGTCCCTGAAGAACTTCATCGACTGGCACCACGCCGAGTGGCGGGCCAAGCCGGTCGGCTTCGTCTCGTACGGCGGGCTCGGCGGCGGTCTGCGCGCGGTCGAGCAACTCCGGCTGGTCTTCGCCGAACTGCACGCGACGACCGTCCGGGACTCCGTCAGCCTGCACGGCCCCTGGTCCGGCCTCGGCGAGGACGGCAGCCCCCGGGACGCGGCCGTGTGCGCCGGTGCCGCCAAGGGCATGCTCGGCCAACTCGGCTGGTGGGGGCGGGCGTTGCGGGCCGCGCGGGCCGAGCGCCCGTACGCGGGCTGACGGCGGGGCGGGGGGAGAGGCGATGGAGATGCGCATGTCCACGCCGGCCGAGGCGCCGGCCCGCCCGGGCCCGGATCCGGCCACGGTCCTGAACCGCACCCTGGCCGTCACCGTCATCGGCACGGTGATGGCGGTGCTCGACATGACGATCGTCAACGTGGCGCTGCGCCGGCTCTCGCAGTCCTTCGGCGCCTCGCTGGCGACCATCCAGTGGACCACCACGGCGTACACGCTCGCGCTGGCCGCCGTCATCCCGACCGCGGCCTGGGCCATGGCCCGGTTCGGCGCCAAGCGCACCTATCTGACCGCGCTCACGCTCTTCACCCTCGGCTCCCTGCTCGCCGCGTGCGCCTGGGACGCGGGCAGCCTCATCGTCTTCCGCGCGGTGCAGGGGCTCGGCGGCGGGCTGCTGCAACCGGTCGGGATGGCGATGGTGATGGGCGCCGCCGACAGGTCCCGGCTCGGCCGCGCGATGGCCGTGGGCGGGCTGCCCGTCCTCGTCGGGCCGGTCGCCGGTCCGGTGCTCGGCGGCTGGCTGGTCGACACCGCCTCCTGGCACTGGATCTTCCTGGTCAACCTGCCCGTGGGCGCCGTGGCCCTGGCGCTCGCCGCGCTCCTGCTGCCGGCGCACCCGCCGGCGCCCGCAACCGCCGTGAGCGCTCCCCGCGGGACCTCGGTGCGGTCCTCCGGGAATCCACCCGCCCGCCTGGACATCCCCGGCCTGCTGATGCTCTCCCCCGGACTCGCCCTGCTCCTGTACGGCCTCGCCCGGGGCGGCGAACGCGGTGACTTCGCCACGCCCGGTGCCCTCGTCCCGGCGCTCACCGGCGCGGCCCTCGCGGCGGGCTTCGTGCGCCGGGCGCTCACCGTCCCCGCCCCGCTGCTGGACCTGCGTCTGCTGCGCGACCGTACCTTCGCCGCCGGCGCAGCCACGCTCGCCCTGTTCACCTGCGGCTACTTCGGCTCGATGCTGCTCGGCCCGCTGTACTGGCAGCAGCAGCGCGGCCTGAGCGCCACGGCGGCCGGCCTGCTGGGCGCGCCGACGGGTCTCGTCGTCGGTACGACCATGCAGGTCGCGGCGCGGTGGATCGACCGCGTGGCGCCCCGCCGGCTCATCCCGGCCGGTGTCGCGGTGGCCGCCCTCGGCATGGCGCTGCTGGCCTGGCAGGCGGGGGTGCCCGGGGTCGCGCCCTGGCGGATGGCCGGGTCGGCCATGGTGATGGGGATCGGCGTCGGCACGGTGCTGATGCCGACGATGACCACCGCGAGCCGTGGCCTGCCCCAGGACCGGCTGCCCGCCGCGAGCACCGCGCTGAGCATCAACTCCCAGCTGGGCGCCTCCGTCGGCACGGCCGTGCTGTCGGTGGTCCTGGCCGCGGCGGGCCCGCACCCGTCCGGCTTCCGCACGGCCTACACGGTCGCCGCCACCCTGCTGGCCCTGTCAGCCCTGCCCGCCCTGGCCCTCCCGGGACGCCGGCGAGCGGGGTGAGGGACGGGGGCAAGGCGTGAGGGGGGCGGGTGGGCCGCGAGATACCACGCAGGTGAGATGCCGCGGGCAGACGGTGAGACGTCGCGGGGAGACGTGAGATGCCGCGGGCCGAGCGTGAGGGGCGGCACGGGGGGACCGTGAGATACCGCGGGCCGAGCGTGAGGGGCGGCACGGGGGGACCGTGAGATACCGCGGGCCGAGCGTGAGGGGGCGCGGGGAGACGGTGAGATGCCGCGGGCCGAGCGTGAGGGGCCGCGGGGGGACCTTGAGATGCCGCGGGCCGACTCCGACTGTGAGCTCCCGCGGGCCGATCGTGAGCGCCCGCGGGCGGGCTGTGAAGGCGAGAGGCGCTGCCGGCAGACCATGCGCGGCCGCGGGCAGGCCGAGCCGGATGCCCGTAACCGGCCTGCCGGTGCTCGCGGCGTCCCGCCGGGCGCGCCGCTCAGGTCACTCGCCGGTGCTCGCGGCGTCCCGCCGGGCGCGCCGCCCGGTCCCGCCCGGGTCGCTCGCCGGTGCTCGCGGCACGTCACCGGGCGTCCCGCGTGAACCCTGCCGGGCTCACCCCACCCCCAGCTCCGTCAGCGGGAGCGTGTGGTGGGTCTGGAGGACCTTCGCGCGGAGGTAGCGGACGTTGTGGGGCGTGGTGAAGACGCCGGTCGGGATGCGGTCCCGGACGGTGACGCCCAGGGTGCGCAGCTGGCCGGCCTTGTCGGGGTTGTTGGACAGCAGGTCCAGTTCGCCGATGCCGAGGGCGGCCAGCATCTGCGCGGCGGCCGTGTAGTCGCGGGCGTCCTCCGGCAGGCCGAGCGCGGCGTTCGCCTCGTAGGTGTCGAGGCCCTGGTCCTGGAGGGCGTACGCGTCGAGCTTGTTGTAGAGGCCGATGCCGCGGCCCTCCTGGCGCAGGTAGAGCAGGACGCCGCCGCGGCCGGCGATGCGCTCCACCGCCTCGCGCAGCTGGGGTCCGCAGTCGCAGCGGGCCGAGCCGAAGACGTCGCCGGTCAGGCACTCGGAGTGCAGCCGCACCAGCGGGACCGTGCCCGGCGCCGGGTCGCCGAGGACGACGGCGACGTGCTCCTGCCCGTCGGCCAGGCCGTGGAAGGTGACGAGCTCGGCGTCGACGCCGTAGCCGTCGTGGAAGCGCAGCGGCACCCGGACGCGGGCGCGCTGCGTGGCGGCGGGAGTGTCGGGCATGCGGATCCCTCCGTAGGCTGCTTGCTTCAGATTTGAAGCAGCGATACGCGGGGACCCTACCGCATGCTTAAAACTTAAAGCAATCAGTTTCCGCCGGCCGGGGAACCGGTCGCGGAACCCGGGCCGGAACAGGACGATCGGCGCCGCCAGGGCACGTCCTCCGCCCGGGGCGCGGCGCCCTCACCCTGGAGGCCGCGCGCGATCCCGGTGCAGATCTCCTCCAGCTGCCCCACCTGCTCCGGCGTGAGCCGGTCGAAGAGGGTGGCGCGCACCGTCTCGACGTGCCCGGGCGCCGTACGTTCCAGTACGGCCATGCCCTCGTCCGTCAGGACGGCGATGCTGCTGCGCTTGTCCCAGCGGCAGTCCTCCCGGCGCACCAGCCCGTCCCGCTCGAGCCGGCTCACCGCGTAGGTCAGCCTGCTGCGCGTGATCTTCAGCGTCTCGGCGAGGTCGGTCATGCGCAGCCGCCGGTCGGGCGCGTCGGAGAGGTTGGCCAGCACGGAGTAGAACAGGTGGGGCATGCCGGCGTCCTGCTGGAGCTGTCGGTCGATCGCGTCCTCCAGGAGGTGCGTCGCGGCCAGGTACGCGCGCCAGGCGCGCTGCTCCTCGGGGCTGAGCCAGCGGGTCGTCATGCCGCCAGTGTAAGTTTGTTTCAAACTTGAACCAAGCACGCCGCCCCCAGGGAGACCGCGCCGATGTCGTACCCGTACGTGCTGCTGTCCGCCGCCGTCTCCCTCGACGGCTACCTGGACGACACCGGTCCCGACCGGCTGCTGCTGTCCAGCCCGGCCGACTTCGACCGGGTCGACGCGGTGCGGGCCTCCGTCGACGCCATCCTCGTCGGCGCCGGCACGATCCGCGCCGACAACCCGAGGCTGCTGGTCAACTCCGCCGAGCGGCGCGCGGCCCGGCTCCGGGCGGGCCGGCCGGAGTATCCGCTGAAGGTGACCGTCACCGCCACCGGCGACCTCGACCCCGGCGCGCGGTTCTGGCACACCGGCGGCGACAAGCTCGTCTACACCACCGACGAGGGGGCCGAGCGGGCCGTCGGCCGGGTCGGCGGCGTGGCCGACGTCGTCCCGCTCGGCCCCGGCCTCGACTGGCGGGCGCTGCTGTCGCATCTGCACGACGTGCGCGGGGTGCGGCGGCTGATGGTCGAGGGCGGTGGCACGGTCCACACCCAGCTGCTGCGCCAGGGCCTCGCCGACGAGCTGCAGCTGGTCCTCGCGCCGCTGTTCGTCGGCGACCCGGCCGCGCCCCGCCTCTTCGGGCCGGGCGGCTACCAGGCCGGCCGGCTGCGGCTCACCGAGACCCGCCGTATCGAGGACGTGGTCCTCATGCGGTACGAGCCGACGGCCCCCGGCAGCGGCCCGCTGCCCACCGCCGCCGACCGGCACTGGCTGCGTACCGCCTGCGAGCTGGCCGCACTGTGCCCGCCCTCGAAGACGGCGTTCAGCGTCGGCGCGGTGGTGGTCGGCGCCGACGGCACGGAGCTGGCCCGCGGCCATTCGCGGGAGGGCGGCGACGCGGTGGTCCACGCCGAGGAGGCCGCGCTGGCGAAGATCGATCCGGCCGACCCGCGCCTGGCCGGCGCCACGGTCTACAGCAGCCTGGAGCCCTGCGCCCGGCGCGCCTCGCGGCCCGAGCCCTGCGCCGAGCTGATCCTTCGCGCGGGAGTACGGCGGGTGGTCACGGCGTGGCGGGAGCCGGACACCTTCGTGCCGGGGGCCGACGGGACCGGGGTCCTGGCCGCCGGGGGCGCGCAGGTGGTCGTCCTGCCGGAGCTGGAGGACCTCGCCAAGACGCCGAACGCCCACCTGCTGGGGTAAACACCCAGGGCCCGGAAACCAGCTGGTTTCCGGGCCCTGGGCCTTCAGTAGCGGGGACAGGATTTGAACCTGCGACCTCTGGGTTATGAGCCCAGCGAGCTACCGAGCTGCTCCACCCCGCGTCGTTGTGACTCCAGCATACACCAGTCCGAAGGCCGCCCGACGCCGCTCCCGGCCGGTCCTCACCAAGAGTGAGCGGGCGAGCGCCGTGCGCATAACATCTGAGACGCCATCATAAACGCCGACGCTGCTGTACGCCGGTCAACTCGCCCGTTTTTGCCGCACTCTTGGCTGGTAAGTCCCCCGCCGGAAACCTTAATGATCAAGCCGAACGGCTTGGAAAGTGACTGTCAGGTCTATTAACGTTCGATAACGCAGCGCGGTCGTCCCAGCCGTCACAAGAGGCGGCTCCGTGCGCACGCGCCGAATCCCGCGAGGGAACCGGGGAACCACCACCTTGGGGTGAATCACGCGGATGCCGTCGTGAACTCGCAGAGTCCACGACCGGTATACGCGCGTAGGAGACCTTCCTGCTCCGAACCCGTCAGCTAACCCGGTAGGCGGAGGAAGGAAAGGAGCACGCCCGAGTGGCGTCCAACCGGCCCGCCCCAGAAGCCCCCTTCATCCCCCAGCAGGCCGAGCCGGAGACCTTCGGCTACGGCGCCTACCGCGCCGAGGAGGGCCCCTGGGAGGAGTGGAACCCCACCGAGGACTCCGTCGCCCCGGTCCGCGGCCGGCACCGCGTCGCCAAGCAGCGCGGCGGCTTCGCGCGCAGCTCCACCGTCCTCGGCGTCGGTGTGATGGCCGCGGTCGGCGCGGGCGGCATGGCCAGCGCCAACACCGGCAAGCCGCCGGTCTCCATCTCCCTGCCGGACCTGGACTCCGTCGAGCACATCTTCGGCGGCTCCTCCCACACGCCCGAGGCCACCGCCGCCGGGCTCAGCAAGGTCGGCACCACCACCGACAGCGCCGAGAGCGGCAACGCGGGCGAGGCGCTGCGCAACCGGATCATGGCCCAGGCCGAGCAGCAGCGGGGCCAGGCCGACAGCAAGGCCACCGCCGCCGCGCTCGCCGCCGCCGAGAAGCAGACCGCCGACGCGGCCGCCAAGGCGGAGAAGGAGGCCGCCGCCAAGGCCGCCGCCGCCAAGGACAAGGCGGAGGCCGACGCCAAGAAGGCCGCCGAGGCCAAGCGGCTGGCGGAGCTGGCCAAGGAGTACACGCTGCCGGTCGTGTCGTACACGATCACCGGCACCTTCGGGCAGCCCGGCGCGATGTGGTCGTCCGGCTACCACACCGGTCTCGACTTCGCCGCCCCCACCGGCACCCTCATCAAGGCCGTCCACAGCGGCACGGTCACCGAGGCCGGCTGGGCCGGCGCCTACGGCTACCGCACCGTCCTGACCCTGGACGACGGCACCGAGCTGTGGTTCTGCCACCAGTCCTCGATCAACGTCTCCGTCGGCCAGAAGGTCTCCACCGGCCAGGTCATCGGCCGCGTCGGCGCCACCGGCAACGTCACCGGTCCGCACCTGCACCTGGAGGTCCACCCGAACGGGCAGGCCACCGCCATAGACCCGGCGCCCTGGCTGCGCGACAAGGGCCTCAACCCCTGAGCCGCACCGCTCTTTCCGCGGGATTCCCGCGCCGGCGGCGGAATGCGATCATCCGCCGCCGGCGTTGACTTGGAGCATGACTTCTCTGCGCACACTCGGTTCCTCCGGCCTCGAGGTCTTCCCGCTCTGCCTGGGCGGCAACGTCTTCGGCTGGACCGCGGACGAGGCGACCTCCTTCGCCGTCCTCGACGCCTACGCGGAGGCCGGCGGCAACTTCATCGACACCGCCGACTCCTACACGGCCTGGATCGAGGGCCACAAGGGCGGCGAGTCCGAGACGGTCCTCGGCAAATGGATCAAGTCCCGCGGCAACCGCGACCGCGTCGTCGTCGCCACCAAGGTCAGCCAGCACCCCGAGTACCAGGGGCTGTCCGCCGCCAACATCAAGGCCGCCGCCGACGCCTCCCTGCGCCGCCTGGACACCGACTACATCGACCTGTACTACACCCACTTCGACAAGCCCGAGACCCCCGTCGAGGAGATCATCGGCGCGCTCGACGAGCTGGTCCGGGCCGGCAAGGTCCGGCACATCGCCGCCTCCAACATCAGCCCCGAGCGCCTGAAGGCCTCGCTGGACTTCTCCGACCGCGAAGGCCTGGCCCGGTACGTCGCCCTCCAGCCCCACTACAACCTGGTCTCCCGCGACACCTACGAGGGCCCGCTGCAGGACCTGGTCGCCGAGGAGGGCCTGGCCGCGGTGCCGTACTTCTCCCTCGCCGCGGGCTTCCTGACCGGCAAGTACCGCCCCGGCACCAAGGTCGACAGCGCCCGCGCCGGCCGGGCCCGGGAGTACGCCGACTCCGAGCGCGGCCAGAAGGTGCTGGCGGCCCTGGACGAGGTCGCCGCCGCCCACGACGCCCCCGTCGCCACGGTCGCCCTCGCCTGGCTCGCCGCCCAGCCCACCGTCACCGCCCCGATCGCCTCGGCCCGCACGGTGGAGCAGCTCCCGGCCCTGCTCGGCGTGGTCGGCCTGCGGCTGACGGAGAAGGAGCTGGCCCAGCTGACGGAGGCGTCCGCCTGATCCCTCACCGCCGCTGAGCGCCGTTCGCGCCGCGACGGCGCTCAGCACTCGCGGCAGTGGGGGAGGGGCCGAGGCCCCGCGCCCGCCCGCTACGTCCGGTACGGGTTGTAGGCGGAGTAGGGCGCCACCGGACCGCCGTAGGCCGGCCAGTACGGCGTGGGGGCCGGCGGTGTGTGCACCGGACGCGGCTGCGGGGCCACGCGGGCCGCGTACTCCAGTGCCGGCCGGGCCGCCTCCCGCCGCTTCCACAGCTCGTCCAGCAGCTCCCGCTCCCGTACGACGAAGTCGGCCCCGGCCTTGCCGCGGCGCCCCCGGTGCCGCAGGAACGCGAGGGAGGTGGCGTACGCCTCGTACCGGGCCACGGCCTGCGCCGCCGGCCGGCCGCCGTGGTGCCGGGCGTAGTCCCGGGCCGTGCGCCGCGCCCGCATCGACCCGAGCGCGAACGGCTCGGCCGGCCCCAGCCACCCGGCCAGCACATACGCCGGCAGCTCCTCCCGCACGGTGCGCAGCTCCCGCTGCCGCGTGAAGATCGCGAGCCAGGTCAGCAGCGCGAACACGGGCACCATGAATCCGCCGTAGACGGCGAAGAACCCGAACTCGCCGAAGGTGGAGGAGCCGTTCCAGAAGGCGTGCATGCTCATCGCCAGCAGCAGACCGCCGAGCGGCAGCAGCACCCGCCGGGCCCGCTGCCGCTCGGCGGAGAGCGCCGAGACGCCGAAGCCGAGGCCGGTGAGGGTGGTGAACAGCGGGTGCGCGAACGGCGACATCACGATGCGCACGAAGAAGGTGGCGGCGGTGACGGAGGCGATGCCGCTGCCGCCGCTGACCTGGTCGGCCCCGAAGGCCGTGCCCAGGTAGAGGATGTTCTCGGTGAACGCGAACCCGGTGGCGGTGATGCCCGCTATCACCACCCCGTCGACGATCCCGGTGAAGTCCCGTCTGCGGAAGAGGAAGACCAGCAGCACGGCGGCGGCCTTGGCGGACTCCTCCACGATGGGCGCTATCACGGTGGCGCCCAGGGTGTCGGCACCGGCCGGATCGGCGGTGGCGGTGGCTATCCACTTCGTCGCGAAGCTGTTGGCGACGATGGCTATCAGCGCCGCCGCGCACGCTCCCCAGGCGAAGGCGAACACCAGGTTCCGCCAGGGGCCCGGCTCCACCCGGTCCAGCCACCGGAAGGCGGCCAGCAGCCAGGGCACGGGCAGCACGGCTAGGCCGAGCCCGACCAGGAACCCCTCGGTGCCGGTCTGCCGGCGCACCAGCGCCAGGATGACCAGACCGGACATGGCCAGCAGGGTGATCAGCGCCCCGTACCGCACCCACGGGCGCTGCCACCAGTGCGGATGGCGCAGCACGGGGCCGTGCGGGCCCGGGGGATAGGTCGGGAAGCAAGGACTGGTGGCCACGGCATCGACCCTAACGGTGGCGGGACGAAGGGCTGGAGTTTTTGTCAGCCCCGCTGACCGGACTGATCGCGGTCCTGCCGGTCGCGGGGACCGCCGTCCCGGTGCGGTACGCGGCGGAAGAGCAGATCGTTCACCACGTGTCCCTTCTCAAGACCCTGGCCCTCGAAACGGGTCAGCGGCCGGAACCCGGGGCGCGGCGCGAAACCGCCGTCCGCCTGCGTGTTCTCGAAGCCGGGGTGCGCGGTGAGCACCTCGAGCATCTGCTCGGCGTACGGCTCCCAGTCGGTCGCGCAGTGCACGATCGCGCCGGGCCTGAGCCGGGCCGCGGCGAGGTCGAGGAACGCGGGCTGGATGAGCCGCCGCTTGTGGTGCCGCTTCTTGGGCCAGGGGTCCGGGAAGTACACCCGCAGCCCGTCGAGGGCGTCGGGGACGAGCATCTCCCTGAGCAGGATGATCGCGTCCCCGTTGGCCACGCGTACGTTGGACAGGCCGCCTCGGTCGGCGAGCGCCAGCAGGTTGCCCTGGCCCGGGGTGTGGACGTCGACGGCGAGGATGTTGGTGTCCGGGTCGGCGGCGGCCATCTGCGCGGTGGCCTCGCCCATCCCGAACCCGATCTCCAGCACGACCGGTCGTTCGTTGCCGAACAGCGCGGCCAGGTCGATGACCCGCTGCCCGTCGATGTCCAGGCCCCACTTCGGCCACAGCCGCTGCAGCGCGTCCGCCTGCCCGGCGGTCACCCGGCTGCGCCGCGGCTGGAAGCTGCGGATCCGCCGCTCGAAGTGCGACCCGGCGGGATCGGCCTTGGGACCGTCCGGGAACCGGGGCTCGCCCTTGGCCCGGGTGTGCCGGACGGGCACGCCGGCGGTGCGGGGGGCGGGCGTGGGGGCTTCGGGCGCGTTCAGGGAGTCAGACACAGTGCTTCCGATTTTACGGGGCACTACGCGGACGCCGTCCCGAGCATGTCCAGCACCCGGCGCCCGATCTCCCGCCCGATCGGCAGGGAGGCGGTGGCGGCCGGGGACGGCGCGTTGAGCACGTGGACGGCCCGCGCTCCCTCGCGGATGAGGAAGTCGTCGACCAGCGTGCCGTCCCGCAGCACCGCCTGGGCCCGCACCCCGGCGGGGGCCCGCACCAGGTCGTCCGCCCCGACCGCGGGCAGCAGCCGGCGCACCGCCTGGAGGAACGCCCCCTTGGACAGCGAGCGGTGCAGCTCACCCGCGCCGTATCTCCAGTGCCGCCGGGCGATCGCCCACGACCCGGGCCAGGCCAGGGTCCCGGCCAGCTCCCGGGGGCGTACGACCCCCCAGCCGTACCCCTCACGGGCCAGGGCCGGCACCGCGTTGGGCCCGATGTGCACGCCGCCGTCGATGCCCCGGGTCAGATGGACCCCGAGGAAGGGGAAGGCCGGGTCCGGCACCGGATAGACCAGCCCGCGCACCAGCTCCGGCCGCGCCAGCTCGTAGTACTCCCCGCGGAACGGCACGATCCGCACCCCTGGCTCGTCCCCGGTCAGCCGGGCCACCTCGTCGCAGTGCAGGCCGGCGCAGTTGACCAGCACCCGGGCCCGGACGACGTCTCCGCCCGCGGTGAGGACGGCCACGCCGCGCTCCGGGCGGCGGTCGATCCGGACCACCCGGGAGCCGTAGCGGATCTCGGCGCCGGAGGCCCGCGCCAGCTGGCGGGCCACTCCGGCGAAGTCGCACACGCCCGTGGTGCCGACGTGTATGGCGGCGAGGCCGCGGACCTCGGGTTCGTACTCCCCGATCTGCGCGGGGCCCAGCTCGCGGACCGGGATGCCGTTCTCCCTGCCGCGCTGCACGAGCGCGTGCAGCCGGGGCAGCTCCTCGCGCTCGGTGGCGACGATCAGCTTGCCGGTGACGGCGTGCGCGATGCCGTACTCGGCACAGAACTTCACCATCTCGGCGGCGCCCCGCACCGCGTACCGCGCCTTGAGCGAGCCCGGGCGGTAGTAGATCCCGCTGTGGATCACGCCGCTGTTGCGCCCCGTCTGGTGCCGGGCCGGGCCCGGCTCCTTCTCCAGCACGGTGACCGCCGTGCCCGGCGCGGCCCGGGTGATCGCATACGCCGTGGACAGCCCGACGATCCCCCCACCGACCACGAGCACGTCACAGTCGTACGCCCCGACCGGCACCTGCACCACCTCCCACCTCGATAGTGCACTGCGCCACTGACAACGCCTTCAAACGCGGGCGGTGAGGCTTGTCATGCCGGTGGCCGTCAGGCCGGGGCCATGAGCAGCGGCCGGGCCCGCTCCCGCAGCTCCACCACCCTCGGCTCGTCCCCGTACGGCTCCAGGCGGTGCAGCAGGTCCTTCACGTACTCCGTCGTCCGGGCCGAGGAGATCCGCCCGGCCACCTCCACGGCCCGCACCCCCTGCTCGCAGGCGGCGTCCAGATTCCCGGACTCCAGCTCGGCCACCGCCGAGACCACCAGGCGCAGCCCGTGCGACCGCACGAACTCCTCGGTCGGCTTCGACAGCGCCTGTTCCGTGAACCGCCGCACCTGACGGGGCGCCTTCAGATCGCGGTAGCACTCGGCCGCGTCCGCCGCGAACCGGTCATAGCCATAAAAACCAAGCCAGGACGGGTCGTTGTCCCCCTCGCGTGACCGCTCCAGCCATCCCTCCGCCGCCTTCAGCGCGGCCCCGGCGGCCTGTGCGTCGCCCGCACGCGCGTGTGCCCGCGCCTCCACCAGCCGGAAGAAACTCATCGTCCGCGCGGTGGCCAGCCCGCGGTTGCGCTCGAGCGCGGCCTGCGCCAGGTCGACCCCCTCGTCGCCGAAGCCGCGATAGGTCGCCTGCAGCGACATGGAGGCCAGCACATAGCCGCCCAGCGGAACGTCCGCCGCCGCGCGCGCGAGCCGCAGCGCCTGGATGTAGTACCGCTGCGCCGCCTCCTGCTGCCCGGTGTCGAAGGCCATCCACCCGGCGAGCCGGGTCAGTTCGGCGGAGGCCCCGAAGAGCGCGCGGCCCACCTCGTCGGAGTAGGAGCCGAGCAGCAGCGGCGCCGCCTCCACCCGCAGGCACTCCGGCACCATCGACGAACGCCAGTCGCCGCCGCCGTACTTGGAGTCCCAGCGCCGGGCGTCCTCGGCGGCCTCCCGCAGCTTCTGCACATCGCTGTGGCCGACTTTGATCGGTGCGCCGGAGCCGTCGGCGGAGCCGGCCTCCCGCGCGACCGAGCTGTCGGCGGGGGTTATCAGCCAGCGTGAGGCGGGCGTTGCGTACGCGCTCACCGCGAACGATCCGGCGAGCGACTGCCAGATGCCGCCGGAGCCGGCCCGGCGGCCCGCGAGGTCGAGGCGGTACAGCTCCGTCGCCGACTTCACCGCCTGGCCGACGTCTCTGGGGAAGGCGAGGCCCACTTCGGGCGCGGGATCCGCGTCCGCCAGGCCGATCTCGTGGAGCGGCACCGGGCGGCCGAGCTTCTGGGCGATGGCGGCCGCGATGAGGTGTGGCGCCGCTCCCTGCGGCACCATCCCCTTCGACACCCAGCGCGCCACCGAGGTCTTGTCGTAGCGAAGAGTCAGACCGCGTTGGGCGCCAAGGTCGTTGACGCGCCGCGCGAGTCCGGCGTTGCTGATTCCCGCGAGGGCGAGAACGGCGCCGAGTTTTTCGTTCGGCCCGCGTTGCTCCCTGGACATGCGCCACCCCTCGACACAGACGGCTGCCGCGCTGGCATAACCATGCGGCATTCGTAAACCCAGCGTAGTTCGCCGCATCCCAAGCGTTAAGGGGCATTGTTCCGGATGGCGGGATTGTGGTCCGTACGGAAGTGCGGTCCTGTACGCACCGTGCACGGCCGTTCGCCGCGTGCCCCGGTGCGTGTGGCCGTGCGCCCGTCCGTGCGCTCTTCTCCGGCCATCTCGGGAGCGGTTCCATGGGTCCTGCGTGGGTCGGCCCGCTGTACTGGATCCAGTGGGCTGGGGGACACCGCCACCTTCATCCCCGCGGGTGGCGGACCGGTCCGGGAGGCGATGCCCGCCTCCCGGACTGTGCGCGTGTCCGCGCCGCCGCACGCCCCGAGGGCCTGTACGGAGCGTGCTCATCTTCCTTTTGGTTCAGCAGATTTGGCTGAAAATCGCCCCTGCCTGTCGCAGTGAACATCCGCTCCGACCATGCAACTTCGGGGCGCGAAGGGCGTTTTGGGGGAGCGTACAGGGGGCGCATTCGCGTCGTGTCGGCCGGGCTCCCACCCCGCAGTTCCCTCGATCGAAGCCGGTGCCGCCGACCCTCCACAGCGCTCCCTTCGTGGCAGCATGGGGGTCCGGTTCATGCGGTGCAGTGTTGTCCACAGGCTGTGGAGGCGTCGATGCGGTGGTTGGTGGGTTGGAGCAGCACCGCCGCGAGCTTCGCCGGAGTCGGCTCCGCGGGCGCCACCGGCTACGACGGCGAGACCCTGCACCCGGTCGGCTCCCAGCTGCTGTGGGGCGACCCCGACCCGCTGTGGGCCGTCGGCGACTGGCGCCCGGACGAGGTGCGCGTGGTCAAGGCCGACGCGGACAACCGCATCGCCGTCCTCGGCATCTGCGGCGCCTCCGACGACGAGCTGCGCCGCGGCCTGTTCACCGCGCGCGGCGGCGCCCTGCGCCATCTGACCACCTGGCCGGGCAGCTACACGGCCGTCGTCAAGGTCGGTCGCCGCATCACCGTCTGCGGCGATCTCGCGGGCGCCCGCCCGGTGTTCCACACCCCCTGGGCAGGCGGCACCGCCTACGCCACCGCCGCGCTGCCCCTGGCCGACCTCATCGAGGCCAACCTCGACTTCGGCCACCTGGCCGCCCTGCTCGCCGCCCCGGACGTACCGGCCGCGCTGCGCGACACCACCCCGTACGAGGGCGTACGGCGCGTCCCGCCGGGGCACGCGCTGGTGCTGCGCGCGGGCTCGCGCGAGATCGCCGGGTACGAGCCCGTCGCCTCCCTCGCCGTGGCCGCGCCCCCCGCCGACCCCGACAGCGCCGTGGACGCCGTACGGGACGCCCTCGTGGAGGCGGTGCGCGCGCGTCTGTCGGCGCCCCGGCACGTGCCCGACCTCGACCCCGGGCCGGTGCCCGGCATGGGCCCGGCCGAGCGGCGGGCCCGGCGCGGGATGCCCGTGCCCGGCATCGGCGCCGACCTCTCCGGCGGCCCCGCCTCCGGCACGCTCGCGCTGCTCGCCGCCGGGCTGCCCGGCAGACCCGGCACGCTCCTCGGCCACGGCACCGGTGCCGGCGAGCGGCTCCTCGCCGTGACCTTCAACGACCTGGCCGTCGGCGGCCGGGAGGCGGAACTGGAGCGCGCCGGCGCCCTCGCCGCGGGCCCGCGCCTGCACCACGTCGTCGTCACCGGCGCCGAGGAGACCCTGCCGTACGCCGAGCTCGACGGCCCGCTCACCGACGAACCCGGGCCCTCGCTGGTCACCGCCGCACGGCACCGCGCCCGGCTCGCCGCCGGCAGCGCCGACCACTTCACCGGCCACGGCGCCCGGCAGGTCCTGGACGCCCACCCCGCGCGCCTGGCCGACCTCCTGATGGACCGCAAACGGCGCCATCTGGTCCGCCCGGTCGCCGCGCTCGCCAAGGCCGACGGCTCGGTGATGGTCCCCGCGCGCGTGTACGGCGCCGCCCGCCGGCTCGCCCGCACCCCCTACCGCGCCGGCCTGGAGGGGCTGGCCGAGCGGCTGATGCGGCGCCGCTTCGACGAGCCGGGAGGAGCGGTCGGCGCCTCCCTCGCCGCGCTGAGCTGGGCCAGACCGGGACCGGCCGCCCGCTGGCTGACGGGCGAGGCACTGGCCGAAGTATCGGTTCTGCTGCAGGGGGAGGCGGACCGCTCGGCGACCGGCGTCCAGCGTCCCGGCGAGTACCGCGCGCGTGCCGCCCTCGCCCGCCACGCCGCCGACCTGCGCGTCCTCGAACAGGCCGCCGAGATCCGCTCCCAGCGCCTGCACGCGCCGTTCCTCGACAACCAGGTCGTCCGCGCCTGCCGCGCCCTCCCGGAGGCCCTGCGCGTCCAGCCCGGCGCCCGCGCCTCGATCCTCCGTACGGTCCTGGACGGCGCCGGCGTCACCGGCCTGCCGCCCGGCTGGGGCGCCCCCTCCCACGCCTCCTCGGCGGCGGCCGCCCGCGCAGGACTGCGCGTCGCCGCCGAACCGCTCCAGGACCTGTTCGCCAGCCCGCTGCTGGCCGACGCCGGCCTGGTGGAGGCGCGCGTCGTCCGCAAGGCGCTGCGCTCGGCGGCCGACGGCGAGCCCCTGCCCCTCGACGGCCTCGCCGACCTCGTCTCCCTGGAACTCTGGCTCCACCGCCTGCTGGCCCGCCGGGGCACCTGCTGGACGGGGACACCGGCACGCGCGCGTGCGGTGCCCTCCGGGATCCAGCCGAGGAGGGGAGCGCTGGCCTCCGGCGCGTAAGAGGGTTACGCCGTCGGGCTGTCCGTCCGTCGCCGGGTGCGGGTCCGCCGTGGCCGGTCGTGCAGTTCCCCGCGCCCCTCAGGGGCGTCTCTCAGCGAGCAGCGGCCCTACCGGCCCGGTCCAGCACCGGGCATCATCCAGCGCCGCTCGGTGAAACCCCGTCGCCCCACTCCCGGCCCGCCGGGACAATGGCCGGGTGCGGTACCGGATCCTGGGCGTGGCCCAAGCGGCGGACGAGCGGGGCGCCCCCCTGCCGGTCGGCGGCCCACGCCTGCGCACGCTGCTCACCGCCCTGGCCCTCCGCCCCGGCCGCCCCACCGCCGCCGGCACCCTGATCGACGAGATCTGGCCGGACGAGCCGCCCCAGGACGCCCCCGCCGCCCTCCAGGCCCTCGTCGGCCGGCTGCGCCGCACCCTCGGCCGCCACGCCGTCACCTCGGCCCCGGGCGGCTACCGCCTGGAGGCGACCGCGGACGACGTCGACCTGTACGTCTTCGAGCGCCTCGTCCACTCCGGCACCCAGGCCCTCGCCGCAGCCGACCCCGCCACCGCCCACCGCGCCTTCACCGAGGCCCTCGCCCTCTGGCACGGCCCCGCCCTCGCCGACCTCCCCGACCGCACCGCCGCCGCCCGCCCGGAGGCCCTGCGCCTGGAGGCCGCCCGTGCCCGCGCCGCCGCCGCCCTCGACCTGGGCCGCGCCCGCGACGTCGTACCGGAGCTGACGGAACTCACCGCGGCCCACCCGCTGGACGAGCCCCTGCACGCGCTCCTCATCCGCGCCCTGTGCGACACCGGCCGCCCCGCCGACGCCCTCACCGCGTACGAGTCGGTCCGCCGCACCCTCGCCGGCACCCTCGGCGCCGACCCCGGCCCGGAACTCAGGGGCCTGCACGCGTCGTTGCTCAAGCAGCAGACCCCGGCGCCCTCGGCGGCGCGGCCCGCACCCGCCCGGCCGCCGGAGCGCACCGGCAATCTCCGCCCCCGGCTGACCTCCTTCGTCGGGCGGGAACCGGAACTCGAAGCCATTCGTTCCGATCTGCACAGGGCCCGCCTGGTCACGCTCACCGGACCGGGCGGCTCGGGGAAGACCCGCCTCGCCGAGGAGGCCGCCGCAGGGCTTCCCCAGGCGTGGATGGTCGAGCTGGCCCCGCTCGACCATCCCGAGGCGGTGCCCGGCGCGGTGGTCAGCGCCCTCGGTCTGCGCGAGACCGTGCTGCTGACCAACGAGCTGGCGGCCCCGCAGGCCGACCCCGTCGCCCTGCTGATCGAGTACTGCGCCCCGCGCAGCCGGCTCCTGATCCTTGACAACTGCGAACACGTCATCGGCGCGGCGGCCGCCCTCGCCGAGACCCTCCTCACCCACTGCCCCGGGCTCACGATCCTCGCGACCAGCCGTGAACCCCTGGGCGTCCCCGGTGAGTCGGTGCGCCCGGTCGAGCCCCTGGTCCCGGAGCAGGCGCACCGGCTGTTCGCCGAGCGCGCGAAGGCCGTCCGTCCCGACGCCGATGCGGTGCTCGCCGACACCGCGGCCGTGGCGGAGATCTGCCGCCGCCTGGACGGGTTGCCGCTCGCCATCGAGCTGGCCGCCGCCCGGCTCAGGCTGCTGACCCCGCGGCAGATCGCCGACCGGCTCGACGACCGCTTCCGCCTGCTCACCTCCGGAAGCCGCACGGTCCTGCCCCGCCAGCAGACCCTGCGCGCGGTCGTCGACTGGTCCTGGGACCTGCTGGACGAGCGCGAGCGCACGGTACTGCGCGAGGTGTCCGTGTTCGCCGGCGGCTGGGACCTCGCCGCCGCCGAGGCCGTCTGCACCGGACCGGCGGCCGACCTGATCGGCGCCCTGGTGGACAAGTCCCTCGTCGTGGCCGCGCCCTGCGGCCCCGACGGCTCCGGCGGCATGCGCTACCGCATGCTGGAGACCATCCACGAGTACGCCACCGAGCGCGCGGCCGAGGTTCCCGGACTGCGCGCGGCGGCCGAGCGCCGGCACCGCGCGTGGGTGCGGGCGCTGGTGGAGGAGGCCGACCCGCGGCTCAGGTCGGCCGACCAACTGCCGTGGATCTCCCGCCTAGAGACCGAGCTGGACAACATCCGGGCGGCCCTGGACCGCTCGGTGCGGGCCGGCGACGAGCCGGAGGCGGGCGCGATCGCCCTGGCGATGGGCTGGTTCTGGTGGCTGCGCAACCACCGCCGGGAGGCGGTCGCCCTGGTCCACCTGGTCCTGCGCCTGGGCGTGGCCCTGGACACCCTCGCGGCCTCGGACGTCCCCGACGCCTCGGACGCGCAGGGCGATCTCATGTCCCTGGTCGAGTCGGCCGACCCGGTCGGCGCCTTCCTCGCCAAGCCCGACGGCGAGGCCGGGCATCCGCTGCGTGAGCTGCGGATGGACCTGCGGATGCTCTACCTGTTCCTGACCTCGGAGTCGGGCGCCGACCAGCTCGCGGCCGACCCGCGCGCCCCGCGGTACCTGGCGCGCGTCCGCGCCGCCTACGAGCGCGGCGGCCCCCAGGCCGCCCGGCTCCCGGGCATCGTCTGGCCGCTGACCGCCTACTACCTGGGCGGCGCGGCGGACCTCGGACCGGACATGGCCGCGGCCGTCGCCAACTGCCGCGCCCACGGCGGCGACTGGGAGATCGGCGTCTCCCTGATGTACCGCACCCATGTGGTCGTCGACTCCCCTGGCAACCTGCGCGGCGTGGACGAGGACCTGGCCGAGCTGCGCACCCTCAGCCGGCGTGTCGGGGACCGCTGGATGCGGGCCCAGGTGTGCAGCGCGGCCGGCGAGGCGGCCATGGCACGCGGCAGGTACACCGAGGCCCGCGCCGAGTACGAGGAGGCGCTGCGCCTCGCCTACGAGGTGGGGGCCCACGCCGAGTCGCCGTTCCTGAAGGCGCGGCTCGCCGAGATCGCCTACCGCTCCGGCGACGCCGAGGCCGCGCTGGCCGCGCTGGACGAGGCTGGCGAGGCCGCCGACCGGTACGCGGTGCCGGAGTCGCGCGCCTTCGTGCTGCTGATGCGCGCCCACATCGCCCTGCACTTCGGGCAGACCGCCCGCGCCCGGGAGCTGTACGAGGAGACCCGTGCGGTGGCGAGCGGCGGCACCCCGCCTCCGCAGTTCGAGGCGGCCCTGCGCACCGTCGAGGCGCTGCTCGCCGCCGAGGAGTCGGGTCCCGCGCACGGGCTGCCGATCCTCGCCGAGGCGCTGCGCGAGGCCGTGGACCGGCGGTGCTCCGAGGTCATCACGGCGGTGCTGGTGGACACCGCGGCCGGGCTGCGGGCCCGGTGCGGCGATCTGGCCGCTGCGGTACGGCTGTTCGCCGCCGCGGACCACTGGCGGGAGGGCAACCCGCGCCCCGAGCCGGAGGCCGGCCAGGCCGCCCGGGTGCAGGCCGACGCCCGCGCGGCCCTGCCCCCCGAGCGGTACGAGGCCGAGCTCGCCCGGGGCGCCTGCCTCGACGTGGCCGGTGTGCTGCGCGACATCGGCGCGGCGGCGGCCCCCGCCGGACACGGCCGGTGACGCCGGCGGGGGCCTACCGGCAGGTGAACCGGGACTCCGCCCAGTCCGCGAGGGCCGCCCGGTCGAAGAGGTTGCTGTGCGGCCGCACCACGAGCCGTACGGTCCTGCGCCCGGTCAGGTTCACATGGACGGGCACGGCAGGGTCGTTTCCCTTGACCATGCCGGACTGCCACAGCCGCACCCCGTCGGCGTAGACGGAGAAGGAGACCTTGCCCAGGCCGAGCGTCATGTCGTCCACGCCGGCCAGTGCGTCGTACGCGGTGCACTGGCGGTTGAGGGCGATGGTGACGGAGGACTCGCCGCGCACGGTCACCCCGTGCGCGTACTGCTTGCCGTCGATCGACAGGCCGTAGCGCTGCCACACCCAGCTGCTCTCGCCGAGCCGGATCTCGGGCTTGGTGCCGTCGCCTGCGACGTCGTAGTCGAGGGCGCTGACCTGGTACACGGTGGGCGCCGGAGGGGCAGTGGGCGTCGGCGTGGGACTCGCCGGGGGCGTCGGCGTCGGCGTCGGGGTGGGCGCCGGCCTGGGCCGGGGAGTGGGCTTCGGTGTGGGTGTGGGCGTCGGGGTGGGAGACGGGGTGGGAGACGGCTTCGGGGCGAGCACCACCGGCCGGGGCGAGGGCTTCTTCGCCGACGGGGCCGGCGTCGGTGCCGGGGGCTGTACGACGGGCGCGGACGGGGCCGGCTTGGCGGCCTCCTTCGCCGGTGGGTGGCTGTCGTTCACCAGGGCCAGCGCCACCGCGGCGGCGGCCACCGCGACCACACCGGCAGCGATCCCCGCCTTCACCGGGGCGCCGAGCCCCTCCGACGCCGCGGCGCCGCCCGTGCCACCGGCCCCGCCGGACGACCCGCCGGCCGCCGCGGCCGCACCCGCCGCACCGGCCCCGGCGCTGCCCGCGACGATCCCGAGCGCCTTGGCGTACCCGGCGGCCCCGAACCAGCCGATGACCGCGACCGGGACGACGCCGGGGATACCGCCGGCGACCTCTTCGATCTGCGCGGCCGCGAGCCGGCACTTGGCGCACTCCTCGAGGTGCTTGCGCAGGCCCCGTTCCGCTCGGACGCGCAGTTTGCGGCGGGCGTAGCTGCCGAGCTGGTCGGCGTAGCGGGCGCACTCCTCGTCACCGGCGAGGGAGGCGCTGACATGGGCCTGGAGATAGGCCTGCTTCAGCCCCTCGCGGGCGCGGCTCGCCAGCACGCGCGTGCCGTTGGCGTCCAGCCCGAACAGGACGGCCACCTCGCTCGGGGACTCGTCCTCGACTTCGGTGTGCCACAGCACGGCCTGCCAGCGCTCGGGCAGCGAGCGAAAAGCCTGCATGGCCAGGGACTGCTCCGCCTCGTGCATCGCCCGCACATCGGCGCCCAGGTCGAGACCCGCTCCGAAGGAACCCATGGACGCGCTGTCGTCGGGCGCCTCGGGGACGCGCGTGGCCTGCTGGGCGAAGACGGCGAAGTCGTCGACGAGCTGCTCGCGCCGGGCGGACTTCGTCCAGTGCGCGGCGACGCGCCGTACGGAGGTCAGCAGATAGGCACGGACGGCGTGCCTGGGCCCGGAGCCCCCGCGCACCGCCTGCAGCATCCGCGCGAAGACCTCCGCCGTCAGGTCGTCGGCGGTGTGCCCGTCCCGGCAGCAGGTGCGCGCATAGCGCCGTACGGCTTCCGCGTGCCGCCGGTACAGCTCCTCGTACGCGGAGTCGTCGCCGCCGCGCATCCGCTCGATCAGCTCGCCGTCGTCGGGCGGCGTCTCCCGGGGCGGCGGCAGCACGCTGCCCTCACGCTGGGCGGGCACGTTGGGCTCGCCGCGCCCCGCGGAAACCGGCGGTCCGCCCTGGTTCGGCACCTGCGGCCCCGCCGGCCCGGCGGCCTCCGCGTCGTCACCGCGTGACTCGTCCCACCCGTCAACGCCCATCGCGGAAAGCCCCCGACCCCCGACCAGCCCGATCCATCACCGGCACAGGGTGCCACAGCGACTTCCGGCCAAGGCCCCGATGTTCACGGCATCCACTCATCCGAGGACTGCGGTCGCCACAGACTTTCGCCTGCTCCTCGAACGGGTGAACCGCACCGCTGAGAGGCGTGCGATCCGCGGCTCCGGCGTGATGGGGGTCGTACGGCTCCTGGCGCGCAGCCGGACACGTGGGGGAGCAGCGACAAACCAACGACGACGGACCCGCGGCCCGAGGACCACGGGTCCGTCCGCCCTCCTGCCCGCTCCCGCTCGGCGGGGCCGCTACGCGGGACGCGACCGCAGCCCGTCCAGCAGGATGTCCAGCAGCCGCGCCGACGCCGCCGCCTGCTGCGCGGCATCCGGCAGGGACGGCGCCGCTGTGGCGATCACCAGCAGCACGTCCCCCACCGACACGTCCGCCCGCAGCTCACCGGCCGCCCGGGCCCGTTCCACCAGCTGCCCGACCACGTCGAGCAGCGCCCCGACCCCGCTGTCCTCGGCGTCCTGGCCGGACTCCGGCACCAGCCGGAGCTCCCCGCCCCCCGGCTGCACCCGCTGCTGGGGCACCCGGGCCTCTTCGGCGGCGCCCACCGGCGCACCCGGCCCGGCCGCAGCGGCGGAGCCCGGTGCGGAGCCGACCCGCAGCACCTGCGGCGGCAGCAGCCGCCCCGCCCCCGACGCCACGGACGTCCGCAGGAACCGGGACAGCGCCGACCACGGCTCGTCCTCCTGCCCGAGCGCGGCCCGCGCCTGCTCGGTCAGCCGCGCGGTCTCCTCCTCGGCTATGCGCCGGACCAGGACGTCCTTGCTGGGAAAGCGCCGGTACACCGTGCCGACACCCACGCGGGCGCGCCGCGCCACGTCCTCCATCGGCGCGCCGTACCCCAGCTCGCCGAACACCTCACGCGCCGCACGCAGCACGTGCTCCAGATTGCGCTGTGCGTCCACCCGCAGCGGAGCCGTACGCGACCCGTCCGCGCGCCCGTTGCCCACCGCCGCGTTCATCGCCACGCCGCCCGGTGCGAGCGCGGCTGCGGATGACCAATGCGTGTCCTGAACATGCATGTATTTCCCCCGGTAATGACGTCTCCCCCCGGAGACTCCCCGCCTCTGTCGCGAAGTGCGTGGAACTGACGTCGTTCTCGACCGGGTCCGCCCGTCGCGGAACCCGTTCGACCACATTCCCTACACCCCGTAGACACACGAACATAGTTGAGAGGAAGTCAATTCAGAAGGGGCAGGTTCCGCACACTGCGCCCCCCGATCGGAGTACGGGTCCGCTACATCCCCTTTGATCACCTTCACGTATCCTCGCCCACCCTCGCTGACCTGCCCCGTTTCGTCCCGCTCCGGCGGCACGGCCGGCCCCGCGCACACCCGGCCGCCGGTCACACAAATTGCCGGGGCTGTGGACAAACAACTGCGCCGGGTGCGTCATGGGATGGTGAAGGACTGTGCGCGCATTCTGGTTGTCGGCGGCGGCTACGTCGGGATGTACACGGCACTGCGGCTCCAGCGGAGGCTGAAGAGCGAGCTGAGGCGGGGTGAGGCCGAGATCACCGTCGTCACCCCGGACCCCTACATGACGTACCAGCCGTTCCTTCCCGAAGCGGCCGCGGGTTCGATCTCGCCCCGCCATGTCGTCGTACCGCTGCGGCGCGTCCTGGACCGGTGCCATGTCGTCGTCGGCGAGGTCACGTCCATCGACCACGCGGTGCGCACCGCGGCCGTCACCACCCTTGCCACCGCCGAGGAGGGAAAACCGGCCGAACTCCTCGGCTACGACGAACTGGTGCTGGCCCCCGGCTCCGTCTCCCGCACGCTGCCCGTCCCCGGCCTCGCCGAGTACGGCATCGGCTTCAAGACCGTCGAAGAGGCCATCGGTCTGCGCAACCACGTCATCGAGCAGATGGACATCGCCTCCTCCACCCGCGACCCCGCGATCCGCGACGCCGCCCTCACCTTCGTCTTCGTCGGCGGCGGCTACGCGGGCGTGGAGGCGCTCGCCGAACTGGAGGACATGGCCCGCTACGCCGCGCGCTACTACCACAACGTCCGCCCCGAGGACATGAAGTGGATCCTCGTGGAGGCCTCCGACCGGATCCTGCCCGAGGTCGGCGCCGAGATGGGCCGCTACACCGTCACCCAGCTGCGCCGCCGCAACATCCAGGTCCTGCTCGAAACCCGCCTGGAGTCCTGCGCCGACCGCGTCGCCGTCCTCAGCGACGGCCAGCGCTTCCCGACCCGCACGGTCGTGTGGACCGCCGGCGTCAAACCCAGCCCCCTGCTGGCCGCCACCGACCTGCCGCTCACCGCACGCGGCCGGCTGAAGTGCACCGCCCAGCTGACCGTCGACGGCACCGAGCACGCCTGGGCGGCCGGGGACGCCGCCGCCGTACCCGACGTCACCGCCGCGGAACCCGGCACCGAGACCGCGCCCAACGCCCAGCACGCCGTCCGCCAGGCCCGCACCCTCGGCGACAACATCGTCCACGCGCTGCGCGGGGAGCCCCTGGAGACGTACGCCCACAAGTACGTCGGCTCGGTCGCCTCCCTCGGCTACCACGAGGGCGTCGCACAGGTCTACGGCCGCAGGCTGAAGGGCTACCCTGCCTGGTTCATGCACCGCGTCTACCACCTCAGCAGGGTGCCCACCTTCAACCGGAAGGCCCGGGTCCTCGCCGAATGGACCCTCGCCGGGCTCTTCAAGAGGGAGATCGTCTCGCTCGGCTCGCTCGAACACCCCCGCGCGGAGTTCGAACTCGCCGCCGGTGGAAAGCCTCCTCACAACCCCTCGGACGACCCGAAAGGGTCGTCCTGACCGGACCCAGGAACTCCCCGGCCCGCCCAGGCGTCTGACGGATGTCGCCGCGGCGCGCCCCCTGACAGACTGCCCCACGTCCTCGGACGGGCACCCGCCCGCCCTTAAGCACCCACGAGGCTTCTTCCCAAGTGAACTTCACGCGCTGGAGCGCCCGGCTCCCCGGAACGCAGCGCCGCGCCGCCGCGCGGACCGAGACCCCGGTCTCCCCGGACCGGCGGGGGGAAGGCTCCGTGCCCGCGGCCCGCGCCGGACAGCCGGCCGACGGCACATTCCCGGTGCCCGCCGTCGACGAACTGCCCGCGCGCGACGTCCTCGACCGCGTCCCGGCCCTCGTCGCCCTGGTGCACGGCCCCGACCACCGCATCGCGTACGTCAACGACGCCTATACGGCGGCCTTCGGCGTACGGCCGCTGGGCGAGCCCGCGCGCGAGGCGCTGCCGGAGCTGTCCGAACTGGGCCTGCTCCCGCTCCTCGACCAGGTGCTGCGCAGCGGCAAGCCTCGCACGCTGAAGTCCCGCAAGGCCCTCGACGGCCGCTCCTACACCTTCACCTGCACCCCGGTCGCGGAGGACGGCGACGGCGACGCGGGCGTCCTGGTCTTCGCCACCGACGTCACCGACCACGCCGAGGCCGCCGAGCGGCTGCGCGCCAGCGAACGCCGCCAGCGCGAGACGGCGGTCACCCTCCAGCGCTCCCTGCTCCCGCAGGAGCTGGAGGAACCCGACGACCTGCGCATCGCCGCCACCTACCAGCCCGGCGGCACCGAGGCCGCGGTCGGCGGCGACTGGTACGACGTGATCACCCTCGGCGGCGGCCGCACGGCCCTCGTCATCGGGGACGTGATGGGCCGGGGCGTGCGCGCGGCAGCGGTCATGGGCCAGCTGCGGACGGCCGTCCGGGCCTACGCGCGCTTGGACCTGCCCCCGCACGAAGTGCTCCAGTTGCTGGACGGCCTCGCCGCCGAGATCGACGCCAACCAGATCGCCACCTGCGTCTACGCCGTCCACGACCCCAACGAGGGCCGCCTGGTGTACGCCTCCGCCGGCCACCTGCCGATCCTCGTCCGCGACGAGAACGGCACGGTCTCCCGCGCCGACGAGCCCACCGGCCCGCCGCTCGGCACCGGTGGCTGGGTGCACTCCTCCGGCTCCATCGCCCTGGGCCCGGGCTCCACGGCCGTCCTCTACACGGACGGCCTGGTCGAGCGCCGGGACGAGGACCTGGACGAGGGCATCGCGGCGCTGGAGGGCGCCCTCGCCGGCGCGACCGGCACCCCGCAGGTGATCTGCGACCGCCTGGTCCGCTCGGCCGGCGTCACCGCCGACCACGACGACGACGTCGCCGTCCTCGTCCTCCAGCACCCCGCCCGTACGGGCCCCGACGGCGACCTGTTCCGCAACGCCGCCCTGGAACTCCTCGGTGGCGTCGAGGCCGCTCCCCGCGCCCGCGCGTTCGCCTCCGGCGTGCTGACGAGCTGGCGCTTCCCGGCCGAGCTGCACGATCTCGGCGTGCTCGCCGCGAGCGAGCTGGTCGCCAACTCCCTCCAGCACGGCACGCCGCCCATGCGACTGCGGCTCCGCCGCACCGACCGCCGACTGATCATCGAGGTCACGGACGGCGACGACCACCTCCCGCGCCGACGGCGCGCGGAACCGGCCGACGAGTCCGGCAGGGGCATCGCCATCGTGGCGACCATCGCCTCCAGCTGGGGCTCCCGCCGCACACCGGGCGGCGGCAAGGCCGTGTGGTGCGAGTTCGCCCTGCCGAAGGGGTAGCACCACGGGGCTGCCGGCCGGCGCCGGGTGCCGCGCGCACCTACGCGGCCAGCGACTCCGCAGGCGCTCCACCCCGGGCGACCACCCGGGTCCGGGCGAGCCAGGGACGGTCCTGCACCGGGGTGAGCTGCCTGCCCAGCCGCAGCGCCAGCACGCTGATCGTCACCGAGAACGCCAGGAAGGTCACCACGTACGGAGCCGGCAGCGAAGCCCCCAGCGGCCCGCCCACCGCCGGCCCGACGGCCAGCGCAAGCTGCTTGACCAGCGCGAACGCCGAGTTGTACTGCCCGGCCATCCCCTCGGGAGCCAGGTCGGCGACCAGCGGAGCGACCGTCGGCGACAGCATCGCCTCACCGAGCCCGAACAGCGCGTACGTCGACACGAACGCGGCCGTCGCCATCTCCCGGCTGCCGTGCCCCAGCCCCGCGTACCCTGCGGCCACCCAGGCCACGGCCCAGATCAGACCGACCCCGGCGATGACCCGGGAGCGCCGGCTGCGCTCCACGAACTTCAGCACCGCGAACTGGGCGACCACGATCATCAGGGTGTTCGCCGCCAGCGCCGTACCCAGCGCGGAGGTGGATATCCCGGCCGCCTCCACGCCGTACGCGCTCAGCCCGGACTCGAACTGGCCGTAGCAGGCGAAGAACAGCACGAAACCCAGCACACACAGCTGCACCATCGCCCGGTTCCCGAGCAGCTGCTTCCAACTGCCCTTCGCCGACCGCGCGGGCGCGTCCGCCATCCGCGGCGAGTGCGGCATCCGCACGGTCGCCATCACGCCGGCCAGCAGCAGGAAGATGGCCGCCTCGACGGAGAAAAGCAGCGTGAACGACGACACGCGCGTGGCGTCGACGAGGTGGCCGCCGATGAGGCCGCCTATACCGAGCCCCAGGTTCTGGAGGAAGAACTGCGTGGCGAACGCCCGCGACCGCGTGTCCTGGGACGAGCAGTCCACGATCATCGTCGCCAGCGCCGGCTGCATCACGGCCTGCCCGGCGCCGAGCGCCGCGGCCGACAGCAGCACGGCGGCGGCGCCGCCCGCGAGGCCCAGGCTCAGCGCGCCGAGCGAGGCGGCGACCAGGGCGGCGAGCAGGACCGGCAGCGGGCCGCGCCGGACGATCGCCCGCCCGGCGAACGGCAGCACGATCAGTGCGGCCACGGCGAAGACGGCGAGCACGAAACCCGCCGTCATGGCTCCCAGCCCCCGGACCTGCGCCACATAGACGTACAGGTAGGGGACGGTGAAGCCGAGCCCGAACGCGCTGAGTGCGTTGCCCACGTGGATCCGGCGCATCGCTGCGCCCATCGCCCTGGTCACGTTCACCTCTCTCACTAGTTAGACCTGAAGACTTCAAAGCTAAAGTTCGAATCTAAAGACTACACAGCGAAGGACTTCAACGCAAAGGCCCTGCGTGCGATACTGCGCCCATGGCCGACACCCCCGGCGTCACAGAGCCGACGCTCGAAGAGCAGATCGCCGCCTACCAGCGCGAGTTCCAGGACCTCGACCCGCAGGTCGAGAAGATCGTGTCGGCGCTGTCCCGGCTCAACCGCCGGATGAACGTCGCCTACGGCCGCCAGACCGCCGCCCTCGGTATCAGCAACGCCGAGTGGGAGGTGCTCAAGGCGCTCGTCCTCTCCGGCGCCCCGTATCGCATGGGCCCGAGCGAGCTCGCCAAGCGGCTCGGACTCACCCCGGCCGCGATGACCCACCGGATCGACCGCATGGTCTCCGAAGGACTGGTCACCCGTGAACGGGACGAGTCCAACCGCGTCCGAGTCATCGTCGAGCTGACCCCGGAGGGGCGAGAGAAGTGGCTGGAGGCCATGCGCCTGGCGACCGTGTTCGAGGAGGACCTGCTCCAGGACCTCACTCCTGCGGAGCGCGCGGTCCTCGGGGAGGTGCTGACCAGGCTCCTGCGCCGGGTCGAGCACGCCCAGCCGGACGCCGGCGGCCGGCTCAGCGACCTCGACTGAGACCGGCGTAAAAAATCTTGACAGGGGGGTGTTGACACGCCCCTGGGCGATCCGTAAAGTTCTTCGGGTTGCCACGGAGCCGTAACGGTTCTCCGGCAGCACTCAGCCGCCCCGAGCGGCACCCCTCACACCAGAAGCACGATCTCCCGGACGGGTTGATTTCGGCGTGCCCGAATTCGATTCGAATGGAAGTCCGGTGGCCCGATTGGGAATCGCCGAGCGGATCCGCTAAGGTTTGAGACGTCGGAACGGCCAACGGCCGGGAGGACAAGCCCCCCTGACTGGGAGTCAGACGCCGAAAGGATCTGATAGAGTCGGAAACGCCGGAAAGGAAACCGCGAGACAAACGCGGGAGCCTGGAAAGCACC